>CAZUDB010000007.1:0-91959 GCA_964619055.1 uncultured Rhodospirillaceae bacterium
CCAAATGGACTGCCGATGTGCCGTGGCGGCGAACCGGCCCGGCGCGTCGGCCACGCTCGACAACCGCGGAGCACGGACCATCTCAGACAATTGTCAGGGTTCAGCGCAGAAGCGCTTAGACGGCGACCCTGCCGCCTTGCATGTTTGATCCATGGCTTTCGTCGTTAACGGCTTTCGTATACCCTGTGGGCGCTTCTCGAACACTACAACGCTGTCGTAAAATGTAATTGACTGCGTATTTTTCGTAAAGCCTGAAATAGGAACTGCCCCTTTCGAATGAAAGGCGTTAAGTTCGTCAATCAATTCTTTACATCGCTCTATAAAGGTGCCGGGCTTTTTTAAACCTCCGCCAAATCTTGGCCAGTAGGATGTGTATGTATCCTCGACAAGATAAATACCATTGGAACTGAGATGTGGATACAATATCTGAAACGTCTTAATAACGTGATCCACAATGTGGCTTCCATCGTCGATGACAATATCGGGCGGACCATACTTATCTAGAATTGAGCTGATGACACGAGGGTCATCCTGGCTCCCGACAAATACCTCAATGCCATCTGCATCAAAAATCTTATAATCAGGGTTTATGTCCAGACCAATAATATGGCAACTCGGACCGAAATACTCCTTCCACATTGAAAGAGATCCGCCTCCGCGAATGCCAATTTCGATAACTACTGGTCTCCGATTGCGGAACCGCTCGAAATGATGTTCGTAGATGTCAAAATAATGAAGCCATTTACTAATAATCTTCTGACCGTTATTTAAAAAATAGCGGTGGAGAAACCCTTGCGCATTCATCTTTTTGCCCCCTAATCTGAATGCTAAAAATTTGCTGGTTATCTTGTAAGGTTTTTTATTAAATCACATCTCCTCATAGTAGTTGTTTGTCCGACATCACTCTCAATGACTGTATCCAAAAAACAATCTTTCGGTCAATTCGGATATGACAAAAATTTGTATAAATTTGCAAGTGACCGCACCTACTTCCAACTATCGAGTCTCCATCGATAGTTTCGCTGTTGCCAACGTTAAGATTGTGAGATCGGCTGCCCGCCGAATACAATGCTGCAGTCGTAGTTGCTTTTAGGCAAAAGCAAAAAACGCTGCGCCTGTGGCGTGCCCCCTACTCCACCGTCACGCTTTTGGCCAGGTTTCGGGGCTGGTCCACGTCCGTGCCCTTCGCGACAGCTACGTGGTAGGCTAGAAGCTGAATGGGAATGGTGTACAGGATGGGGGCGACGAACGGGTCCACCTGCGGCAGTTCTATGGTCGCCGCCGCCACATCGCCCAATTGCTTGATTCCGGGCTTGTCGGAAAGAAAAATCACCCGCCCGCCGCGGGCGATCACCTCTTGCATGTTGGAGGCGGTCTTTTCGAACAGGTCGTCGGACGGCGCGATGACGATGATCGGCATGTTTTCGTCAATGAGCGCGATAGGACCGTGCTTCATCTCCCCCGCGGCATACCCCTCGGCATGGATGTAGCTGATTTCCTTAAGCTTCAAGGCGCCCTCGAGGGCGATGGGGTAGCCGGTACCTCGTCCGAGATAGAGGACGTCGCGGGCCTCCATGATCTGGCGTGCCAGATCCGCCAGTCGCTCGTCGTGAATCAAGACGTCGTTGGCGCGGCTCGGTACCTCGGTCAGCGCCTGGCACAGCCGTTTCTCCGCCGCGCGGTCGATTGCGCCACGCGCCGCGGCCATGGCCGTCACCAGACAGGCGAGGACGGTCAACTGAGTCGTGAATGCCTTCGTGGAGGCGACCCCGATTTCGGGCCCGGCGTGGGTCAACAGGCACGCATCGGACGCGCGCGCCATTGAGCTTTCCGCTACATTGACGATGCTGATGACGCTCTGCGCCTCCGCCTTGGCGTAGCGTAGCGCCGCCAGCGTGTCCGCCGTCTCTCCCGATTGCGAAATGAAAATCGCAAGCCCTCCGGACGGCATTTCCGCGCAGCGGTAGCGAAACTCCGACGCGATATCGACATCGCAGGGAACCCGGGCAATGCGCTCGAACCAGTAGCGGGCCACCAAGGCCGCATGGAACGATGTGCCGCAGGCAATGATCGTAATGCGAGGCACTCTCGTCATATCGAACGGCAGCTTCGGCATGCTGACGATGTGATTCCAGGGATTCAGGAGCGAATGCAGGGTGTCGCCGATAACGGCGGGCTGCTCGTAGATCTCCTTCAGCATGAAGTGGGCGTAGTTGCCCTTGCCGATCATGGCGCCCGAAGCGGCGGTCAGCTTGACGGCGCGCTCCACAACCGTGCCAGCCGGATCGCGGATAACGGCCCCACTGGACCGCACCACGGCCCAATCCCCCTCCTCCAGGTAGCAAATCCGTCGGGTCAGCGGTGCCAGAGCCAACGCGTCTGAGCCCAGATACATCTCACCATCACCGTAGCCGATGGCGAGCGGGCTGCCGCGCCGGGCACCGATCATCAGATCCGTATGGCCGGCGAACAAGATTGCGAGCGCAAAGGCTCCTTCCAGCCGCGATAGCGACTGCCGCACTGCCTCTTCCGGCGACAGGCCACTTTTCAGGCGGCTGCTGATCAGGTGGACCACCACCTCGGTGTCCGTTTCGGTGCTGAACGTTACGCCCTCGGCCATCAGTTCCGTACGCAGCTCATGAAAATTCTCGATGATGCCGTTGTGGACAAGCACGACACGGTCATCGGCGTGCGGATGGGCGTTGTTCTCCGTTGGCGCACCGTGGGTGGCCCAGCGGGTATGGCCGATTCCTATTTGCCCCTGGGCCGGATCGACGTCCAACACGCGTTCAAGATTAACGATCTTGCCCTCGGCACGACGGCGCTCGATGGTGCCGTTCTGCAACGTCGCCACGCCAGCGGAGTCATATCCCCGGTACTCCAGGCGCTTCAGCCCGTCAATGAGAAGCGGCCCAACTTCAGCCTTGCCGATAATCCCTATGATACCGCACATCTGCGTCTATCCTTGCGAAAGTTCCAACGGTCAGAAGCGTCTTGGTATGAAGCACGACCCCCTAGCGCTTGGTTGTCGCCTTTTCCGCACCGCGACGCCGACGGAACGCCTTCGCCCAACCCTCCCTTACAATGCTCGGGCCCCGCACAACGGCAAGAGCATCGGCCGGCACATCCCGAGACACCGCACTGGATGCCCCGACGATGGCGCCGTCGCCGACGGTGACGGGCGCGATCAAGGAGGTGTTGGAGCCGATGAAGGCATCGGTGCCGATATCGGTGCGGCTTTTAAAAAATCCGTCGTAATTGCAGGTAATGGTGCCAGCCCCGATGTTGGTACGCGCCCCGATCCGAGCATCGCCAATGTAGGTCAAGTGATTGACTTTGGCTCCTGCCTCGACGGTTGCGTTCTTGATCTCGACAAAGTTGCCGACGTGGGCATCGGGGCCGATGTCAGCACCGGGCCGAAGCCGCGCGAACGGGCCAATCAAGGCACCCGCCTCGACGTTGGTATGCTCCAAGTGGCTATAGGATCGAATCTCGACGTTATCGCCTACCGTCACGCCGGGACCAAAAACCACGAACGGGCCCACAACCACATCACGGCCGAGGCACGTGTCCGCGCTGAGGAAAACTGTCTCCGGCGCAATCAGGGTAACGCCCGCCTCCATCACACGGGCGCGCAGTCGCGCCTGAAACACAGCCTCCGCGGCCGCCAGGTCGGTGCGGGAGTTGATGCCCAGAAACTCATCGGACCGCCCTTCGACGACGGCGCACGAAAGCCCGTCGGCGCGAGCCAGCTCGACAATGTCCGTCAGGTAGTACTCACCCTTGGCGTTGTCGTTGCCGACCCGATCCAGGAGGTCGAACAGATGACGCCCATCAACAAGAAACACTCCGGAGTTGCAAAGCGTGATCGCCATTTGCTCCGGCGTGGCATCCTTGGCCTCAACGATGGCCTCCAATTGGCCGTCGCCCCCTTCGACGATCCGACCATAGGCCCCAGGCTCGGGCGGGCGAAACCCAAGGACGACGACCGCCGGCGCATTCGCCGCCATCCGGGCCGAGCGCATCCGCGTCAAGGTATCCGCCGTGATCAGTGGCGTGTCGCCGTAAAGAATCAGGATATCGCTGTCATCGCCATTGAGGAAGTCGCCAAGCGCCTGGCGGGCCGCCAATACGGCGTGCCCGGTGCCAAGCGGCGGATCCTGAAGGGCGGTACGATGGGGAGCAACGGCCCTGCTAACCGCTTCGGCCCCCGTTCCAACAACAACCACGATCTGATCTGGCGCCAGAGCGCCCGCTGTCGTCAGCACGTGATCGATGAGGGTACGGCCGGCCAGGGCGTGCAGGACCTTCGGCATCGCGGACTTCATTCGCGTTCCCTGCCCTGCAGCCAGGACAACCACCGCGGTTTTCCTGTTGGTCATTGGGGGAGACCTCGTCTAAGGAAAGGATTCAGCTGGATTCCGCTGTTGGCGCGAAGCCTGCCACAGTGTCTGTATGCCCGCCAAGTGAAATGGTGCTACGGATTATTTCCACCAGATTCGGCTGAAAACATGATTAACGGTTGGCGTTTTCGCGCAGTGGTTTTCGACCTGGACGGCACGCTGGTCGACAGCGCCCCCGATCTAACCGCCGCGCTCAATTGCACGTTGGCCGAGGTTGGCCGTCCGCCCCTCACGCTGGACGCTGTGATCGGAATGATCGGCGACGGTGCGGTCAAGCTCGTAGCCCGCGCTTGGACCGCAACGGGCGGGATCGGCGAGAATGATGACCTGGGTGCATTGACGACCCGGTTTCTCAGCCATTACGAGGGCTCGACCTCAACACAGACTAAACCCTACACCGGCGTGGCCAAGACTCTGGCCGAATTGGCCGGCGGCGGCCTCCGGCTTGGTGTATGTACGAACAAGCCTGAAGCACCGGCCAAGACGGTGCTCACGGAGCTGGCACTGGCCCATCACTTCGACGTCATAGTGGGCGGAGATAGCCTCGGTAACATCCGCAAGCCGGACCCCCGCCATCTCCTGGCTGTGCTCTATCAGCTCGGTGTCGGTGCGGATGCCGCGGTCATGGTCGGAGATAACGCCAATGACGTCGCCGTGGGCCGCGCCACAGGTGTGCCAGTGGTCGTTCGTGCCGGCGGCTACACCACTGAATCGCCCTACGAACTCGGCGCCGATGCTGTGTTTGAAAGATACTCGGAGTTGATCGCGGTGCTGGACAGGCTTCAGGCCTCCAGCGTGAGACCGTCGTAAGCAGGAACCACGCCGGGCGGCAAACGACCGGCAAGCTGCTTGTAATCCAGGTCGTTGCCGAGATGGCTCAACACTGCTTGCTTCGGACCAATCCGCTCAATCCAGTTCAGGGCCTTGTCCACGTCGCAGTGGGTCGGATGAGGATGATCTACCAGCGTGCCGATAATCCAGAGCTTGATTCCCGCAAGCGCTTCGAAGGCGCGTTCGGTTAGTTCGACCACATCCGTCGAATAGGCAACATCGCCAAAACGAAAGCCCAACGTCGTGCTAAAACCGTGGGACTGCTCGAACGCAAGTACGTGCACACCACCAATGTGGACTGATTGTAGGTTCTCGAGAACATACGGATCGAGGGTCGGCTTGTAGTAGGAGCGAGCCCCCTCGGCCAATGGCTCGAACACGTAGCCGAAGCGTTGGCGAATTGTCTCCAATGTGGCGGCGTCAGCATAACATGGTAGCGGCTTGCCGGTGGCACGATTGATGGCACGAAGATCATCAATGCCGTGCAGATGATCGGCATGAGCGTGTGTGTACAACACCGCGTCCAGGGTCATCACATCGACGCGCAAGAGCTGGTTGCGAAGCTCGGGCGCCGTATCGATGAGCAGGCGCGTGCCGTCGTGCTCGACTAGGATCGACGGACGTGTCCGCCGGTTGCGTGGCTCCGTCGGATCGCAACCGCCCCAGCCCCAGTCGATCGCTGGTGTACCGCTGGACGCGCCAGCGCCTAGGATCGTGACGCGCATGGTGTGATGTTCAAACGTCGCTTAAATACCGGGGTGGAGTGATTTTCGTGAACAAGTTAAAGAAGTTACGGCTCGTTTGCGCCGCCAGATCAGTAATCGACACGCCGCGCACGGCAGCAACCTCCGCAGCGGTGTAAGCAACGAAAGCAGGCTCGTTGCGTTTGCCACGCTTGGGCACGGGGGCTAGGTAGGGTGCATCGGTTTCCACCAAGATGCGATCACCGGGAACGGTAGCCGCCACCTCGCGCAGGGCTTCGGCTTTCTTGAAGGTGACAATGCCAGAGAAGGAAATTGCGAGTCCTAACTTTATCGCCTTTTCAGCGAATTTTGCACTCGAACTAAAGCAATGTATGAGCCCTGGAAAGGCACCCGCATCATGCTCCTCGGCAAGAATCCGTGCCGTATCGGCCTCCGCTTCGCGGGTGTGAACGATCAGCGGTAGCCCCGTTGCACGCGCAGCGCCAATATGGGCCCGGAACGACCTCTGCTGGACCTCCTTGCGGCTATGCATGTAGTGGTAATCTAGGCCAGTCTCACCAAAGCCGACGACCTTGGGATGGTTGGCCAGCTCGCTTAGGCGCTCAGCGGACGTCTCCGGTTCACGCCCAGCCTCATGAGGATGGATGCCGACGGTGCACCAAACCTGATCATAGCGCTCGGCCACTGCGAGAACGCCTGGAAACTTGGTGATATGCGTGCAGATAGTCAGCATCGTGCCGACGCCAGCATCGGCCGCGCGCGCCATCACGCCGTCGATGTCTCCCGCAAGCTCGGGGAAATCGAGGTGGCAGTGACTGTCGACCAACATCGCGCTTACGTCCCCTGCGCTGCTGGCGCGGGATTATCTGTGATCCGGGGGAACACCGGCGATGGGTCCGGCAACGGGGTGCCTGGCGTCAGCGCGTGCTCCTTGACGAGGCAGTTAAAGCCACGACGGTCAACCGGCACCGCCAACTGATCCAACATCCGCGATGACGCATCGGGCGTGAACGGCTGGATCAAAATGGCGAGGTGGCGGATCGTTTCTGCTAGGACCCACAGCACCGTCTGCATCCGGGCGGCGTCGGTCTTGCGGAGCGCCCAGGGCGCCTGCCGGTCCACGTAACCGTTAGCGGCGCGGACGACCACCCACATAGCCTCAAGCGCCTCGTGGAAGGCCTGGGCGTCCAACGCCGTCCGCATCGTCACCAGCAAGTTCTCGGCGGCGTCGAGGAGCACCCGGTCATCGTTTTTTAGCGGGCCCGGTTCCGGCACAACATGATCGCAGTTGCGTGACACCATCGACAGCACGCGCTGGGACAGGTTTCCAAACTCGTTAGCAAGCTCACCATTGATACGGTTCAGGACCGACTGGTGCGAAAAGTCGCCGTCGTTGCCAAAAGAAATTTCCCGCAGCATGACAAAACGGACGGAATCCAAGCCATAGGCATCCACAAGGTGGAGCGGATCAATGGCATTGCCGAGGGTTTTCGACATTTTTTGGCCCTCGACGGTCCACCAGCCGTGGGCAAACACACGCTTAGGGGGCTTTAGTCCAGCGGACATGAGAAACGCCGGCCAGTAGACGGCGTGAAAGCGCAGGATGTCCTTACCGACCATATGGAGGTCGGCGGGCCAGTATCGCGCGTATTCGTCGTCCGTGTTGGGAAAGCCAAGTGCAGTGATGTAGTTTGTGAGTGCATCCAGCCAGACGTACATGACGTGGGCGGGATCACCCGGAACCGGCACACCCCAGGAGAACGTAGTGCGGGAGACGGAAAGGTCCTGCAGGCCACCTTTGACGAAGCTCAAAACCTCGTTCATGCGGCTCGCTGGTCCAACAAAATCGGGATGGTCGGCGTAAAAGGCGAGCAGCCGGTCCTGCCAAGCGGACAGGCGAAAGAAATAGCTGGGCTCCTCCACCCATTCCACGGGCGCGCCTGTTGGCGCGACCCGACCATTGTCGGGCGTGTGCGTCAGCTCCGACTCCGCATAGAAGGCCTCGTCGCGCACGGCGTACCAACCGGCATAGCTGCCGAGATAAAGGTCACCCGACGCAGTCAGCCGCTCCCAGAGTGCCCGACAGGCGTCCCGGTGGCGCGGCTCCGTGGTGCGGATGAAATCATCGTTGGAGAAATTCATGATCCGGGTCAGTTCCCGGAAGTTTGTGGATACCGCATCCGAGTAGGCGAGCGGTTCAACGCCGGCGGCCAGCGCGGCCTTTTGCACCTTTTGGCCGTGCTCGTCCGTGCCGGTGAGAAAGCGGACGTCATAGCCGTCCAAGCGCTTGAACCGGGCGAGTACGTCGCAGGCAAGCGAAGTGTACATATGGCCGATGTGCGGCCGGTCGTTCACGTAGTAGATGGGTGTGGTGACGTAGTAACTGGCGCGCCCGGCCATGGGTTTTGAGGTCTTTCCAGCGCGATGGTGCTATCGCCCAGGGCGTTCGCGAGCCGCTTCGCGCAAGCTCAACATGGCCGTGAGGATCACCTGCTTACGATCCAGATTGGCGCTTTCCACCCGTCGGAACAGCGCGCCAACCTTGTCCCACAGGTCGAGCCAACGATCAAGGCTGGCCCGGCCCGCGATCGTGCTAAGGACGTTGACATCTGGTCTGCCGCGGCGAGCCCGGGGAGCACCGCCTTTTGCGAGGGCCAAGTCGCCCACCCAATCCTGAATCGTGGCGGTCGCGATGCCGAACAGCGCGTCGGCTCCGGGGCGGGCCACGGAGTCGCCAAAACGATCCAAGGCACTCAGGTCCATATCCGGAAGGCGAACCAACAGTCGGTCGATGTCCGAGATGACCGCCGCGCCGCCGGTGCTGGTGAGAGTCAGCGCACGGCCGATGCTGCCGGCCGCCAGTTGAACCACGGCATCCCGCTGATCCTCTGGCAGATCCGGCTGCCAGCGCCGCAAGAGCGCGGCCACGTCCGGATCGGTTAGCGGTGTCAACGCCAACGTCCGGCACCGTGAGCGCACCGTGGGTAGCAGCCGTGCCGGGCGATGGCACACAAGCAGCAGGATGGTGCGATCCGGCGGCTCCTCCAGCATTTTTAGAAGTGCATTTTGCGCCGTCGGGTTCATCTCGTCGGCAGCGTCGATGATGACCACCCGCCAACCGCCCTCCGCTGTCGTTTGAATAAAGAGGCTGCGTACGGAGCGAACCTGCTCGACAACGATCTCCGCTCTCGTCTTGCCCGATTTCTCGTTGAGCGTGCGCTCGACGACGCGCAGGTCCGAATGGCCGCCGCCCGCAGCCCGCTGGAACGCAGTGTGCGTCGGATCGATATGAAGCGGCGAAGGTTGGTCGGTCCCCGTCCAGTCTGTTGGTGGCTGCTCGCCGCGAAGACTGCTTTGCGCCAAGACGAACCGGGCAAAGCGAAAGGCGAGTGTGGCTTTGCCGATGCCCTCCGGTCCCGTGATCAACCAGGCATGGGCCAGCCGCCCACAGTCCCAGGCCGTACGCAAAACGGCCTCGGCCTCGCCATGACCGAGCAGTTCCGGATTGGCCCGGGGCTCCGGCGCCGTCATGGGCGGGATAGTCCAGGCAAGATGACACCCAAGCGTTCGGCCGCAACGGCTGCGATCCGACCCGTCACCAAGGCCTCCGATCCGTCCGCATCGATCACGGCGCAGCGCTCCGGATCACTCGCCGCAATCTCCAGAAAACCATCGCGCACCCGCTGGTGGAAAGCTTCGTCCCGGCGCTCGTAGCGATCGGTCGTCGATGACCGGCTGCGTGCGCGAGCAAGGCCGGAGCCCGTCTCCAGATCCAGAATCAGCGTCAGATCGGGCCGCGGTTCGGCTGCCACCAGGGCATGCAGCCGCTCGACGAAGGCCTCGGCCAACCCGCTGCCGAAACTCTGATAGGCCCGCGTGGAATCCGCATAGCGATCGCAGACCACCCAGCGCCCGGCGGTAAGTGCCGGGACAATGGTGTGGTCCAAGTGATCACGGCGGGCGGCGCAATGAAGCAAGGCTTCGGTCATGGGGGAGAAGGGCAGATCCGTGCCGACGATGACCTTCCGAATCGCTTCGGCGCCGGATGATCCCCCCGGCTCCCGCGTGAGCACGGTATCAAAACCCGCTTCGGCGAGCCCCGCCGCCAGCAGTCGGGCCTGCGTCGATTTGCCACACCCCTCGATCCCTTCCAGGGTGATGAAACGACCGTGCGTCGCGGGCACCTGTCGGGCCCCTTTGCTTCAAGGCCTACTGCAGTTGCTCGGCCACTAGGTGCTTTAGCGTTGCGAACATGCGCCCCAAGATGCCAAGACGCTCCACGTCCGCACCGGCATAGAGGGGGATGTCAAGCGGCTCCATGTCCGGCGCTGTCACGCGAAGGGTCGCAAGCCGTTGGCCCGCTGCAATCGGTGCCGGTATCGGCCCGTCAAAGT
This sequence comes from uncultured Rhodospirillaceae bacterium, assembly GCA_964619055.1. Classification (GTDB taxonomy): domain Bacteria; phylum Pseudomonadota; class Alphaproteobacteria; order Rhodospirillales; family Defluviicoccaceae; genus CAYVUM01. The sequence goes on from CAZUDB010000007.1 coordinate 10,333, forward strand.
GGACAACAGCCGTCATCCCTTCACGAGCTGCGCGCGGCAGTGTTACAATCACATCCTTCGGTGACGCGAGCGGAACAGTATCCTCTGCACCGAGCCAGACCTCCGCCTCCTCCACCGGTGCCCAGGCGCTCAGCAGCTTGACGTTTTCGAATTCACGGAATCCCCAAGACATCAGCCGCTCTGTCTCATCAGAGCGAGCGCGCGCACTTTCCAGCCCATTAACGACGAGTACCAAACGCCGGTCGTCCTGCACCGCCGACGCAGTCAAGCCATAGCCGCTCGCCTCGGTGTGACCGGTCTTGAGGCCGTCCGCACCAACGTCCTTATACAAAAGCGGATTGCGATTACCCTGGCGGATACCGTTGTAGGTGAATTCCTTTTCCTTATAGAGCTCGTAGAACTCGGGGAACTGCTCAATCGTCGCGACCGCCAGCCGGGCAAGATCCCGCGCCGTCGTCACTTGTTCTGGATCGGGAAGGCCGGTCGAATTGCGAAACGTGCTGTTGCTGAGGCCAATGCTCTCGCCGAGATTGTTCATCTCCTTGGCAAACGCGTCCTCACTTCCCGCCAAGCCTTCGGCAAGGACGATGCAAGCGTCGTTCCCGGACTGAACAACGATGCCGCGCAGCAGATCCTCGACACTTACGCTCGAATTCAAATCCAAGAACATGGTCGAGCCACCGCTGGCCGCTCCACCCTCGCGCCAAGCGTATTCGCTAACGGTTAGCGTGTCGTCCAGAGACAACTTACCGTTTTTAAGATGATCGAAGGCAACGAATGCCGTCATCATCTTACTCATGGAGGCCGGTGGCATTGGGACATCGGCGTCTTTTTGGAACAATACTGAGCCTGTATCGGCGTCGATCAAGATGGCATGGCGTGCCCGTGTTTCAAATGCGCCAACCGGCAAAGCCGTAACCAAGAGCGCGAGCAGAAGGACCAGAACCCTAGCCGGAACAACGCGCTGCGCATCCACCAGTCTCCAAAGGGGCAAAGGCTTAGCCCCTGCGAGCCAGCCACCGGTGCTTCTCACGTTCATGATGTCGCCTCGCAGTTTCTTGACGAACGACGCCGTCCTCTCTTTAGTCCACGACCACGTGAGAGCCCGGATATCCGGCCATGGCAAGCTCGAACATCAGCCGCTCCGCCTCGGTCCGCGACGGCACGGGCCCGACGCGGACGCGATAAACATGGCGGGCATCCATGTGTGCCGGGATAACCTGAACCGGTCCTAAGCGTTCCAACTGATCCCGAGCCCTGGCGGCGTTGCCATAATGCCGAAAAGCGCCGGCCTGAACGTAGACCGCCGGTACCGCTTCGGCGGCCTGAAGTCGCGCGGATGGGGCTGCCCGTGCAACCACGGTGCTTCCAGGCTTCCGAGTGGACTCGGGCTTGGGCTTCGCCTTGGCGACTTGCAGCGGTGGCGCAGCAGACTTGGCTTTGGAAATTGGCTTACCGTTGGGCGCAAGACCTGCCAGCCGCAAGCTCTCTTCGCGGAGGATTTCGACGCGAACCCGCGCCACGCCTTTATTCCGGAACCCCAAACGATGGGCAGCGGCCTTGGACACATCGATAATCCGGCCCTTTGAAAATGGTCCCCGATCGTTAACGCGAAGGTCCAGTTTCCGGCCGTTCTCCAGGTTGGTGACCCGGACCATGGTCGGCAACGGCAGCGTTTTGTGGGCCGCGGTCATTTTGTTCATGTTGTAGCGTTCGCCGCTTGCCGTCTTGCGGCCGTGGAACTTCCGACCATACCAGGAAGCATAGCCCTCCTCACGATAGTCCCAGTCAACCTTAGGCGTATACCAGTGGCCTTTGATTCTGTAGGGCCGCCCGACCTTGATGCCCGTTGGCTTCCCGGTCGGCTCCGCCACCACCGGTGATTTGGTCTCAACCTTGGCCTGCTCTCCGGCACATCCTGCAAGCAGGCCCGATACCGCGACCATGGCGACTGCGGCCGAACGCACCGTCACCCGCATCATCGGGCCGCCATCCGACGCAGGTGGTTCAACACCCGGACGCTCGGGAAGCCGTCCGCGGGCGGGCTTGCCTGCACCTGAAAATCACGGATGGCTGCACGGGTCTGCGAGCCGACGATGCCGTCGACTCCGCCCGTGTCGTAGCCGAGCGCAATCAGGTGACGCTGCATTTCACGCACTTGAGCCTGGGACAGGGCTTCTTCTCGGGCTGGCCTCGGAGCCATGAACGGGCCGCCACCATTGATCAGATCCGCCAAATGACCGACGGACACGGCGTACAGGTCTGACTTGTTCCACATTAAGATCACTCGGTAGTTATCGTAAGCAAGGAGCGCTGGAGCACCGACGGCACCCCCGGGAAGCACTAGGGCCGCCGACATATCCGCTGTCGGCAAGGCACCACCCCTGGCAGAGCGGAGGCCAAGGCTGGACCATTCGGCGAGCGGACGGACCTGGTCCGCGCCCGACAGTGAATAGTCGAACCTGGCCGGCACCTGCACCTCCCGCCCCCATTTCTCGCCCCATCGCCAACCCGAGGCGGCGAGGTAGTTGGCGGCCGAAGCGAAGATATCAGGCAAGCTGTTCCAAAGGTCCCGTCGCCCATCGCCATCGAAATCAACGGCGTGATCGCGATAGGTCGTTGGCATGAATTGCGGCTGACCGAAGGCACCGGCCCACGACGAGCGCGCCTTGTAGGGAATGTCGCCCCGCGCCGCGCCCTCAAGGGCAGCCATCAGCTGCTCACGGAAAAACGCGTCCCGGCGCGGATCGTGCGCGAGCGTTGCCAGAGCGCTGAACATGGGCGTCTTGCCCGTGACCTGCCCGTAGCTGGTTTCAAGCCCCCACAACGCAACCAGTACCCGGGCGGGCACACGGTAGCGCCGCTCCACCGACTGAAGCAGGCGAACGTGGCGCGCCATGAGGTTTTTGCCCTTGGCTACGCGGTCGGCAGTGACACGAGAATCCAGGTATCGCCAGAAGGTCTGCGTGAACTCCGGCTGCTTGCGGTCAAGCGAAATCACCTTAGGCAGGGGTCGTACGCCGCTCAGCGCTCGATCAACGACGGACGATGGAACTCCGCGCTCGCGTGCCTCCACGCGAACACCATCGAGCCACACATCAAAAGGAGCCGCGGTCGCCGTACTGGCGATCATGATCCCAAGAAGGGCGAGCACGGACGCTGCGATACCCTGTCCGCGGAGCCGCCGGATAACGATTGCGCTCATATCCATGGCATCGCAGTGCGCGATTCGCGCCGCGCTGTCAACCATTCGCAAACGCAGCTGACGGTCAGGGGAACATGACTCGCGTGTAATCGTTGTAAAAGTACGCAAAAAGCCCCAACCACTCGTGCATTGCCAAGGTCAAATTTTGAAGCCCACCGCCGAAATCTATCGCAGGCGGCCACACTGCGAGTCGGCCGTCGCTGCGATAGTCCACAGGATAGGGCGTGACGGGAAAGCCAACCCGCTGAAAACACCCCATGGCGCGAGGCATGTGCGCGGCCGATGTGACGAGCAACCACACATCTTCGCTCTGTGGACGGGCGAGAAGCTTGCTGAAGGCTGCATTTTCGTAGGTGTTGCGGGCTCCGCGTTCTAGGGTCAAGCGCCACGGTGGAACCCCCAACTCAGCCAACACGGTTTCGGCGAATTGCGCTTCAGTGAGACCCGTCCGAGTTAGGCTGGCATCACCGCCGGTGAAGATGACCTGCGCCTCAGGATAAAGCCGTGCAAGCGCAGCCCCGGCAGTCATCCGCTCGGCATGGGCATTGAGGGCCACTTGACCACGCGCGTCCGACAGTGTGGGCGCGATGGCCCCGCCAAGGATGATGATCCCGTCAACATGCTCAGGCAGCCTGGCGGGGGGCGAGAACCGATCCTCAAGCGTTCGAACGGACCATTCGGGCACCGGCGTCGCGGCTATAATGAAGCACAAAACGGCGGTGCTCACAGCCAAGACCGTGCCCAGTCGCCGCCACGGCGTCAGCAACAACACCGCACTAACCGTAACGGCGACCCATAGCGCATTTGCCGGCGACAACAGCCAACCGGCGATCTTCGACATTTCAAAAAACATCGCCGGGACCATGCCGCGAACGCCGGCTTACCGCAAACGGAACATCAGCCCACCGCGTCGGGCTCAGCGCCGGGAGAGTCAACAACACCCCCTAATGGTTGTATGAAGAAATTATTCTCTCCTTCAAAGGGAATTTGATAGGAAATTCTATATTGGCGCTTGGGAGAATAAACGTTGATCACAATCCCCTGAGTTGTCACACTCTTGAATTGATAAACAGAACTCGTCCACACGTTTTTTGATATCTGCCCCTCGAAACGTCCTAACGATGGAGCCGACGCGGTGCCCGATCCGAGCGACCCAAACCATTTCACCGCCGCGATGGCGACGAGCCAGGCACCCCGGCTCGTGTCCACCCCCAAACATCCACCACGGCGATCGCGCTGGCATGGTGAGCCGAGCTTGAGCGACCTGTTGGGCGATCCCGTTTTGCGGCTTTTGATGCGACGAGACCGGGTGCACACCGATGACGTCTTGCGCCTACGCCAGCGCGCCAAAGCGAGCAGTCGACCGCTCTCCCGACGGGAGGGCGATGATCAAGCTGCGGTCGGCGCGGCTTGACAGGTTTCAGCAGACAAGCTCCAGCAAGGCGAACCGCACCGGTAGCACAGGAGTCGTGCGGATCTTGCCATCCTCGCCCTTCTCGACAAGGGTCAGATTTTGGGCTTCCGGAAGGCCCGTAGGCACGACCATCCGCCCACCCGGTCGAAGCTGGCCGAGCAGATGCGGCGGAATCAGGTCGCTGGCCGCGCAGACAACAATCTTGTCGAACGGCGCATAGTCCGGCCATCCGTATTCACCGTTGCCAATCCTGCCTTCCACGTTGTTGAGGCCTTGCGATTTCAGTCGACGCTCCGCCTCAAGCCCAAGTTCCTCCACGATTTCAACCGTATAGACGTGCTTCGCCAGCGAGGCCAAGATGGCGGTGTGGTAGCCGAGCCCGGTCCCTACCTCCAACACCCGATCGGACGACCTTACGTCAAGCAAGTCGGTCATCAGGGCGACGATGAAAGGCTGGGATATGGTTTTATCGAAGCCAATCGGCAGGGGCTGATCCGCGTAGGCATAGGGAGCCAGTTCAACAGGTACGAATTCATGGCGCGGGATGCGGCCGACAACATCCATAACCCGCTCATTCAAACGATCCTTGCCGATCTGCTCGTGGGCATACCGAGCGTGCGCCGCAATCGCATGGACCATTTGCTCAAGCATGAGCGCCAACAACTTGTCCGTCATTGCCCGCCTCCGTTGCGGTCCGTCATTGGTCTGGATAGCACCTCGACGGGAGCTTAATGCATCTCCACGACCGTTGTCCTCCTCTGCAGGGCGCTCGGCGGCAAATCGACGATCAGCCGTGCCCCACGGTTTTTGGCCTCAGGCGGTGCCAAGAGGTTTGAACACTCACGCTAAAACATCGTGGACCATATCCAACAACGCTTCGCGTCGGTACGGCTTGTGGAGAAACGCGTATCCCTCCTCCGCCAGGTTCAAACCCGCTGCATCTGAGGGATAACCAGAGGTCAGCAACACGCGGGTCGCGGGACGTTCTCCGACGACGACACGGGCCAATTCGCAGCCATCCATGCCATCGGCCAGGATGACATCGGTGAACAGCAAGTCTAGATCGGGCAACTCCTTGAGCCGGGCCAACGCATCCTCGGCCGTCGCCGCCTCGACCACCTCGTAACCGCCACGCCGCAAGCCGCGAACAGCGGCCCGGCGCATGCGTTCGTCATCCTCAACAACGAGCACGACTGCGCGCCCATGGTCACTCTGCTGCCCTACCGTTGGCGTCGCCCGGACCTCCCGGGCCGGTGCTTGAGCCTGCGGCAGGTAGATCCGCATGGTCGTGCCGGCGTCAGGTGCGCTTTCCACCGCAATGTGACCACCCGACTGGCTGACGAACCCGTAAACCATACTTAGTCCGAGACCGCTGCCCTTGCCGAATGTCTTGGTTGTGAAGAACGGCTCGAAGATCCGCTCCGCCACGTCCGGTGCCATGCCACAGCCCGTGTCCGCAACGTCGATCAGCACATATCCGCCGGGTTGCGGCCCGCTGTCCTGGGACTCTGGCGGCGACTCCACCACGACGTTGCTCGTAGTTAGCATCACCTTGCCGCCCGCAGGCATGGCATCGCGGGCGTTAACCACCAGATTTACCAACGCGTTTTCGAGTTGGCCGCGATCGATCATGGTCGGCCACAACTCGGGCATCAGCGTTTCGTGAACCTCAATATGCTCGCCGAGGGTGCGCCGCAGCAAGTCCGTCATTTCTCGGATCACGACGTTGACGTCCGTCACCTTCGGATTGAGGTGTTGGCGGCGAGCAAACGCGAGCAGGCGCGTCGTCAGCTCACTGCCCCGCTCCACCGACCAGATGGCATCCGCAATAAGCTCCCGGCACTCGTCATCGGCGTTCATTTCCTCGTCCAAGAGCTGTAAATTACCTAGAATGATGGCAAGCAGGTTGTTGAAATCGTGGGCGATCCCGCCCGTAAGCTCGCCGACCGCCTTCATTTTTTGAGCCGATCTCAGTCGTTCTTCCGTGGCTTTGCGTTCGGTGATGTCCTCTTTGACCGCCACGTAATGCGTAACTTTGCCACGGACGTCACGGACCGGCGCGATGGACGCTAGCTCCCAGAACAGATCCCCGCTCTTCTTCCGATTTTGAAGTTCCCCGGTCCACACCTTGCCGGCCGAGATCGTCGTCCATAGGTCGGCATAGGTCGAGGCCGCAGTAAGCCCGGATTTTAGAATGCGGGGGTTCTTGCCATTCACTTCCGCATATGTATAGCCCGTCGCCTCCGTGAACTTGGGGTTCACATACTCGATCCGGCCATCGCGGTCGGTGATGACCACGGACACGGGGCTTTGCTCGATAGCCTGAAACAGCTTGCGCAAATCGCCCTCGGCACGGCGATGGGCCGAGATATCGCGGATGAACAACAAGAACTGGTTCTCACCCTCCCAGCGCATGGGGATCGCCTGCATTTCCGCATAGGCCACGCCGCCGCCAGGCTTGATGAGTTCGATCTCAGCGACATCGCCGACCACGATTGGAAAGCCGAAGGGCTCGCCGATTAGGGAGTCCGAGCCAAGGCCAAACAGCGTCTCCGCCGCCTGATTGACAAAGCGGATGCGGTCCTCACCGTCGACAATAACGATCGCTTCCGCCTGCAAGGCGATGATGGAGCGCCAACGCGCCTCGCTGTCGCGCAGATGGTGCTCTGCCTTTTTCTGTTCGGAAACGTCGTCGTAAAGCGTGACTACCTCGCCGCTCTCGAGCCGGAACACATACGTATCGCGCCATCCCGAACTGCGCTCATCGGCATAGTGGCGAACTGGCAGCCGCTCCGCCTCACCGGTGCGCCAAACCCGCACCAGAACATCCGTTAAACCGGCCTGCGCAAAGGCGGGAAAGGCTTCGAGAGCCATGCGCCCCACGAGCTCCTCCCGTTGGAAACCTTCGATCCGCTCTGCTGCGCGGTTGACTTCCCGCACCACGAAACTTTCGCCTCGATCGTCGATAGCATCAAAAATGACCGCGCCGCTGCGCATAGTGTCGAACAGCTCACGAAACCGGCTTTCCCCTGCATGCAGGCGGATGACCAGCGGTTCACCCAAAACCTGGAACACGAAGATACCAAGCGTAATGAGTAGGCCGGCAATAATGACGGCATAAAAGGCAGATCGGACGAAGGGTGCGCGCACCTGCCACAGATCGACGGCGGCGATCACCGCAAAGGGGCCGTTTGGCGATGGCGCGAATGCGACGAGCACTTCAACACCAGTGGCATCAGTGTCAACGGCAGTTCCCGCCTCGCCCGCGATGACGCGGCCAAGCCAAACTGGAACCATGCCATTGTTGTCGCCAAGCAAGCCAGCAGACCGGCCATGTTGGGCCAGAATCAATAATCCGTCCCCACCAGAAGAGACAACGGCCGCCCAACCTTCATCACCCAGATCAGGAAGCAGGTCGAGCGCCGTCGCATCCAAATGACCAGGATCAATCTGGTCCGCGACCTGGACCACAGCTTCCGCCAGATGTTCGCGTTCCCGGCTAACAGCGGTGCCGTAGAGCAACGCAATGCATACGCCGCCGACCGCAACCGCGACCACGGCAACAATCACAGAGAGCAGATAAAGCGGCCGCGTGTCGCTAATGGCGCGGGCCCCTTAAATCTGCTCGGCAGAGGCTTTCGAGACACGCTGGCCTGAAGCCTTATCCTCAAGGGACCGCGCAAGAGTCTCGCGCAATCGGGCAACAGTGACGGGCTTGCTCAACGTCTGAACAGACGTCAAGCCCTTGTATTCAGCAAGCAGGCGGGCGTTGACAGCATACTGCGGACTGAACCCAGTGATGATGATGATGTCGGCAGTGCAGCCTTGTTGAACGAGCCACAGAACCAACTCGTTGCCGTCAATTTCTGGCATGACCATGTCGATAACAACCACATCCGGTCGTTCGCGAGCATAAGCCTCCATGAAATCTCGACCGTGATTGGTGATCTCTACATTAAACCCTAGCGGCCGCGCGACCTTGCCGACGAACGCGGAGAACTTCGGCTCGTCGTCCACAATCAGCAGGCGTTTTTCCGGCATTATCCTCTCACGCGCAATCTAGTGCGATAGGTTTTAACGTCTGTGGCGTGCCGATCCATGACGCTAAGTCCATATCATTCGCAAGACGTTGTCACGCCAAAAGCGGATCGCTTGATCAAAGCTGTGCAATTGTTGCCGATTCTGCACGCCGTCCGATAGAGTGCGACACTGAGATAATCTCGCAGGCGCAATCGTGCCGTCCTTGACGAACGCGGTCAGGTCTCAAACCGATATCACGAGGATAGTCCCGCGACCGGGATTATCTAAATTGCTCGATCGGAATTGCTATGCCGCCATTCGCCACGTGGCCCAGAGGTCAACGTTGGAACACGAAACGGTCGCCTGGCCCGGTAAGAGACGCCTCGCGAGCCACGCACGGCGCTCCCCGGATCCCAGACCGCCTGCCGAGCGTCACGCGTACGGTATTCCTGCGGACCGTGGCTCCTCGATACGTGCTTACGATCGATCCCGTTTGGCTCGCGGCATGAGCTCGATACGTGTAGCAATACTCGACCTATCGTTGGGCGGCACATTGGCTGCGGGCCTAGAAGACGGCGCGTTTGGCGCTAGTACGACGGTCGAGTATGACGCCTATCGCTGCCGCTCCATCATGGACGTGGGACCATCACCGGAAAACCTGGACGGACCCGACGCCGTGCTCGTGGCCACGGAAACGGCGGGGCCAGATTTTTGGCAAACCCTTGATTTAATGCGGGAGCATGCGCCGAACGCGGCAATGGTTGCACTTGATGGCACTGGCCACGACATTTCTACCTCGTGTTTGCGCGCTGGCGTTGACGACGTCGTGACGATGGAGGATTTCCGGTCACCGGCGGCAGTGCGGGCCATTGAGCGCGCGGTTGAGCGGAACCGATATCGACGACGTATTCGGGAGTACCATTTCGGGCCGTCCAGTGACGGCGATGGCAACGAGTGGGACTCCGTTAGTACCCTTTATGCGGCGACACCGCTCGCCGTCACGGAGCGCAGCTTTGGTGCCCTTGGCCTCGCAGCAAAAATGCCAGATGAATATGAGCGTATCGTACGCCAATATGCGGAGTTTCTGGACCGCATGCTGGCTCACCAAACCTATCGTGGCAACCAGCCGTTGAGCGAGGACGTGAATGTGTTCGCGGACAAGCTTGGCGTCCTGGGCGCGTCGCCCCGCGATATCGTTGAGCTTCATAAAGCGGCCATGCAACGCAAGGTCGACCAACAGTCGCCCCTGAAAGGCAAGGCTTACGTTGAAGAAGGGCGTTTTCTGGTCTTGCAAGTCATGGGCTACCTTGCAGCATTCTATCGCCGTCTGTCCTGGGGGCGCGCGGCCGGACTAGCCGGCACGTCTACGGGCAAAACCAGCCGCCACCATGGACAATCTAAAAAAGAGCTTCGAAAATGACCAAGTTTGCGCTCAAGCTGTACATTGCCGGTCGAACCGCCCGGACGGAAAAAGCGATTGCGAACATCAAACAGATTTGCGACGCCGATCTTTCGGGTGAATTCAGCCTTGTTGTCATTGACGTTCTAGAACGACCGCAACTTGCCGAAAACGAGAAGATTCTTGCGACACCGACCTTGGTAAAGGACCTTCCGCCACCATTGCGTCGGGTTGTTGGAGATCTATCCGATCGCGAACGCGTGTTAATCGGGCTCGATCTCGCCGAAGAGCTTTAAGTCCCTCGCACCGCCGAGTTTGTGGAGGAATCATCAAGAAATGCCTGATGTCGTCAAAAAGCTTGAAACGGGGATTCCAGGGTTCGATTTCATCGCCGACGGCGGCCTTCCGGTTGGGCGAACCGCGCTGATTGCAGGCAGCGCCGGCAGCGGCAAAACGATATTCGCATCGCAGTTTTTGGCTGAAGGGATCCTGCACCATGATGCTCCAGGCGTGTTCATAACCTTCGAAGAGCACCCGCGCGACATTCGGCGGAACATTCGGCCGTTCGGATGGGACCTGCCGAAATGGGAAGCATCGGGACGTTGGACGTTCGTCGACGCCGCGCCCGAACCCTCGCAGGAGACGACGATCGTCGGCGATTATGACTTCGGCGGCTTGTTGGCCCGGATCGAGCATGCGATCCGCTCCACAGGTGCAAAACGCGTTGTGCTCGATTCCATTGGTGCCATATTCGGCCAGTTCTACGAGCACCGCCGGGTCCGCCACGAGCTGTTCCGCATCGCCTCGGCGCTGCGCGAAATGGAGGTTACGGCGATGCTTACCGCCGAGCGCGTGGAGGAGTACGGCGACATAGCCCGCCACGGCGTCGAGGAGTTCGTGTCCGATGGCGTCATTATCCTGCGCAACGTCCTCGAAGAGGAAAAGCGCCGCCGCACCATCGAAGTCCTAAAGTTTCGCGGCACAACGCACCGTAAGGGCGAATTCCCGTTCACAATCATTCCAAGAGAAGGGGTGATCGTGATTCCGCTGTCGGCCATTGAGTTACGGCAACGCTCCGGCGACGTTCGTGTGACGTCCGGCAGCGAATCCGTGGACCACATGTGCGGGGGCGGCTTGTTCCGAGACTCAGTGATCCTGGTTTCGGGCGCCACGGGAACAGGCAAAACACTGCTCGTGACCCACTTCGTGGATGGCGGCGTCAAAGCGAACGAACGTTGCCTTCTGCTCGCCTACGAAGAAAGCCGAGAGCAGCTCGGCCGCAACGCGATTGGTTGGGGCACGGACTTCGATCGCATGGAGGACGAAGGCAAATTGCGCGTTGTCTGCGACTATCCCGAGTCGGCCAGCATCGAAGATCATCTGATTCGCATCAAGGAACAGATCGAGGAGTTTAGGCCTAATCGCATCGCCATGGACAGCCTGTCTGCGTTGGAACGCATATCGACGCTCCGCGGCTTTCGCGAGTTCGTTCTGGGGGTCACATCGTTCATCAAGCACAAGGAGATCACCGGCCTTTTCACGTCGACAACGCCCACGCTGACCGGCGGCACTTCGGTAACCGAAACCCACATCTCGTCGATCACCGATATGATCGTGCTGTTGCGGTACGTGGAGCTGTTTGGAGAAATGCGGCGTGGCATCACGGTGCTGAAGATGCGCGGCTCCATCCACGACAAAGAGATCCGTGAATTCTTCATCGACGGCCGTGGCATGCACATCGGCGATCCGTTTCGCAACGTCGCGGGCATTTTGGCGGGCAATCCCGTCCAAATTGCGGCTTCCGAAATCGAACGCCTGGATCAACTGTTCAGCGCTAACGAACAATAGCCGCGGCCTTGTCCGCGTTATCGGTTCGGCGCCGGCCGTCGAGGTGCCTATGTGGCAAAACTGAGGCCCGAGTGGTGTCGCAATTCTTTACACGTCTCTGTGTCCGATCGGCATACCCAACCCTCTGAGTTTGTTGCGTTCTCGAGCCACCACCGCGCGAGGGGGGCTGGCGCTTTGCCACAACACCGTCAGATTTCTTTACAATCGCGCCGCTGCCGGCCCCCTTCGGTTGCCAATGCTTCCCCATATCATATTGTAAATATTGTATTTTTTTGTCTTGGCACAAACATTGCTACTAAAGAAGCAGATCGACACGAAGCCCACGGCGGCGCGGTGGATAGGGACTGAAAAAAGACAGGTCGCGGGACAGGTGGCCGAACAGTCGGAAGGCCGGCCAATGGATGCCGGGACACAAGAAGATGAATTAAAGATCAACAAAAATAATAAATTAAATTGAAACGTCCTTGGAAGCGGCTTAGTAAGCCGCTTTCCTTATTTCTCGGCGCACCTTTGCCCTGACTTGCCGGTTATGAACGCCATTGAATGAACGGTGTTTTTGCCAGATTTACGTTTAGGTAGCGGGGATCATCGGTCACTTCCGTGCCCACCCAACCAGGCAACGGCACCACATCATCCTCCGCTTCCAGTTCGATCTCCGCCACGATCAAGCCTTCATTATCGCCCGCGAAGACGTCGACGACCCACTCCCATCCATTGTGTTCGACGGCGTAACGCGTTTTTTCGATCAATGGTCGTAAACACAGGCTATCGATCAGAGCATGGGCCTCGTCGACGGGAATCTCGTATTCGTACTCGGCCCGCGCTAGCCCCCGCCCGCCTCCGGGACGACCCTTGATTGTCAGATAGCCGGTTTCGCCAGCGACACGCACACGCACCGTAGCCGGCCCCTCATTGGCCAAATAGCCTTGACGAATGGCCGTGCCCAATGCTGCGGCCCGCCAGCTGTCGCCGGTTACCAGAAACTTGCGCTCGATCTCCGCTCTCACCGCCCCGCTCCTTCATCTTCCGACGTGCCGTGACCGCCATCCCCCCGGTCATCCATATCAGCCTCGTCCTCCTCACCGGCCGGATTGGCCGCGGCCCGGTCTGCAACCGAGCGGACGGCGGTCACGGTCGCGCCGGGAAACAGCTCCAAGACCGAACGGACGAAAGGATGATCGCTCGCCGCGGCGAGGCGGGCGGTCGTTGCCGCCTCCTCAGCGGCAAGCAGCGTTTCCGCCCCCGCCTGCGATGGCGTAACAACGACTGGCCAAGTCCGACCCATCCGTTCCTTCAGGAGGGCAGCGAGACGACCCGGAACGTCGCCCGGAACATGGGGCTCGAAGCGCAACTCAAGACATCCTGGCTCGAACCTCACCAAATGGGCAGCACTCTTTAAGAACCCATAAAGGTCGTTCGCACCCCACGCCGGGAGCCTTTCGACCAGCTCCGCGAACGTCGCGGGGTGGGGTTGCTCGCTTGCATGGCCTGCCACGTCCACGTCGGATCGAGCCGGCAGGGCGGGCCCGGCCATTGCCATTGCCATCGTCCCCGACGCGTCGCCGCCACGTGGGTCGGTTACGATGGCCACTGACTGGGCGTCTTGGCGGCGACTCGTTGCACCAGCCGAGGACCCGGCGCCGGGCGATCTCGGCTGCGGTTGCGACGGTTCGCCTCGATCGTTCACGACCCGGATGAGATCCGCGGGCGACGGCAACCGCGCCGCATACGCCAACCGCACGAGCACCATCTCGGCAGCACGGATGGGCGATGGCGCACTCCGTGTTTCGCCCAGCCCTTTCAGCAGAATCTGCCATGCACGCGACAGCTCAGCCATGCCAAGGCGTTCCGCCAACGCTTGGCCCTCTACGCGCACGGCATCGGGGATTGCCGCGTCCTTGGCGGCCTTGGGTACAATCTTGATCCGGGTTAACCAGTGGGTCAGATCGAGCAAATCCTCTAACACCACCGCCGGGTCCGCACCCGCGGCATGCTGTTCGCTGAAGGAATCCAATGCCAAGGCGGTCTCACCCTGCATGACCGCTCGGTACAGGTCGAACACGGCGGCGCGATCGGCGAGCCCCAGCATGTCGCGGACGACCAGCGTCGTCACCTCACCCTCCGCCCGGGCGATGGCCTGATCCAACAGCGACAATCCGTCGCGGACGCTGCCGTCGGCGGCCCGCGCAATGAGCTGAAGCGCCTCCGGCTCGGCTGTCACACCTTCCGCAGCCGCGATCTGCCCATAGTGCGCGGCGAGTTCCGCCTGACCAATCCGCCGCAGGTCAAAGCGCTGACAGCGTGACAGCACGGTAACGGGAACCTTGCGGATCTCAGTCGTTGCGAAAACAAAGCGTACATGCTCCGGCGGTTCCTCCAGCGTCTTCAGCAGCGCGTTGAACGCGGCCGTCGACAACATATGGACTTCGTCGATGATGTAGATCTTGAATCGGACTATGGTTGGCCGATACCGCACACCGTCAATGAGCTCGCGGATCTCCCCGACGCCCGACCGGCTGGCCGCGTCGATTTCCTGGACGTCCACGTTTCGATCTTCACCGATGGTGCGACACGGCTCGCACTGTCCGCATGGCGATGCTGTCGGCCCGCCCATGCCATCGGGGCCGACACAGTTTAATGCGCGTGCGATGATTCGGGCCGTTGTCGTTTTTCCGACGCCGCGAACACCCGTCAGCATATAGGCCTGGGCGATGCGTCCGGACTGGAACGCGTTGCTGAGGGTGCGAACCAGAGTTTCCTGCCCGATCAGGCCGTCGAAGCCCGCGGGCCGGTACTTACGCGCCAGGACCCGATAGCCGACGTCTCTTGCGTCGATCGACGGGAGTATTGAAGAGGTTGGCTCGGGCGAAGGCGCGTCGTCGGTCATGGGGGCCCAACGATACGGGCTAGCGGCGGGGCCGCGGCAAGCTCGGCGGCACTGCCAGCCCAGCAAGCAAGCCGGCCGGCGCCGCACGGGAGCGGTTGATGAGCGGGAGACTGGACATCGACCCGAGCCGAAACTCGTTACGGCTGCTTCCTTCCGGACCTGACCGGATTGGCGAGGGACCCGTCCGTCGCCAGCCTCCCGTAGTCAATATCAGCCGGTGCGCTGGGAAGCGCAAGCGTCTCCGAGCTGCACGGTGTTGCCAAGCCCGGTCATGGCCGACCCTTAACGGACGTAGATCGCGCCGAATCCGTGGCCGGAATCATAGCCGGCCAACCACCCTCGAAACACTCCGTTGCTGAGCGCATATCGCCCCTCCCGCAACGGCACGAACCGAAACTCCGCCTGCGCGCGCGCCGGTAGCGTCACCTCGGTCAAACAACGCTCTAGGAGGTACTTACCATTAACGCTCGCGGACTGAAGCGCCAAAGTCGCGAAAAAATCGGGCGCTCGCCAAGTTCGCGATCCGCGATCGGCATTCTTAATCACGAGCACATAGGGACGGTCACGCAATAGCGATACCACCATGGGGTCAAAGTCACGCTCACGAATGTCGACCTCGACCTTCTGCGCACTTTCCCAATCAATCGAAGCCAGGGCGATCTCATCGACGCCACCGGTGCAACTGCTGCCCTGAACCGCCTCCGAGCCTGCGCATGCGCCGAGGAGCAACAATGAAGCGACGACGACATAAGCCCGAATACCGCCGATCGGTCGTGGTCGATCCGTCCCTGGGCGTGGATGAGGCATGGTCGTGACTCCCGATTTCGGTAGGGCCAGTTACGACCCTCCATCCATGACGTCTACTCCATATCTCTGCCCCAAATGCAACCCCCTTCCGGACGCCGCCGTCGAATGCCTGGTCGATTACGGACACGACGGCCCGGCTGAGGAGCCAGCCACATTGCCCGTTCGTCCCCGCTGTGGCACCGTCGCCACCATGCTGACCGACCTCACCTTCACGGCCGTGCCCTTGGATCGCGCCGACCTCACTCGCCGCGATGACGGCTGGTTTGCGACCTGCCTCGCGGAAAGGTCGACACGGGTTGTGCCGGTCTGGCGCGACCAAAGCGCGTTCGCTCCTGCCCCACCTCAGCGAGCCTGGTGGGCCGATGGGCCAACCGGCGCCGCCATTATGGCCGCCGCCTCCACCGTGGTCCTGCTTGGCCTCGGCGGACATGGCGGCGATGGCGACGAGACTGGGGCTGTTCCGGCATGGGTGGCGGCGGATCTGTCTGATCTCACGGATGCTGACGTGGCCGCGCTGCTCGGGACTGCTGAGACGGATGACCTGCGTATGCGCGCTGCCTTGTTGCCCCGCTTCGATTCGGGATTGCTGGCCTACGCCCGCGGTCTGCTCTACTGGCATCGTCGCCACCGCTATTGCGGAGTATGCGGATCGCCCACGAACGCGGGCGACGCCGGCCACATTCGCCGCTGTACCAATACCGCCTGCCGCGCCGAGCATTTTCCGCGCACCGATCCCGCCGTCATTATGCTAATCACGTGTCCTGACCCGAACAGCGACCCAGCCCGGGAGCGCTGCCTGCTCGGTCGGCAAGCACGCTGGCCGAAGGGCATGGTGTCCACACTGGCCGGCTTTGTGGAGCCGGGTGAAAGCCTGGAAGATGCGGTTCGCCGGGAAGTGTGGGAGGAGACGGGCGTGCGTGTCGGCGAAGTCTCCTATCGCGGTTCGCAGCCGTGGCCGTTCCCCTCCTCCATCATGCTCGGCTTTCGGGGCGAAGTCGCCAGCAAGGCCGGCGCTGACCTCAAGATCAACCAGTCCGAACTGGAAGAGGCTGCCTGGTATAACCGCTTGGAGGTTAGAAGCCTGCGAACCCGCGGTCTCAAAATGCCGAACCGGTTTTCGATCGCCCGTATGCTCGTGGAGGAGTGGCTGGCGGAGGCAAGGGAGGAGAACTAACAATCCTCTACCAGGGCGCTCGACAGCTTAACGCCGCTCTGTCAAGTCTCCATTTTCGCAGCAACGTGCGCTATTCTCTGTATGTTAACCAGTCTCGTTCGACCTGAATAGGGGGAGGGAACGGTATATAACCATGGTCCGAATCCGGGAGGCCAGATCGCCGGACGCACCGGCCATCGCTCGTATTCACGTGGACGCCTGGCGCAACGCTTACGCGGGCCTCCTGCCTGATGAAAGACTAATCAAAATGAGCCGGGATGCGTACACCCTGCAGTGGGCTCGTGTCCTGGGGCGAAAACGTGGCCGCGAGCGCGTTGTCGTCGCTGAAACAACCGACGCGGATCTCGTCGGCTTTGGTAGTGCCGGCCGAGCTCGCCATCAGCAGTTATCGTTCGATGGCGAAATCTACATGCTTTATGTTCACCCGGAGCATCAGGACTGCGGTTTCGGGCGGTCGCTCTTGACGGGCCTGTTCAGCAATCTTCTGGCTCGGCGCATCGAGTCCGCGTTCGTTTGGGTGCTCGCTGAAAATCCGTCGCGGTTTTTCTACGAAACCATGGGCGGCCGTCGCATCGCCGAGCGCAGCGAGACGATGTGGAACACATCACTCTTGGAGGTTGCTTACGGCTGGTCTGACCTGAAGGCCATTCGCGCAGCTTCCGATGCGCCTGGTGCCGGATAGCCGCAGACGCCCCCGCTGAGCTAGTCGTCAGCGCTTTCCGCAAGCCTGCCCTGCTGACGGTAGGCGTGCTGAGGATAAACGCCGAGGATGCGCACCTCGCGGGAGAAGAATGTCAATTCCTCCAAGGCCAACCGCACACCACGGTGTTCGGGGTGGCCCTCAACCTCGGCATAGAACTGAGCCGCGTTGAAGTGACCGCCCACGAGATAGCTTTCCAACTTGGTCATGTTAACGCCGTTGGTAGCGAAACCGCCGAGCGCCTTGTATAGCGCCGCCGGCACATTGCGGATGCGAAACACAAAGCTGGTCATGACAGGGCCGGACTTGGGATGGGGCACGATGGCGTCGCGCGCCATGATCAGGAACCGGGTGGTGTTGTGGTTGGCGTCCTCGATCCCTTCCCTGATACTGACCAGACCGTAGATTTCTCCGGCCAACTCCGAGGCGATCACGGCCCGATGGGTGTCCCCGGATGCTGCGATCTCCCGGGCAGAACCCGCCGTATCCACGCACACGACCGGCTCCAATCCCAGCTCGGCGATCAAGCCGCGGCACTGATTGAGGGCGTGAACATGGCTGTGCACATGGGTTAGGTCCTCGGTGGCCGCGCCCCGCACCACCAGGAGGTGGTGATTGATGCGCTGATAGTGCTCACCAATGATGTGCAATGCGGAATTGGGCAGCAGATGGTGGATATCCGCAACCCGTCCCGCCACCGAATTCTCAATTGGGATCATGGCGAGGGCAGCCTGTCCGGTCTCCACTGCCTTAAAGGCATCCTCGAACGAGCGGCACGGCAGGGTCGCCATTTCGGGTCGAGAAGTGCGGCATGCCAAGTCCGAATAGGCACCGGGCGAACCCTGAAACGCGATGGTGCGGAGGGGATCAGCATCGTTTGTCATGGCATTCTGTTCTTCGATCCCCAGCGCGAAAAGGTCAAGGGCGGGCTAAAAGGGTTGCGGCGCGCTCCAAATCCGCCGGCGTGTCGACCCCGAGCGGAACCTCATCCACCCGCGCCGCATCAATCCTGAGCCCCATTTCGAGGGCCCGAAGCTGCTCTAGCCGTTCGCGTCGCTCAATGGCACCCGGCGGATGTGCAACGAATTGTTCCAGGGCGAGGCGGCGATACGCGTAAAGGCCGATGTGGTGCCACAAAGGCCCCTCGCCCCATGGAACCGGGCTGCGACTAAAATACAGGGCGCGGCCGACCCGCCCACGACCATGGAACGCGATCGCGGCCTTGACAACGTTGGGATCGTTCCGCTCGTCCAGATCGGATAGCGGAGCGACAAGCGTCGCGACCGCCACCTCGGGGTCGTTCAACGGCACGAGCGCGGCCCGGATCGCGTCGGGCGACAGGGTAGGCAAGTCGCCCTGGACATTGACAACGACGTCATGATGACGCGCGCCATCCAGCCGCCGCAAAGCCTCGGCGATGCGATCCGAACCTGACGGATGGTCGGCTCGGGTCAGTATTGCAACCCCGCCCGCAGCTTCTATCACAGCCGCAATCTCCGACTCGGCAGCGGCGACTATGACCGGCCCAACAGCCGCCGCCACGGCCCGCCGCCACACATGAACGATCATGGGCTCGCCTTGTATCAGCGCCAACGGCTTGTTCGGTAAGCGGGTGGAGCCCAGCCGCGAGGGGATCAGGACAATGGGGTCGGTCACCGCGGGTCGCGCTCCATGTCGATCTTCATGTCGGTTCGCTCCGTCGGCGTGGGAGCCCGTTGAGCAACTGTGAACCCACTGTAGCTTCAAGCGATTGTGCGGCAGCGCCGGTCGATGCGGTGCAACGAGCCCCGCAGCGCCCCTGCGATCGATGACTGGCCGAGCAGATTCGCGCGATGCCGCTCCGCTGTAACACAAAGCGCGCGGACATCCGATAGTTCTGAAGACCGCGACGTTGAACCCGCAGGCGCCTTGGGGCTATGTTACACCGGCCCGGGGGGGTGAAAGCGGGCCCTGGCTTTAAGGACATGTTGGCGATGAACACGCGCACGTTAGAAACGGTTGGATTGGGTGCCTTGGTATGCGCCTGGATGATTTGGGGCAGCGCCCAATTGGGCAACTTGTTGGTTGATGTCGATTACGGACCGGCCATGGCCAGCGTTGAGGACGATGCCGGCGGAACCGCAACGGCGGTCGAGGAAGACCTTCCCGATCTGGCGGTACTGCTCGCTGCGGCTGATCCTGGCGCCGGTGAAAAGGTCTACGGTAAATGCAAGGCGTGTCATACCATTGAGGAAGGCGGCGCCAACAAGGTCGGGCCAAACTTATACAATGTTGTAGGGGCGCAGAAGGCGTTCCACGAGGGTTTTTCCTATTCGGGCGCCCTGGTCGAGGTCGGCGGTACCTGGACTTATGAGAACCTAAACGCGTTTCTTGAAAGCCCGAAGGGCTACGCGCCGGGCACGAAAATGAGCTTTGCCGGACTCCGCAAGCCAGAAGACCGCGCCGACGTCATCGCTTACCTGCGCGAAAACACAGCCAATCCGCCGCCGTTGCCAGAACCGTTGGCCGAAGAGGCCGCGACCGAAGAAGCCATACCCGCAGAAGTCGATGAGAGCGCTGACGCCGCAAGCGGAATCGAGACAGAAGCAACGAGCGATGATACTCCGACTTCAGCAACTGAAGAGCCGGCGGGCACAACGGCGCCAACCGATAACTGACACAGCACGCATGGGAGTCCGCATCCCCTCGCATGTCTACCCAAACAGCATCGGGCCAATCTGGCTTTCTTTTGCCATTCGGCCGTCATGATCAACATCGCTGCTGCTGTTGAACTTGCCGAGCGTCTCGCCGAGACCGCGCGATCCACCGTTCTAGGTTACTTCCGAACCGGGATCGCCGTGGACGATAAGGCCGATGCCAGCCCGGTAACGCGCGCGGACCGTGAGACGGAGGCCGCCATGCGCGCGTTGATCGGTGAGGTATTCCCGGATCACGGCATTTTCGGGGAGGAGTATGGCGCCGAACGCATGGACGCCGACTACGTCTGGGTGCTTGATCCGATCGATGGCACCAAATCGTTTGTCATCGGCAAGCCGCTGTTCGGGACGCTAGTTGCATTGTTGCATGAGGGCACCCCCATCATTGGCGTGATCGAAATGGCGGCACTTGGCGAACGCTGGGTTGGTGCGGTTGGCCGACCGACGACCATGAACGGCCAGCCCACCCGGACCCGCCCCTGTCCGTCATTGGCGGACGCTTGGCTGTCCACGACGACACCGGAAATGTTCGCCAACGAGGACGCCACTGCGTTTGCGCGCTTGCGCGCCGGCTGTCGCGGTGCTGTTTACGGTGCCGACTGCTACGCCTATGGGCTGATCTCGCTCGGCAGCCTCGACTTGGTGTGCGAAGCCCAGATGAAGCCCTATGATTACTGTGCCCTCGTGCCCATCGTCGATGGTGCGGGTGGTCGGATCAGCGACTGGTGCGGCCGACCCCTTGGATTAGACTCCGACGGCCGGGTGATTGCGGCCGGAGACCCCGCGGCCCATGCGCGCGCCGTGGAGGCGTTGGCCGGGTGACCAGCGCTTCGACCGGCGCGCTGCCTTTGACGGCCCGCCTCCTGCTTCTCGTGACCATCACTGCCTGGCTGGCATCTGAGTTGTCGGCACAGCCGGTGAGCGACGTTGCGCCGGCACCGAAAGTTCACCGCGGCCATGCGATTGCCATGCATGGCGAGCCCAAGTACGGGCCTGACTTTAAGCATTTCGAATATGTCGACCCCAACGCTCCCAAGGGCGGAACCATGCGGCTGGGCGTGACCGGCACCTTTGACAGCTTCAACCCCTACATCATCAAAGGCAACGCCGCGAGCGGCGCCGGCGCGGAGACGTTGTTGGCCCGATCCGTCGACGAGGCATTCACCGAGTACGGCCTAATCGCCGAGACGATCGAATGGCCTGAGGACCGCACCTGGGTCATTTTCACGCTTCGCCCGGAAGCCCATTGGCACGACGGAGCGCCGATCACCGCCGAAGACGTGGTCTTTTCCTTTGAAACTTTGAAAACAAAAGGCCGACCGTTTTTCAGGTTCTACTACGGCTCCGTCAGTAAGGTGGAGGCCCTCGGCAAGCTCAGGGTCAAGTTTACTTTCAGTGAGCAGGAAAATCGGGAACTGCCCTTGATCATTGGGCAAATGCCGATCCTACCCAAGCACTACTGGGAAGGCCGCGACTTTGAGCGTTCCACCCTGGAGCCGCCTCTCGCCAGCGGTCCTTATCGCGTGGCCAATTTTGAGCCTGGCCGTCATGTGATTGTTGAACGGGTCGAAGGCTACTGGGGACGAGACCTGCCGATCAACGTTGGTCGGCATAACTTCGACCGCATCCGATACGACTACTTCCGAGACGACACCATCGTCCGCCAGGTTCTCAAAGCGGGTGACATTGACCTCCGCGTCGAAAATCAGGCCAAGGCATGGGCCCTGGACTATAACGTGCCGGCGACTCGCGACGGTTGGCTCGTTAAGAAAGCGTTCCAGCACAAGCGCCCGACGGGAATGCAGGCCTTCATTTACAACATGCGCCGCCCCCTGTTCCAGTCGTCCAAGGTGCGCCGGGCGCTGGCCTATGCCTTCGATTTCGAGTGGACCAACCCCAATCTATTCTTCGGCCAGTACACTAGAACCAAGAGCTACTTCAGCAATTCTGAGCTGGCGTCCTTCGGTTTGCCACAAGGCGAGGAGCTCGCCCTCCTGGAGCCCCACCGCGATCGTCTTCCGATCGAGGTGTTTACGACTGAATACACCGTTCCCGTCAGCGACGGCAGCGGCTGGCCGCGCGACAACCTGATGACCGCCACCAAGCTCCTGGCCGAAGCAGGCTGGGTGGTGCGCGACCTGAAGCTGGTAAACGCCGAAACCGGGGCGCCGTTCACGTTCGAGATTTTGCTCGTCAGCCAAGCGTTCGAGCGCATCGTGCTGCCCTTCACGCGCAATTTAAAGCGATTAGGCATCGACATCCAAGTTCGCTTGGTCGATCAATCGCAGTACATCAACCGGCTGCGTAGTTTCGATTTCGACATGGTCGTCGGCGGTTGGGGACAGTCGGACAGCCCGGGCAACGAACAGCGGGACTATTGGTCGACCGAGGCCGCGAGTCGACCAGGCTCACGTAACTGGGTCGGCATCGAAGACCCGGTCATCGACGATCTCATTGAATATGTCATTTCAGCACCGGACCGGGATAGCCTCATCGTCCGCACGCGAGCGCTCGATCGCGTGCTGCTGTGGGGCAACTACGTGATCCCTCAGTGGCACGTTCAAACGGATCGCATGCTCTATTGGGACAAGTTCGGCCAGCCTGAGATCGTGCCAAAGGATGGGGTCCAAGTCGACACCTGGTGGTACGACGAGGACAAGGCCGCCCGCCTCGATGAACGGCTGGCGATTGGGGAACTTGCCGATGCCGGCGAGGCCTCCGATACGCCCGCGTCGGGAACGGTGATCGCCGCCGCGCTTGGCCTGTCATTTTTCGCCTGGCTGCTATTCCGCCGCGTGACCCGACCCCAACGACCTTAGAGGGAAGACCCGCTCGCCAATGGGCGCCTATATCATTCGCCGCTTGCTGTTGATGATCCCGACGCTGCTCGTAATCATGGCCATCAACTTCATCATCATTCAGGTGGCCCCGGGCGGACCCGTGGAGCAGCTAATTGCTGAGATCACCGGTGAGGGGACGGCGATCACCGAACGGATTACACGCGCCGGTTCCGGAGAGGTGAGCGGTGCCGGCGGTGCAGCAACAGCCGCGCCCGTTGCCGACGGGCCGCGCGGCACCTATCGCGGCGCCCAGGGCCTCGATCCAGAATTGATTGCCGAACTGGAGCGTCAGTTCGGCTTCGACAAACCGCTCCACGAGCGGTTTCTGCTGATGATGGGTAACTACGTCGTTTTCGATTTCGGAGAGAGTTTCTTTCGCAACCAGACTGTGGTCGACCTGGTCCTAGACAAGATGCCGGTGTCCATCTCACTCGGATTGTGGACAACGCTGATCGTTTATCTCGTCTCAATTCCCCTTGGCATCGCTAAGGCCACGCGCGACGGCGAGAGCTTCGATGTCTGGACATCCGCAGTCGTGGTCGTAGGGACCGCAATCCCAGCGTTTCTGTTTGCGCTGCTGCTCCTGGTGGTTTTCGCCAGTGGAACGTATCTGGACTGGTTTCCGTTGCGAGGTCTCGTCTCTGACAACTGGGACGAGCTGTCCCTTGTCGACAAGATCATCGATTACTTCTGGCACATCACCTTGCCGGTGCTCGCCATGGTCATAGGCAGCTTCGCAACTCTCGCTTTGCTGACCAAGAATAGTTTTTTGGATCAAATTCGCCAACAGTACGTGATGACTGCACGCGCTAAAGGCTTGGCCGAAAAAAAAGTTCTTTACGGTCATGTCTTTCGCAATGCGATGCTGATTGTGATCGCAGGCTTTCCATCGGCATTCATATCAGTTTTGTTCACAGGCGCGTTGTTTATCGAAATTATTTTCTCGCTCGACGGCCTTGGTCTGCTGGCATTCGAGTCGACCCTCAATCGTGACTATCCAGTCGTGTTCGGTGCTCTCTATTTTTTTTCTCTCATCGGGCTTTTACTCAATCTAGTCAGTGATTTGATGTACACTGTTATCGATCCACGGATCACTTTTGATCGGCTGGAGGGCTAGCTCACTCATGGCCCGGCCGTTCTGGCTGCCCACGCGGCTACCCCAGCTCCCCACCCTTCCGCTTTCGCCGCTGTCGCGGCGGCGCTACGACAACTTCAAGGCAAACCGCCGCGGCTGGTGGTCGCTGTGGATTTTTGCGACGTTGTTTGTCATCAGCCTGTTTGCCGAATTGATCGCCAATGACCGCCCGATCCTCGTGGTCTATGACGGCGACGTATATGCACCGGTGCTGTTCAATTATCCGGAGACACAGTTTGGTGGCGTGTTCAAGACCGAGGCGGATTACACCGATCCGGCCGTGCGCGCCCTGATCAACGAACACGGCTTCATGATCGAGCCGCTGATTCCCTACAACCACCGCACTGTAGCTTGGGATCTGCCCTCGCCGGCCCCCTCCCCCCCAGGGATCGAGCACTGGCTCGGCACCGACGATCAAGCCCGCGATGTGGCAGCCCGTGCCATTTACGGGTTTCGCATATCGGTTCTGTTCGGCTTTACCCTCACCGTCGTCTCGGCGGCCATCGGTGTCGCCGCGGGCGCGATCCAAGGCTACTTCGGTGGCTGGACCGACCTGATCTTCCAGCGCTTCATCGAGATCTGGTCGTCGGTCCCCATCCTGTTCGTGATCATCATATTGGCGAGCGTTATCGAGCCCAACTTCTGGTGGCTTCTTGGTATTCTTCTGCTGTTTCAATGGATGGGCTTTGTGGGAGTCGTTCGGGCCGAGTTCCTGCGTGCGCGCAACTTCGACTACGTGCGTGCGGCCCGCGCCCTCGGAGCCTCCGATGTTCGCATCATGGCCCGCCACGTCCTGCCCAACGCCATGGTCGCAACGTTGACCTTCATGCCGTTCACCCTCGCCGGCTCGGTGACAGCACTCACTGGACTCGATTTTCTGGGGGTGGGCTTGCCACCGGGCTCGGCTTCGCTGGGCGAACTGTTGGCCCAGGGCAAGGCCAACTTGCAAGCACCGTGGTTAGCGCTCACCGGGTTCTTCGTAATTGCCATAATGTTGTCTCTGTTGATCTTCATCGGCGAGGCCGTGCGGGATGCCTTCGATCCGCGCAAAACTTTTGCCGAACTGCTGCCGCCCGAGGATGCGGCCGGCCAGGAGCCTGATCTTCGCCTCTCCCAAGGCGCCCGAGCCAGCATCATGCGAGGCAATCGATGACGACACTGTTGGACGTGGCCGGCCTCTCTGTTTCGTTTGGGCGAGGTGCGAGGGAGATCATCGCCGTCCGCAACGTCTCGTTCCAGGTCGATCGCGGCGAGACGGTAGCTCTCGTCGGCGAAAGTGGCTCCGGCAAATCCGTTACTGCGCTCAGTGTCATGCGGCTATTGCCGTATCCCCACGCCTGGCACCCCGGCGGCACCGTCCGCTTCCACGGCGAAGACCTCAAGGCCGCCAACGAGGCGCGGATGCGCCAACTCCGTGGCGATCGTATGACCATGATCTTTCAGGAACCTCTAACCTCCTTGAACCCACTCCACTCCATCGAGAAGCAAATTGCTGAAGTGATCATGGTTCATCATGGCATCAGCCGCCGCCAGGCCCGGCCTCGCGTGATCCAGCTGTTGCGTATGGTTGGCCTGCCGGAGGCGGAAAATCGGCTCGATGCCCTGCCCCATCAGTTCTCCGGCGGTCAGCAACAACGCGTGATGATCGCGATCGCGCTCGCCAACGAACCGGATCTGCTGATTGCTGATGAGCCCACGACCGCCCTCGATGTCACCGTGCAGGCCCAAATTCTAAAGCTTCTCAAAGAGTTACAGAACAAGATGACAATGGGACTGCTGCTGATCACCCATGATCTCACCATCGTGCGGCGCGTCGCCGACCGGGTCTGCGTGATGAAGGACGGTGAGATCGTCGAACAAGGTCCGGTGGCCGATATCTTCGCCAAGCCCAGACACGACTACACGCGCCGCCTCATCGCTGCCGAGCCCAAGGACCGTCCCCCGCCGGCTCCCGCCGATGCGCCCGAATTGCTACGGACCACCGACAGCCGGGTTCTGTTTCCCATCAAACGCGGCGTGCTGCGCCGGACGGTGGACCACGTTCGTGCCGTAGACGGCATTTCGCTGGACCTACGGCGCGGTCACACCCTCGGCGTCGTTGGTGAAAGCGGATCGGGCAAAAGCACTCTGGCCCGCGCCCTCATCCGTCTGCAAAAAAGCAAAGGCTCCATCGTCTTTGACGGCGAAGAGCTTCAGGGTTTGACTTGGCGAGCCCTGCGACCGTTGCGCCGGAGAATGCAGATCGTGTTCCAGGACCCATTCGGTAGCTTGAGCCCGCGCCTGACCGTCGGCCAAATCATCGCCGAGGGCCTGGAGATTCACCAGATCGGAACTGCCGCTGAGCGGGCCGACGCGGTTCACCGGGTCCTGGACGAGGTGGGACTCGACCCAGCGGTCCACACCCGCTATCCGCATGAGTTTTCTGGCGGCCAGCGCCAGAGGATCGCCATCGCCCGCGCCCTGGTCCTGAGGCCCGACTTCATCGTGCTCGATGAGCCCACAAGCGCGCTGGATGTCTCAGTCCAGGCCCAGATCGTCGATCTACTCCGCGCGTTGCAGAAATCCCATAATCTGGCCTACCTGTTCATCAGCCATGATTTGCGTGTCGTGCGCGCGCTCGCTCACCACATCCTGGTGATGAAGGACGGTCAGGTCGTCGAACAAGGGCCAACCGATAGGGTGTTTGCGTCTCCAAGAACCGCATACACGCGGGCCCTTATGGCGGCCGCATTCAATCTTGAGACGATCTCAGCGGAGCCCGGCAGCGGCGTTGCCGCGAACGCCTCAAATAGTGTCGAAAACGCCGTAGGCGTAAAGCAATAGGGCGACGCCAAGAGCGATGCGATAGATCACGAACGGCGTGAACGTCGCGCGGCGTAGCCATGCCATAAGCCCCCAGATGGCCGCGAGTGCCGAGACAAAAGCAAGACCCGCAGCCAGTGCCACATCACGGGTCAGAGCCATATTGCCGGCCCCGGCCACATCAAGGCCAAGCAACAGGCCGGCACCGGCGATCGCCGGGATCGACAGCAGCATGGAGAAGCGGGCCGCCTCTGTCCGCTCGAACCCCAGCATCCGCGCCGCCGTCATTGTCACACCTGATCGGCTGGTACCCGGGATCAGGGCGAAGGCCTGGGCCAACCCGATCACTGCGGCGTCCGCAATCCCCATATGCGTTATCCGTCGCTTTGCGCTGAACCGTTTGTCGGCAAGCCACAACAGTACACCGAACACAATAGTTGCCCAGGCAATCACCTCCACGCTTCGAATACCCTCGGGGATCAAGGATTTCAGGGCAAATCCGGCGATGATGACTGGAAGGGTCGCGACAATCAGGCACAATACCAGGTTCGCGTCGTCTCCCTGCCGGCGCCCCCGTACCACAGCCCAAGCCCCGCGTAGGACGGCCAAAACGTCCCGCCAAAAGTAGATCAATACGGCAAACAGCGTACCGACATGGACCGCCACATCGATGATCAGGCCCTGATCCGGCCACCCAGTAAGGGCCGGGATAAGCACGAGATGTCCCGACGAACTGATCGGCAAGAATTCCGTAATGCCTTGGACTAACGCCAAGACCACAATATGAAGCACTAACACAGCTAATTAACCCTATATCTCGCATCAATGGCGCGTACTCTCGCACAGTAGGCAAGAGGGTGAAAGATTCCCTGAGCCTACGTATTCAGGCTTGTATTTTTGTGCCGAGAAGGAGACATTCTGGGCGCCCGGGATCGGTTTCGCTCCGGCGTGGTGAGAAACGCACTCGAGTGAAGGTGCTGCCAACCGTTGTGGGGGAGCGAAAAGGGACAAGGTGCAGGCATCAACACGGCCGCACCGCTTGGCGTTAGAGGAATGGACGGCCGACCAATACTCGGGTCATGGCTCACTTCTGGGCAAAAACCTGAGTTGATCAGCGGGTCTGCGGCGGCCATGTCCCATAGGTGATAAAAGAACGGGCAACCAGCGAGCCCGGGATGGTCAGACCCGGCTCGGTAATACTTGGCACGGTCAGGCCCAACACGGTCAGGATGGAGTTAAGGGATTGGAACCACGCATGCCTTTGTCTGCGTTGCCCGCGATGCAGGGTCTCTATGACCCGCGGAACGAGCACGACGCCTGCGGCGTCGGGTTTGTCGCGAACATTAAGAACCGCCAGAGCCATGACGTCGTCGAACAGGGCCTGCAGATCCTGTGTAATCTCCACCATCGCGGCGCCGTGGGCGCGGATCCACTGGCGGGTGACGGTGCCGGCCTCCTGATTCACATTCCCGATGCTTTTTTGCGCGAGGAATGCGCCCGCCTCGGCTTCGATTTGCCAGAGCCGGGCGATTACGCCGTTGGCATGGTGTTTCTGCCGCAGCTAAAGGAAACCCGACGCAAGTGTATCGCGGCAATGGAATGGGCCGTGACATCCGAGGGACAAACCGTGTTGGGCTGGCGGGATGTGCCCACCGACAATGCGGTGCTCGGTGAAAGCGTCAAGCCGAGTGAGCCGGTCATTCGCCAAATCTTCATCGGGCGCGGCCCCGAGACCCCCAATGCGGATGCCATGGAGCGCAAGCTGTTCGTGGCGCGCAAGATCGCTCACCACCGGATCTGGGACCACCGCTATCAGGGTCAGGAGCAATTTTACATCGCCTCCTTGTCGACCCGGACCATCACCTACAAAGGAATGATCCTGGCGGCCAACCTCTCCACCTACTACCCCGATATCAAGGAAGACCGTCTGGTCTCCGCACTGGCGCTTGTCCACCAGCGGTTTTCAACGAACACGTTTCCGTCGTGGCGTCTGGCTCAGCCCTTCCGCTACCTTTGTCACAATGGGGAAATCAACACCCTGCGCGGCAACATTAATTGGATGCAGGCGCGGCGCCACTCGATGAAGTCGGACCTGTTGGGCGAAGATCTGGCCCGGCTTTGGCCGCTGATAGCAGACGGCATTTCTGATTCTGCTACGTTTGATAACTGCCTGGAGTTGTTGGTGGCGGGCGGCTACTCGCTGGCCCATGCGATGATGTTAATGATCCCCGAAGCCTGGGACAGCAACCCACTGATGGATGACAGGCGGCGCGCCTTCTATGAGTACCATGCCGCGTTGATGGAGCCGTGGGACGGGCCGGCCGGGATCGCGTTCACGGACGGACGCCAGATTGGCGCGACGTTGGACCGTAACGGCCTGCGCCCCGCCCGCTACGTCATAACCGACGATGACTATGTGATAATGGGCTCCGAGGTGGGTGCGCTACCCATTCCGGAAAGCAAGATCATCAAGAAGTGGCGGCTGCAGCCGGGCAAGATGTTTCTCATCGATCTGGAGCAGGGCCGGATCATTGATGACGAGGAACTCAAGGACTCGCTCGCCAGTGCCCGCCCCTATCAGCAGTGGCTGGACGCGAACCAGACCAAGGTGGAAGACCTTCCGGCGGAGGTGGGGCCCATGCCCCCGGACTCGGCTACATTGCTGGATCGCCAGCAAGCCTTCGGCTACACCCAGGAGGATCTGAAGTTCTTCCTGGCGCCGATGGCGCTCACTGGGCAGGAGCCCGTCGGCTCCATGGGCCGCGACACGCCCCTGGCGGTGCTGTCAGACCGCCCGAAACTTCTTTACGACTACTTTAAGCAGTGTTTTGCGCAGGTCACCAATCCGCCCATCGACTCGATCCGCGAAGAATTGGTGATGTCGCTGGTTACTCTCATTGGGCCGCGGCCGAACCTGATGTCGTTCGAAGGCGCCAAGGCCCACCGTCGCCTGGAGGCTAAGCACCCAATCCTTTCCAACACGGATCTGGAGCGAATCCGGCGGATCGAGAACCATCTGGACCGGGCCTTTCGGACCTGCACGCTCGACATCTGCTATCCCGCCGAAGAGGGCGAGGGCGGATTGCGTCCGGCCGTGAATGCGCTGATGCAGGCCGCCGAACGAGCCGTTCGCAGCGGTTACAATATCATCATTCTCTCCGACCGCACCGTGGGCGCCGACTGGATTCCGATCCCGGCCCTGCTCGCGACTGCGGGTGTTCATCATCACCTGATCCGGGAAGGCCTGCGGACCGAGGTGGGCCTCGTTGTCGAAACCGGCGAAGCGCGGCAGACTCACGATTTCTGCCTCCTTGGCGGCTATGGTGCTGAGGCGATTAATCCCTATCTCGCCTTCGACACCTTATCGGCCGTTTGCCATGACTTGCCGGAGCCGATCAGCGAGGAAGAAGCACACAAGCGTTACGTCAAAGCCGTCTGCAAGGCGATGCTGAAGGTGATGGCCAAGATGGGCATTTCCACCTTCCAGTCGTACTGCGGCGCTCAGATCTTTGATGCGGTGGGGTTATCGCAGGAATTTGTCGGTGAGTACTTCACGGGCACGCATTCGGCGGTGGGCGGTATCGGTTTGGCCGAAATCGCGTCTGAGTCGGTCAAACGCCATGATGCGGCTTGGGGCGCCAACCCGGTTCTGCGCTCATCCTTGGATGTCGGTGGTGAACTGGCCTTCCGGTTGCGCGGTGAAGAACATGTCTGGACACCGGAAACGGTGGCCCTGCTCCAGCACGCCTGCCGATCGGCGGACGAAAAGAAGTATCGGGCCTACAGCAAAAAGGTCGACGACCAGACCCGTAAGCTCAAGAATCTGCGCGGCTTGTTCGATCTGAAATTTGCTGAGACGCCATTGCCGCTTGACGAAGTCGAGCCGACCTCGGAGATCGTCAAGCGGTTCTCGACCGGTGCTATGTCGTTCGGCTCAATCTCGTGGGAAGCGCACACCACCCTGGCGCTGGCGATGAACCGGATTGGCGGCAAATCCAACACGGGCGAGGGGGGTGAAGAGGCGAGCCGCTTTAACCCCTTGCCCAATGGTGACACTATGCGATCCGCCATCAAGCAGGTGGCGTCCGGCCGCTTCGGCGTAACCGCTGAATACCTGGCCAATTCGGACGACATCCAGATCAAGATGGCCCAAGGCGCAAAGCCCGGCGAAGGCGGCCAACTTCCCGGCTATAAAGTCGACGATTGGATCGCCAAGGTCCGGCATTCGACGCCCGGCGTCGGCTTGATCTCACCGCCGCCACACCACGATATCTATTCCATCGAGGATCTGGCACAGCTCATCCATGACTTAAAGAATGCCAATCCGGAGGCACGGGTCAGCGTCAAACTCGTGTCCGAGGTGGGGGTTGGAACGATCGCGGCCGGGGTCTCCAAAGCCCATGCCGATCATGTCACCATCGCCGGATTCGAAGGCGGGACCGGCGCGAGCCCGCTCACTTCCATTCATCACGCCGGCTCACCGTGGGAAATCGGCTTGGCCGAAACCCATCAAACGCTTGTCCTTAACGATCTCCGCGGCCGGATCGCCGTGCAGGTGGACGGCGGCATGCGGACCGGCCGGGACCTCGTCGTCGGCATCCTGCTTGGCGCCGATGAGTTCGGGATTTCGACAGCGGCTTTGATCTCAGCAGGCTGTATCATGATGCGGAAGTGTCACCTGAACACCTGCCCGGTTGGTGTCGCGACCCAGGACCCAGAGCTTCGCAAGCGCTTCTCCGGCGAGCCGGATCATGTCGTCAACTTCATGATGTTTCTGGCCGAAGAGGTTCGGGAGTGGATGGCCAAGCTGGGTTTCCGCACAGTCAACGAAATGATTGGGCGTACCGACCGGTTAGAGATGCGCCAGGCCCTGGACCACTGGAAGGCCCGCGGGCTCAATTTCGCGAAGATCTTCCATCAGGTCGAGGCTGCGCCCGACGTGGCCCGCTACAACTGCGCGAAACAAGACCATGGGCTCGAACATGCCCTCGATCATGCTTTGATCCGCGAGGCAGGACAGGCGCTCGATCTGCGGACACCGGTGCGCATCGAAACTCCGATCCGCAACGTGAACCGTACCGTTGGCACCATGCTGTCGAACCAGATTGTGCGGCGCTATGGACATGCCGGGCTGCCCGATAACACCATTCACATCAGGGCCAAGGGCAATGCTGGCCAGAGCTTTGGTGCCTTTCTTGCCCACGGCGTGACCCTTGAGCTGGAAGGAGATGCGAACGACTACGTGGGCAAGGGGCTCTCAGGCGGACGCATCATCGTCTATCCAGCCGCAGAATGCCCGATCGAACCGCACGAGAACATCGTCATCGGCAACACCGTCCTTTACGGCGCGATCTCGGGTGAGACGTACTTTCGCGGCGTCGCCGGTGAGCGTTTCGCCGTCCGCAATTCCGGTGTCTTTGCCGTTGTCGAAGGTGTCGGCGACCACGGTTGCGAGTACATGACGGGAGGCTGCGTTGTTGTCCTCGGCCAGACTGGTCGGAACTTCGCCGCCGGTATGAGCGGCGGGATCGCATATGTCCTGGACGAGGACGGGCAGTTCGAGCGCCGCTGCAACCTTGCCATGGTCGACCTGGAGCCGATCGCCGAAGAGGATGCGTTCTTGGATCACCTCGCGCACCAACGCGGCGATCTGGAGGCCCACGGACAGGTGGAGATCATGCACGACATGACGCGCGGCGATGCACAGCGCCTTTACACACTCGTGGACAAGCACCGCCGCTATACCGGCAGCCGACGCGCCGGCTATATCCTTACCAACTGGAAAGACGTTCTCCCGAAGTTTGTGAAGGTCATGCCCGTCGACTATCGGCGTGCACTGCAAACCATGCAAGCCAAGTCGCGGGAGGCCGAACGGAACGACATCGCCGTTGCCGTGGGAGCATAAGACGCCATGGGCAAGCCAACGGGTTTTCTAGAAATTCAACGCCGCGATCGTGCCTACATTCCGGTCGGCGAGCGTGTAAGGCAATGGAACGAGTTCGTTGTCCCTCTCGGCGACGATGAATTGGCGCGGCAAGGGGCGCGCTGCATGGATTGCGGCATCCCTTATTGCCACCAGGGTTGTCCCGTCAACAACATTATCCCGGACTGGAACGACCTGGTTTTTCGTCACCAGTGGCGTGAGGCGAGTGACGTCCTTCACTCCACCAACAACTTTCCGGAGTTTACGGGCCGGATCTGCCCGGCACCGTGTGAAGCGGCCTGTACGCTGAACCTCATCGATCAGCCGGTGACGATCAAATCGATCGAATGCGCCATCGTGGATCGAGCGTGGGAGGAAGGCTGGATCGCACCGCAAATCCCCACCCACCGAACGGGCAAGCGGGTTGCGGTCGTCGGCTCCGGTCCGGCCGGTATGGCCTGCGCGCAGCAGTTGGCCCGCGCTGGCCATGGCGTTGTGGTCTATGAGAAGCGTGACAAAATCGGCGGTCTACTCCGCTACGGCATTCCAGATTTCAAAATGGAAAAGCACCTCATTGATCGCCGCATGGCACAGATGCAGGCCGAGGGCGTTGAATTCCGTCC
This sequence comes from uncultured Rhodospirillaceae bacterium, assembly GCA_964619055.1. Lineage (GTDB taxonomy): Bacteria > Pseudomonadota > Alphaproteobacteria > Rhodospirillales > Defluviicoccaceae > CAYVUM01. The sequence goes on from CAZUDB010000007.1 coordinate 43,806, forward strand.
CAACAGCCATGTCGGTGTCGACATCGAGGTGTCTGACCTCATCCGCGGCTTCGATGCGGTCGTGCTCGCCGGTGGCGCGGAGCAGCCTCGCGACCTGCCCGTTCCGGGGCGCGACTTGGCCGGTATCCATTACGCAATGGACTTCCTCACACAACAAAACGCCCGCGTCGCGGGCCGCGACGCGGACCCGGCCTCTCGGATCTTGGCCACCGGCAAGCATGTTGTCGTTATTGGTGGCGGCGATACGGGCTCGGACTGTGTCGGCACCTCGATTCGTCAGGGTGCCGCCTCCGTGACCCAATTGGAAATCATGCCACGCCCGCCCGAACGGGAAGACAAGGGCATCACCTGGCCCGATTGGCCCCTAAAGCTCCGCACGTCCTCGTCCCAGGAAGAGGGCTGCGAGAGGGACTGGGCGGTTGCCACCACGCGGCTCTCCGGCGGCAACCATGTAGAGAAGCTCCATCTTCAGCGCCTGCAATGGATGCCTGGCAACAACGGCGCCATGAGGATGGAGCCCGTCGCCGGCAGCGAGTTCGCCATCGACGTTGACCTCGTCCTGCTCGCCATGGGCTTCGTTCATCCAACCCACGACGGTCTCCTCACCGGCTCCGGGGTGGAACTGGACGAGCGTGGCAACGTTAAAGCGGATACGGAAGCTGACCCCGGCTCCTACCGGACGAACGTCGACGGCGTTTTCACGTGCGGCGACATGCGAAAGGGTCAATCCCTTGTCGTGTGGGCGATCCGGGAGGGGCGGCAGTGTGCCCGCTCTATTGATCAGGTTTTGATGGGCCACAGTGAGTTGCCGCGATGATCGTGTTTGATCTCTCTTGCAACGGCGGCCATACCTTTGAGGGCTGGTTTCGCTCCACTGCGGACTTCGAAGCGCAACAGGCGGCAGGCTCCATCCCCTGCCCCATTTGCGGCGACACAAGCGTGACCAAAGCGCTCTCGGCACCGCGCATTAACGGCGGCGCTCAAGCGCCATCGACGCCCTGCGGTCAACCGGCCTGCGTACCTGGTGGGTGCGCCTTTTCAAGCTGAATGCCGCTCTGTCGGTTGCCTCTCCGCTCGCAACGCGGGAAGTCATTTGAATGCCGGACATCTACCGCTTCGCCGAACGGATGTTCGGCATGGACGACGTCACCTGGGCTCGGCACGCCAGCCCATGGAGCGTTTGGACCCGCGTTGCGACCCTGCCTGTTCTGTTACTGGCCCTATACAGCCACGTCTGGATCGGTTGGTGGGGCGCAGCGACGGCCGTAGTGGTCTCGTGCACTTGGATCTGGCTAAACCCGCGGCTGTTCCCACCGCCTGCCCGCACGGACACCTGGTCAGCGCGGGCGACCTTCGGGGAACGCATTTGGCTCGCCCGCCACGCGCAGCCGGTACCAAAACATCACCGCACGGTGCCCCATGTCCTTTCCGTCGTGGCCGGGATCGGCAGCGTGATCGGTCTCGTGGGCGCCGGGTTTGGCGCCGCATGGCCAACGCTCATCGGCGCGGTGCTCGCATACCGCAGCAAGCTGTGGTTTTGTGACCGGATGGTGTGGTTGTTTGAGGATATGAGAATCGTGGACCCGCGCGTAACCGACTGGATGAGAATTGGTCAGGAACTGAATAGCAGGGACGCGACCTGATGCGGCTCTGGCTCCTTCTGGCCGGTTTGTTCGGCGCCCTCGGCGTCCTCGCCGGCGCTTACGGCTGGCATGGCGTCGGTGGAGACGAGGGTGCGCGGCTCATGTTCGAGTTCGGCTCCACCTACCAGATGTTCCACGCGCTAGCGTTATTGGCGGTAGCCTGGCTGGCGAGCATCCGCAGGGGCCCTGCGGCCGTGCCCGTTCATGTGGCCGGGGTTTGCTTCAGCCTCGGCATGCTCCTGTTCTCCGGCACGCTCTATTCCCTGATCATGCTGGGATCGATCCCCTTCGAGGGCGCCGCACCCATCGGTGGCATCCTGTTGATTTTTGGTTGGCTGTCGCTGTCCGCCGCCGCCGTGATGCCGCGGTTCGGCGCCAAGGATCAGCTGTTGGACGTGAGCGCCGGCGAACGCTGATTACCGTCGAGCGGCGGGTGTTCCTCGCATACGGTCCAGTCTGGCTGCAGTGGCATCGAAGCCGCTTCCGAGGGGATTCGAGTGTGTGTTGGATACAAATATCCGCCGACGGTTTTTCGACGGCTGGTTGAGGACAATGGGCCGTGGCCGCGCGAATGAACGAGGAGGGCGAAAAACGCCCGAGCCAGGCCCCTTATCGGCTCGCTTTACCAATTCACCAAACCGTCAACAGTTTCGCAACCCACGCGGACGTTGAATTGGGGGTGTTCATCGCGGGTGCGGTTCGCTAGCCTGTCGGCCCGACACGACCGCATGGGCTGCTGAAGCTGAATCCTGCGCAGAGGTGGAGGATAAGGGCTTGCAAGCCGGACCCATTGCAGCATTGGGCTCCTTTGATTTGACTGCACCAAAACCCACCGAGCACGAGTCCCCGGCGGCTGAATCTGCGGTCCAACTCGATCTCATCGAGTATGATGCTGCTTCGGCTGGCTGCTTCAAAACCCTGGTATCATCCGTAACACGGGCGGAACGGTTGGTCCTGTTGTCCGCCGAGCCGGAACGCGGGAAAACCACCCTGCTCTCCTGCATGATCGAAGGCTTTTCTCATTCCAAGCTGACGGAATTCTCGGTGTCAGCGGTCCGGCTCGATTGTCTGACGGACATGACGGTGGAGAATCTGCTAGACGCCACCAATACATGCACGGACACGGATGCAAAGCGCCAAGCCGTCATCCTCGATCATGTCGAACGGCTCGCAGGTCCGGTCTTTGATCAGCTTGGAGAGGTGCTGGAGCGGCTGTGGGCCAAGGCCCCATCGCATACAGTGATCCTTACTATCACGCCGGCGCGCGAAGACGCTCTGATGACCACCCTGCAGAAACGCGGTATTGCCGTCCCCAGTGTGATTGTGCGGTTGCCCGCTCTTGCGGCGCCCGAGATGGACACCGTCATCCGCCGCTGCCTCGCGGATGCTGGCTATCCCGACTTGAAGCATAGAGCCACGGCGATCATCGGTAGCATCACGCGGATGGCCGAGGGCAATCCACTCCGCGCCATCCGCATTAGCCGCGGCGTGACTGGTGACGTGGATTTGTCAGCCCTGGTCAGCGACCTGGCGCGCCCCGCCGCTTCGCCGCCGCTGGCCGAAGCTCCGGCCAAGTCCTTCTCTGAGCCCGATCAGGTCGTGACCCCCCTGACGCCACCAGTGGGCCTTGCCAGCAACGCCCTCGCGCCGGCGCCCGAGGCTCCATCAAGCGCGAGTCCGAAGTCGCAGCTGACCGTGACGCCACTCTCGGCGGCGAGCCCTCCACCGCTTCGCTCGGTCGGAACCGTGGTCGCTGAGCCGGCCAAGTCCGCATCTTCGCCGCGTCGCAGCACCGAGAAAACGTCATCGTCACCTCCACCGCAACCACCGCGGCCCGGCCACGGTGGGGGCGCCATTCGGACGGCGAAGGCGCTGCCACCGCCACGCCTGCAATCGCACGAGGCGTCGCCAGCTCAGCAGCGAATGCGCCGCCAGCGGCGGGCGGCCCTTGTCGGGCTCGTTATCGTTGCCGTGATCGGAGGGCTGGCCCTTGCCTATGTGACCCGTCCCGAGATCAAATCTCAGGTCGATCGGCTGGTCATTCGCGTGGCTGAAGGTGTTGCCGGGCTTGATCCGACGGGCACGGCACCGCAAACGCCCGTGGCCGAGGCACACAAGGCCGAGGACCGTCCGGCGGACACAACCGCGCGACAGGACAGCGAGTCGGCCGCCGCTACGTTCCAAGCCACGACGCCGGCTGATCAGACCGCAGCGGTCGAGATGTCCACTGCGGAGCCGGAACAGGAGGCGAACCCCGCGACGCCGTCGCAAAGTACGACGGCGTCCGCCGAACCACAGGCCAGTGACCCCCCGCAGGACGAGGTCCTTACCAGCACCGCGCCGGAACCAAACCATGCTTCTGAGCCGGAACCTGAGGTGAACACGATCGTTGAAAACGAAACCATGACCGACGCGCAAGCGGACACCGCCCCGCAGATGGCGCTCGAAGCGGAGCCGAACGCGCGCACGAATGAACCAACGATCGAGATACCGGACCGAGCGGCCGACGCGATCAACAGCGACGGCGCCGTAGCCGATGGTGAGGCCATCCTTGCCGCCCGCCAGTCACCGCAGGTGCGGGTTCGGGTCAACGACACCCCAACGGAGTCGCCGGAGCAACTGCAGGCTTGGATTGACCGAGGTGATGCGTTCTTGGAAATCGGCGACATCACATCGGCCCGCTCGTTCTACCGCCTGGCGGCCGAGGCCGGCAGCGCGGCCGCCGCCGGTCGCGCGGGTCTGACGTATGATCCGCTGTTCCAACAGGAGCAAAGCGTGGTGGGGGACGTGGCCGACCCGAGCCTGGCGCTGCTGTGGTACAAGGCCGGTCAAGCGGCGGGAGACAGCGTCGCGGCCGAGCGCTTGAACGCCCTGGTGGCGACGCTAAGCCAACGCGCGGAGGCCGGTGACGGGGATGCGGCCGAGGCCCTGTCGACAGCCGGCCTCTAGCTGCAGTGACATCACCTCACCGGACGTTCGCCCCCAGCCACTGTTCAGCCGGCGCGAACCGCTCCCAGCCGGGCACCTCGGCGGCCAGATTCACCTCCCGCCATTTGCCATGGCGAGACGGTATCTGAAACCGATCGAAGCTCTCGAAAAACGCATCCACAAACGTCGCCAGATTGCGATAGCGGGGATGCGTGGCGGGCCAGTTGTAGACGACCATGATCGCGCCCACGGCGATCGTGTCGACGCTGGCGCCATCGAGCATCAATCGCGGGTAATCGCCCGCCTCCAGGCGGCCCGGTAGATAGACATCCAGAAGCTCCGGGGTCAGCGGCACCGGCAGCAGGTGCAAGCCGTTATCGGCCTCCAGGGTCGAAAACATGCTCGCCGGCTTGCCCGCCACCGTCGCCATGGCGGCGATTTCCCCCGATTTCAGTTTCGCCAGTGCCAGCGTTGGATCAAAGGACCTGGGCTCGACCGCAATCCCTAGGGCGTCGAACACGGCAGTCGCCGTGATGTTCGTACCGCTGCCTTCGTGGCCCACGTTCACCGACTTGCCGGCCAAGTCCTCAATGCTCTCGATGTCCCGGCGGGCGAGCAAGTGGAACTCCTCATTGTGCAGCTTGGCAATGTAGCGCACCCGCGCTTCTATGGAGGGATGTATGCGTTCGTCGCGGACATAAGCCAGGGCGTCCGCCTGGACGATGCCAATGTCGATGCCGCGCAAATATAGAATGTCCGTGATGTTCTGGACCGAGCCTTGGCCGACAATGGGCAGGATGCGCATGTCGGGCCAGTCATCGAGCACGGCCGCCAGGTCAGCGATGATGCGAACGTCCGTCCCGCTCACTCCTCCGGACAGGACACCGACGCGGCCCGCGTTGACCTGGTTGCGGATCGCATCCGCGGAGCCGCCGAGCCGCGTGTCCTGGGCCCACGCGATCCCATCGATGGCGATGACCACGGCCAGCATGGCGACCAAAAGCAGTGCTGTCCGTCGCATCGGCGATCCTTTCCGTACCTGCGCGTGTCCACGAAACTCCGTTGCGTACCGCGATTGGGGCTCAGGGGGCAAGGTTCCCTCCAGCCGATTGACCCCACGGTTGCGCCCTCTACATGGGGATAACGTAGGACGAGTAGGTGTCCGCATCGTGAGCGTGAACTCAATCTGATTGAGTCAATGCACGCATGGTCATGGTGTGTTTCCTCGGTTGGGCGCCCCATCACTGGGCACTCGCGGCTGTTTGACGGAAGTACGGAAAGAATCTATTAGCGCAACGGAACAATCCTTAATTTCATACCATTGTGGTAGATGCCTTTTTTCATAATGAAGTCTGACAACAAATTTCTCGTACTGAAAAATATGTTCACAACGTAATTTGTCAGGTGGCTATTTTTTTGTTCCAATAAGACAAGTGATCATCGACGTTTAGAGTGTCGCCTCAGAGAATCGATCATTTCTTCATTCTATTGTATGAACCATCGCTTCAACAGGAGCAAATTTGTTAGTTCGCCACAGTGATTTTGCTTTCGAGGCTGGATCGGGAATAGCAGCATACTGTTTCAAGCCACAGATTTTTTGACCTCACGGGACGATAGATGAGATATGGAGTTTTGGATACCAAAACGAACGAGTATGGCTTCTTCAATCGTGCGATCCAAATAGCTACTGAGATACAAGCGAAGGCCTTCGGCGAGCCATGCGGTCCGAAAGATGGGAGCGGTCTCAGCGGTGAGTGGCTCGAAGGTCTCGGCAAGGACGCCGAGATGAAGTCCGCGGCCTCGGTCTGTTTCAAACGAGGAGTATTGGAGGTAGTTTGTTGGAATTCGGAACGTGATACTTTGATAGGTCAGATCAACCGTTTTATTGGATAAGGGAAGGCTGGTCGTCGTCATGGCTATATATTGTACGATCGACATCGCCGTTCGTGGCACCGTGCCCTCGTCTTACTTCGTTCGCCCATCGACCGTGACGGTGAGGACTAGACCCGCAATCGCCACCGCGACCATCCTTGATCGAAAAGCTGCCTCGCTGCTGCCCCTGTCCGCGTCTTCGACACGTGGCTATCGAGCGGCGCTAAGTTGGCCTCGTCGTCGTTATGCGCTACACGGCCGTGCCGCCAACGGTGAGCGCGTCGATCCGCATCGTCGGCTGGCCGACGCCGACGGGTACGCCCTGCCCTTCCTTGCCGCAGGTGCCGATGCCGGGGTCAAGCGCCATGTCGTTGCCGATCATGGAAACCTTGGTCAACACATCCGGGCCGTTGCCGATTAGGGTCGCGCCCTTGACCGGTGCACCGATCCGGCCGCCTTCGACCTTGTAGGCCTCCGTGCAGGAAAACACGAACTTGCCGGAGGTGATGTCGACCTGGCCGCCGCCGAAGGAAACGGCATAGAGCCCCTTGTCAACGGAGGCGAGGATCTCGGTCGGGTCGTGGTCGCCCGCCAGCATCACCGTATTGGTCATGCGCGGCATGGGCCGGTGCGCAAAGCTCTGGCGACGACCGTTGCCAGTGGACTTGCCCCCCATGAGACGAGCGTTCATGCGGTCCTGCATGTAGCCACACAGAATGCCATCCTCGATTAGGACCGTCCGCTCCGTGGGCGTGCCTTCGTCATCAACAGTTAGGGAGCCGCGGCGGTCCAACATTGTGCCATCGTCGATGACGGTCACTCCGGGCGACGCCACCCGCTTCCCCATCAAGCCCGCGAAGGCCGACGTCTTCTTGCGGTTGAAGTCCCCCTCCAGGCCGTGGCCGATAGCCTCGTGCAGCAGAATTCCAGGCCAACCAGGCCCCAGCACTACGGTCATTTCGCCGGCCGGGGTTGGCACGCTCTCCAGGTTGACCAACGCTTGGCGCAGCGCCTCATCGACACTCGCCTGCCAGGTTTCGATTGCCATGAATTGATCCAACGGCAGTCGGCCGCCGGAGCCGTAAGATCCGCTTTCGCGTCGGCCATCCTTTTCAACCACCACGCTGACGTTGAGGCGGACCAGTGGGCGGATGTCACCGACCGGGTCCTGGCCGGGCCGGTGGATGTCCACCACCTGCCATTCGCCCGTGAGCGAGGCCGAAACCTGGACGACACGTTCGTCCTTGGCGCGGGCATATCGGTCGATGTCGCCGAGGAGTTCCACCTTGTCCGCAAACGGCACCGGCGCCACCGGGTCCGCATCGCCGTAGAGCACCGCATTGGTGCCAGCCGGCGGCTCGGCAAAGGTGCCGCCTTGGCCACCACGCACGCTCTTGACCGTTTCCGCCGCGCGTTGGAGCGCGTCCTCGGATAACACCGAGGCATGGGCGTAGCCCGTGGTCTCACCCGAGACAGCGCGGAGTCCGAAGCCCTGTGCGGTGTCGAAATTGGCACTGCGCAAAGCGCCGTCGTCGAACACCAGGCTCTCGGACCGCCGATACTCCAAGAACAATTCACCATCATCAGCGCCGGTCAGCGCGTCCGCCGTGATCGAGGCCGCGCGCTCTCGGTCCAAGCCGGTGCGGGCAAAGAACGTGTCATCGATAAGGGCGCGGTCGGTCATGGTAAACGTTTGCTCCTTGGCTACGGACCTCTCATGCACCTGAGATATGGCTTTAACGGTAAGCGCTGTCGAGCGCCGCCATGGCATCCCCTTGACAGCCGCCAGCCCGCCCGGTATCGGGAAAAGACGTGGTGATTTGGGCGACCAGCTTGCGGCCACGCTAAATAAGCCGCTAAAAGGTCCGGCCTTAAATGCAAGGTCCCGACCGTCCGGCGGTTGGGGCTTTTTTGCTTTTTGGGCGGAAGGAAGGAACAACAGCACGATGCCACGTGACTTGCGCGAGGACCACGGCTGGCGGATCGATACACGTCTGGTGCGCGGCGGCTTGCAACGCTCCGGCTTTGATGAGACGGCGGAAGCGCTGTTCCTGACCTCCGGTTACGTCTACGCCTCCGCCGAGGAGGCCGAGGCCGCGTTCAAGGGTGACGTTAGCCGCTATGTCTACTCCCGCTTCGCCAACCCCACTGTGACCCTGTTCGAAACGCGGCTCGCCGGCATCGAAGGGGCATCGTTCTGCCGCGCCACCGCCACGGGCATGGCCGCGGTTTACGCCGCTCTGGCCGCCAGTGTCCGCGCCGGCGACCGGCTGGTGGCAAGCCGTGCCTTGTTCGGCTCCTGCCAGTACATCTGTGCGGAAATCTTGCCGCGCTTCGGCGTCACCACGGTGTTTGTGGACGGTACCGACGAGGGGGCCTGGCGCGACGCATTAAGCGAGCCGACGGCGTGTGTCTTTTTAGAGTCGCCCTCCAATCCGTGCCTGGAGATCATCGACTTGGCTTACGTTGCCGGTCTGGCCCATGCCGCCGGTGCGCGAGTCGTGGTGGACAATGTCTTCGCAACGCCGATCCTGCAGCGCCCGCTCGATGTCGGCGCTGATGTCGTTGTCTATTCCGCAACCAAGCACATGGACGGCCAGGGCCGTACGCTCGGCGGCGCGGTGCTGACTAACGACGGCGACTGGGAAAAGACGGAGCTGGTGCCCTGGCTTCGCCACACGGGCCCCGCCATCAGCCCATTCAATGCCTGGGTGCTGGCCAAGGGGCTGGAGACACTGTCGCTCCGGGTCGAACGCCATTGCCGCGCCGCCCTGGAACTGGCCGCTTGGCTGGCGGAACGCCCGGACCTGAACCACGTCCTCTACCCCGGTCTCGAAAGCCACCCACAGCACGGGCTCGCCATGGCACAGATGGCCGGTGCCGGCGGCACGGTGGTGAGCCTGGAGGTGCAGGGCGGCAAGCCGGCTGCGTTCCGACTGCTCAATGCCTTGAAATTGATCGATATTTCCAACAACCTTGGCGATGCCAAGACGCTTGCCACGCACCCTGCAACCACCACCCACCAGCGTTTGAGTGCAGAGGATCGCGCCGCCCAGGGCATTACGGACGGCCTCGTGCGCATCTCCGTCGGCCTGGAGGACGTTGCGGACTTGAAGGCAGACCTGACCCAGGCGTTGGTGGCAGTTTAGGAGCAGAAGCTCCTGGGCGTTGACCATCCGATTTGAGATCCGAGCGACTGATCCACGCCGGGCGCGTGTTTGCGGTCACAACAATAGCCGCGAAACCCTCCCACGAAGATGCGGCAACAGCTCCGCATCAAACCAGGCGTTCTTCTTTTGCCATGCCGTCGTGCGCCAGCTCGGGTGCGGTAGCGGCAAGAGATCGGGGGCGAAATCCCGCCAGCGAGCAACGGTCTCGGTCAGGGTCCGCCCGCGTGCCCCGTGCAGATATCTGGCCTGAGCGTAGCTCCCCACCAGCAACGTCAGTTGCACGCTCGGTAAATGGGCATGCAGCCGATCATGCCATAGCGGCGCGCATTCAGGCCGGGGCGGCGCGTCCCCGCCACGCGGCAACCGGCCGGGATAGCAAAATCCCATGGGGATGATCGCAACTCGGGACTCATCATAGAATGTGTCCCGATCCGTCCGCAGCCACTCTCGCAAGCGATCACCGGAGGGATCGTTCCACGGGATGCCGCTGTCGTGCACCTTGGTCCCTGGCGCTTGACCGATGATCAACAGTTGAGCACTGGGCTGCATGCGCAACACGGGACGTGGGCCGAGCGGCAGGTGAGCCGCGCAGTGCCGACACGCCCGCACTTCCGCAAGCAAAGCGTCCAACGACTCAGATGTCATGCCTTCAGCTTATAACCGGAGGCGAACATTCGATAGCAGAGCAGCCATAGCGCGACGTTGACCACGGCCATGACTAAAACGCCTATCCAGGGATTCACGTCCGAAACTCCGATGAAGCCATAGCGGAAACCATCGATCATGTAGAAAAACGGGTTAAACAGCGTGATGGTTTGAAACGCTGCGGGAAGCCGATCGATGGAGTAAAATGTGCCGGAAAGGAATGACAACGGCGTCACCACAAAGTTGGTGACGGCGGCAATATGGTCGAACTTTTCGGACCAGATGCCGCCGGCGAGCCCCAGGAGTGAGAGCATCAGCGAGGCCATCACGGCGTGGTAGATAATGAACTGCGGCTTTTCCAGGTGCAGCACGACGAACGGCGCGGCGGCCAGCCCGACGACCAGACCGACGACGATGCCGCGCGTGACCCCGCCCATGGCGATTCCGAAGGTAAGCTCGTGGGCATCTAGCGGTGGCATTAGGGTGTCGACGATGTTGCCTTGCACCTTGGAGATGACGATGGATGAGGAGGTGTTGGCAAAGGCGTTCTGGGCGATTGCCATCATGATCAGGCCGGGGGCGATGAACTCCAGAAACGGCACGCCCATGATTGCCTCCACCGCCCGCCCCAACGCGAGAGCAAAGATCGCCATGAACAGCAGCGTTGTCACAACGGGTGCGATTACGGTTTGGGTATAAACTTTGAGGAACCGCCGGACCTCCCGCCAGTACAGCGTCCAGAGCCCCCGCCAGTTGAAGCGGGCGCCCACATCGGCGCCAAAGATGGGATGTATGCTCATGCCTGCGTCCTGTTCCGTCCCGCGTCACGTGTTCTGGTGCGCCATCTAAATGGCAGAGGACCCCGCCCGCAACCGAAGACGCCGCGCCCAACCCGACCATTCCGAGGTGACGGTCGACGCGCTGGAGCGGGCCGCCCACGATTACCTGGCTCGCTTTGCCACCTCAGTGGAACAACTCCGGCGCGCGTTAATGCGACGGGTGAACCAAGCCCAACGTCGGGATCAGGACGCACAGACCACCGATGGACGTCCCGTTGCCGGCTCGGATGCGGTGGACGCCATCATCGATCGACTGTCAGAGTTGGGCATTCTCAATGATCAGCGGTTTGCCGAGGCCCGAGCCCTTACCCTCCATCGTCGCGGCTTGCCCGCCTCGACAATTCGAATCAAGCTCCGGGAAAAGGGTGTGGCTGCGAACACCGTCGAGGCGGCTCTCGAAGCCCTTCACCGGGACCTGTCGCTGGAGCCGGCGGCGAGCGATCTGGCGGCAGCCATTCGCTTGGCCCAACGCCGCCGGCTCGGACCGTTTCGAGCATCGGACTTGAGACCCGAACGTCGTCATCGGGATCTTGCGGCCCTCGACCGAGCCGGATTCGATTTCGACACCGCCTGTCGGGTCATCGATGCCGCCACCGCCGATGAGTTGAGCGAGATGATTGCTACAGAACGCTCGGCGGGCGGCCGGGGCTAGCGCGCACTTCCGTTGCCGGTTATTGTGATGACCCTGAGTGAGAGTCAACTGGCCGGCCAAAGTGCTGGCGCCCCGGGGAGGAAATGCGTCACCGTGCTTCGGAAACGAGGCGGTGGTGTGCTGCATCTCCTGCCTCTGCCGACGGAGATCCGGAGACATGCCAGCCCGCAAACCCGCAGCGAAAGCGACGTCGACGTCCAAGGCCGAAGCAGATGCGACCGTAAACACAGCCGCTTCCGACATCGTCATCGCCGCCGACAACTATGATGCTTGGCTGTTCGATCTGGACGGCATCATCACCGATACGGCAAGCGTCCATGCCAACGCCTGGAAGAAAATGTTTGATAACTATCTGGAGATGGTGGCCCGTCGCGACGACGCTCCCTTTGAGCCGTTCGAAATCGATCCGGACTACTTCCGCTACGTCGATGGCCGCCCGCGCTACAACGGCGTGGACAGCTTTCTGCGCTCCCGCGGCATCGTTCTGCCCTGGGGCGCGCCGGAGGACGCTCCCGATGCGGAGACGGTGTGTGGGCTTGGCAATCGCAAGAACACGATGTTCAACGAGGTGCTGGCCGACGACGGCTGCAAGGTGTTCGACTCCTCGGTGGCGTTGGTGCGTCAGTTGAAGGAGCGCGGCAAGGGCGTCGCCGTTGTGACCTCCAGCAAGAACTGCGACACAGTGCTGGCCTCCGCCGGTCTGTCGGATCTGTTCCAGGCAAAAGTCGACGGGGTGGTTGCGGCCGAGCGCAACCTGAAAGGCAAACCCGATCCGCAAACCTACGCCGTGGCAGCAAAGATGCTAGGTGTTGCGGCAGATCGATCGGTCGTGTTCGAGGATGCGATCTCGGGCGTTCAAGCCGGCCACGCCGGCAAGTTTGGATTGGTGATCGGGGTTGCCCGGCACGATGAGCCGCAGGCCTTGAAAGATAATGGCGCGGATGTGGTCGTTCGCGATCTGAGTGAAATTGCGTTGCGCTAACGCCACACCGGCCCATCACCGAGGCCGGCATCAAAGTTGACCGCCAGGGGAGGAAGACGTGCCCAAACATCTCCGAAATCTGCCGCATGCGCTCAATGACGGTGACCAACTAAAGGCCCACTTGGCCGGACGCAACCCTGCGGTGTTTCTCGACTACGATGGTACACTGACCCCCATCGTCGACCGACCGGAAGATGCGATCATCTCCCCCGCGATGCAGGCCGCCGTTCGCGGTCTCGCGGTCCGCTGTCCCGTTTGCGTCGTCAGCGGCCGCGACCGGCCTGTTGTTCAGCAACTGATGGGCATTGACACGTTGATTGTTGCCGGCAGCCACGGCTTCGACATCTGGAGCCCCAGCGGCGGGGCCATCCAAAAGGACCACGGCAGCGACTTCGCCGAGCTTTTGGACCATGTCAAAGCAATCCTGAACGAGGTCATGGGTCCCATCGATGGCGCCCTGGTGGAACCAAAAAAGGCCTCCGTTGCAGCGCATTACCGCTTGGTTGCGGAAGGCGAACGGCCGAAAGTGAAAGCGGTTGTGGACGAGATTTTGGCGGCCCACCCGGATCGCCTCAAGGTAACGCCCGGAAAAATGGTGTTCGAAATCCAGCCCAAGATCGACTGGGACAAAGGCAAAGCCGTGCTTTACCTGATCGAAGCGCTGGGCCTCAAACGCGATGATATCGTGCCGATGTACCTGGGCGATGATATCACCGACGAACATGCCTTCGAGGCCTTGGAAGAACTCGGGATCGGTGTGTTCGTCGGCAGTGCCGATGATCCTGAGGTGGGCGGACGCACAACACATGCTGATTACATCCTGCACACCATGGACGAGGTGGAGCGCTGCCTCGATTCCCTGGCCCGCTGACCCCTAGCCGCAATCCAACTGGTCCCGGGCTCCGCCGGAGCCCGGGACCAAGAGCTGCCAAACCACATCGACCGATCCGATCAGGAGTGCCACCATGTCGACCTGGACACTCGCCTATGATGCCTTCTCCCCAGAGGAAGAGGGCTTGCGCGAAGCCCTGACCTCTACGGGCAACGGTTACTTTTGTACGCGCGGAGCCTGTGAGTGGGCGCCGACCGTGACCGAACGCCTGCCCGACCCGGGACCGTACTACCCCGGAACCTACATGCACGGCGGGTTCAACCGTGTCACGACCATGGTGGCGGGCCGGCCGGTCATAAATGAGGACTTTGTCAACCTGCCCAACTGGCTGCCGCTGCAGCTCAGCATCGAAGGGGGCCCGCCATTCGATCTGGCGACCGTTGAGATCCTGAGCTACCAGCACACGTTCGATACGCGCTCCTGCACAGTGTCACGCATAATCCGGTTCCGGGATCAGGGCGGCCGCGAGACGACCCTCGCCAGCCGGCGGTTCGTCAGCATGGCCTGTCCACACGAGGCCGCCTTGGAATGGACGATCACACCAGAAACCTGGTCCGGCAACATTCAGGTTACGACCGCCCTGGACGGTCGCACGCACAACTGGGGAACCCCCCGATACCGAGATTTGGAAAGCCGCCACCTGCGCCCACTGTCCACGAGCTTGATGGAGAGCGATGGCATCAGCCTGCTTGTGGAGACCACCCAGTCACGGATCGCGGTCGCCATGGCGGCACGCACGCTGGCCTATCAAGGCGAGGACCTCCTCACGCCCGCCGGCAACATCGTCCTCCAAAGTGACGGCTATGTCGAGCGGCGGCTGTCGTTCCCGGTTGTTCAGGGCAAGCCGCTTCGCATTGAGAAGCTGGTTGCATTCTATTCATCGCGGGATAACGCCATCAGCGAACCTCTAGTCAACGCGGAGACGACGGCCAGACGATTGACGACGTTCGCCGAGGCTTATGAACCGCATGTGAAGGCCTGGAACCACCTGTGGGATGCCTGCGACATCGAGATTCCCCAGGATGACGAGGTCCAACGCATTGTTCGTCTGCACATCAACCATGTGTTGCAGTGCTGCTCCCCCAACACAGCGGACCTTGATGCCGGAGTGCCGGCGCGCGGGCTCAACGGCGAAAGCTATCGGGGCCACATCTTCTGGGATGAACTCTACATCTTCCCCTATCTCACCTCACGCTTGCCAGATGTAACCAAGGGCTTACTGATGTATCGCTATCGCCGGCTGGACGAAGCCCGAGCGTTGGCGAAAGCGGCGGGATATCGCGGTGCCATGTTCCCCTGGCAAAGCGGATCGGACGGCAGCGAGGAAACGCAAGTCGTCCATCTCAACCCCAAATCCGGCTCTTGGGATCCGGACTTGAGCCAAAACCAACGCCACGTCAGCGCGGCGATCTTCTTTAATGTCTGGCAATACTATCGGATGACTGGCGACGACGCGTTCCTGGCGCGCTACGGCGCTGAGATCATGCTGGAGATTGCGCGGTTCTGGGCTTCCATCGCACACTACAATACCGAGCGCGGCCGATACGAGATCCATGGTGTCATGGGACCCGACGAATTTCACGAGCAGGTCTACGGAAATGACGCGCATGGCGTGCCCAACAACGCATACACCAATGTCATGGTGGCTTGGATTTCGGAGACGGCATGCCGAATCCTGGACATCATGCCGTCGGCGGAGCGGGTCGCTCTCGCCGACCGCTTGAACCTAAATGACGACGAGATTCGGCTTTGGCAGGACATGGGCGACAAGATGTTCATTCCAACCCACGCCGATGGTTTAATCAGCCAATTCGAGGGCTATGAAGAGCTGGACGAGTTGGACTGGACCGCCTATCGCGCCAAGTACGATAACATCCATCGCATGGATCGGATTCTGAAGGCGGAGGGTGAAACGCCAGATCGATACAAGGTCGCCAAGCAGGCCGATACCCTCATGCTGTGGTATCTGTTTCCGGAGCCCGAACTGCGTGCCCTCCTCGAACGGCTTGGTTATGCCTATGGCGATAACACGGCACTCGCTCACACCAATTACTACTATGAGCGGTGTTCCCACGGCTCGACCCTCTCACTGATCGTCCATGCTGACATTGAGCGCGCACTAGACCCGGCGGCGTCGTGGGACATGTTCTTGAGTGCTCTTGGCTCGGATGTTCATGACATTCAGGGCGGCACGACGCGTGAGGGCATCCACATGGGCGTCATGGCCGGAACGCTGGATTTGATCCAACGCGGCTATATGGGCTTGTCCTTCGTGGACGGCACCATCCACCTTAATCCGAAGCTGCCGGAACCGTTGGATGGGCTCACCTTTCGCTTGAGGTACAACGGTGAACCGATTCTGATTTCGCAAACCGGCAACCGGCTGACGGTGACGTCGGAGGCAGGACCGATAACCGTGGCGGCGGGTGGAACCACGGTGGATGTGGCCTCTGGCAGCACCCACACTTTTCGGCTTTGAGACGCACCCTTACTGTCTGAGCACACCGGCATCGTCGAAAATACGGCCCATTTGGGTCGCGTTTATGGCCCAAACGTTTGCAGCACCGACCGCGTTGTCATAAAGTTCACGGCATTTAGGGCGTACCGGACCAGTTGGAGACCGGTCTGCGCGCCGTAACATCGGGAACAGAGTGCCGACCGTGGCCGACCCGCCACCTTCTGGACCGTCCGCCACCACCGCCGCCAAGGTTGCCTCAGCATCACCGGATGCTATGCAAGCGGTGGCGGTCACTCGTGATCAAGTGCCGGACGCCGACGAGACGAACGGCGGCGGTCTGCCGCGCAGCCTCTCCCGGCTGCTCGTCGACGGTCAGGGCGGCCTTGCTCGTCTTGGTCTGGATGCCTGGCATGGCCGTCTCGCGCGCCTCGAAGTCCACGTAGCACCGGTAACAGGCGCGGAAGCCGAGCGGCACGACACGGACCAGATCGTGCGGGCATTAAACCGCCGCTGGGGCTTTCGAGTCCGGCCGTTACAGCGCGGCCTCACGCTGAAGCCTGGGGCACCGGACGCCGAGGCCATAGCCGGTGCGACGGGCGCGGCCCGGCGCTGGCTCAGTCAAGCTGGCGGCGATCTTTTTGTTTGGGGGCGCGTGCCCTCACCCGGCACCACGATTCACCTTCGACTAATCTCTGCGACGCCGGCCCCGGAGACACAAGTGGGCGGTAGCGGTCCGCTTAATGCGATCGGCTTGCCTATCGATTTTTCCCGGTCCGTGGGTGAACTTCTTCATACCGTCGCACTGGCCGCCACCGTCCCGGCCGATCCCGGTAAGGCGCGAGGTCGCTTCTATCGCCTTGCGACGAGCTTCAAATCGGCACGCCAAGCCATCGGCAGCCTGCCCCGTACGCTGACGCCGTTCGAGCGCGGCAGTCTGCATGCGGCATTTGGCGACGTGGCCGCCCTGCTCGCCCAACATCCACCCTATCGCCCGCTGGCCGACATGGCGGCCAACTCATATAGCGTAGCGCTCCACGCACTGGATCGCGAGGAGGACCGGGACTTGGTTGGGCAGGTTCAGCGTAATCGCGGCTTGGTACTTCTGCTGAAATCCGAAGCGGACTACGATGCCGGAGTCGTGCGGGATGCGGTCTCCGCCCTCCGCGCCGCGGCCGGCGTGCTTGATCGACATCTGATGCCGGGCCAGTGGGCGGCAACCCAGGACCGCCTGGGCGAAGCAATCTACCGACTGGAGGCCCTGACCCATGAACAGGGGCTGTTGGAGGAGGCTATTGCATGTCACCGGGCCGCCATTGCGGCTCTTGAGCGGTCGGGCGCCGCGACAGCCTGGGCCCGCGCGAAACACAATCTGGCCCGCGCCGCTCAGATGTTGGGGGAACAGCAGCGCAACCGGGCTTTATGCGAAACAGCCGTCGCATCATGCCGAGATGCATTGACCGTGCACAACCGGGACAGTGCCCCATTCGCCTGGGCAGCCTTGCAGAACACCCTTGGCAGTGCTCTGTTCCTGCTTGGTCGGCAAACGGGCGCGGATGCAGCGCTGGCACAAGCGGCGGAGGCATTTGCCTCCGCCGCCGAGATTTATGCGCAGCACGACGCTGCAGCGGCCCGCGACTTGGCCAAACGCAATGAGGCGCGGGTAGCAACCATGCGTGCGGTTACGCGCGACAAACACTCGTAAGTTGCCCTCGGAGGAGACGGCGCACCATGTCGGGTCGCGAACATCATTACGCGGTGTCGGTGGAGTGGACCGGCAATCGCGGACAGGGCACCACGAGCTATCGCGCGTTTGGACGCGATCACGTTATCTTGGCCGCAGGTAAACCTGAGCTTGCTGGGTCATCCGACCCAGCCTTTCTCGGAGATCCTGCGCGTTGGAACCCTGAGGAGCTACTGGTGGCCGCACTCTCCGCCTGTCACAAGCTTTGGTACCTACACCTCTGTTCGGCCAACGGGATTTCCGTCCAGGCGTACCGGGACTTGGCAAGCGGCACCATGATCGAGGACCACGACGGCGGAGGCCGGTTCGTCGACGTGCTGCTTCGCCCCCACGTTACCGTGGCGGCCGGCGACGACGTATCCCTGGCCTTAAAGCTCCATCACGACGCCAACAGGAACTGCTTTATCGCCAATTCCGTAGCCTTCGCGGTCCGCCATGAACCGACGATCGACCGCCTGACCGACTAATCAACGCGAAATAACGGAACCGTGATCATCGCCGGCGCGATCTACAGCCGCGGGTGTGATGGCCATCACAGCACTCCCTCCTGATCTGCGGCATGGTCGACGGCGTTGGGTATCACCCTTCCTTTCCTCAACGACACCGACTTGAGCCGGCTTACGCCGGCTCTTTTTTTTTCACACTGCTTAACCACCCAGATCGTTCAGCCGTTTGCGTGCATCTTCGGCATCGGTAAATGCCTTGCCAGAGCCCAGAGCGGCACGAAGGGCATTACGGGCACCGTCTTCATCGCCTGCTTCCTGCAACAACACCCCGAGATGATACTGAATCTCCGGAACGTCGGGTGCGCCTTCGGCAGCGATTGTGACTTCGCGCAGGGCACCAACCGAATCACCCGTGGCCCGCAGCACCCAGCCTAGCGTATCGCGGAAATACGCCAATTCCGGTTGCAGTCGAACGGCTGTCTCGGCCCATCGGCGCGCTTTGTCCAGATGCTCGCCCCGGTTCGTCAAAATCGAGGCCAGATTGTTGAACGCCGCGGCCTGACTGTCATCCAGCTTGATGGCTGACTCATAAGCTGCAATCGCCTTATCAAGGTCGCCGGCAGCCTCATGCAACATGCCGATACGAAATTGGGCCGCACCCGCTCGCGCTGGATCGGCCTCGGCGGCACGCTCATAGGCAGCGACTGCAGCCTCGGCGGCTCCGGACCGGGCCAACGCATCCCCTCGGCCGGCGTGGGCCGACCAGGACGCGGGATTGAGTTCCAAGACCTTGTCATAGGCTGCGATCGCCCGGTCGAAATCCCGCTGTCTTGATGCCAAACCGCCAAGCGTCTCCCAGGCCACGGGATTGTCCGGCTGCAGGTCGACGGCCGCTTCCAGTGAAATCCGAGCTTCATCAAGTCGGTTGAGATTGGTCAGGGCGTTGCTGCGGACTAGATGAGCCGGAAAGTTATCGGGCGCCAGCGCAAGGGCACCGTCGACAACGGTAACCGCGTCCGCGTGGTCCCGAACGGAATATGTCAGCAACCGCCCTAGCCCAACGCGCGGCTCCGCCCATTCGGGTGCGAGTCGAATTGCTTCTTCATACGCTGCTTGCGCATCCATGGTCCGGTCGAGATCGGCCATCAATGTGGCGTAGGCGAATTGCACTTGCGGATTGGTCGGTGCCACGCCGAGGGCGAGTTGCAACGTTACCTCGGCTTTCGCCATGTCATTGCGCTGAATAGCGACGCGAGCCAAGCCCAAGAACGGTTCCGGAGACTGCCGGTCGTGTTTCAAGCTTTCCCGAAAGGATGCCTCCGCTGCGTCCAAGTCACCCGCCGCAAGCGCCTTGACGCCCGCCCGATATGCGATCTCACCCGTCGTCAACACTCTTGGCTGATCTTTCGGGTCCGTGGAGGTGACGGGTGACCCAACAACCGGCGAAGCCAGTGAGAGACCGGTAGCCGCAAGTGCGGCCGCGACCAAGTAACGGATCAACATGGCTTCCACTTGCCTCCTGCACTCGTCCTCTGCTCAAACCATAGTGGCGGTGTTTGTCCGTGTCCGAAGCGGTTCGATGCGCGGTTGCGAATCCTGCCGGTCATGCCGACGCAGGGCGCCCGCTGTCAACTGGCACCGCAGATGGGTTAACCTTGTGACACTATGCCAGCAATTCGTGAAGATTTCCCTCAAGTCCCGCCAGTGATGCTTCCCGCCAGCGTGTTCACAGCGCCGCTCAATTTCGGCTACTTAATTAGGACGCCTGTTATGAACCAAAGCGACCGTCTCCATGATCTCCTCAGCGACCAGGCTTTGATTCGCGGAGATGCTATCCGCCTCGCATCGGGCCGGACCAGCACTGTCTACTTCAACGTCAAGCGCCCGATGTTCGACCCCGAAGCGCTCGCCCTTATCGCTGAGGCGATCTGGCAGCGCCTGATCCGCTATTCGGTTAAGCCGCCGGAGTTGATCGGCGGCATGGCCATGGGGGCAGTGCCGATCGTCGCCGCGGTTTGCGCGCGAAGTTGGCCGGAACGGCCGTTGCCGGGTTTTTTCGTGCGCAAGGAGGTTAAGGAACACGGCACCGAAAGCCGCATCGACGGTCAGTTCCGACCCGGATCGGAAGCCGTGCTGTTAGAAGATGTGACCACTACGGGCGGCTCGACACTGACCGCCGCGCGCGCTGTCCGTGAGGCGGGGGGACTGGTCAGCCGTGTCATTACGATCATCGATCGGGAGGAAGGGGCCACATCAGCCATGGCAGCGGAGGGGCTGGCCCTGGAGGCGCTGTATCGGCGAAGCGAATTCGACCTGCCGTCAGATTGAAGCCGCGCCACTGCCTCTCATCGCCGGCTCAGTTCGTCGGCACGGCAACGTGATCGTGGCTCGCAGTCCGCCACCGTCGCGATTGGAGAGCATGATCTCACCACCATGGGCCATGGTCGCAGCCCGGACGACCGCCAGCCCAAGGCCGACACCGCCTGTGTCCCGAGACCGACTGTCATCGCTGCGGACAAACGGCTCAAACACCCGCTCCAGGTCCGCTTCGGGGAGGCCCGGCCCATCGTCGTCAACGGTCACGACGATGGTTTGCCCGCGCTCGTCCCGTCCCGGAGTTTCACGGATCGACGCGTCGACACGGGCGACACCGCCGTAGGTCAGCGCATTGTCAACCACATTGACGAACGCACGCTTGAGTGCCAACGGCCGAGCCCGACAGATTATCCGGTCAGGGCCCGTATAGCGGACATCGCCTCCCGCGTCGGAGGCGTCGGCGCAAACGGTCTGCAGCAAGGCCGCCACATCCACCAGCTGTAGGTGCTCCCGAGTGGCGTCGCCTTTCGCAAATTGCAGCGTGGCGGCAATCATGGCCTCCATGTCATTCAAATCAGAAAGCATTTTAGCGCGCTGGACTTCGTCCTCCACGAACTCCGCCCGTAAGCGCATGCGGGTGATCGGTGTTCGCAAATCATGGGAAATGGCCGCCAGCATGTTGGTGCGATCACGGACGAAACGCTGCAGGCGGGACTGCATGGTGTTGAACGCCGAAGACGCACTCCGCACCTCTTCGGGTCCATCAACACGGAGCGGGTCCGCATCCATGTCCAGCCCCAAAGTCTCGGCGGCCCGTGCCAGGGTCGTCAGTGGACGGGCCGCCCGACGCACGGCCCACACGGTGACTGCAAGAGCGATCGCCGTGGACGCCAGCCCGGCGATAAAATGCCGCGTTTGCCAGAACGGCTGGTCGACGCCGAGCGGCAAGGCGAAGTGGAGCCAAGAGCCGTCCGACAGTTCGACTGCACCCGCGAGCAGCTCCAGCGTCAAGCCGCTGTCCCGCAGGCCGGCGCCCCAACCCCGACCGGGCCCTGGCGGCGGTCCCGGCCCATTGTCCGCCCTGGGGCCGCCATGAAATCCGGGCTCGGTGAACTGCGGGAGTGGTGGCGCACCGCCTTTGGCCCGACCGCCAGCGCCCAGGCTGCGATGACTCAAACGAAGCCGCGCTCCAATGCCATCGTCCGCCGCGTCCACCTGAAGGACGGGAGCCAACGCCTCCTCCAACGCCCGGCGAAACAGCCGAGCTTGCCAATCCTCGTCTTCGGTTTCGACAAACAGACGGCGCGCCCAAAACAGGCGAACGCCTGGGCTTGCCATGCGGCGAACCAAGCGGCGGCGCTCCCGCCAGGGCGTCTCCTCCGCCACCTGGACCGCGTTCGCAATCACGTCGGCAAGGACGGCGGCGCGGCTGCCAGTGACCAACTCCAGGCGCTCGGTCGTGTAGACGGCAAGACCGATTAGGTTGGAGACCACGAGCCCTGCAAGCACGACCATAACCGTCCGCCCCACCAGGGTCTTCGGCCAAAACATCATCGCGGTGGCCCATCTTGCTCGCTCGCCGAACCGCCGGAACCCGCCCGTGTGACGGAGGCCGTAAACATGTAACCGCCGCCGCGTATCGTCTTGATCAGGCGCGGGACCTTGGGGTCGTCCTCCAGCTTGCGACGAAGCCGGCTCACTTGAACATCGATGGCCCGATCAAACGGCTGAGCGTCGCGACCCCGCACCAAGTCAAGAAGCTGGTCCCGCGTAAGAATCCGTTTTGGATGGAGCACAAAAGCGACCAGCAGCCCATGCTCACCGGCACTCAAATCGACAAAGGCCCCGTTAGGAGCCGTCAGCGTTCGGCTATCCAGATCCAGACGCCAGCCGTCAAACCGAACTTCACCAATTTCGACATCCGGTCCAACTACCGCCAGCCCGCCGGGGCGGCTGCCACTTCGTCGCAGCACAGCCTTGATCCGGGCAACCAACTCCCGCGGATTGAAGGGCTTGGCCAGATAATCGTCAGCCCCCATTTCCAGGCCAACGATGCGGTCCACCTCGTCACCCTTGGCCGTCAGCATGATGACCGGCGTTTCGGACTCACTTCTGATCGAGCGACACAGACTGAGCCCGTCCGCCCCCGGCATCATGAGATCGAGAACGATCAAATCGACAGATCGGTCAGTCATAACCTGGCGCATTTGTCGGCCATCAGCAGCGGTTGTCACCCGATAGCCCTGTTTGACCAGATATCGGCCCAAGAGATCGCGGATCTCGCGATCGTCGTCGACAACGAGGACGTGAGGAGTACTTTCCATGAGGGCAATTATAGGGTCGAGAGATCCGTCGCGGGGGGATTTTGGTAACGGAGCGTTGCGGCGGACGCGTCAGTAACAAAGCGTTACCGAGTTAACCAGTCTGCGACATTGTAGCGTTACAAACCGGAGCGATCTTGGGGTCATGGACGGCGGTGATGAGTGCCGCCGGTCAAAAATCCGGATCAAGCGATTTGGAAGAGAAGGAGTAACTGACCATGATCCGCACGATCACGCTTCCCATGACCTTTGCCCTTGCGCTAGGTGTTGGCCTGCTCAGCGTTGGTATGGCCGATGCCCGCGGTCCCGGCGGTGGTGGCCCACGCATGTTCGAGCAGTTTGACGTAGACGGTGATGGTGCCATCACGCGCGACGAGTTTGATGCAGGCCACGCGAGCCGCTTTGGCGAGATGGACGCCAACGACGACGGTACTGTGACCCTGGAAGAGTTCACCTCGGCCGTCCAGGCACGCCGGCAGGATCGGATTGAGAGCCATTTCGAGCGCCTTGACACCAACGGCGACGGCGTCGTCACGGAAGATGAGATGACCGCACGTTCGGACATGCGCTTTGACTATATGGACCGCAATGGCGACGGCCAACTCACCCGGGACGACATGCCCAGCCGTGGCAAGGGCGGTGGTCCAGGCGGTGTCCGGTAACGCGACCTTGACCGCGCGACTTGGCGATCATTTGCATCCCTAACGCCTTACATCGGCCGGCATTTGTGCCGGCCGATGGCTTCGATATCCGTCACCCGCCACTGGACCCGTACTCGGGCAGCCGGTAGGGTCGCGCCACACGTGCGCGTCCCCTCCGAAGATGGAAGGAATATAATCGTCCATGCGTGCCCCGACGCTCCTTGGTTTGGCACTGGCCTTCTTCATCGGTGGCGGGCTCGACTCCTTCGCAGTCGGTCAGGCCGTGGAGCCGGAGGACACCGAGCAGTTCAAAGAGGCGGATCAAATCGAAGTGGAAGAACAGCCGGATCCGGACGATCTACAACAAGAATGGACAATCATCCGGATGTACGACGACGACGGCGACGGTACGCTGAGCTATCATGAGTTGAGAGTAGGCACGAGTTATTGGTTCGACCGCCGAGATTCCAGCTTGGATGGCAGTCTGGACATGGACGAGTTTAAACTCCATTACTGGCGAATTCCAGACGTATGGAATGAAGATCGTCTCCACACCATGGATACCAATCTTGACAATAAGGTGAGCCGTCAGGAGGACTTCGCCGATGCCGAAGCTCTCTTTACATGTCTTGACGAAGACCGCAATTTCCACGTGACCAAGGACGAACATGAGTGGAATGCCGATCGCTGCCATCGGGAGCGGATGGCCTACCGCCCGGACCGGGACCCGCGTAATCGGCGTGCCTCGAAACCGCTCGTTCTGGCCTTCGATACCAACGGTGACAGCTTCTTGAGCCCATCCGAATCAGCTCGTTTGATCGACACGGAATTCCTGCGCCGTGACGTCAACCGAGACGGAGTTGTTACCTTCGCCGAGTACGCGACTACTGCAGGCGCCGGCACGACGCCGCAGCGCGCTGCATCTTATTTCCGCCGCTTGGACGCGACGAAGGACCGGAAATTGACGATGGAAGAACTGCAGCAGGAGTCCAAGCAACGATTCGACCGCTACGACCTCAACAAGGACGGGCTGATCGACGCCACGGAAACCTTGATTTTGGACCAGGCTGTCCGGCACGGACAATTCGGATTGATGCCGCACGGCCTGGCGGCGCAACGGACACGACCGTGACGGTGCTCGAACGCCGCTGGTCACAGGCACGATCCGTTCTAGCCGCTGTCCTCACCCTGCTTGCCGCGACCACAGCCGCGTTGGCCCCGTTGACGCCTCGTGCCACAACGCCGGACCGCTCCACGTTGATTATTGGGACGACGCAGTTCCCCTATACTCTCCATCCGGGCATTGAGCCCATGATGGCCAAGCAGTACATCCTCGGCCTCTCGCGACGCCCGCTCACCGTTTATAATGCCGACTGGCGGCTGGTTTGCCTGCTTTGCGAACAGCTGCCGTCCTTTGAGAACGGCTTGGCTGTTCGAGAAGCGGCGCCCGACGGCGGTGACGGTGTGGCCGTCACATTCCGTCTGGTGGAGGGCGCGACGTGGGGTGACGGTACGCCGATCACTAGTAGCGACGTCGTCTTCACTTGGGAGGTTGGCCGCGACCCGAAGAGCCCCGTGGGACCGCGCGAGCTGTTTCGTCGCATCCATGCCATCGACACTCCCGACGAGCGCACCTTTACGCTGCACGTGGACCGCTTGACGTACGACTACGCCAACATTTCAGGCCTGCCCCTGCTCCCGGCTCACTTGGAGGCAGACATCTTCGCCGATGATCCGGAGGCATACCGGACACGCTCCACCTACAGCGCCGAACCGACCAACCCTGGGCTGTGGTATGGCCCCTACCTCATTACCGAGGTCGTCGCCGGGAGCCACATCGCGCTTAAGCGCAATCCACGCTGGTGGGGTGAGAGGCCGGCCTTTGATCGGATCGTTGTGCGAACCATTGAGAACACACCATCGCTGGAAGCTAACCTTCTTTCCGGCGCCATTCATATGATCCCGGGTGAGGTCGGCCTGCCGCTCGACCAGGCGATTGCGTTGGAGCTTCGGGCGGCCGACCGCTTGCAGGTTCTTTATCGCCCGAGTCTGGTCTATGAACACGTCACATTGAACTTGGACAATCCTGCTCTGGCCGACCTGCGCGTTCGCCGGGCGCTGCTGCTGGCGATCGACCGCAAAGCCATCGACGCCCAATTGTTCGCCGGGCGCCAACCGGTGGCGGTCACGTTCGTCAATCCGCTGGATCGTGTGTATGCCCCGGAAGTGGCCACGTTACCCTACGATCCGAAGCAGGCGGCGCGGCTGCTCACAGAAGCCGGATGGGCCGATTTCGAGGCGGGGGTTCGGGCTAATGACCGGGGCGAGCCGTTGCGCTTGGAGATCATGACTACGGCCGGTGACCGCACCCGCGAACTGGTACAGCAGGTTCTCCAGTCGCAGTGGAAAGCAGTCGGCATTGATGTACGTATTCGCAACCAACCGGCCCGCGTGTTCTTTGGGGAGACGGTGACGAAGCGAGCGTTTTCGGCGATGGCCATGTTCGCGTGGATCAGTTCACCGGAAGGTGTGCCACGGACGACGCTGCACTCGGATAGTATTCCGACACTCGCCAAGAACTGGACCGGCCAGAACGTAGGCGGTTACGTGAACCCGGAAATGGACCAACTCATCGACGACCTAGAGGTGCAACTCGATCCGCCGGTTCGCCAAAACCTCTGGCGACGGCTACAAGAGATCTATGCTCACGATCTTCCGGTCTTGCCTCTTTACCATCGCGCCCGAGCCCACGTGTTGCCGCTGTGGCTTGAAGGCGTCATGCCGACGGGCCACCAGTTCCCCACCACACTCGCCGTCGAGACTTGGCGCATCGCCAAACCGTAGCGGCATCGTAGCCGTCTCGCTCCGGATCGCCCTTTTCCAAGCTCCTTTATGAACGCAAACTCGGGCCTGGCTTTTGATGTACGGAGGCTCGGGGACTTTGCTGTTCGCGAAATCTGGTTATATCCAAAAAAGTTCTTCTTGTTTCGCACCAGTCGCGAGTGTTCTTTTCAATCAGAGCCGTATAAAGGCAGAGTTAGCAACCAAAAATAAGGCAAATATCTACTCGGTCACAAAGTAGCGCCATAAACTCACTCGTTCGCCACATGATTTTACATAAAAATGGCACAGAAATTTCTGACGATTACAACAGTTTCAACAAAAAATAAAATTGCTATTACAGCTATATTTTTCTGAGGAGATTATTTTTTATGACCACAAGAACTATTCAGGAAACCCTAAAGAATGCTGGCTTCGATCCCGGTCCGATCGACGGCGTCCGTGGCCGGTTGACAATCAGGGCAATCAGAGCGTTTCAAACCGCACGCGGCCTCAAGGCTGACGGCATCGTTGGACCATTGACCCGGGCGGCGCTGTTTCCAAACGGCGTGCCGCGACCATCGGCACGACCATACGACGCCTTGGGCAATCTAAGTGAGCTGCCCTGGTTCGATGAGGCCCGTAACCTTCGGGGCTTACGCGAAGTCGCTGGTCGAGGCTCCAACGATACGTTGATGGAGATGGCTCGGAACCTGGAGCTTGATCGGGTTTTCACGCACGACGGTATCCCATGGTGTGGCTTGTTCGTCGCCCATTGCATCGGCTCGCAGTTACCCGAGGAAGTCCTGCCACGCATTGCGCTCCGCGCGCGCGCCTGGGAAGCTTTCGGTGTCCCAACCACGCCCCGGCTTGGCGCCGTTATGGTGTTTTGGCGGGGCAATCCCGGCGTCGGCACCGGCCATGTGGGCTTCTATTGGGGCGAAGACAAGCGCGCCTATCATATCCTGGGCGGCAACCAAAGCGATGCCGTGACAATTGCACGGTGCTCAAAGACTCGCTTCGTCACCGCGCGCTGGCCCTCGACGGGGCTTGCGCCGGCCACAAGTTCTCGCATTCTCGACGATCGCGGCCAACCGCTCTCCACCAACGAAGCCTGACGGACCCCCGGCCCGTGCGAACGCCTGACCGGATGCGGGACGGGTCTGACAACCCGTCCGCAGCATCTCCGTTGTCAGCCGGCAGTGATCTCGATATAGCGGCCTTTGACCCAGCCTGAGGAGCATGGACCAGTGTACGGTTGACGGGTGGCAATGGGTGAGGCCACGCCGCAATCCTGGCCTTTCGTGCCGTAGACGACCCCCCACCAATCCCCGTCCTTAGCGCACAAGTAGACCGTGGCCGCGGGAGACAAGCGATCGACTTCGGCAAAGCCAGTACCCGGACCGCTGCGCACAGCGAGGAAATTGCCAGCCACTCCCTTCATGTTGGCCACCACACCACTGGATCCGCAGGCATCCCAGTCGGCATCCCCGCCCACCATCACCGGTTTGCCCCGGTCATCCGCGAGCGCGGGCCCCAACGAAGGTGCGGCAAGGCCAAGCGCCACGGCGAAGAAGCAAATGAGACCATCCCGAACAATTCCGTACATCATGGCTCCCCGACGTCCGTCTTGAGAAACCGTAGCCCGGTCCCGCGTTGAGCCTCAAGGCGCAACCGTAAATCCGAGCGCTAGAGGACGATCAACGTCAAGCTCGTCCTCGACCGCCCACTGCGCTAAACACACTTCGATGCTTCGCTTTCTCGCCGATCGCCTGTTTCAGTCGGCAGTTGTCCTGGCTGTCATGTCGTTTGTGGTCTACGGCCTTCTGGGCTTGATGCCCGGCGATCCGCTGGACCTCATGCTCACCGCCGATCCACGTATGACGGCCGCGGACGCCGAACGGCTGCGCGCCCTTTATGACCTCGATCGGCCCATCTTCGAACGCTACCTGGACTGGTTGTCGGCAGCGCTTTTGGGCGATTTCGGTGCCTCTCGCCTCCATGCCAGACCGGTGCTGGATGTCCTGCCGAGCGCGCTTCTCAATACTGTTATCCTAATGGGGCTCAGTTTCTTGTTGTCGATCGCGATTGCCCTGCCCGCTGGCATCACGGCGGCCATGCGGCCCAACAGCGCCATCGACCATGTCATCAATCTGGTCGCATTCGCCGGCATCTCGGTACCGCCGTTCTGGCTGGCGTTGCTATTGATTTTGCTGTTTGCAGTCAGCCTTGGCTGGTTGCCCGCGGGCGGGCTCGGCACCGGCGGAGGTGGTGTGCTGGAGACACTGCGGTTCGCGGCTCTGCCGGTGTTGAGCCTGACGCTGGCAAGCGTCGGCGGCCATATTCGCTACGTTCGCGCCGCCATGATCGAAACGCTCCGACAGGATTATATTCGAACTGCGCGCGCCAAGGGTCTGGCGCCCCGCCGGGTTGTCGTCGGCCATGCGCTCCGCAACGGCATGATCCCTGTGGTTACAGTCCTTGCACTCGACGCGGGCTTGTTGTTTTCGGGGGCCTTGATTACGGAAACCGTGTTCGCGTGGCCGGGCATGGGGCGCCTGATCTACGACGCCATCCTCGGCAACGACTACAACCTAGCGCTTGTCACCCTGTTATTCGCAACGCTGTTGACGCTCGCCGGAAATTTGGTGGCGGACGTTGCCTATGTGCTCCTTGATCCCCGAGTCTCTTTCGCGGGAAGCGAGCAATGAGCCCTACAACCCTGATCCTGAAACGCTTTTTCCGCCACCGGCTGGCCGTGGCCAGCCTGCTCGTGCTGACGACGCTCGCCGCGGGTGCCTTGGCGGCGCCATGGATCGCTGACGCGCTCGCAACGTCCCCGGACCAGGTCAATCTGTTCGGACGCTTTGAGCCCCCCTCGGCGGAGCATCCGCTTGGCACCGACGAGCTCGGCCGCGACGTTCTGCTCCGCCTGCTCTATGGCGGTCGGGTTTCGCTGGTGGTCGGGGTCACGGCGGCCGTGGCAGCGGCCGTGCTCGGTACGCTGATCGGTTTGGTGGCCGGCTTCCACGGCGGACGCCTCGATGCCATCCTGATGCGCACAACAGACGGGGTCATTGCATTGCCGTTGCTGCCGCTCTTGATCGTGTTGGCGGCCCTGGACCCAGCCAAGCTCGGCCTGCCCGAATCCGTAATTGCCAGCGAGCAATGGAGCTTCCTGCGCATAATTGTCATCGTCGCGCTATTTGGCTGGCCGATGGTGGCCCGTCTCGTTCGCGGCTCGGCCTTGGCCTTGCGAGAACAGGCATTCATCCAGTCCGCCAAAGCCATGGGCGCCGGGCCGTTCCGCATCATGACGGTCCATTTGTTGCCAAACCTGGCTTCGCCTGTAATCGTCGCCACGACGCTCGCCGCCGGCAACATCATCCTGCTCGAAAGCGTGCTGAGTTTCCTTGGCCTTGGCATCCAGCCGCCGACGCCGTCCTGGGGCAACCTTTTAACCGGTGCGCAGGAGTTGATACGGACCGCGCCGGCGCTTGCGATCTGGCCCGGACTGTTGATCTTCGCGACCGTGATTGCGTTTAACTTTGTGGGCGACGGGCTCCGCGACGCCCTTGATCCGCGGGCCAGCCTCCGCTAACGCTGCCAACCCAGAAACGAACCTCAAAGCTGGGAGCATGGCATGGTGGGACGGCTGACCCAAACCCTAACGGCAGCGGCACTATCGATGTGCCTCGCCGGAACGGCCGCCATTGCAGCGCAATCCGCCCCACCGCTGTCGGCGCTCGGCATCGATCCCAGTGGGATTACGGTTTCGGGGATCTCGTCGGGGGCTTTTCTCGCCCACCAAATCCATATCGCCCATGCCAGCATGATCCAGGGGGCCGGCTTGATCGCTGGCGGTCCCTACTATTGCGCCGGCTCCGGTTATCCCTTCACGGTCCTGCGCGCCACAACGGTGTGCGCTACACTTGGCAGCTTTGGGCCCTTTATCGGACCGCCCGAAGTGGGGCCGCTCCTGGAGGAGATTGCGGCGCGTGCTGAGGCCGATGACATCGACGATCCGGCCAACTTGAGGAGCGACCGAGTTTACCTTTTCTCCGGCGAACAGGACGACATCGTGCCCACCTCCGTGGTCGAGGCTGTGGCCGACCTGTATCGTCCGTGGATCGCCGATGCTGGCCTGATCCTACATCGGGAGCGCGAAGCGCCCCACGCCATGATTACGGATGGTTTTGGCACAGCCTGCGACGATCAAGCCTCGCCCTACATCGCCAACTGCGGTTTCGACCTGGCAGGGGCAATCCTGAACCATCTCTATGGCGTCTTGCCTTCCGGAACGCCCCAAAAAAGTGGTGAGGTGCTGTCCTTCGACCAGACGGCGATCCTAGCAACGACCTCGGGCCACACGGCTACGGCGGCCACGATCGGAATGGCGGAGACGGGCTTCGTCTACGTGCCTGAGGCGTGCCAGAACGGCGGCTGCAGGCTGCACGTGGCATTGCACGGATGTTTACAATCGGCAAAGCGGATCGGCGATGCCTTCGTCATTGGCGCGGGCTACAACCGCTGGGCTGATGCCGGGCGGATCGTGATCCTCTATCCTCAGGCGTCGGCGGAGGTGGAGGATTTGGGATTGATCGATCTTCCGTGGCCCAATCCCGCCGGCTGCTGGGACTGGTGGGGGTTCGCTGGGGAGCCCTATCACACACGGTCGGCTCCTCAAATCCGTGCCATCAAGTCCATGATTGATCGACTGATGGACTCAACTCCTGGCCAGTAAGACGGGCTTTCAGGCCCATGGCGGGGCAAGCGTTGCCCCGGGAATTGGTCCCTTTCTGGCGCGCGGAGGGTGATCCCGGCCGCCACAAGACAGTGTGCGTCTGCTTGACAAGAGTGGTTTCAGGGGGTTTTCAATTGGCATCGGAATGCTCTGACCGGGTATTAACCAAGCAGGCGGATCGACCGGAGGATGTGCACCGTTTGCACGGCCGGCGCCAGGCGGTGCAGACGAGGCCTGCAGCCCGCTGATACCTTCCCACGAAACCATCGATCACCAACAGTCATAATCCACAGTAAAGTCCGCTGCGTTTCGCAATCTTTCTGGACACTCCGTTAGGATAGATGATGAGCACACAACCGAAGGTCATCCAAATCGGCTTTAATCGATGCGGCAGCCGGACAATCTACCATTACTTTCTTAAAAACAACCTACCAGCGATGCACTGGATGGAGGGTGTCGTCGGAAAAAAAATGAAGATCAACCTCGCGATGGGCCTTCCACCTTTTCAAGGCTTTGACGAGTATATTCTTTATTCGGATTTGATGGGCCCGGTAAATAAACCAATTTTTGAAGGACATCTATATTTTCGTGATATATATGAATCCTATCCAGATTCTCTATTTATCTTAAATACTAGAAATATTGAAAGCTGGTTAAAAAGCCGGCAAAAATACGCAAACTTCATTGTTCGTTATCAAAGGTTTTATGATTTAAAGACCGATCAGGAAGTAGAGGAGTTTTGGCGCGCGCAATGGCATCTTCAACATGAGCGGGTTCAGGCGTTCTTCCGAGACCGGCCGGGACAGCTTCTCACGCTCGATATTGATACTCAAGGCGGTGATCAGTTAGCTGATTTTCTGAAGCCCCATTACGATACGGACCCACAGCATTGGGGACATGTTGGCAAGTAAAGGGCCGCGACCAACCCTGCTCAACAACGTTGCGTCCAGCACCTGCATATCTTTTGGCCTTCGCCCAGGTTTGACGGAGACACGCCGACAGTTCGTTCACGGTCATGCACTTGCCGGTGATTGCACTTGCCGAGACGGCCCGTGCACGCAAGCTTTTCGGTCAGCGCAAACGCCGTATGGGAAGCGTGACCGATGCCAGCCAAGTATTGGACTCCCCCTCATTTGATCGCGGCAGCCGTCGTTGCCGTCTTCGCCTCGCTTTGCACAAGCCATGGTAGGGCGGGCGAGGCGATCGACCCGGTGGCGGTACAGAGCCGAGCTTTAATCTTCGGCACCAGCGGGGAAGTTCGCGATGCGTTAACCGGCCTGCGGAACCGCGGCAAGGCGGACGTTGCAGCCGCCATGATCCTGGCGATGCGATACAACCGCGCCGCGGGACGCAACATCTCCATCGCCCTCACGGACCTGACGGGGCATCGCGCTGACCGTTGGTTCGACTGGATGATCTGGCAGGAGCGCCATCCCGAGATCACACCACATGACACTTACGCGGACCTGAAGCTGGAAGTGTTCCAACGCGTCGATCCGGCCTTTCGGCGGTTTTTCCCCGATGGCGAGACGCTGGACCGCATGCGAATTCGCCTGGAAGAGGTTTCATGGGGAGGAGTGGCGGTGGACGGCATCCCTGCGCTCGACAATCCGGAACTGATCCGCAGTGCCGAAGCCGATTACTTGCGGGACGAGGACCTGGTGTTTGGCGTCGAGATCAATGGCGATGCCCGGGCCTATCCGCTGCGCATTCTCGGCTGGCACGAAATGGTAAACGATGTCGTGGGCGGCGTCCCGCTGGCGCTGGCGTACTGTACACTCTGCGGCTCGGGGATCCTGTTCGAGACGGCGGTGCCGGGCTGGAACGATCCGTTGGTTTTTGGCTCCTCAGGCTTACTCTATCGCTCCAACAAGCTCATGTTCGACCGCCAGACGGACAGCTTATGGAATCAGTTTACCGGCGAACCCGTTTCCGGCCCACTGGTGGATAAGAACATCGCGCTCACTATCCGCCCCGTGGTGATCACGAGTTGGGCGGAGTGGCGTGCGGTCCATCCGGACACTCGGGTCCTGTCCCTGAACACCGGTCACCGCCGCGACTACGGCTCCGGCGTTGTCTACCGGGACTACTTCGCGAGTCCGGACCTGATGTTCCCATCGGCCGTCGACGAAACGCTGTTCCGGCAAAAGGAGTATGTGTTCGGCGTCCGCGACGTGGGCGCCGCCAAGGCTTGGCCGCTGGATGTCTTCGCTGACGGTGCCGTGATTAACGATACGGTCGGGCGGCGCGACATTGTGCTCATCGGCGAACAGGCAACGCGAACCGTGCGGGCGTACGATCGTGGTGCGCGGACCTTCACAGCAGCAGCCAATCCGAGCCTTCTGAAACATGGAGATGAACTTTGGCTGGTCGGTGAGGAGGCCCTCACCGGGCCGAACGGATCGACACTGCCACGCGTGCCCGGTCACATCGCCTATTGGTTCGCCTGGAACAGTTACCTCGGCCGCGAGAGCGAGATCTACGGCGCCGTCAACAACTAGCCTCAACCGGCACGGGCTCTGCGAGCCGTTATCGCTCGTGAGCACGACACGGGACTGCTAGTGTGACGACATGTTTGACTATGATCTCGCCCATTGGGGTGCCTTTGTTTCGGCCGCCATCTTGCTCAGCGTTTCGCCTGGCCCCGACATGGCGTTCATGCTCGCACACACGGCGCGCGGCGGGGTTCGCGCGGGGTTAACTGCGCTCGCCGGCATCCTCACAGGTGTCCTGGGCCACATCGCCCTGACGGCCGCGGGCCTTTCCGCCGTGCTGGCCACATCCGCCGTCGCATTCTCGGTCGTGAAATGGGCCGGTGCTGCGTACCTGGTCTATCTCGGCATCACCATGCTCCTAACGAAGGGCGAATCCACCGCAAGCCTGCATCCACCGCCGCCCGCGCCCGCGTGGCAGATCTACCGGCAGGGCATTCTTGTGGATTTGTTAAATCCTAAGGTGGCATTGTTCTTCCTCGCATTCCTGCCACAGTTTGTGGTTCCCGGTGCCGGCCCCGTTTGGGTCCAACTGCTTTTGCATGGCGTGCTTTTGCTCGCTATCGCCGCCGCCATCGAGCCTCTATTGGTCGTGGCCGCGGCGTGGCTCGCGCGGACCTTCGGCACCAACGGCCGTCTTCGGATATGGGTCGAGCGCGGCTTGGGCACGGTCCTCGTGGCCCTGGGTATTCGGCTGGTACTCGCCGAGCGCTAGCGCATGGCAGTGTCGTCAGAGTGGCGCAGACCACTTATAGTGCACGTGCAAATTAGCTTGGTTTGAACGCTCGGTATGGCACCAGCTTGGGCGGGCGGACAATGGGCGGAGTTTTTTCATGTATTGGCGGCTCCGGAGATTGCGGACGAACACAAAAACCGCACTTCATCGCCGGCTCCGGCGCAAACCCCTGCAGATTCACCGTCATCCTGCCTTGATTTCGTTTTGTTTTGACGACTTCAACGTCTCTGCCGCCGCCGCCGGCCGGGAAATTCTGGAAGACAGCGGCTTTTGCGGCACCTATTACGCATGCTTAGGCCTGAATGGCGAGATCCGAAGCGAAGAGATTACGTTTTCGCCCGACGATATTCCCATGCTCGTCGAACGTGGGCACGAGGTGGGCTGCCACACGTTCCGTCATCGGGTGCTCGGCGATGCGAGCGCCTCCGAAATCGAGCGGGAGGTCGCTGACAATGCCGCTGCCATGGATCGGCTGGTCCCAGGCTACACACTCCGCACCTTCGCCTACCCCAACGGCGAAGTGACACTCACGGCTAAGCGGGTTCTCGGCGCACATTTCGTCAGTTGTCGCGGCACCGAAGGCGGGATCAACATCGGCGCCTGTGACCTTGCCCTGCTGCGCGGAACCAAAATCTATAGCTGCCGCCAGGACGTTCCGGCCCTCCGAGCCCTTATTCAGGAGAACGCCCAGATTGGCGGTTGGCTTATCTTTTACACCCATGATGTGCGCGCGGAACCGTTTCGCTGGGGATGCACGCCGGAGGATTTCGCTACCGTGGTGCGGGCTGCCGCCGCCTCGGCGTGTGACGTGCTGACGGTTCGGGACGCCATCGAAACGCTCACGACCGGCCCATAGATAATTGCACTCTCCCGCTCGGATGAAGTTTGGCCTAGCGTAGATAAACACTGGCGGAGCGCCAGCCGTGTCATTCGGGTTCGCTCTCGCTTTCCTCCGCCGGCTCGACCGGGGCCGTGCCGATTTCGAGCCCCGTTCGCAAGTCCACCAGGCCACCGTAGCGGATCTGAAAGCGCAAAACGATATCGGCGTCGGAGCCGAGCACATCCTCGATGGCTTGGCGCAGTGTCTCGCCGCTGGCGGTGAGTTCCTCGGGAAGGGAATCCCGAGGGGAGCGAACCTCGTGGGCCAGCGAGAGTGGAACGTCGACGACGATCCAGACCTCCACTGTCTTCACTGCCGTGTTCTTCAGGACGTTGACCCGTATGGTCTCCACCGGCTGATCACCGGCCCAGGTCCGCACCGCTGCGGCAACCCGTTCCTCGTCGTGGCCCTCCTGGAAGCGCTGGATGGTGACGCTACCGAGCTGAAGGCAGAGCAGGACCATGGCCAACAACGTAATGAACGCCCCAATGCCGAACCGTTTCTTGTAGCCTCGTTCCTTCATGGCTGGTCGCATCCCGAGCGCCAAGAACACGCAGCACGCCGCCAGAACAATCGCGACCAGATTGGTCAAGTAGAGAAGCATCGCCTCCCAGGCACCACCAATATCCTCAAAGTAAAGCAAAATCCCCGATGCGGCCAACGGCGGCACCAACGAAACGCCGATCGCGACACCCGGCAGCAGGTTCACATCCTCCCTGCGCATCTGCGTGTATGCTCCAGCGACCCCGGCCGCGAGTGCGACAATCAGCTCCTCCAAGCCGGGATCGGTGCGGGCGATCACCTCCCGTGCGACCACGACACCCTTCGGCGCGTCGGCAATGAACAAGATGATGTATGCGAGGCACACCGTGCCGACGGTTGCGAGCGCAACGGCCCCCATCAGAATCAAGGTCCGTTTCGTCCACCCCATCAGGATCGACACCGCCATCCCGAGGATCGGTGTCATTAGGGGTGCGATCAGCATGGCGGCGATGACGACGGCGCCGGAGTTCCGGTAGAGGCCGACGGTTGCGATGACGACCGCGATCGACATCATCGCGGCAAAGCGCCGCCAGTATGAGAGGTCGGTCAAGCCCTCAAATCTCAGGGCCTCAAGTCGGGCGTCTTGCGCCTCGGTCACTTTCGCGTGCTCCGGCTGATCAGCGGCGGACCATCATCAGAGACAACGTCCATGTCCCCCAACACTGACGCCTACCCTTCACGGACTATCAAACCCACGTGCGAGTCTGCCAAAGGTGGAATGAAAGCTGTCTTGAAAACAGTGTCGTAGAGGATTCTGGCGACGAATACCAGCGACCGAGCTTTAACCGAGCGCATCCTCGGCATGGCAGGGCTTGGTCGTTGGCCGTCGTGGCGGTGCTCTACGGATATTTCGGGCTGTTGTCGAAGCGCCTCTAGTCTTCGGGCTTATCGAGGAGTATTGCGACCTCTTCGGCGCTCAGCTCGATCCGGGACGGATCGAGCCGCTGATTCCCTTCGCAACGCTCCGGAACTGAGCGGCGGTCCGCGATTTCGCGCCGGTTAATGAAGCTCCGAAAGTGGTACGGTCGGGCCTCAACAACTCGGCTGGGATCCGGAAGTAGGGTCCACTGTGGGCGAAACTGGCCGCGCCGGTCCTTGCCCTCCCGCCGATCATAGCCGGAGCGCCGGTCCTCTGGACCAATATCGGCCGTGACGACGTTTCTTGGTGCGAGCATCGGTAGCGTCTGTCGGGCTCGGTCGGTCTCAGGTGCGATGGCGCGCTCGTCCACTTTGGATTGGATGACAGTTGGTACCGTTTTCGTGTCTTTCATCGGCCGGTGTTCCATCGCTCGATGGCGTGTTTCCGTTTCGCGGCAACGCTCGACGTAAGCGCCACCACGCACGGGTTAAAGGCTCGCCCGAAACGATTGAGAAAGACTTAATGACGGATAGGTCGGTCGGCGCTAACGACCGCGCACGTAGTAGAGGTGCTTGCCGATCCGAGTGGTTCGCACCATGCCGCGTGCCCACTTGGGACGAACGTAATCCGCATGGTACCAGAGCGCGCCCTGCGTGGGATCGCGCTGGGCGGTGAACAGCGATTGAT
The DNA here is from genome assembly GCA_964619055.1 of uncultured Rhodospirillaceae bacterium. Taxonomy (GTDB): domain Bacteria; phylum Pseudomonadota; class Alphaproteobacteria; order Rhodospirillales; family Defluviicoccaceae; genus CAYVUM01. Next base: position 81,113 of record CAZUDB010000007.1, read on the forward strand.
AGGCCACACGGAGGGCCTTGTCCCATGCCTTGCCCTTGCGAGGCACATCCCGTTTGCCATCGCAATACCAGGAGAACTGGCAGCGGTGACGGTTTTTCGATCCGCCCTGTTGAACGACCTTGCACACTGTGTTGGGAAAAGACCGGCTACGAACCCGATTGAGCGTCACCATGGCGACCGCGACCTGCCCTATAGTGGATTCAGAACGGGCTTCGAAGTAAACATTCAATGCTAAGCACCGGAACTCCTCCGCCAACTTCGGTCCGATAGACCGGTGGCGAGGGTTGCCGAGTGTACCTTTGTGTGTCGGCAAGGGCGTAAGTGTCGGGATCTGCCTGAGCAAGCGAATGTCGGCATCAGCCTGATTTGATCCGATCCCGAGGAATATGGCGCCCATCACCGAAGCTGTGGCAACCGCGCAAAAAATCCGTTTGAGGTTCATGTTCATCGTGTGTCCCGTCCGGTCGCTAGAACAAACCGGTCCCTCGTCGCCCCTACATCTTGTGCGTCGCCAGGCTTTCGTACCCTAAATATTTGATATGATTGATTTTTTTCAAAATTGACGAGAAAGTCAATGCATTTTGTGCATTGCAACACAGGGGTTTTGCCGAATCCTCACGTTTTGCACACAGTGTTGCTTGATTGTGACACTCTCGGAACCGGCACGTCGGGGGCGTTGTTTTTGCCGCGATGACAACGGCGTTGGACGCGCTAAAGTGGATGTCCCGGACCAATGCAGGAACCGCCAAGCGTGCTGTGGGAGCCTCCATATCTGTTGTTCGTGGGCGATGCCCGTGACACACTCGCGGCCAAGACCGCCATCGGTATCCGCGATTGGCAGCGGTCATTGTGCGTGGGGCAGGTTCGCTTCGATGGCAGCCCGGTCGACTTGGGTCTGCCTTCCATGAGTATCGCCGAAGGCGCGGCGGCCGGCGCCCGCACGCTCATCGTCGGTGTCGCCAACGCAGGCGGCACGATTCCGGAGCCCTGGACCGAAACTCTGGTCGCGGCGCTGACCGCGGGCCTGGACGTGGCCAGCGGACTCCATGACCGACTAAGCGATTTGCCGGCGGTCGCCGCAGCGGCGGCCCAGCACGGCCGCCGGTTGATCGACGTGCGCCACCTCGAGCGCACGTTCGGCGTCGGCACCGGCGCACCCCGCCCAGGTAAGCGGTTGCTTACCGTCGGCACCGATTGCTCCGTCGGAAAAATGTATGCCTCGCTCGCCATCACCGATGGGCTCGCCCGCCGCGGCCACGCGGCCCACTTTCGTGCAACGGGCCAGACGGGCATCTTCATTGCCGGAGAAGGCATATGCGTGGATGCGGTTGTCGCCGATTTCATTTCCGGGGCCGCCGAATGGATCAGTCCGGCCAACGACCCGGACCATTGGGACGTCATCGAGGGGCAGGGCTCGCTGTTCCACCCCTCCTTCGCCGGGGTCAGTCTCGGCCTGCTTCACGGCGCCCAAGCCGATGCCCTGGTTCTTTGCCACGAACCAACGCGCTCACATATGCGGGGCCTGCCCGATCGGCTACTGCCGGACTTGGCCACCTGCATCGCCGCCAATGAGGAGGCCGCCCGCTTGACGAACGTCGCAGCCCGCTGCATCGGCGTGGCGGTCAACACGTCGGGTCTGGAACCAGACGCCAGAAAGCCTTATCTGGCCGATCTTGCCGACCGCCTTGGCTTGCCATGCGTTGACCCGATGATCACAGGCGTAGATGGCCTATTGGATCGACTGCTCCAGTGACAAGGCGGTTGACGGCACGCATCGAGCGCTGGCCGCTGGCCCGTCCTTTTGCCATCGCGCGCGGTGTCAAGACGGAAGCCGTGGTGGTTGCGGCCGAAGTCCAGGCAGGCGACGTGACCGGTGTAGCTGAGGCGGTGCCCTACCCCCGATACGGCGAAACGCCGGACGCTGTGCTGGCCGCCCTGATGGATCGTGCCGGCGACATTGCCGGCGGTTTGGAGCTTGAGGACCTTCCAGCCCTGATGCCGGCCGGTGCCGCCCGCAACGCCCTGGAGTGTGCACTGTGGGACGTGCGCGGCCGGGAGCGGAACTGCTCCCTGCCCCACCTGCTCGGCGTCCCAGAGCCGGCAGGTGTTGTGACGGCCGAAACAATCGTGGTTGACACCCCCGAGGCCATGGCGGCTGCTGCGCAGGCCTTGGCCGATCACCCGTTGCTAAAAGTGAAGGTATCCCGGACGGCTGTGGTCGAGCGGCTTCAGGCCGTACGTGCAGCAGCACCGAACGCGCGTCTGATCGTGGACGCTAACGAAGGCTGGTCCATCGACACCCTGCTCCAGGTCGCTGAGCCCCTGGCCGCCTTGCGCGTCGAGATGATTGAGCAGCCCCTGCCCGCCCAGTCCGATCGCGCCCTTCAGGGCCTCCGGTTGCCCGTTCCCCTCTGTGCCGATGAAGCTTGCCACACCCGAGACGACCTGGATCGCGTCCGGCAGCGCTATGGGATGATCAACGTCAAGCTGGACAAGACAGGCGGACTCGCGGAAGCCCTGGCTCTGATGCGAGCCGGTCGGGATATGGGGCTCGCGATCATGCTAGGCTGCATGGTCTCGACGTCGCTGGCGATCCGGCCTGCCCTAGCGCTAGCCGCCCTTGCGGACTTGGTCGATTTGGATGGTCCGGTCTGGCTCGCCCGCGATCGCGAGCCGGCGTTGAGGTTCGAGAACGGGCTCATCCAAGCCTAGCGTCCCGACAGTAAGGCCTTGAGCTGACGCGAACGGGTGACCCGATCTCGCAACATGCTCTTCCCCAAACAATCACCAAGCTGTGACCACACTGTCACGGCCGCGCGCCACCATCACCCTCTCGCAAACGCGTCTCATTATCAAAACACATTTGATAGAGAGGAGAGCTTCCCCATGACTCGATTGCTCATGGCCACTACGGCAGTGGGCCTGGTCCTCGCCGCGGCCGGCGATGTCGCCAAAGCCCAGGATTTTCGCGTCTACCCTTACCTTCAGCAGCCGTCTAAAGACGGCATGCTGATCAACTGGTTCACCGAAACTGGGACCCCGGGCACGTTGACCGTCAGCGGCGGCGATCTGTCAGCCCCTCTGGTCTGGACATCCTCGCCCTCGTACCAGCCGCTCCTAGAGTACACCCAGGCGGAGCGGGCCGAGAACGTCGGACCCGGCGTCGACTTGGACCTGATCTCCGACGACAACTACAAGCATAGCGTGCCGGTATCTGGCCTGACGCCCAACACGACCTACACCTACAGCGTCGAACAAAACGGCGGCACCTTTTCGCGCCAGTTCAACACGGCGCCCTCCCGCGACGACTGGCAGAAAGTGCGCTTCATCGCGCTCGCGGACTCGGAAACGCAGCCCCAGGGCCGCACCACCAACCGCACTTGGTTCACCGGAGCCCAACACCCCAACAGCCTCGGCCGACCGGCAAGCCTGCCCGGTGGCGCGGTTCATTCGTCAGGTGCGCCCTTCAATCAGTACCTGCTTTCGGAAACCGAGGGCTACAAACAGAACTTGCGCATCGTCTCGCAGCGCAAACCGGATTTCATCGTCTTCCCGGGCGATATCGTTCAAGGCGGCGGTTATCAACCCGGCTGGGACGAGTGGTTCCGCCATAATGCCGGCGAGTTCGGTACGCCGGTCTCCGAAGCACCGGTCCTGCCGGCGCTGGGCAACTGGGAGAACTTCGGCGGCAGCACCAACGGCGGCTACACCATCGATCCGGCGACAGGGCGCAACGAGCCCAAGCGCGCCCGCGACAAGTACAAGGTCTACTTTGATCAGCCGGCCAACAAGGTGCCGGAGCACCAAGACAACTACTATCGGGTCGACTACGGTCCGATCACAATCTTGACGCTCGACTCGAGCAATGGCGAGCCAGACCAAATCCGCCGCGATCCCAATGCCAAGGATATAGACACCCAGCATTTCATCAACGCCGACACCTACCGCGCCGCCGGCGGCAACGACCTCTCCGATTTCAATCAGGGCTCGGCGCAATGGAACTGGGTCGTGGAGCAGTTGGAAGACGCCCGGAATGAGGGCCAAGTCGTTTTCGCCCAGTATCACCATATCGCCTATTCCACCGGCGGTCACAGCCTGCCCATGAACCATCCGGCAAGCTCTGGTCAGCAGGGCACACCGATGCGCATTTATCAGGAGCTGTTCGAGGAGTACGGCGTGGCGGGCGTGCTCTCGGGCCACAACGAGATGTTTGAGCGCTCGTTCGTGGATGAAAATGGCGACGGTTTCGGCATCAACTACTACGACGTCGGCGTCGCCGGCGACGGCTTTGGCGTGCCGCTCCACACCATCACCACCAACGAAGCCCTTGGCCTCACCATCGACGACCTCAACCCTTTCCGGGCCTGGAACGCGCACTTGGACGAGGGCGAGCTGTGGCAGGAGGTCACGGACGCCGATGGCAACACCTACGTAACGTTGATCGACGGCGGCAAGCACTACGGCCACCTGGAGATCAACCTGGAGAAACTGCCTGAGGACAGTGAGTTCTGGGCGCTTCTCACCCTGACCCCGGTCTACAGCTTCCCGATCGTGGACGAAAACTGGGAACTGCTCGGCGAGACCGAGCGCCGCATCTATGGCGATGTGGTGGAGCTTTACATCGGCTTCGACGGCGTGCCCGTTTTCCCGGCCGCCGTGCCGGTGCCAGTATCCGGCTTGACTTTCCTGGCCGGCGTTGCCGGCCTCCTCGTGTTCCGGCGCCGCTGATCCTGATTCGGGAGATACCCGGGCTTTTGCCCGGATATCTCCCATTCCGGACCCGGATCGGCCAAAACGGGCATACTCAGGCGCGGCGAAACAGCGTGACCCGCATGGGTTGATCGAACAACCAGCCCTCTTCCGTCTTGGTGCCGAGGCGATTGAAATTGTCCTGAATGACCGCCTCGGACTCCATGAACCGCTCACGGGTTTCCGGGTTGATGGCCGTGATGCGGTCGTGGAAGGCGTTGTAGTCGGCAAGCAGGACGGTATCGATGTGATTCAACGCCCGCTCCAGGAGCATATTGTGGTCGGGCGCATGGCGCAGCGCCTCCTGGGCCTCGTTGCGGACGCGGGTCTCGTCATGGGCCGGCTTCATGAGCTCGAAGTAAGCCCCCTCCGGCAGCGGCTCCGAAACGTAAAGCAACCCGCCGGACTTCAGCACGCGCGCCACCTCCTTCAACGCCCAGGGCAAACCAAGCCGGTCCACATGATGCAAGCTGTTGAAGAAAATCACGATATCGGCGGAGCGATCCTTGACCGGCATATCCTCGGCCAAGCCCTGCATATAAACCTCATCGCCCACGGGCTCCGCCGCCTTGGCCCGCGCTAGCGCGCGGGGGCTCACCTCAATGCCCGTGACATGAGCGCCCCGCTTGGTCATCATCCGCGCCAGGCCACCGTCGCCGCAGCCGACGTCGATAACCACCGCATTGTCCAAAGGCAGGAGTTCTTCTAGGACTTCTTTGCTCGTGCGCCGTTCCATCGTTAAACCTGTGTTGTCGTTGCGGCGGTTCTGTCACGCCTGGGGTCCGAACCGCTCTCTTAGACCCTCTTAGCGGATCGGGGAGATATTCGAAACGTTTGAAGACATTCGCAGTTCTGTGCGCTCTCTGTGTGCCGGCTTCCCCGGTTCCTATTGGCGTGCCTGTGACGCCGAGCGCCGTTACCCGGCCGCGTTCGTTGAAGCCTTGACCGCGGCCGGCTTTCTCGCCGCCCTCATCCCGGAACAGTACGGCGGCAGCGGTCTCGGCGTGACCGCGGCTTCGGTTATCCTGGAGGAGATCCACCGCCAGGGATGCAACGGCGCCGCGTGCCATGCTCAGATGTACACCATGGGAACGCTGTTGCGCCATGGTAGTGAGACGCAAAAACAGGCGTTTCTGCCGAAGATCGCCGACGGTTCGCTCCGGCTCCAGGCCTTTGGCGTCACCGAGCCCACGAGCGGCACGGACACGAGCCGGATACGCACCACCGCGACCCGCAACGGCAGCCGATATATCGTCACCGGCCAAAAGGTCTGGACGTCGCGGGCGGAGCATTCGGACTTGATGCTGCTCCTCGCCCGGACCCAACCCCGCGACGAGGTCGAAAAGCCACACGACGGCATGAGCGTGTTCCTCATTGATTTGCGAGCGGCCCTTGAACAGGGACTGACCATCCGCCCGATCCGAACGATGATGAACCATGCCACCACGGAAGTGTTCTTTGACGATGTGCCGATTCCCGCCGACAGCCTGATCGGCGAGGAGGGTAAGGGCTTTCGCTATATCCTCGACGGCATGAACGCGGAGCGCATTCTGATCGCCTCCGAGTGCATCGGTGACGCTCGCTGGTTCATCACTACGGCCACGGAGTACGCCAAGGAGCGCCAGGTTTTCGGCCGACCCATCGGCCAGAACCAGGGCATCCAGTTCCCCATCGCCCGCGCTTATGCCGACTGTGAGGCGGCTGCCCTCATGGTTGACCGGGCCGCCTCCCTGTTCGATGCGGGAGAACGCTGCGGCGCGGAAGCCAACATGTCCAAGCTGCTCGCGGCCGATGCGTCCTGGCGCGCGGCTGACATGTGCGTACAGACGTTCGGGGGGTTCGGCTTCGCCGAAGAATACGACGTTGAGCGCAAATTCCGAGAAACACGGCTCTACCAGGTGGCGCCCGTCTCCACCAACCTGATCCTGGCCTACTTGGGCGAGCATGTCCTCGGCTTGCCTAGGTCCTACTGACGGGGCCGCGCTCGTGGAGCCCGATGCCGTCGATTCTGGAGGCCTCATCCCCATTGTCGTCTTGGGGGCTGCGTTATCGGCACCGGACACGCCAGGACCGGCGATGCTCCGCCGGATGCGCCACGCCGTTGCGCTGTGGCGACAGCTGCCAGACGCTCCCGTGATCCTATCCGGCGGCTTGGTCGGCCATCCCCCAGCCGAAGCCCTAGTCATGCGCACGCTTGCCCTACAGGCCGGTGTGCCGGACCGGACCATCGTCGTTGAGGATCGCTCCCGCAACACCTTCGAAAACGCCCTGCACACCGGCAAGATCATGCGCGAGCGGCGCTGGCGGACAGCCCTGGTGGTGACGGACGCGTTTCATATGCCGCGGGCGCTCATGGTGTTTCGTACGCTTGGATTGAATGCGGTCGGACGGCCCGTTCCGAAATCGCCGGAGACATCCACACTGTTTTGGCTCGGAGCCTGGGGCCGGGAGGCGATCGCGTTCACGCGCAGCGCAATGCTGTTTGCGATTGGCCGACACAAACCCATCGTCGCGCAAGAATGGGGACAACAAGGAGCAGGCCCGTGAATGATGGGAAAACCGATCAACCGCCGCCCCTGCCGCTAAACGGCCTACGGGTTTTGGACATCGCCACGTTTATCGCCGCCCCATACGCGGCGACCATTCTTGGAGAGTTCGGGGCGGAGATCATCAAGATCGAGCATCCGAAAGGTGGCGATCCGTTTCGCCGTTTTGGAACGCCTACGGCGCAACCGGCGTCGACGCTGGCTTGGCTATCGGAAGCCCGCAACAAGCAATCCCTGACGCTCGATCTTCGCTCAGAAGCGGGAGCAGCGGTGTTTAAACGGCTGGTGGCCGTCTCCGACGTGGTCTGCGAGAATTTTCGACCCGGCACCCTCGAGGCCTGGGGGCTCGGCTGGGAGGTGTTGTCAGCCATCAATCCGGGCCTCGTTTTGCTCCGGGTTTCCGGCTACGGCCAGACTGGGCCCTATCGTGATCGGCCGGGCTTTGCCCGCATTGCGCATGCCGTCGGCGGTCTGTCGGCCCTGGCAGGCATGCCAGACGGACCTCCGGTGACACCCGGCTCGACGTCGCTCGGTGACTACCTGACGGGCCTGTATGGCACCGTCGGCGTGCTGATCGCGCTGTGGCATCGGACGATTCGCGGTGGACGCGGCCAGGTCATTGACATTGGCCTTTATGAATCGGTGTTTCGGGTTCTCGACGAACTGGCGCCAGCCTATGCCCACACTGGCAAGGTCCGCCAGCGCGAGGGCGCCGGGACCCTCAACGCCGTTCCTCACGGCCATTTTCCCACCGCCGACGGCGGCTGGGTGGCCATCGCCTGCACGACCGACAAAATGTTTGCCCGGTTGTGCGACGCCATGGCCAAGCCGGAGTTGGCAGCCCCCGACCGTTGGGGACGACAGGCGGCACGCTTCGTCGAACGCGATGCCGTGATCGCAATCGTTGGAACCTGGACCGGCGCCCTGCCCCGCGACGAGGTCATGCGCCGGTGCCTGGCCACGGAAGTGCCGATCGGACCGCTCAACACGATCGCCGATATCTTCGCCGATCCACAATTCCGCGCCCGCGGCAACCTGGCGAGCGTGGATGTGGCGGATGTGGGTCCCGTTGTGGTTCCCGCACCGATTCCCCGCATGTCGGAAACACCGGGCCGCGTCGAAACCCTCGGTCCCCTGTTGGGAGCGTCAACGGAAGAGCTGCTACGCCGGCTGTTGAATCTGAGCGAGGACGACTTGGTCCACCTGCGCCACGAGCAGGCGATCTGAACCGCACCACTTGATCGCGACCATACCGATTCCCGCTAAAAAGGGACAAAATCGCGAGAACCGCCCGCCATACGAGCGCCATGATTTTGCCATCATATTGCAACGCAATGCGTAAACATTAGTCACTGAGCTGCATATTACGCGCATAACGAGCAGAAAGGAGGCCCACACCCTTGGACCACCGCAAGCACGCCTGAGCCATCGCACAGCCGGTGCGATAAATTTAATTCATTAAAAACAAAGCAATAGGGGAGATCAACTGCGTCTGAGCGAGATACCTTCGCTGTCGCCGGCATTCACATGCTTTTTGATTTGCGTTTGCAGCCGGTTCTTCATATCTTCCTAAGTGTGCGGTGCAGCACAAAACACTGAGGTGATTTGGGCAAGCCGCACTTCTTGGACGTTTCCTCCCAAAACTAGGGCCGTGGCAACACGGCCCCTTTTTTTGTTCTGGCTGTTAGAAGAGGGGAGCGGAATGCGTCACGCCTCCGGCGGGGCAACGGGAGGGTGAGATGTCGCCCCCGGTCCCAGGGCTCGAGCCATGAACAACACGTCAATCCACCGGCCGAACTTGAGCCCCACGGACGGCAATACACCGGCACGCTCAAAGCCCAACCGCGCGTGAACGGCGATCGAGGCATGATTGGCCGAGTCGCCGATCATGGCAACCATCTGACGAAATCCCTGAGCTTGGCAGCGGATGATCAAGTCCGCGAGTAGCCGGCGGCCCAATCCCCGGCCAGCTGCATCCGGGTGGACATAGATCGAATCCTCAACAGTGTAGCGATAGCCGGAGCGCGGGCGAAACACCGATGCATAGGCAAAGCCGCGCACCCTACCTTGATCGCTGGCGACAAGGTAGGGAAAACCACCCTGAACGATGGCGTCGTAGCGACGGGCCATCGTATTCAAATCCGGCGGCGTTTCTTCAAATGTGCCCGTCCCAGTCAAAACGTGAATGGCATAGATGGCCTGAATCGCCGCCACGTCCTCGGGCGTGGCAAGGCGCACGGCCAATTGCCCCATCCCAAGGGCCGATAACTCCGCCGATTGGGGCGCTTCGGTAACGTTGCTCACGGCGACACCTCCACTCAGGACGTGAGCGACCGGACGTCGAGCGCCGTCAAAGCCGCGATCACATGCCGCAATCGGTCCTGGATGTCGGTGAAGGTTTTGATGGCTTGTACGTTGTCTTCGTCCATGTAGAGCGCCCGATTGATTTCGATCTGAAGTGCATGGACGCCGTTGCGGGGGTCGCCATAGTGTCCAGTGGTGTAACCGCCTGCATAAGGAACGTTGCGCCGAACCGAAAGGCCGTTGCTTTCCAGCACGTCGGCGGCGGCGGTCGTCAGCGCGCTCGCGCAAGAGCTGCCGAAGCGATCGCCGAGCACGCTGTCGACGCGTCGCAACCCCATGTCGCTGTCCATGGGCCCGCCGATCGACGGCATAGAGTGGCAGTCGATCAGGATGCAGGTGCCGAACCGCGCAACAGTGCTGTCGATTAGTCGACGCAGGCTTGCATGATAGGGCATGTAGTGACGCTCGATGCGGTCCTTAGCCTCGTCGAATCGAAGCCGGCGGCGATAGATTTCGGCGCCATTGGTAACCACACGAGCGATGGTGCCGAGACCCGCGACAACCCGCGGTGTGTCGACCCGGCAATAGCCAGGCAGCGGGCCGTCGAACATGGCCGGGTCCAACTCGAAGGGCTCCCGGTTGGGATCCACAAAGGCCCGCGGAAAGTGCGCGCGGAGTAGCGGCGCCCCATAATCCGCCGCCGCAAAAAACAACTCGTCGATGAAGGCATCCTCCGAGCGACGGAGCGCAGTGGCATCGAGCCGAGAGGAGGCCAGAAACGAGGGCGGATAATCGGCGCCGCTGTGTGGCGAGGCGAACACGAACGGCACCGTTTGAGGTTCCGGCATCACCACGGAGTGGCTCTGCGCGGTCCGTCCTAACGGTTGGCGGGAGGCGATGTGGAGGGTTTCGTCCGGTGGCAAGACTGAGTCTCCGCGTCCGTCTCAAGTCACCATGGCGCGACAAGAGCCGTCGCCTTGCGCTACATCGTTTAAACAGTGTTCGTTACAGCGTGCCGAAGCCTCTTGGCAATGTCGCAATGGACTTGATCACGCAACTCATCAAATGGCGGTGGCGCAAGCCGCTTGCCAACCTCTGTCGATGGCACTAGAAGGATCGCTCGCTTCCGGGCGCCTAGCCGTCGCGTGGCGGAGGCAGCTTGGACGGGCGCGTAGCTCAGCGGGAGAGCACTACGTTGACATCGTAGGGGTCACAGGTTCAATCCCTGTCGCGCCCACCATTGTTCTT
>CAZUDB010000008.1:0-76775 GCA_964619055.1 uncultured Rhodospirillaceae bacterium
CCGAGACAATCGCGCTCCACGCTCTGACGTTGGCGTTAGCGGTCGCTCGACGCATCCCGGACGCGGCAAGAGCCCAGGCGCAAGGCGTTTGGAACAGGCCATTGGCGGTGCTGCCCATGCCGAAAACAGCCATGGTTCTTGGCGTCGGGATGATTGGGCAAGCGCTCGCAAAGCTGTTAAGGGGCGTCGGTTGGAGGGTCATTGGTGTCAATCGCCACCCGAGGCCTGAGCATACCCGGTGGTGTAATGAGGTCATTGATGATGCTGATTGGCGCCGAAGACTGTCGAAAATTGATCTCCTCTTTGTATGTTTGCCGTCGACCCCGCTGACACGTCGATTTGTTGACGCGACGGCGTTATCAAGCATGCCCAGCCACGGGGTGGTTGTGAACGTTAGCCGGGGGGCGATCGTGGATACGGAGGCTGTTTGCGATTTGTTGCGGCGCGAACGGCTTGGCGGGGCCGCCCTTGATGTCCTTGAACAAGTGCCCGAGGACGCAGACGATGCGATCTGGACGACTCCACGGTTACTGATCACCCCTAGAATTGCCGCCATTGCGCCGGATAGACAGGCGCACCTCGAATTTTTCATCGAACAGCAAGTTATGCGCTACGTATCGGATGAAGAACCGGAATATTCCGTTGACTACGCCGCCGAATACGACCTCACCTTTTAAAGTAGATTCTGAACAAACCGGTTACGGTCACCAGTTTGTATTTACGCTATTTACAAATGATCTCGAGCTTGCTCGCGCCGCTGATCATGCAGGGGTCAATCGCATTGGTCTCGATTTGGAGTACGTGGGCAAGCATGAACGCCAAGCCGGTCTCGGCTCCTGGATCTCCGATCACGATCGGAGCCAAGTGCCGGCCTTGTGCGAAAGCCTGAGTCGCGCAAAGTCCTTCGCGCGCGTGAATCCAATCTTCTATGGTTCAAAGCAAGAAATTGACGAGCTTATCGACGCCGGTATTCAAGTTCTTATGTTGCCAATGTTTACGACTGTTCGTGAAGCGGCAATCTTTGCCGAAATGGTAGATGGTCGCGCCGAGACCTCTTTGCTGGTGGAGACGGCGGCCGCTGCAATGCGGATTCATGACATCGTGAAAATCGAAGGGATTGATGAAATTCACGTCGGTCTCAATGATCTTCATCGAAGTGCCGGGTTGAACAGCCATTGGGAAGTTCTTGTTTCCGATGTCTTGGATACACTTTCAGGTGTCGTTACGACTGCCGGCCTGCCTTTCGGTTTCGGTGGTGTCGGGCGGGTCAACGATACCACTTTGCCGATACCAGCGGATTTAATCTACGCGCAGTACCCGCGGTTGCGGGCCACGCGCGCCCTGATCTCTCGCGTTTTTGTCAAAGAGGGCCTTACGGCGGATGAATTTCGAGCTGAAATGGTACTGTGCCGAGAGCGGCTGGATTATTGGCAGCAACAGACAAACCAACAGTTGTTGCAGCAACACGTTAAGATGAGAGAATTGGTGGCGCAGCGTTTTAGTGAGCAGTAGGATATCATGACACATAGGTACTTATTCGAGTTCGAAAAAAACGACAGCCTGACATCAAAGGAGCATTTTTATCACTTTTTATGGGGTTATATACTGCCTGGTATCAATTCGATATTGGAGATAGAATCAAATAATGATCAAAGAAATGATCGAAAGCAGTATATTTTTCGTTGTTGTGGCCCGATTATGAATAAGATAATAGAGGAAATAGCACTTTTACTTGATCGTGACATCGATATTTTACCTCAAGGTGCTGATCTACGGTGCGGTACGATAACGGTAACCGTGCCGAGATGGGATGTCATGATATCAAAATTCACGCAAGATACGCTTAACGATTATTTCGTAGATATAAGGCGTTTTGATCAAGGAACATTCGAAGCTATAAAAAATGTCAGAGAACACATGATAAATAAGATCAACAAGGCTCGGCTGAGTGATTTCCCCGTAAAGTTAGAAGGCAGATACATAGTTCTAAAACGATCAGATCAACCGAAATATTACGATGTTGGTGGTGGTGCCGAGAAGTCTGGGTATGGCACAGGTCGTCGAGCGCTACGAGATATCCAAACAGCTGTCCGTACATTGAAGAACTCTGGTATTCGTATCGGGATTTTCGAAGCTGGTCGGTATAATTTAGCGTCTCAGATAAAAACGTTCGGAGCGGTGAGAGGTGTAATTGGTATTACGGGAGCGGAGTTCGCGAACATTTTGTGGATGAAACCAGGAACGAAAGTTGTTCAAATTATTGCAAAAAAAGATAGACGAAGTAAATTCTTAACAAGAGGCCTCTCTGTTTTGTGTGGTTTGGAATATTATCAAATTGAGTCGACCAAGTTTCCGTATCCGCCACTCGATGCAGAAAGACTAAAAACAATCTTGCGATAGGCACTAGTGGAGTGTTGGGATCGAGCATTGGGACGGTGCCGGGTACGTTAGCAAAAGGCCTGCAACCCTGTTTGCGCCCGGCCCAGAATCAGGGCGTGGATGTCCTCCGTACCCTCATAGGTGTTGACAGCTTCTAAGTTCATCATGTGACGAACCACGTGATATTCATCGGCGATGCCGTTGCCGCCGTGCATGTCGCGGGCGACGCGGACGATTTCCAAGGCTTTGGCGCAGTTGTTGCGTTTGGTCAACGAGATCATTTCTGGCGTCCATTCGCCATCGTCCATCAGCCTGCCTAGTCGCAAACAGGCCTGCAGGCCGAGCGTTATCTCCGTTTGCATATCGGCCAACTTCTTTTGAATCAATTGAGTGGCCGCCAGCGGTCGACCGAACTGGCTGCGATCGAGCGCATACTGACGAGCGGCGTGCCAGCAAAACTCCGCCGCCCCCATGACACCCCAGGAGATGCCGTAGCGCGCCCGGTTCAGGCAGGCGAACGGCCCTGCTAGGCCCGTCACTCCCGGCAACAAGTTCTCCTCCGGAACAAACACGTCCGTCATGGCGATGCTGCCGGTGGGGGAGGTGCGGAGGCTGAACTTGCCCTCGATCACCGGGGCGCTTAATCCCGCCATGTCGGCATCAAGAACAAAGCCCTTGATGGCCCCGGCATGTTTGTCGCTTTTGGCCCAAACGAGAAAAACATCCGCGACCGGCGCGTTGGTGATCCACGTTTTGACACCGTTTAGCCGATAACCGCCCGGAACGGCGGTCGCTCGGGTCGAAAGCCCTCCGGGATCGGAACCGTGGTCCGGTTCGGTCAGGCCGAAGCAGGCGATACGAGTTCCTGCCGCCAAGTCGGGCAGAAACCGCTCGCGCTGCGCTTCGGTGCCGAAGGCGTGAATGGGATACATCACCAAGCTCGATTGCACGCTCATCGCCGAGCGATAACCGGAATCGACTCGCTCGATCTCGCGCGCGGCTAGGCCGTAGCCGACGTACGACAAGCCGGGGCAGCCGTAACCCCGCAGTGTCCCGCCGAGCAGTCCGAGGGAGCCCATCTCTGTCAGAACCGCCTTATCGAATTGCTCGTGGCGATGGGCCATCAACACCCGCGGCATCAGCGTCGTTTGGGCGTAACGCGCGGTGGCGTCGCGAACCAATCGCTCCTCTTCGCTCAATTGGCTTGCCAACCGCAACGGATCGTCCCATTGAAAGGGCGGTGTATCTGGTGTGCGGCTCGCCGCAGTGGTAGTAACGGTCACGATCGCTCTCCCCTTCGCGCCCGGTGGTCTCGACCCCACTCGCGCGCCGGCTCCGGCTCCAATACCAGAGCATGTCGAAACGCGACGGTATTATCGCTGAACGGAGCGCGGCGAACCAGCGACCGCGCGGGAGTTGACCAACTTGGACCCGATTTCGACGGATCAATCCGCCCGCCGCCCGGCCGCGGGAACTCTTGGCCTGCGCGTTGATGACATGCGCCGCCTGGGCTATCGGATGGTGGATCTGGTGGTGGATCGCATGACGCGCCGGCGGGACGAGCCGGCGATCCGCACTGGCACCCCGGCGGACCTGTTTAGGCGGCTTGGTGGGCCCGTGCCGGAGCAGCCGGGTGATGCGGATACTGCGCTTGACCTGCTCGTCAGTGTTGCTCTCAGCCACCAGCAAAACGGCGACCATCCGCGCTATTTCGCTCGCGTCCCAGGCCCGTCTTCGTTCACGGGCATCCTGGGGGATTGGATCAGCACCGGCTTTAACTCCATGGCGGCATCTTGGGCCGGCGGTTCCGGACCGGCAACGGTCGAGCTTGTTGTCATCGACTGGTTGCGGGATCTTCTCGGTTTCCCTGAAGGCACGGAGGGGGTGTTCGTTTCCGGCGGATCGCTGGCCAACCTGACGGCGCTGGCGGCAATCCGGGCTGCGCGCGGGCCTGGCGTGGCATACATGAGCGACCAGACTCACGCGTCGCTGGTGCGTGACCTCCTGGCCCTGGGGTTTAACGACGACCAGGTGCGTGTGCTGCCTGCCGATGATGGTTTCGGCCTGCCCGTTGCGGACGTGGAGGCGGCGATCTTGGCAGACCGGGCCGCCGGGCGGGAGCCACTGGTGGTGATCGGCACCGCCGGCACCACAAACACCGGTACCGTGGACCCGCTGAATGGGTTGGCGGAGCTGTGCGAGCAACAGGACCTCTGGTTCCATGTGGATGGCGCTTACGGCGCACCGGCGGCCATGACGGAGACCGGCCGCGCGGCCTTAGCCGGGATGGACCGCGCCCATTCGCTGGTGCTGGATCCGCACAAATGGCTGTTCCAGCCTTATGACGCCGGCATTGTTCTGATGCGTCAGCCAAGTATCCTCTCGGATGCTTTTGCCATAACGCCCGAGTACCTGAAGGACGTCAAGGCAGCGGCCGGAGAGGTCGATTTTCGCGATCGCGGCCTGGAGCTGACCCGCCGCGCCCGCGCCCTCAAATTGTGGCTGACCTTTCGCATTCACGGCGCCGCCCGAATTCGCGCGGCCGTGCAGCACGGCATCACCCTGGCGGAGGTGGCTGAAGCTCAGCTCCGTGCGCATCCCGAAAAATGGGAAGTGGTGAGCCCCGCCCAGCTCGGTATTGTCTGCTTCGCGCTTCGGGACGCTGATCCGGCGGAGCATGAGCAGCGCGCGGCTGCGCTGGCCGACAGCGGCTACGCCTGCGTTTCAACAACTGTATTGAAGGGCCGAACCGTGTTTCGGCTCTGCATTATCAACCCTCTCACCAACGAGGAGGACATCCACGGGACACTGGATCGCTTAAGCGGGGCCGGTTCTTGATCTGGCAAACTCGCCGGTAAGAAGGGCTTCGACCGCGGGCATGATGGATGTCTAATAAATTCAATGAAAACATCAGGCGTGGCGAAGTCCGAGCGGCTGACCTGATGAAAAATCTCGATAAATCCGGACATCTCCAACAACTTGTGTATAAATAAACGTGCTGATTGGCGACTTTTTGTAATGTGTGAACTCAATCACATACATTAAGATCGCGGCTGTATAAAACGATATAATGATCCAGCCAGCGTCGATAGCGTCCGAATGAGGGCAAGATCGAAATAGAGCTTGGACGCGAAGCAGGAGCGTTAAGGGATGGTGCTGACACGGGCATGGCATCATCTTCACTCGAAGGCCTACGTCTTCGGCAAGAGAGTCTAACTATGCAGGCTGCGCAATCGTAGCCTAACCATACAAGGAAGACCACAATGCCCGAAATTGCTAACCAAGTTAAACTTGAAAAACTGGAATGTTGTCCGACGCTAGCACAAAAAGAAAACTGCGACGTTTTCGACTTTCGCTATCGCTTGCCGTCACGAGCCCGCGTTGGCGACGGCAACAATCAGGTTGTGCCTGTCGACATCATCTTGCATTTCCGCCTCGAACGTTGCTCAGGCCCGCTGGTGCTCGGTGATCTGGCCTACACCACGACATTGCTGCCGGGCGAGCAGGTCCGGTTGTTCAGCAGCGATCGCCACACGCGCTGGTCTTACGACAGCGAGAACAACCTAACCTATCGTCATGAGACCACATCGGAAGAGTCGTTCTTTACCTATGGCATGGCCGAAGCCATGAGCGACCTAACCGTCAATCAAAGCGGCCGATCGGTCTCCAGCTTTGAGGAATCCTATGCGCAAGGAGGTGGTGGTGCCAGCGTCAATCTCTTCGGCTTGGTTGAGATCGGCGGCGGTGGCGGCGGCGGCAGCTATGATGCTGTGTCCGTGCGGGACTTTTCTCAAAGCTTGAGTAGCCACGCAGAGTCCTCCGTGCGTCAGGTGGCGGCCGGCGTCCGAGCCAAGAGTTCCACAGCCATCGGTGAGGTGGAGCAGCGTCAACACGCGGAAGGCGAGTCCGAAACCCAGATCGAGTCCGCGTCGCGCGTGTTCAGCAACCCCAACCGTTGCCACGCGGTGACATTCCTGTTCTACAAAATCGCCAAAGTGCAACGCATTCGCTTTAGGCTCGTGGCGGTCGAGCGTCAGGTCCGCGATCCTTCTGCGCCGGTCGAAGCGACGCCGCGAGACAAGATCGACGCTGCCGGCCTCGTCGGGGTCAAGGCGCAGAATGTCCTCGCCACCAGCAACAAGCGCCTGGAGGTGGAGCGAATTGCGCGCGAAAGTGCTCTTGAGCGTCAAGGTCTGCGGCGTGACCTGAGCGCTGGTCCGTCCGGCGCAAGCTTGCGCTTCGCCCCGCGTGCCTCGCTGTTCGAAGCGGAGCCGATCGCGATCAATCTGCGTCAGGCGGCGCTGAAGGCGGTGGACAATGACTTGGTCAAGGCGGGGATGCTCGACCGCGAGACGCTCAAGCCGACGGAGCGCATGGTCGCCGAACTGTCCTTCGAACGGGAGGAGTGTCTACCGACCCCGGGCGTGATTGTTCGTGGTTGCATCGATGACTGCAACATTTGCGAACCAGCCTTGCTTCAAGAGGTGGAGCTGGAAATCGATCGCAATCGGCTGGAGAACGAAATGCTCAGGCGCCAGATCGAGCTCTTGGACAAAGCGCAAGAGTACCGCTGCTGTCCGGAAGGCAACACCGACGAGCCCTCATAAGCCACGGAAATCATTGCAAGGTCATAGTCACCCAACCGGGCGTCGTCGCGCGAGGCCGCCTGGCCTGAAGCAACTGTAACTTGCCTCTTTTGTGAAGCGGCCCGCGGATGACGCGGGCCGCTTTGCTGTTCACGCTCAATGTCCATGGCATGCCGCTGATGGGTGGGAAAGGACTTGGCACCTCGTCACCGACAATCAATATCGGCTCGCGAACGATTAGGGTTGGGATTATCCTCAACCGGCAGCTCTGGCCTTAAGGGGAAGGCTGGCTGGCGAGACGCCCGGTCCTTCTCATGCTCGATCTTCTCATCGTCCTAGCCTTTGCCGTCTACGCCATCGGCGCGGGCCTGCGCGCCCGCCGTGCGGCGTCCCGCAACCTCGACGAATACTTCCTCGCCGGCCGGACGATCCGGGGATGGAAAGCAGGCACCTCAATGGCCGCGACTCAGTTCGCGGCTGACACCCCGCTGCTGGTCACAGGCCTCATCGCGACCGCCGGCGTGTTCGCGCTTTGGCGCCTGTGGATTTACGGCCTCGCCTTTCTGTTCATGGCATTCGTGTTCGCGGCCGGCTGGCGGCGCGCTGGCGTGCTCACGGACGCGGAGCTGACGGAAATCCGCTACAGCGGTCCGGGCGTGCTGCCGCTCCGCGTGCTGAAGGCCCTCTATTATGGCACGGTCATCAACTGCGTCGTCCTCGCCATGGTGCTGGTCGCGACCGTACGGATCGCGGAGGTGTTCCTGCCGTGGAACCAGTGGCTGCCGGCCGGCCTTTATGATGCCGTGCTCGGCGTCGTCTTATGGCTCGGCCTCGACCTGGGCGGCAGCGTGACAGGCCAGTTCTCTCCGGAGGTGGCCACAGCCAACAACCTGATTTCGATCCTGGCCATTCTCGCCTTCACGGCCGGCTACTCGACCACCGGGGGTCTCCGTGCCGTGATCAACACGGACGTCGTACAGTTCGCCCTCGCAATGATCGGAACAGCCGTCTTCGCCTGGGTGGTGATCGATACCGTCGGCGGGCTGTCCGCGCTGGGCGACCAGATGGTCTCTCTCTATGGCACCGAGGCGGCTGACCGCATGTTGTCCTTCGCGCCGCCGTCGGTGGGTGATGTTCTGCTGCCCTTTCTGGTCATCATCGGCCTGCAATGGTTCTTTCAGATGAATTCCGACGGGACGGGATATCTGGCCCAGCGTTCCATGGCCTGTCGGACCGAGGGGGATGCCCGCTTTGCGGGCGTGCTGTTCGCCTGGTTGCAGATCTTCGCCCGCAGTCTGCTCTGGTTGCTGATCGCCGTGGGCCTGCTTGTTGTGTACCCCTTCGCGCCGGAGGATGTCGGGGCGCCCGGCTTCGCCGCCTCCCGTGAGATGCTGTTCGTCACCGGCATCGACGAGCTGCTGCCTCCCGGCCTGCGCGGCCTCATGCTGACGGGCCTGTTGGCGGCGCTGGCGTCCACCGTCGACACGCACCTGAACTGGGGTGCGTCTTATTGGAGCAACGACGTCTACGACCGCCTGGTCTGCCGGCAGTGGCTTGGGCGCGAGCCGCGCTCACGGGAGCTGGTGTTGGTGGCGCGCTTGTCCGGCGTGATCATTCTCGTCGTGGCGCTCGTGGTTATGGCAAATCTGGGCTCGATCCAGACCGCCTGGTTCATCTCCTTGCTGTTCGGCGCCGGCATGGGCTCGGTCCTGGTGCTGCGCTGGCTGTGGGAGCGCATTACCCTGTTTTCCGAACTGGCCGCCATGGCAGTATCCCTGATCGCGGCGCCGCTGCTTCTGGTCACCCTCGGCACCGACCCGGAGACGGATTGGCTCAGGCTTCTGATCATGGCGTCGGTCACGACCGGCGCGGCCATCGGCATCACCTTCGTGACGCCCGCAACGGACCGGGAGGCCCTCGTTGCCTTCTATCGGCGGGTGCGGCCATTCGGCTGGTGGAGTAGGACGGCGGCCTCGGCCGGCGATCAGCCCGATGCGCCGCTGACGAGTCTGTGGCGGCACGCTCGTGCCGCGATTGCCTGCGCCGCTTCGCTGTTCTTCTTGCTCGTCGGCGTGGGTCGGTTGTTGATTGGCTTGCCTGAAACCTCCGCCGTCTGGACCTGGGGGCTTATTGTCGCCGGACTCGCATGCATCCCGTTGTGGTGGCGGGACTTGACCCGCCCCTTGGAGATCGATCGCTCGACGTCAATGGGCTGATAATCGAGCTGTTGGAGAGCGGGGTGGCGGTTCTGTCGCTCCACAATCCCAAGGTTATGTGCGGCGCGCCCAGTGTCGACTAGGGACCAAGTTTTCATCGGACTGATCTTTGTCCTGCAGCCTGTGTTCCTTTGCGCGGGCCTTCGGGTTCTCCTCGGACGCCAGCGTAGGAAGGACTCAGCGCCGATCACTAACACGTGCTTAGAGCCGCGCCTTGTTCGGGCGCGATGTCACGAAGTTTGCTCAAGTTATGTTATCAAAACAATTTCATAAGATGTAAAAACAAGAAAGAAAAAACCCAAAATTTGGTGTAAAACGCGACAGTTAACGCCGACTCTCCCAAGGCCAATGATGTCAGCGGGATCTGAGGCGAGCAACCTTGGGTTGTTCTTAAAAAATTAATAAAAACGAAAAAAAATCATCACAATCTATCATTAATTTGTGTTGTCGAAATAGGGGCATTTCACAACTCGTGGAAAGCGCTTCTTTTGCCAAATCACTGCGGCAGTGCTGCAGCAGTGGTAAGATGATCCTTGTTAGGTAATAGGGGGATAGACATCATGGGACTGTTTTCTAAGGCGGCCGCCACGGCCGTCATCGCTCTTACTGTATCCAACGCGTCGGCCAGCGTCGTTGATCCGGACGCGCTCGTCGAGGGCGAGTCGATCGGCTTTTGGACGGGTGAATGGTGGCAATGGGTCATCAATCAATCGCCTGACGATAACGCCTTCACGGTGCCTGAAAATCCCGCAGTCGGTCAGTCGGGCCCGGTCTGGTTCCTGGCCGGTACCTTCGGCAACGAGATTGGCGACCCCACGGTGCGCAAGATCCACATTCCGGAGGACACCTACGTGTTGTTCCCCATGGTGATCAGTTTGGCGCTGGCACCTTTCGATGGGGATACAGAAGAAGAATTGAGGATGGCGCTGGAAGAAGCGCAAGCTGACGTTGCTCCCTTTGCGAGTATCGACGGCGTGCTGGTCGAAATCATCACCGGCCTCCTGAGCGACGATTTTGAGACGGAATCGCCCTTTCGCACTTTCGACATTCCGGCAAACAACCTGTTCGGGCTCACGCCCGAGGACTTCGGGCTTAATCCCGGGGATGATATCCCTCCAACGGAAGGTCTGGCCAACGGCTGGTGGGTGATGCTGGAGCCGTTTGGACCGAATGAAACCAAGGTGCTCAACTACGGCGGCACGCTGTTCAATCCGGATGGCAGCCCGAGTTTCACAACCGAGGCGCTTGTCACCGTCACCACACCGGTCCCCGCCGGCGTTGCTTTGCTTGCCGTCGGTCTTGTCGGCCTGGGCGTCGCGGCCCGCCGCACGTCCGCTTAACCAAGATAACTCAACCAATGATAAGGAAGCGACCCGCGCTCCCGCGCGGGTCGTTTTGCTTGCGAGACGCCTTAACGACAATTCAGTTTGTTGATGGGGGCGGTCCGGCTTCGTCCAGCATGCCCCGGTAGGCGTCGTAGCTGGACGGAAAGCCGCCGGTGTAGTTCAGCCACGGCGTAACCGGATAGCGGGTCGCGCCACCCTTGTGCGTGCCTTCCAACCCCTCAAGGACCGCGTCGATCATGGCGAAGGGAAAGCTGAACGCCACTTCGTGGTCCTGCACCTGGCCGAAGATGCGATCGCCCGTGCACGGCACAACCATCTGCGCCTCGCCGGTCGTTTTCGGCGCGATCGCCAAATCTGCACAGTCAATGCGCCCGCGAAAGACGGAGTTCATGGTCCCGCCCTTCGTCCACAGCACGGCTTGACCGAGCCGCATGATCTGGGCGGAGTTGCCGTAAATGATGACCGAGTCCGGTGTTCCGTGGGCCCGGCCCAGGGGTGCCGTGACAACGCCCACATATTGGCCTTCGGGCAGCTTTGGCACGCTCTCCTCACTGAGCCGTCCCGCCTCTAGGTTTTCGGTATAGAGGTCCACACACAGATTGCCATCCGTGTAGTGCGGTAAGCGCTTTTCCAAGCCCAACGCCATGGCGCCGAGCACGCAGGAGGAATCTTCCCGCCCCAGCGCCAATACCCAGCCGTAGCGCCGGCTCATGGAGATGGCCTGGCAGGTGGTGAAGCGATTGTTGAGGTCGCGCTCGGGGCGCTTGGCGCGCGGTGGTGCCTCGTCCCAGGAGGTGAGGAAACTGACGGCCACGGGAAAGCTGTTGAGACGCAAGTAGCTGTTCAGCGTCGTCTCATACTCGGCCAGCGTTGGCATCGATGGAGGCCTTTCGTGTGCGAAGTTGCTGTCGGCAAGGTGGCGCGTGGCCGCTGTCGGGTCTGCGTGGCTGCCGGGCCGGCCGCTGCCACGCCAACGCTCAGCTCCGGGACGGCACCATGACGGTCGCAATGCCGTCGATGACGATCTTCTCGCCGACGCTGCAGGTGGTCGTGAGCTCCGCCAGCTTCTTATCGGGCGTCAGCTTCGCCACGGTCGCCCGCGCCACCAAGGTGTCGCCGATGCGCACCGGCGCTTTGAACTTTAGGGTCTGGTTGATGTAGATGCAGCCCGGTCCGGGCAGTTTGGTGCCAAGCACGGCGGAAATCAGCGCCGCACCCAACATGCCATGGGCGATCCGGCCCTTGAACATGGTGTTGGCCGCCCATTCCTCATTGATGTGGACCGGGTTGGTGTCCCCAGACACGCCGGCAAACACGTAGATGTCCGATTCGGACACCGTCTTCGCGAACACTGCGGTCATCCCTTCCTTAAGGTCCTCGAAGTAGAAGCCGTTGAGGTCGTCCATGGCGTTTCCCTTTGTTCTGTGCCACTCGGCGGCGAACCCGTCGGGTGGCGTCTCTGCCGCACCGCACAATTGTTTTTGCATTGCAAGATTATCAACCGCAGGGCCGGAGAACAAGGTCCCCGACGAGCCACAGCCGCGTTAAGTGAGGGGGCTATTTCTTCGGTGAACGGGAAACCAACGGCGGCGTGATCCGCATGCCGCGGCGTTTTTGTGCGGCCGTTCCGGAAGTCCGAGCCTGTTTTGGCTGGGGGCGGTCAGCCTTGACCGCGGGCACTTCGAACAGGTTGCTGCGCTGCGTCTTCGTATTTTGACGGTGCTCAATCAGATTGAGCGTTCGCGTCACCGTTGGGTCCTGCACCGGCGGCCGCGCACCCGAGAGCAGGTGTTGCCGCGCAATGGCGCGGATCCGTGCCACCAGGGTCGGAAAGCGGTGGCGGGTCTCGCACCAGCGGGCATAGGCGGCAACGGTCCAGGGGTGGGCCGGCAATGGCTTCAGGCGACGCGCCCGGCACCATTCAACGAAGTGCTTCCAGGACTTGTCACTCACCCGTGAGCCCATGAGCGATGTCACCTGACCATGTCAGCAATCGTTGTCTCCAGGCTACACCGAGACGACAACGGTTGGTTTAGCGGACAATGTTACCCGGATGGGCCGTTTTGGGAAGGCCCGACATGTCGATCACGTGCGGATAGCCAAGCGAACCGCCCCGCCAGGAGGGCGGTGGAGACGATGCTGGCGACGAAGATGGCTTCAAACAGGCCCAGGACACCTCGATCCAGCCGGAACGCGAGCACCGCCGCCAGCGGCGTCTGAACGATGAAATAGCTGAACACGTGACACCCCGTGGCGACCCAAGTGTCGCCGCGGCCGCGGAGTGCGTTGGCCAGCACCGCCTGGCCGCCGTCCGTGATCAGCAGCAGTGCCGAGAAGGCAACGACCGGCACGGCGACGGCGAGGACGGCAGCATCGGTCGTATAGAAACCGGCGATGGTCCCCGGGGCGACCGCAAGCAGGATGGCAAGGACCCCCATGACGAGGCTGTTGACGCCAAGGCCGAGCCAGCCCGCACGTGCCGTGCCGGCCGGGTCCTTGGCACCGTAAGCGTGGCCCACACGGACGGCGGTGGCGCCGCCAAGGCCGACGGCCATCATGAAGATCAGTGCAATCAGGTTGAGACCCAGCGCGTAGGTGGCCATGGCGACGGTCCCAAGCATGCCGGCGAACAAGCCCAGGATGCTGAAGGAGGTGGCCTCAACGCCGAGGCTGGCGCTGGCAGCAAGCCCGATGCGGCGCTGCAGGACCCAAGCCCGCCAGCCACCGGTGGGCCGCCGTCGAAGGCCTAGTCGGTCCCGATCCGGCAGCCACCACACGTAGGCGACCAAACCGATGGCAAGCAGGGTGCGAACGGCCGTTGTCGCGACCGCGGCACCGGCGGCCCCCAAAGCTGGGATACTCCCGAAGCCGGGGATCAACAGGGCATTGAGGCCGACGTTGACCACGTTGGCGATCAGTACGGCGATCATGCCGGGCAGTGGCTTGCGGACGCCTTCCAGAAAGAAGCTGGAGGCCAGGAACACCAGCAGCGGCAGCAGACCAATTCCGAGAATACGCACCACGGGTCCGCCACCGGTGGCAAGATCCTGGTGTTGACCGAGGGCGGTAAGCAGGCTCTCGCCGAACCAAAACAGGACCGCCACCGCCCCTCCGACAATGGCTGCCACCGGCAAGGATCGGCGCCAGGCCGCGCCGCAATCGGCGGGACGGCCGGCCCCCAGGGCGCCGGCGGCCACCACCAGTGTCCCCAGCATGAGCCCCGTAGCGGTCAGCATCACCGCCGTAAGGGGCTGGAGCGCGATTCCCAGATAGGCCAGTTCCTGGGCGGAGTAGCGCCCCACCATGACCGTGTCGGCCAGCACGATCAGCATGATACCGGAGCGCGCGACGATAACCGGCGCGGCCAGGCGGATCAGGTCGCGGACTTCCGAACCGCGCACCAGCGGATTGCGTCTCATCGGGCTATAAGCTTTGGCGGGCGCGGGCGCGTCAGCGATCCGGCCACGTGGTCCAGGTCGGGAAAACCGAAACTGGCGGCGTTAACCGTCTGTCTTGGCTGCTGGTCGGCGGGCCGTTGCGGCCCGTCGGTTTTTCGGCTGTTTTGTGGGCGGAGCCGCCTTCGCGGGTGCGTCGGCAGCGGGGCTGCGCTCCGCCGACGGTGACGTGACGGGCTTAGCCGCCGCCGGCGTTCCGTTCGCCGGTACAGCGGTCGTGTCCGTGTCGGCCGATTGGTCGGGGCCCAAAATCTCCTCTTCGGCCTTGACCCAGAAATCAAGGGGGTTGCCGTAGGGCTCCCCCGCCTTGACCCAAAGTGCGTAGGCCAGATCCCGAATACGTTGCACGTAGTCGGGCGCGGAGAACTGCTCGAAGAAGTTGGCGACGGCGCGGTCGGCGCCCACTGTGGAGCCGGCGGCCCGCGCCGACTGCTCCATCATGGCCAGCATGTGTTTCTCGGCAGCAGACCAGAAGTCGAACGCGGACGTGTATTGCATGCCGGCGGCCTGCCACATCGTGAATGCCAGTTCTCGGGTTCGGTACACGTAGAGCGCACTCAATGACAGGCTTGGGTCCGGGCGCATTTGGGCGGTGGACAGGAAAGCGGCTCTGGTAAAGCGGGCCGAGGCGACGCTGGCCTCCAGGACCATGCGCTCCGCCATCAGCCAATAGTCGAAAGTTTGGCCGGCTTGCCCCTCCGCGGTTTGCCAGAGTTGGTATGCGAGGTTCCGGATCCGGTCCTCGATTTTCGTTTCCGTCATCGGTTCGTCCCCACCTTACGTCTTCGCTCGTACAGCATACCGACACGCCCGCTTTTTTGGCAGTCAAAAACTGGAAAACCACGGGGCGACCGGCGGGCCCGTCGCCTTGCTTGTCGCGGGTCCTTCGCCTATGCTTGAACCCATTCGGCGCGGGTGTAGTTCAATGGTAGAACGACAGCTTCCCAAGCTTTAGACGAGGGTTCGATTCCCTTCACCCGCTCCAATCGAACGGGGCGCATCGACGCTCTATCCTCCGATTTGGACGCCTTTGTCAGCAACGCGGCGGTATTCAGAGCCTTCGTGGAGACAGCCAACTGCGGCCGTGTCTCAGCGGTCGCGACGATTGCCGAGCCGTGACCGCGTACCGAGGCTCAAGATGAACAAACCGAAGAAGACCACCGCCGATCCCGCCATCCAATAAGGGAAGCGGTCTTCCATGGGCATCTCATCGGAGGCGGACCGCGCGATCAGAGCGCCCGAAAAGGCGACGGCCGCCCCGACGGTCCAATAAACCTGTCGAGGCAGCCGTTTCCAGAACGAGATGTCGTCCTTTGGGCCAGGCTCAGGTGCCGGCAAGAACAACCCCCACGGATCAGAGCGCGCCGCCGCCGGCAGCCCGGACGACGGTGATCAGCACGGCCGCGAACACGGCCGACGTAATCACCCCCGAAATGCTGGCACCGAGTGCGTGCGGCATGATGATCGCGCCCGGATTGGCTTCGGACACCACCTTTTGGGCGACCTTTGCGCAGGTGGGCACGCAGGACACGCCAGCGATGCCGATAACGGGGTTGTAGTTGACGCCCTTGCGTTTGTGCCACCACCACATGGCGAGTCCACCCATGAGGCCGCCGAGCCCGGAGAACGTCAGGGCGATGATGCCGATGATCAGCAGGATCAGGACGGACGGGTCCAGGATCACGCTGGCTTCGCACAAGACGCCCAGCAGCAGGCCCAGGAAGAACGTTGCGCCGTACAGCACCGGCCCGGAGAAGGTCTCTTGGTAGTGGCTCAACCCCGATTCCCGGATGATGACGCCCGTGAACAGGGCCAGGAACAGCGGTGCGGCCACCGGGAACAACAGGCACAGCGAGGTCGCCGCTACCACCGCGAATACAAGCTTCTCTCCGGACGTGATCGTGTGGGTGTGCTCCATGGGCATCGGCAACGCACGCAGCTTCTTCGGTATGATCGCTTTGATCATGAAGGGATAGCCGCCGTAGGTGAGGCCCAGATAGAGGTACGCGACAACCGTGATCGGGACAAACAGATCCTCGGACAGCATCAGCGCTGCGAATAGGATCATTGGTCCATCGGCACCGCCGATGGTCGCCGTCGCCGCCGCGTCGGCCAGCGGCAGCCCGAACAGCACGGCCAACGGAAACGCCACCAGTGTCCCGAACTCGGCACAGAGCGCGATGAACATGCTCTTGAACGGCCGTGCCATCACGAAGCCCACGTCCAGCAAGGAACCGATGCCGAAGAACACCAGGCACGCGATGAGACCGTTGGAAAAGGCGAACGAGTAAACGGGCTGCAGCCATTGAATCTGGAGAATATCAACCCATTGGGTGCCCTCGGAGATCAGCGGGTTAAGGAATAAGGTGCCCTTGCCGAGCCCCGTTGCCTCGTCAATGGCGACGCCTTCGGCCACCATTTTTTCCGGCACGAACATGACGGCCGCGTTGATGACCGCCATGCCGATTCCCATCGGCACCATGATCAGGGCCTCCAGGACACCCTTATTGCCCAGATAAATCAGCAGAAAGCCGATGGCGATGAGGAAAATCCGGCCCAACATTGTGGCGACGTCAGAGTCCGCCAGGGTCGAAATTCCCTGGAAGATGTCGATGAGTGCGAAGTCCATGGCGGCTCTCGCACCATCAACCGATGGTCATGAGGGGCTGACCCGAGTCGACGGTATCCCCCACTTTGACGTGGATGGCCGTGACGCTGCCGGCATGGTCGGAGGCGATGACCTGCTTCATCTTCATGGCTTCGATGACCGCCAGTTGCTGACCGGCCGTGACCGCGTCGCCGACTTTGACGCTGACTTCGAGGATCACGCCGCCCAGCGGTGAAACTTTGTCACCGGCGCCTGCAGCGGCTGGTGCTGCGGCCGGAGCGGGCGCAGGCGCAGGCGCGGCCGCCGGTGCCGGAGCGGACACGGGAGCGGCCATCCGCATGCCGGGCTGCGGGTACATGGTCGAGCCTGCGTCTTCAGTGACGTCCTCCACGACCACGTCATAGGTCTTCCCGTCGACGGTGATTTTCAGTTGCTTGGCCATTTCTCCGGTCCCCAGTGTTTAACGCGGTTGGTTTCAACTTTCGCGGGTCGTCGCCGCAGCATCGCAACGCCAGCCGAACGTGGTTGCCGCCGGCCCCGCGACGAGGCCGACGTCGATGGCGAACGCTAACCTGTCTTGTTGCGTGCCGACCGCGTCGTCTGATGCAAGATGCGCCCGGCCGTCCGCCAGCCCGGCTGCGGGCCCGTTGGCTCACCTATGTGGACCAGCCGGTGCGCACCAATCGTGGCATAGACCGCGGCCGCTATAACGGCGGCGTGCTCCGCTTTCTCATCTCGCGCCGGTGTCGCGGCGACGCTGACGGTCGCCACGGATGGGCCCGCCAACGCGGCGGCCTTGGCGGCTTTGCGAGACTTCATCTTCTCAAGGGTTGTGACGATGACCCAGATGGCCCCAGCGGTGCCGAATGCGACAATGATCGTCAGGAGGTATCCGATCAGCGCCTGCACAAGCCCGGCACCAACGCCCATTTCTTCCATGATGTTTCACTCTCCTCGGCCGTTTCCGACGTGCTCGGTTCGGTTCGGCCGCTACAGCGGAATGTTGCCGTGCTTCTTGGGTGGGCGATTTTCGCGCTTATTGATCAGCTTGCGGAGCGTCATGGATAGGACCGAGCGGGTTCGCGACGGCTCGATGATATCCGTCACGTAACCGCGGGCGGCGGCTAGGTAGGGTGACGCAAACTCCTCACGATAGGCCGCCACCAACTCGGCTCGCTTGGCCTTGGCATCCTCGGCCTCTTTCAGTTCCTTGCGGTAGAGGATGTTGACGGCACCGTCAGCCCCCATCACCGCGACCTCGGCCGTGGGCCAAGCGTAGACCACATCGGCGCCTAAGTCCTGGCTGCACATGGCGAGGTAGGCCCCGCCATAGGACTTGCGGCACAGCAAGGTGATTTTCGGCACCGTGGAGCCCGAGTAGGCGAAGAGCATCTTGGCGCCGTGGCGGATGATGCCACCGCGCTCCTGCTCGATCCCGGGCAGGAAGCCGGGTACATCGACCAGTGTGGTGATGGGAATGTTGAAGGCGTTGCAGAACCGGATGAAGCGGGCCGCCTTATCGGAGGAGTCGATATCGAGGCAGCCGGCTTTCTCAATGGAGTTGTTGGCGATAAAGCCCACCACAATGCCTTCGATGCGTCCGAAGCCGACGATCATGTTCTTGGCGAAGCCGGCGTGGACCTCAAGGAACTCACCGCCGTCAACGATGCGCAGCAGGATCGCCTTCATATCCATGGCGACCGAGGGATCGGATTGGACCAGCTTGTCCATGCCCGTGTCCTCGCCCATGGCGACGGCGTCTGTCGGTTGGTGCGGCGGGTCCTCGGAGTTGTTGGAGGGCAGGTAGCTCAGCAACGCCCTGGTGATGTCTAGCGCGTGCTGATCATCCTCGGCGACGAAATGGACGTTGCCGCTGACGGTCGCATGCATGACGGCGCCGCCCACCTCTTCCATCGTCACTTCGCGTCCGGTGACCGCCTTGATCACCTGCGGGCCCGTGATGAACAGCTGGGCGTCTTTCTTGGTCATGATGATCCAGTCCATCAGCGCCGGCGAGTACGAGGCGCCGCCGGCGCAAGGGCCGGCGATGATGGCGATCTGGGGCACCACACCCGAAAGCAGGGTGTTGTTATAAAAAACCTCACCGTAGCCGGAGAGCGCATCCACTCCTTCTTGGATGCGGGCACCGCCGGAGTCGGCGATACCGACCAGCGGTGTGCCGTTCTTCAGCGCGTACTCCTGGCCCTGGATCATGCGGCGGGCGTGCATCTTGCCGAGCGACCCGCCGAGGACGGTGAAATCCTGGCTGAATGCTGTGACCTGACGGCCATCCACGTAGCCCGAACCGGCGACGATGCCGTCGCCCGGATAGTCCTCCGACTCCATACCGAAGAACGTGCACTGGTGCTTGATGAAGGCACCCATTTCCTGGAACGTATCGGGCTGAAAAAGGTACATCAGCCGCTCACGAGCGGTCATCTGCCCCTTGTCGTGGCGCTTCTTGATCTTATCTTCACCACCAGCGGCCATGACTTTTTTGCGCTCGGTGCGATAGCGATCGAGGATTTTGGTGTCGAGAGGCATGTGTAGAACGATCCTCCTGGGTGGCGGCGACGTCGAGATCGCACCACACCCCTTATCCCCGCCGGTCGTTGCCGCCGGCTGTCCGGTCCTGGTCCACACGGGCCATGTCATTGCGCACTGCACAAAGAAGCGCACAACGCTCCCCGGGAACCGGGTATTTCATCTCTGCGGTTGAATCTCCCCGCAACAACGCCAAAACCCTAGAACCCTGCCGCTCTGAAGTCAAAACAAATAGAGGTTTAGGGGCAGCATGTGCGGCATGTCGGCCGCGCGGATGTTGCGTGTGCGAACATCTCGACGCGGCTGTCTGGTGTCCCGCAGTGATCTGGAGCGTGATCAAAAACCTGTGACATTGGCGCCGGCCGTCGACGTCCCCCGCCATTGACCGGATTACGGTTGGGGTGGAAATCCGATCGGCGGTGGTCAGCTGGCTTGGGCCTTCAGCTTCCGCTCGTCGATCGCGATGGCCGCCACGATACCAAGGAGGGCTGTCGCGAGCGCCAGCCAATAAGCGTGACTGAGCCCGTTCGCGAACGCGTCTACGACGACCGTTTGGATCGTGTGCACGGTCTCAGTGCTGTGACTCGCCAGGATCTGGCGGACGGCGTCGGACGTGGGTGACGCGGCGTTGAGCGCAGCTTGGTCCGTCGGCGATATCGCGATGTCAGCCTTCGCCAAACCGTCCGCCAAGGACCTGCGACTGGTTACGTACATGATCGCCGTTCCGGCAGCGACCCCCATAGCGCCGAAACTCAAGTGCACCATGAACGACAGGGCGCCGGCGACCCCGGCGCGCGCTGGTGGGACGGACCCGACCGCGGCCGCCCCTGCCGCGCTGACGGCGAAGGCACCGCCGATGCCAATCAGGAGCATGGCCGGCAGCAACGCCCAATAGCCCCATGACGGCGTCAAGAAAAGCAACGTCGCAGAGCCGAAACTCACCAAGACGTATCCGATCAGCATCAACCGTTTTGGGCCCACCGGTTGGTAAAGACGCCCGGAGA
This sequence comes from uncultured Rhodospirillaceae bacterium, assembly GCA_964619055.1. Lineage (GTDB taxonomy): Bacteria > Pseudomonadota > Alphaproteobacteria > Rhodospirillales > Defluviicoccaceae > CAYVUM01. The sequence continues at coordinate 20,139 of CAZUDB010000008.1, forward strand.
GGATGGAGCCGATCGCCAACGGCACCATCAACGGCAACACGCCGAAGGACGATTCAAGCACCGTCCAACCCATGGTTTTCTGCATGTATTGGGGGAAATACAGAAACGCGAGAAAGACCGCCGGGATGATCAGCGCGTTCATCGATAAGGCCAACAGGAATTCACGTCGGCGCATCAGGGTCGGCGGCACCATCGGGTCGGCAACGCGGCGTTCGATGAACGGAAAGGCGATCAGCAGGATCGCGCTGAGGGCGAACAGGCCAAGAATCGGCGGCGTGCCCCAGCCCCAATCGGCTCCCACGTCGAGTGCGGCAAGTAGGGCCATAATAGCAATCCCCAACACGGCCATTCCGGCATAGTCAACACGCTCGTTGACAAGCGTGGGGGGCTCCTTCGGTAAGAATCGCTGGGCGAAGAGCAGCGATAAAACTGCTAAGAGAACATTGATCAGAAAGAAAAGCCGCCAGTCCCCCATGGACACGGACACCCCACTGATCAAGGGACCGACCACGTTGCCGGTGGTTACGCCAGCAAGGATCAAGCCCATGACAAAACCGCGCTTTTCTTCTTCGACGAGGATCGTACTTTGGGCCAACAAATTTGGCCATATACAAGCGGCACCAATGCCTTGAAGGGCACGGGCCGCGATAAGTAAAGAAATCGTTGGTGCGAAAAGGCAACAAAGCGAAGCAACAAAGAAGATTGATAGACCAGCCATCATCAAATGGCGGCGTCCATACATATCGCCAAGGCGTCCGCCAGCGGCCAAAACCACACTAAACGTCAAGGCATAAATATTTAGGACCCATTGCGAGGTGGTTATATCAACAGAATATTCATTTTCAATTGGAGGAACCAGAAGGAGGGCGCCGGTAAAATCTGTCCCAACCATGAACGCGACGACGCCCAGCGTCATAATGCTTAGTTTTAGGTTCTGAACCAATCGGACTCTCCCCATCAAGGCGGCGCCACCATAGGTCCAGCCGTCTGCGCGCCGCAATCACAATACCGCTCGGGATCTCAGACGGCCGTACGCGCCAGGTTGAGGCTGACCGATACCGACTCCCCGAAGGCCGATCGGCCTCCGAGGATCGGTCTTGTCGTCTTGCTTGATGACCGGCGGCGATTGCGGCTTTTTAGCCCTGCGTCTTATCCCTGTGGCGTCACGCCCGGCGGCGGGCAACTGTTATCCGTCGTCACAGTGACGGTTTCGGTGTCCTTCGTTTCCCCGGCAACGCTCGGCACCAACTCACCCTTAAACGTGATCGACGAGGGCACGTTCGTGCCAAACACGTCAGTAACGGAAACCGTGTATGAACCCTCGGTGCCGTCGTCCATGCATTGGTGGTGTAGTGTTGGATGGAGTTTTTCTTCGTTGGCTGACAAATCGACGCACAACGTATTCGGATTGCTCCAATCATTTAGGGCGACCGTGTAGCCGATGCGAAAGGTCAATAGACCGGGCGTGTTTAGGCACAGGATGGACGGCTGCACCACGAAGCGGGTGAATTCCGGGTCTTGTGCCGGTGGTTGCCGGTTTTGCGTCCGCGGGCAGCCGGTTAAGGCAACGGTCGTGACCGCCAGAACCGCAACCGCAGCCAGCCTTTTTGTCGATTTGTTCATTTTTTGGTTTCCCCTGCTTTTGTTTTCGATGTTAACACTTTCAAAGATCTGCAATAGCGATGTCGCAAGGCGAACACCACACCCTTTTTTTCGCTTGTACTTTGGAGTGGGCGGACCGATGGCAGGATACGAAGTATCGGCCGTATTAACGCCTATGTCTCGTCAACGGCGCCGAAATCAGAAATTTCTTATGGTGTTTAGAAGCGAAATACCGGCCCGATAGAACCGGAGCATTGGTTAACGACGCACAACAAACCAACGGTCAACCAGCGGCTTCTATTGACCGCATTCGATGGCAATATCGAAATTTCCATCCCGGATTTTCATCAAACTTGTCTCCAAAAAGCCGAAATTCAGATTGTCGATCGTGTTTTGGTGATCGCCGGTCCACACCACATCGGGGCCTTCCGTTGTTTCGGCCAAGAGATAGATGGTCTGGTGGTCGGTTCTCAGCGGCTCGCCCTCGAACTGCAAAAAAACCCGTTCGTTGCCGGCGATATCCCACCAGCCCCGCGTTTCCCAGGACCCTTCAATGGTCTTGTATTTGACGGCCACGATCACCGGTTGTTCACAGTCGTTGATGAACAAGATTTTGCCGGTCTCCGTCGCTTCCTTGGCCGGTTGCGCGGCGACGCGCAGTGGTGCAAGGCCAAGAGCAAGCGCAAAGAGGATCGCATAGCAAGCAAGGATCGATTTCATCGTGAAACCCCGGTTTTTCTTGGCACCTGGTGGATCGAAACAAATGTTTGGTGTGAGTGCCCGACAGCGATGATCTTGCCAGGATCAGGAGGTTGGAGAAAGGGGTTGGGCGCAACGGTGGGCTCCGTGATGAGGCGGTTGCGATCCGATTTTGGGTTCCGGCTTGTCACGCGCCCGTTGACGCCGATCTCCCCATCGGCGTAACTCCGCCCGCGCACAATCCACAAGGGAGGCTGGGACCATGAGCGACCTCGTTTGTATTGCCTACGACAAGTCGGAAACCGCCGATGCGGTGCTCAACGAGCTTCGGACGCTGCAGGCCGAACATCTGATCGACCTGGAAGATGCCTGTGTCGTCGTCCGCGACGCGAACGGCAAGGTTCACCTCAAGCAGTCCGTCAATCTGATCGCCATGGGCGCGTCAAGCGGCGCCATGTGGGGTGGCTTGTTTGGCTTGTTGGTCGGTCTCTTGTTCTTGAATCCGCTGATTGGCTGGGCAGCTGGCATCGCCATTGGCGCCGGGACGGGCGCCCTCTCCGGCAAGCTCACCGACTACGGCATCAACGACGACTTCATCAAGTCGGTTGGCGCAACGATCAAGGAGCAGAGCTCCGCCCTGTTCCTGCTGATCCGCTCCGTCAACGAGGAGAAGGTCATGCCCGACCTCGCCAGGTTCGGCGGCACGGTGCTGAAGACCTCGCTCACCACGGAGGAGGATCAAAAGCTGCAGGATGCGTTGCGGAACGCGGGCTAACGGCGACACGCCGCCGCATCGGCCGAAAGGGTGTGAATAAGCGAGCGATCCGGACCGGCGCGCTAGACCACCAGCACCGTCGAGCCCGTGGTTTTTCGCGCCTCCAGGTCGTTGTGCGCCGTTGCCGCGTCGGCGAGCGGATAGTCCTGATCGACCCGGATGGTCACGGCGCCGCTCGTCAGCACCTCGAAAAGGTCCGTGGCCATGGCGCGATAATCGACCGCTTTGGCGGAATAGGTCATCAGGGTCGGACGGGTGAAAAACAGCGAGCCACGGCTTGCCAGCATGGCCGGCTCGAAGGCCGGCACCGGGCCCGATGCGTTGCCGAAGCTCACCATCATGCCGAGCGGGCGAAGCGCATCAAGTGAGGCTTCAAAGGTGGCGGCCCCGACGGAGTCGTAGACCACCGGCACGCCCTCGCCGCCGGTCAGCTCACGCACTCGTTCGGCGATTGGCTCGCGGGTGTAGATGATCGGATGGTCGCAGCCGTGGGCCTGGGCGAGTTCCGCTTTGGCATCGTTGCCGACGGTCCCGATCACGGTCGCGCCTAGGCGCTTGGCCCACTGACAGGCAATCAGTCCGACGCCACCGGCGGCGGCGTGAATCAACACGGTCTCGCCCGCCCGAACGCGATAGGTCTGTCGGAGCAGGTATTGCGCCGTTAGGCCCTTAAGCATGACGGCGGCGGCGATGCGGTCGTCGATGGCCTCGGGCAGGGTGATCACCCGGTCCGCCGGCATCAACCGGGCTTCGGCATAGGCACCCACCGGCCCGGACGCGTATGCAACGCGGTCTCCCACGGCCACGTCCGTGACCCCGTCGCCAACGGCCTCCACCACGCCCGCGGCTTCCATGCCGAGGACGGCCGGGAGGGTCGGCAGCGGATAAAGGCCGGTGCGGTGATAGACATCAATGAAATTGAGGCCAACGAACGTATGCCTGATCCGGACCTCGCCGGGACCCGGCGTGCCCACGTCCACGGTGTCCCAAACCAGGGCATCCGGCCCGCCCGGTTCGTGAATGCGAATGGCATGGGTCATACCAATCCTCCCTTTGCCGGCCTTTTCTCTTCGGACCGGCGCTCCAGGTCCAACAGGGCTTGTTTGGTTGCAAGGCCGCGCCCGCCCGAATAGCCGCCAAGCCCGCCGCCCGCCGCGATCACCCGATGGCAGGGGATGACCACGGCGATCCGGTTGCGCCCGCAGGCCCGGCCGACGGCGCGGGGGGCGCTGCCGACGGTTCGGGCCACATCGGCGTAGCTCGCGGTTTGGCCGTGCGGAATGTCCTGCATCGCCGCCCACACCCGGCGCTCGTGATCGCTGCCATCCAGCGCGAGCGGCAGGTCGAAGCGCGTGAGACGTCCCGCAAAGTAGGCGTCCAACTGCGACGTCGCTTCACGAAGGATGGCATTGTCAGGGGGCCGGCTGTCGCTGGTCTGGCCGTCGTACCAGCCGATATCGCGCACTCGGTGCGCATCTACGACGATGGTCAGCGGCCCGAGCGCGGTTGCAATGGTCGTCCGATCCATGAACCCGCTTTAGCGCGCCTCCAATGCCAGACGCAAGGCGTCGGGTTCCGTAATCGGCAAGCCGCAGGTGGGACCCACGCAGACATAAGCCGTGGCCGCTCCATCGACGGTGGTTTTGCCCGCGGCCGGGTGTTCCGGCGGCAGCGCCGCGCCGGGGGCGAGCCGAGTCAGCACGGTCAGCGGCTCGGCAGCTGCCACCACGGCGTCAATCAACGCGACCGTCCCGGAATCGTCGGGCGCGCCGACGACAACCGCCTGGCGACCCCGATCCAGCAGCTCGAAACCGCTGAGAAGTCCGGGAACCGCAATCAAATGCTGGAGGTTGTCGTCGGAGAACAGCCGCGCCAACGTATCGCACCGCTCCCGATAGCCACTCTCCCCCGTGAGCAGCCACAGCCGCGCCAGCACCTCCATCATGGTGCCGTTGCCGGATGGAGTGGCGTTGTCCATTGCCGGCTTGGTGCGTACAATCACGTCCCTGGTGTCGTCGGCGGACAGGAAATAGCCGCCATCCTGGGAATCCCAGTGGTGGCGGTCCGCCACCTCCACCCACGCCCGCGCCTTACTCAGGTAGGCTTCGTCGCCGGAGGCTTCGAACAGAGCCAACGCCGCTGCCGCCATGTTGGCGTAGTCGTCAATCACCGCCGGGTGCCGGGCCCGGCCCGCGCACCAGGTGTGGAACAACCGTTCGCCGTCGGCCATTTCCGTCTCGATGAAGCTGAACACCGCCCGCGCCGCCTCCAGCCAGGCCGGCTCGCCGAATGCGACCGCGGCCCGGGCCATGCCGCTGATCATCAGCCCGTTCCAATCGGCCAGCACCTTGTCGTCCCGTTGCGGCCAAACCCGTTCGGCGCGAACGCCGCGGAGTTTCAGCAAACTGGCCTCCAGCTTTGCCTCGTCGGCTGCGTCACGCAAACGCATGTCATGCAGGCGGTTGAGAATGTTGTGGCCTTCCCAGTTGCCACCCCGACGGATGCCGAAGGCCGTCTTGAACGGACCTGCGTCCGCGCCGAGGATGCGGTCGATCTCCTCTTCGGACCAGATATAGAACTTGCCCTCAACGCCCTCGCTGTCGGCATCGTAGGCGCTGGCTAAGCCAAAGTGCGCGCCGGTCTCGCCGGTTTTCAGCTCGCGGAGCACCCACTCGATGGTCTCACGCACCCGACGGCGATAGAGCGGGGAGTGAGTTTCGCGCCATACCTCGGTCATTAGGTCCACGAGCAGGGCGTTGTCGTAGAGCATCTTTTCGAAGTGGGGGACCAGCCACGCATCGTCCGTGGCATAGCGGGCGAAGCCACCGCCCACATGGTCATAGATCCCGCCCTGGCACAAGTGGTCGAGCGTCACGCCCACGGCTTCGCGAAACAGCACCGAGCCGGTTCGGCGCCAGGCCCGCCACAGGAATCGGAAAAACACCGGCTGCGGAAACTTGGGTGCATCCGCCGTGCCGCCGCGAATCGGATCAATCAGACGCTGGGCAGTGACGGCGACCTTGTCCAGCATCTCCAGGGAGAGACCCTGGCCGGCTTCGGGCCGGGCCATTCGCTCGAGGCCGTCCTTCAGGGCCGCCACGTTCTTCTGAACCTTTTCGGGCTCCTGATGATAGGTGCGGGCCACGCCCTGCAACACGTCGGTGAACGCCGGGCGGCCAAACCGGCTCGCCGGCGGGAAGTACGTCCCACCCCAGAACGGCTCGCCGTCCGGTGTCAGAAACATCGTTAGCGGCCAGCCGCCCTGTTGCCCCATCATGGCCAGCGCCGACTGATAAATCGTGTCCACGTCCGGGCGCTCTTCGCGATCGACCTTGATGTTGACGAACAGCTCGTTCATCACGCCGGCAATGTCGTCGTTCTCGAAGCTCTCGTGGGCCATCACGTGGCACCAGTGGCAGGCGGCATAGCCGACGGACAGCAGGATCGGCTTGCCGGTGGCCTTTGCCTCCGCCAGCGCCGCGTCGCCCCAGGGTCGCCAGTGCACCGGATTATCCTTGTGCTGAAGCAGGTAGGGGCTCGATTCAGCGCCCAGGAAGTTTTGCGACACGGCCTAACTCCTTGCCAAAGATGACCGGACTGGCCACCGAGTATTACGGCGAACCGGTTGCGAAACGGTACGTTGCGTCGGCTCCCCTGCTTGCGTAGGTTGTCATCCCGCCGCGCTGAGACAAGGCTGCCCTTTTCGGCAACAAGCCCAGGACACACCTGCAAGGGCGGACAGCAAGCGGGCTATTCAAGGAGAAGAGAGCCCATGAAGATCCATATGGATTTGGAGTGCACGCCGGAAGAAGCCCGCAAAATGCTCGGCTTGCCGGACGTGGAGCCGATGCAAAAGGCAATGATGACGGAGGTCGAAACCCGCATGAAGAAGGCTCTCTCCGCCATGGAGCCCGATGCTCTATTCCGGATGTGGTTGCCGGCGGGCCTGCAAAGCCTGGAAAACTGGCAGAAATTCATTTGGTCGAATATGAGCCGGGCCATGAGCCGTGGACGGGACGGAGAGCCGCAGGAGACGAGCGACCGGGGCGAGGACAAGTGAACGAGGCTGTAACAGACAGCACCAGCCCCAAGCGGGATGACGTCGACGAGTGGGGCTTTTACCGTCTTCACGTCTTTTGTTGTGTCAATGAACGGCCGGCCGACCATCCTCGCGGCTCCTGCTCGGCGCGTGGGTCCGTCCCGTTGCGCGAGTATATGAAGGCCCGCGCCAAGGAACTGGGCTTGCGCGGCGTGCGCATCAATGCGTCCGGTTGCCTGGACCGGTGTGAGCTGGGGCCGACCGTGGTCGTCTACCCGGAGGGCGTTTGGTATCGTTGCGAGAGCCAATCGGACGTGGACGAAATCCTGACGGAGCACGTCAAGGATGGCCGCCCCGTCGATCGCCTGCGGTTGCGAAGACGGCATCGCCGCTGACGACCAACGCCGGCGCGCCCGCTCCACTCCGTTTCGCCCCATGACCAACGACACCATCTTCGCGCTATCCTCCGGCGCCGGACCCGCCGGCATTGCCATCGTCAGGATTTCCGGTCCCGCTGCCGCCATCGCCGTGGAGCGGCTCACGGGACGTCCGCCGCCCCGGCCCCGGCACGCCACCCGTCGCCGCTTTCGCGATGCTGATGGCCTGGAGACCGATGACGGCCTCGTCCTCTGGTTTCCCGCACCGGCGAGTGTCACGGGGGAGGACGTGGCGGAGTTTCACGTTCACGGCGGGCACGCGGTGGTCACCACCATCTGTGATGCTCTTAGTGTGCTGCCGGGCCTGCGCGCGGCCGAACCCGGGGCGTTCACCCGCCGGGCCTTCGACAACGGTAAGCTGGACCTCACGGCTGCGGAGGGCTTGGCGGACCTGATCGCCGCCGAGACGACGGCGCAGCGCCGCCAGGCTCTGCGCCAGATGGACGGAGCACTCGGCCGGCTTTATGACACGTGGCGAGACGGGCTGACCCGTGTGCTGGCCCACGTGGAAGCCGTTATTGATTTTGCCGACGAGGATCTCCCCGAAGGCATCGAAGCGGAGGTCTGCACCGCCGTGGCGGCGCTTCGCGATCACATCCGTGACCATCTCGGCGATCATGGACGCGGCGAGCGCATCCGCGATGGCGTTCGCATCGCCATTCTCGGTCCGCCCAATGCGGGCAAATCGAGCCTGCTCAACCGGCTGGCCAGGCGAGACGCCGCCATCGTTCACGCCGTTCCCGGAACGACCCGCGACATCATTGAGGTGATGCTGGATCTGGGCGGCTATCCCGTTGTCCTGGCTGACACGGCGGGTCTGCGGGAGACGGACGATCCCGTGGAGCGGGAGGGGGCTGAGCGATCCCGGCGAGCCGCCGCCGCGGCCGATGTCCGGCTCGTGGTCCTGGACGGGGCGGGCTGGCCGGCGGTCGATCCAAGCACCCGTGCGCAACTGACCAAGGATAGCCTCATCGTCATCAACAAGTCGGATCTGGTCACTCTCGACCCGGCACCGGACGTCGACGGCCAGCCAGCGCTCCCCATATCTGCGCTGACGGGCGATGGCCTGCCGGCGCTGTTCGATCAGCTGAGGGACGTCGTGGCGAGCCGCTTCGGCGCTACGGCAGAGCCGGCCTTGACCCGGGTTCGCCACCGCACGGCGTTGGAGGAGGTGGAGACAGCGCTGGAGCTGGCCTTGACGGCGGCCGAGGAGACGGGTGATCTGGAGCTGGCCGCCGAGGACCTGCGAATGGCCGTCCGCGCGCTGGGCCGGATCACCGGCCAGGTCGATGTGGAAGCGGTCTTGGACGTGGTTTTTCGGGACTTTTGCATCGGCAAGTAGGGAGCATCGAGGGTGGATCGTGGTTGACGACCGCACCAACGGCAGCGCCATCAGCAGCAGGGCGGATGTCATCGTCGTCGGCGGTGGCCATGCCGGCTGTGAGGCCGCCGCTGCGGCCGCCCGGATGGGGGCGTCGACCCTGCTCGTCACCCATCGCCTGGACACCATCGGCGAGATGTCCTGCAACCCCGCCATCGGCGGTCTTGCCAAGGGCCAGTTGGTGCGGGAGGTCGATGCGCTGGACGGCGTTATGGGCCGGGCAATCGACCGGGCCGGCATCCAGTTCCGCATCCTCAACCGCAGCAAAGGCCCCGCCGTTCGCGGGCCCCGGGCCCAGGCCGACCGCAAGCTTTACCGCGCCGCCATGCAGGCGCTTTTGGCCGAACAGCCGGGCCTGTCCACGATCGGCGCTGCGGTGGAGGATCTGATCGTCGAGGCCGATGGACGCGCCGCCGGCATCGTCTTGGCCGATGGAATGGAAATCCGCGCCGGCGCGATCGTGATCACCACCGGCACCTTCCTTCGCGGCTTGATCCACATCGGCCCCCGCCAGATCCCGGCCGGCCGGGTGGGGGAGCCGCGCGCCGTGGGCCTCGCCGAAACGCTGCATCGCCTTGGCTTTGTGCTCGGCCGGCTCAAGACCGGCACGCCGCCGCGCCTTGATGGACGCACGATCTGTTGGCAGGGCCTGGATCTCCAGCCCGGAGACGATCCGCCAACGCCGTTCTCCTTCCTCACCGAAACCATCACGACGCCGCAAATCGCCTGCCACATCACGGCGACCACTCCGGCCGCCCACGCCCTCATTCGCGGCAACCTGGACCGTGCCCCGCTTTACAGCGGACAGATCGACAGCACCGGTCCGCGCTATTGCCCCTCCATCGAGGACAAGGTGGTGCGTTTTGCGGACCGGGACCGCCACCAGATCTTTTTGGAGCCGGAGGGTCTTGATGACGACACCGTCTATCCCAACGGGATCTCTACCTCGCTGCCGGAGGATGTGCAGGCCGCCCTGCTAAGGACCATTCCGGGCCTTGAAGAGGCCGTGATGCTGCGCCCCGGTTATGCCATCGAGTATGACTTCGTGGACCCCCGGGAACTTATGCCGTCCCTGGAAACCCGACGGCTGCCGGGACTGTTCCTGGCCGGTCAGATCAACGGCACCACGGGCTATGAGGAGGCGGCGGGGCAGGGCCTGATCGCCGGCACCAACGCCGCGTTGCGCTCATCTGGAGCGCTTGGAACGGACGGTGAGGGGGCCTTTCAACTCGACCGGGCAGAGGCCTACATCGGCGTCATGATCGATGATCTTGTGACGCTCGGCACAACCGAGCCCTACCGGATGTTCACGTCCCGGGCTGAGTACCGCCTCAGCCTCCGTGCCGACAATGCGGACCAGCGCCTGACGGGCCGCGGCATCGACATTGGTGTCGTTGGCGCCGAACGCCGGGCGGCCTTCACCGCCCGCTTGGATCAGCTGGAGCGGGCCCGCAACGACCTTAGCGCTTTGGTCGCGCGCGCGCAGCAGTTGGAAGTGTTGGGAGTTCGCGTGGCCGACGGCCGCCGCCGCTCGGCGCTCGACCTGCTTGGCCATCCCGATGTGGACTTCCAGGGCTTGTGCCGGGCTTGGCCGGAGTTATCTGCCGTCGGGCCCGCCATTGCAGAGCAGCTGGAGAACGATGCTCGTTATGTCGGCTATCTCGATCGCCAGGAGGCGGACATCCGCGCCTTCCGCCGGGACGAAGCGCTGAGACTGCCACCGGACCTGGATTATGGCGCCATCGCCGGCCTCTCGACGGAGATCCGGACCAAGTTGGCCCAGTCGCGGCCGGCCACGTTGGGAGCGGCAGCGCGCATCTCCGGGGTGACGCCGGCGGCGTTGACCATCCTTTTGCGCTGGATTCGCGACCCTTGCAATCCTTGTGTGAAATCTCAATCCCATGATATTAATGAAAAAAAAGAGGCTATTTAGAACGATTCTAAAGTGTTTCACGTGAAACACTTTAGAATATCTCTAAAAAACGATATAACCATTTGACATCACTAACAAAAAATCAGGCATTCGGCATCCTTGGGGTCGAAAAAGCGAATTTTGACCGTCTCGAGGCCCATTTGGCGCTGCTTGAACGATGGCAACGGCGCATCAATCTGGTGGGACGCTCCACCCTCGCTGACCCCTGGCGCCGCCACGTTTTGGACTCGGCGCAACTGGTCCCGCTGATCCCAGCCGAGGCCAGAACGATCGTGGACCTGGGCAGCGGTGCCGGTTTTCCGGGGCTGGTGCTTGCCATCCTCACAGGATTGGACACCCACCTGATCGACAGCGACGCCCGCAAAGGCGCCTTTCTGCGGGAGGTGATTCGCGTGACAGGCGCGCCCGCCACCGTGGTCACCGCCCGAATCGAAGGCGTCGTCGGGCTCACGGCCGACGTGGTCACGGCGCGCGCGCTGGCGCCTTTGCCGCGATTACTGGACCTAGCAGCACCGTTATTGAGCCCGAGGGGCCAATGCCTGTTCCTTAAGGGCCGGGATGCCGCCGCCGAATTGACCGAGTCCGAAAAACGATGGATCATGCGGGTTGAGCGCGTTCCGAGCGTGTCCGACCCCTCGGGCACGGTGTTGTCGCTCCGGGATCTCCAACACCGCCATGCTGATCCGCCGTCCTAACCCGCTCCGCGCCCCGCTCGACCAATCGTCGGGATGCGGTGACCAGCCCGTTCGGCCGTCGCCCCGGATCATCGCTGTTGCCAACCAAAAGGGCGGTGTCGGCAAAACCACGACCACGATCAATCTGGGAACGGCGTTGGCCGCCGCTGGCCATCGCGTCCTGATCATTGATCTGGACCCCCAGGGCAATGCCACGACCGGCTTTGGCGTCGCCACGGACGCGCGTCGACAAAACGTCTACCACGGCTTGATTGGGGAGCGGTCGTTATCGGAGTTGGCCATCGAAAGTCTGATTCCGGGCCTTCGCATCGTCCCCTCGGGCGTGGACTTGTCGGGCGCGGAGGTGGAGTTGGTCGCGGTCGACCGGCGGGAGTTCGTCCTCAAGGATGCCCTGGCCAGCGCCACGCTCGCCGGAGTGCCCGCCGATTTCGTGTTGATCGATTGCCCGCCGTCCCTGGGCTTACTGACCGTCAATGCTCTGGTGGCCGCCGATGCGGTGTTGGTGCCCTTGCAGTGTGAGTTCTTCGCGCTCGAAGGGGTAAGCCACCTGGTCCGCACCGTGGAGCGCGTCCGCCGCGCCTTTAACCCCAAGCTCGAAATCCAGGGCATCGTGCTGACCATGTTCGATCGGCGCAACAACCTGTCCACGTCTGTGGAGACGGACGTCCGCGCCCACTTCGGCGAAAAGGTCTATCGGACCGTGATCCCGCGCAATGTGCGCGTGTCCGAGGCTCCGTCCTTCGGCCGCCCGGTATTGGTGTATGACGTCCAGTGTGCCGGCTCGGTCGCCTACGTTCACCTGGCCGGTGAGATGCTGCGCCGCGAACGCCGGGCGGTGGCTTAAATGGGCGCCCCGGCGCGCCGTGGTGGCCTCGGCCGTGGCTTGTCCGCCCTGTTGGGGGAGGAGGCCGCCGGCGTTGAGGCTGGTGAGGGCGCCACCGACGCGATCACCCGTGCCGATCATACGGTTCCACTTTCGGCCTTGCGCGCTGGCCGGTTCCAGCCGCGCCGCCGCATGGGCGAGGCGGAGCTGGAGGAGTTGGCTGCGTCCATTACAGATAAGGGCATTCTGCAGCCGATCCTGGTTCGCCCCGATGCCGAAAACCCGGCTCGCTATGAGATTGTCGCCGGCGAGCGGCGGTGGCGAGCGGCGCAGAAGGCCGGCCTCACCGAAGTTCCCGTGCTGGTCCGCGAGCTCTCCGACCTGGAGGCCATGGAGGTGGGCCTGGTCGAGAACCTTCAGCGCCAGGACCTCTCACCCTTGGAGGAGGCCGAGGGCTACCACCGCCTCATGCAGGAGTTTCGGCGCAGCCAGGAGGATCTGGCCCGGGTTATTGGCCGCAGCCGGGCCCATATCGCCAACACCATTCGGCTATTGACCTTGCCGCCGCCGGTTCGGGAGCTGGTGGACTCCGGCGAGCTGTCCGCGGGGCACGCCCGCGCACTCACCGGCAGTCGCAATCCCCTGAAAATCGCCAAAGCCGCCATCAAGAAAAGCCTGAATGTCCGCCAGACCGAAAAGCTGGTGAATCAGGAGGTGGTCAAAACCGCCGACGCCTTGGCGGCCCCCATCACCAAGCTCAAGACCGACCCCAACACGGCGGCTCTCGAACGGGACCTGACCTATCGGCTTGGGATGACGGTGAAGATCAGCGGCGGCGCCAAAGGCGGCACCGTCCGCATTCACTACCGCTCCTTGGATGAGCTGGACGAACTCCTGGCCCGCCTCGCCGGCGGCAGCGCGGCCGGCGACATCTAAACTGCTGCGATGCCCGGTTATGGCAGGCACCTTCCCGGATAGGCATTTGGGGGCAGGCTATCGCTCGGCCTTGTCCAGGTCCTCGCGACGGTCGCCGCCGAGATGGGCGGCAAGGAAGGCTTCGTCCGTTGGCAGTTCGACGTGGATGGTTGACGTGTCGTCGACGGCTAGATGGCCTTCAGTCAATTCCAAGGCTCGGACATGGCCGCCGGCGGTGTGATCGCGGGTCAGGAAATGCAGGTGGTAGCCCGGAACATTCAGGCCCTGGGCAAAATCTGGAAAGCGGAAACCCGCGAGCGTGCCGTCGACGTCGGTCAGATCGAACTCGGTTTGGTTCGCTGCGACGTGGAGGAGCGACGGATAGGGCTTGGCCTGGCGCTCTACGACTCGCGTGGACACGCTCTTGAACATGCCATCGACACGGATGGCGTAAAACAGGTTGGCGCTGGGAGCTGCGGCGTCGATGTGAGCCTCAAGGGCTGAGAGATCCATCGGGCCAGCCAAGGTCTCCTCGTGTGTGGCCTGGAAGAACAGGACGGTGGCGAAGGGGAACTTCTGGTCGTCGGAAACGGCATCGACGCGGCCATCGGACTTGACCTGCCAGAAGGCGCCGTCGAAGGCCACCATCTCACCATCGAGCGCGTTGAAGGTGCCAAGACCGAAATCGCCGTGTCGGCGCAGTTCGCCATAGGTCATGTCACCGTCGAGCACGCCTTCGAGGAGGGCGTTGACGGTGGACGCCTGATAGATCTCGTGCAGCGGCCGATCTGGGGCTTGCCGGCGCTGTTGGTGGAGCGCGTGAAACGCCCGCAGGAACCGCTTCTCCCAGAGCATCGTCTTTATCCCGCTTCCGTGACCGCGGGATGATCCGGCGTGCTTTGGAGCCGTTCTCCCGTTCCACAACTAAAGTGGGAACGAGCGCGGGAGACGTCGACGGCCACGGAGTTCGGAACGACCATCGCCTGCCGCGCCGGCTTCTTAGAAACCTGGCCTTCTTCGGGTTCGATTTAGCGGGCGCGACGGGCGGATTGCGCGAGCGCCAGCAACGCGCGGGCGCAAATCGTGTTGGCTGGCAGCCCCGTTGTCTTGCAATCCAACTCCGCGTCCAAGACCAGCGTTAGCGCCTGGCTCAGCCGCTGCTCCGGCCAGACTTGGAGCTGACGCCGAAAGGCGACCTTGGCTTTGAAGAACACCGGTGGCCGCAAGCCCGCCATGGCGGCGTCTGCGGTGTTGCCCGCGCCGATACGGCTCTGGACCGCGAGCAGGCGGTTCAGATGGCGTTGCAGGGCGCGCAGGATGGCGATGGGGGAGATTCCCTCGCCGTACGCGCGTCGCACGGCGGTGTCCAATGCCGCCGTGTCGCCGCCGCAGGTTGCCATGGTCACGGCATCAATCGAGGCGGCGGCACTGTCCCCAACGCAGGCCTCCACATCCGCCAGCGTGATCCGCCGATTCTCCCCGGCATAAACGATGAGCTTGTCCAGCTCGCTTCGGATGACTCCGCGATCGCCGCCGAAACACCCCTCCAGGAAGCTCTGTGCGTCGGCCTCGACCGCCAAGCCGGCGGCCGACAGGTGCTCCGCAATCACCCGCCCCAGATCGGCACCTTCATCGACGTAGCATGCGATGGCGACGGCGTCCTTGGCCTTTTCCATCAGCACACGGAGCGACGAGCGCTTGGCCAAGTCGCCGGCCTCCAACACAACGAAGCCGTCGCCGACGCTCTCCAGCCAGGACGCCACGGCGGGCGTGACGGCATCGCTGAGCCCGCGCACCCGCACCACTCGCCGCGTCGACGAAAACGCAATGGCCGCCGCCTCGTCGGCGAGCCGCGCGGGGTCACCGCGCAGTGCGCTGCCGTCGAGCTCCACATAGGCAAACGGATCGGACGCATCACCGCCGGCCGCCGTGATCGCGACCGCGCCACGTTCGCGGATCAACCCCAGATCTGGCCCGTACAGAAGCACCCCACGGACGTCCGGTGTGGGCTTGCGGAGAAACGCTTCGGCTTTTGCGTCTTTGAGGATCATCCGCCAGGATCATTCCACCCGGCGGCCTGCCGTTTGCTGCTCTTGGAAGTACAGTGCCAGCACGGATCGAAGATCCTCGGCGATACGAGCAAGGAGTCTTCGACGCGTGTCGTTGCGGGCGATCAGCGTGGAATAGTCATTTTCGATTAGATTGTAGCCGGCTACCTTGGTGATCTGGCGGTCAAAGATCAGCTCATTGGTCGCGTTATCGAAGAATTGATAGTCCGCCGTGACGGTGAGGTTGGCGCGGGAGGCCACGCCCGTGAGCCGCACCGCCAGATCGGTGACCGTCTCGTCCAATTCGACTGCCAGGCGATGGGTCGGGTTGGCCGGCCGTCCGCGCGGGTTTAGGAGATCCATCAGCTCATTGCGGAGCTCCTGGCCCTCCCGGTTTTCGATGACATCCACATGCACCGCCGCCAACTCCGGCAGTACGCCGGAGCCGTCCGGCCGATCGGCATAAATGCGCTGAAATCCGCACCCGCTGAGCAGCAGGGCTGCCACCACCATTCCGGCCATCACCACGGCCGCACCGAAGCGCGGACGCGGCCCCGCTATCGATTGATCAGGCCACCACATTCACGATCCGGTTCGGCACGACGACGACGCGGCGTGGCGACTTGCCGTTCAGGGCCTTGGAGACAAAAGGCAGCGCCAGAGCTGCCGTTTTCACCTCGTCCTCCGGGGCGTCCTTGCCGACGGCAATGGTCCCGCGCAGCTTGCCGTTAAACTGAACACCAAGGGTGACGACCGCCTCGACGATCAGGGCCGGGTCGGCGACCGGCCACGGTGCTTCGGCGAGCAGCGTTTCATGGCCCAACGATGCCCACAGTTCTTCGGCCAGATGCGGCATCATCGGTCCGATTAACACCGCGAGCCCCTCGTACGCCCGGCGCCGGACCCATGCCGTGGCATCGTCATCACTGGTCAGTTCGCCAAGGGCGTTGGTGAGTTCGCGGACCCGGGCGACGGCCCGGTTAAAACCGAATTTCTCAAAGTCGTCGGTGATGCGATCGATGGTGCGGTGAAGATCTCTGTAGGTCTGAGCGGCGGCCGTCTCTCCCAGCGGATCGAACTCTGCCGGCATGGCGGAATCTTTGTCTGCGATACGGCCGCCGTCGCCGGCACCGATCAACCGCCACAGCCGGCCGACGAACCGCCAGGCGCCGTCGACGCCCGAATCCGTCCACTCCAGGTCCCGCTCCGGCGGTGAATCGGAGAGCATGAACAGCCGGGCGGTGTCGGCGCCATAGGTGTCGATGATCGTCTCGGGGTCGACCACGTTACGCTTGGCCTTGCTCATCTTTTCGGACCGACCCACAGTTACCGGTGTCCCGTCCTTAACTTGTTTGGCGGAGCCGTCCGCAGCCTTGATCACCTCCATCGGGAACAGCCAATTGCCGGTGCTGTCCTTGTAGGTCTCGTGGCAGACCATGCCTTGGGTGAACAGGCTATCGAAAGGTTCGTCAAGGTCCAGATAACTGCATGCCGCCATGGCTCGGGTGAAAAACCGGGAGTACAGCAGGTGCAAAATCGCGTGCTCAATGCCGCCGATGTACTGGTCCACGGGCAGCCAGTAGTCCACCGCCGCCCGGTCCACGGGAACATCGGCGCTTGGCGAGCAAAACCGCGCGAAGTACCAGGAGGAGTCGACGAACGTGTCCATGGTGTCCGTCTCGCGCGTGGCGGCCGTCCCGCATAACGGGCACGGGACGTTCTTCCAGCTCGGGTGGTGGTCCAGCGGGTTGCCCGGCTTGTCGAAGCTCACATCATGGGGCAGGCGCACGGGCAAGTCCTGAGCCGGGACAGGGACGGGCCCACACACGGGGCAATGGATGACGGGGATCGGGCAGCCCCAATAGCGCTGGCGGGAAATACCCCAGTCGCGAAGGCGAAAGCTCACGGTTCCCTCGCCGGCACCGATAGCCGCCAACCGGCGGGCCATTTCGGCCTTGGCGTCCGGCACCGTCATGCCGTCCAGGAAGGCCGATTGCCGAAGCCGGCCGTCGCCGGTGTACGCCTCGCCGCTGGTGCCCAAGGCCAGGCCGAACTGCATGGGGTCCTGGTCCTCCGGAAACACCACGGGGAAGACCGAAAGGCCATACTTGCGGGCGAAGTCCAGGTCGCGCTGATCGTGGGCCGGGCAGCCGAAGATCGCGCCGGTGCCGTACTCCATCAGCACGAAATTGGCGACGAAGACGGGCAGCTCCCAGCTCTCGTCGAACGGATGGAGCACGGCCAGGCCGGTGTTGTAGCCGAGCTTTTCGGCTGCTTCGATGGCCGCTTCACTGGTGCCGAGGCGGTTGCACTCAGCAATGAAATCAGCCAGGGCCGGATCGTTTGCCGCCAACTCCGCTGCCAACGGGTGGTTGGCCGATATCGCCAGGAACGAGGCGCCGAACAACGTATCCGGCCGGGTCGTGAACACCTCGAGGCGATCGTCGCGGTCCTTTAGCGCGAAGCGAACTCGCGCGCCCTCGGACCGGCCGATCCAGTTTTGCTGCATCAGCCGGACCCGCTCGGGCCAGCGCTCCAGTTCGCCAAGGGCAGCGAGCAAATCGTCCGCGTACGCCGTGATGCGAAAAAACCATTGGCTCAGCGTGCGCCGCTCGATCAGCGCGCCCGAACGCCAGCCGCGGCCGTCGATCACCTGTTCGTTGGCCAGGACCGTATGGTCCACGGGGTCCCAGTTGACCATGGCCTCGCGGCGATAGACTAGGCCCGCCGCCAACATGTCCAAGAACAACCGCTGTTGCTGCTCGTAGTAGGTTTCGTCGCAGGTGGCCAACTCGCGCGACCAGTCGATCGACAGGCCCATGGATTTGAGCTGCCGCCGCATGGTGTCGATGTTGCCGTAAGTCCATTCGCGCGGGTTAATGCCGCGCTCCATGGCAGCGTTTTCCGCCGGTAGGCCGAAGGCGTCCCAGCCCAAGGGATGCAGCACGGCATAGCCGCGAGCCCGCCGAAACCCGGCCACCACAACGCCCATCGTGTAGTTGCGGACGTGGCCCATGTGGATGCGCCCCGAGGGATAGGGAAACATTTCCAGGACGTAGTACTTGGGGCGCTTGGGATCGATGTCGGCACGAAAACATCCGCGCTCCTCCCAGACCCGCTGCCATTTCTCCTCGGAGGCTTTGAAGTTGTATCGAGACATGGTTGATGCCTGGGGTCCTAACGGTCGCCCCTGGTGTTGCGGCGGGGTCGAGCGGCTAACGGTTAACCGGGAATAGGGTCGAGCCCGCCGTTGCGGCGAGCGCGTTTACGGCCAACGGCAGAGTTCTGCCAAGCGGTTTGCGTCTCTCCGCCGTCGAGCCTACTCCTTCAACAGCTCGAAGCGAAGCTGGCGGGCTTTGGTCAGGATCGCATCTTCGATCCGCGGGCCGGTGTCGTTGGGCAGCGGCGAATCCCGCCACGAGCCTGCACCGTTGTCAACCTGCCGGAACACCGCGACGCGAACGCCGTCGGCGCGCAGCGTTCGGCCCAAAATGTAAACGTTCATCTTGAAGCGCTCGTCTGGCGCTTCAGGCGGACTGTACCAGTCCGTGATGATTACACCGCCGAACGGGTCCGCCGAGTTGACGGGCATGAACGACACCGTATCCAGAGAGGCGCGCCATAGGAATCCGTTAACGCCGATGCCGCCGCCACCGCCGGGCACGGCCTCCGACGGCTTGTCCTCACCGCCGAAGGAGATACCGCCCTCGCCGAAGATGCTGTCGCGTTTTTCGTAACCGGTCGTTTCGCCGGGCCGACGGCTGTGTGGATATTCGGCTTCCGTCTTCAGACCGGAGCACGCACTCACCGCCATGGCCATTAATGCCAGGGCAGCCGTCGACTGGCAGAGCACACGTCGTGACATCGGCAAGCTCATAGCTGGATGACTCCTGACTAATTGATATCCTCACCAACAGTGGGTGTGTCAACGATCTGCTGATGGGACAACGTCGTCATATCCGACAGTGTTGCGCGATTCGGCCATGGACATGACACCACCACGCACAGTTCTTGCGCATCAGGCCAAAGCAAGAGACATCTTGACCATGTCACGATCGCGCCAACCCGGTCCCCGTCGCCCCAAGTCCAGCCGGCCGCTGCTACGACCCACCGCCGGTCAAGGTGGCCGATCCGGACTGGCCGCTTTGCAGGAGGGCGTTAACCTGCATCGGTCCGGCCGGTTGGACGCTGCCCGAAGCACTTACGAAAGCGTGCTGCGCCACGAGCCGAACCAGCCCGACGCGCTTCACCTGCTCGGCATTATACACCATCAGCAGGGTGGCCACGAAAAGGCCGCGGACCTGATCCGCCGTGCCATGTCGGCGGACCGCGCCAATGCGGCCTACGCCAACTCACTCGGTTCCGTCCTGCTCGCCCTTGGCCGCACGGATCAGGCCCGCGCAGCGTTCCGGCAAGCACTCGACCGCCAGCCGGGATATGCGGAGGCGTACACCAATCTCGGCAACGTGGACATGCGCGAGGACCGCGTCGACGCAGCCATTGCCGCCTACCGCAGAGCCCTGCAGCACCGACCCGACTATCCCGAGGCCCACAACAACCTCGGCGCCGCGCTGGCGCGAGCCGGGGACAGTGCCACCGCCGAAGCCAGCTATCGCGCCGCCCTGGCGTTACGGCCGGGCTATGCATCGGCATGGGCCAATCTGGGCCAGTGCCTAACGGATCAAGGCCGATTCGAGGAGGCATTGGACAGCCTGGATCGTGCCGTTGCTCTGCAAATCGATCATCCGGACGCTCACGCCAACCGGGGCATTTGCCTTCTGACCCTCGGCCGCTTTCGTGAAGGTTGGCGGGAGTACGAGTGGCGCTGGCGAACGGCGAGCTTTTCAAGCCCCCGCCGGGATCTCGGCAAGCCGGCCTGGGACGGCAGTGATCTGGCCGGACGAACCCTGTTTTTGCAGGCCGAGCAGGGCATCGGCTCCGCCATCCAATTCGCGCGCTATGCCCCGCTTGCGGCCGCCACCGGCGGCCAGGTGATCCTGGAATGCCGCGATCCCTTGAAACGGCTGTTCGAAACCTTGAAACAGCCGTCAACGGTCCGCGACCAGGCGGCCGTGACGATTGTGACCCGCGAGGACCCATCGCTTCCGCCGATCGATGTCCAGGCGACGCTGATGAGCCTGCCGGGCCTGATGGGCACGGATGCAGGTACGATCCCGGCGGACGTGCCCTACCTCGTCGCCGATGGTGCTGAGATGGCCGAATGGCAACACCGCCTGCATAAGGTGATCGGCACCGATCTGGCACGGCGGCGTCGCGTGGGGATCGTTTGGTCCGGCAACCCGGAACATGCCAACGACCGCAACCGTTCCATGCCGGCGTCGGCCCTCGCCCCTCTCGCGGCCAACCCGGCCGTGCATCTCTACAGTCTGCAGGTGGGACCGCGCGCCGGCGATGTCCGGGATCTGCCGGCGGATGCGGTAACGGACCTGTCGGCGGACTTAGGCGATTTCGCCGCGACGGCGGCGGTGATCATGGCCCTCGATCTGGTGATCTCCGTCGACACCGCCGTGGCGCATTTGGCTGGTGCGTTGGCCCGTCCGGTCTGGCTGCTGGTTCCGGCCGTGCCCGAATGGCGCTGGCAGCGCGACCGTGAGGACAGCCCCTGGTATCCGACCATGCGGCTGTTCAGGCAGCGCACCTTGGGCGACTGGCCCGAGTTGATCTCCCGCGTTGCTGCGGCGTTGGAGCGCCTGCCTGCGGCGGACGGAGGGGTGCCATGAGTGGGCGGGTGCCGCGCCGGGCAAAGGGCCGAACGGCGCGTGTTGCCGGTTCGGGGCCGGACCCCGCCACGTTAAGCCGGCTTAATGACGCCGTCCGTGCCCATCAGGCCGGCGACCTCATGGGTGCCAAGGAGCGCTACGAAGCCATCCTCGCCGACCAGCCCCGCCAACCCGATGCGCTCCACCTACGGGGTGTCATTGCCCATCAGCAAGGCGATCAAGCGCTGGCCGAACAGTTGATTGGCCGCGCCATCACCGTTCAGGGCCGCGATCCGGCCTATCACAACAGTCTCGGCACCGTACTTCTGGCGCGCGGGCGCCCGGATCGGGCGAGCCGGAGCTTCCAGCGGGCAACGGCGCTCGCCCCGGGTTACGCCGAGGCTCACAACAATCTGGGCAACGCCAATCAGATGATAGGGAACCTGGATGCGGCGAGGGCGGCCTACGGCCGGGCTCTGGAGGTTCGCCCCGGCTATCCGGAGGCTCTGTGCAATTTGGGTAAGGCCCACCACAGTGCCGGCGATCTTAAGTCGGCCGAAGAGGCCTGCCGCCAGGCATTGGCGCGTCGGCCCACCTATGTGCGTGCGCTCAAGCATCTGGCCGATGTGCTCGCCGAACAAGGGCGAAGCCAGGAGGCGGAAGCGTTATTCCTCGAGGCCCTCGATCTCGCGCCGAGCGATGCCGAGTGCCAGGCCGGCCTTGCGGCCCTGCTCGAACGTCGTGGCGATTTGGAACCGGCTCTAACCCACGCCGAGGCCGCGTTAAGCGAACACGCGGACGATGCGCGCGCGAGCTTGGTAGCCGCGCGGTGCGATCGTCGATTAGGGCGAGCGGACGCGGCGCTGCTTCGGCTGGAGCGGCTTCAGACGATTGTTTCTGGACCGGACCGGCCCCACGACGAGGAGGTGTTGGCCGCCGTCAGCTTCGAGATCGCCATCTCCTGTGATCGCCTCGGCCGGTATCCGGAGGCCTATGCCGCCTACAAAGCCGCCAATGCGCACATGCTGGCGGCGCCCGCTGGTACGCGCGTGGAGCGCAAAGCCTTTCCGGCCGCCGTCGCCGCCTTGACGCAGGCTTTCACGCCGGAGTGGGTGGCGACTTGGCCGGCAGCCCAGCCCGACAAAGACGAGCGTGTGGCCCCGATTTTCCTGGTGGGGTTTCCGCGTTCCGGCACAACGCTGTTGGACCAGATTCTGGATTCCCATCCCGGATTGGCCACAATCGAGGAAAAACCGCTCATCGACATAGTCAAGGCCGCCCTCGAAAGCCGCTTCGGTCCCTATCCGGAGGCGCTGGCTCGGCTTGATGCGGCTGCCCTGGACGCGCTGCGCGCGGTCTATTGGGATGCCGCAAGCGTCTTTGTCGTGCCCACGCCCGGCGTTCGCCTGGTGGATAAGATGCCGCTCAACCTGGTCGATGCGGGCTTGATTCACCGGTTGTTTCCGGATGCCCCCATCTTGCTGGCGCTCCGCCACCCGTGCGACGTGGTATTGAGTGCGTTCTTTCAGCCTTTCCGGCTCAATCCCGCTATGGCGCAGTTCACAACGCTGCCGGACACGGCCGCTTGCTATGCCGCGTGTATGGGGCTTTGGCTCCAGTATCGGCGGGTGTTGGCGGCGATGCCGGTGGTGGCAACCCGCTACGAGGACATGGTGGCCGACATGGGCGGGGAGACGGCCCGCATCCTCGATGCCTTGGGCCTGCCTTGGGACGATGCCGTGCTCGGCTATCGCGATCACGCGCGCGGGCGCGCCATCTCCACCCCCAGCTACCACCAAGTGGTCCAGCCAATCTACGCCCGCTCCGTGGCACGCTGGCGTCACTATGCGGATCAGTTCGAGCCCGTGCTGCCCATACTGGCGCCGTTTGTGGGCACCTTTGGCTACACCGTCGACTGAGGATCGGCCCGCTCGGTAAAAGCACCGATGCCGGCGATGCCGATGGCGCCGGAGTTGATCAGTCTCGGTGCTGTTGCCGCTGAAATGCCGCCTAAGGCGTAAACCGGGAGTGGGCTCGCCTGAACCATGGCGGCAAAGCGCAGCACGCCCAGCGGTGCGGCGGCCGGATGGCTTACTGTCGCGAACACGGGAGCAAGCAGGACCGCATCCACACCCGAGGCCGCAGCCCGGGCAATGGCGGCCGGGGAGTGGGCAGCCGCCGTCACGATCCAATCCGAACGCCGGCGGGCTCCGTTCCAATGGGTTCGTGTTGGTAACATGCCCTCCGGCACATGCAGTCCTGCTGCGCCGACGGCAAGCGCCAGATGCTGGTCACCGGCGAGAAGCAATGGAATCCGGCGCTGCCGGCACTCAGCGGCGAGGCGCTGCGCCAGCGGGGCGCGATCTGGGTGGTCATAATGGCGCAGGATGATGCCCGCGCCAGGCGGTAGGGTCCGCGCCGCCGCGATTGGATCGGGCACGCGCACGGCATCGGTCATCAGCAGCAGAGGCGGGAGGCGGGTGAACGCCTGGCTCCCCCTTTGAACCCTCATCCGGCGCGCGAGATCGACTAGCGTTGGCATGGGACCAAACTTACTTTTGGACCACAATGCCCTTGTCCATCGGGAAGCCAGCCGTGTCTGACATTGCCGCCAATCTGGCCCAAGTTCGCGCCGACATGGCCGCCGCCGCGACCGCCGTTGAGCGGGACACGAGCGCGGTAACGCTGGTCGCGGTGAGCAAAACCCACGGCGCTGATCGGATCACGGCCGCTATCACCGCCGGACAGCGGGTGTTCGGCGAAAACCGGGTCCAGGAAGCCGAGGACAAATGGCCGGCGATCAAGCAGGCCCACGGCGACGTTCGCCTGCACCTGCTCGGCCCGCTCCAGCGCAACAAAGTCCGCAAGGCCGTTCGCTTGTTTGACGTGATCGAGAGCGTCGATCGCCCGAAGCTGGCCCGTGCGCTTGCGGACGTCATGGCCGAAGAGGGGGTCCGGC
Source organism: uncultured Rhodospirillaceae bacterium (assembly GCA_964619055.1). GTDB lineage: Bacteria > Pseudomonadota > Alphaproteobacteria > Rhodospirillales > Defluviicoccaceae > CAYVUM01. The sequence continues at coordinate 44,165 of CAZUDB010000008.1, forward strand.
CGGATGTGCTGATCCAGGTCAACACCGGCGAGGAGGCGCAAAAGGCGGGTGTGATGCCCGATGAGGTTGAGGCCTTCGTCGCTCAGTGCAGGGATGATCTCGCCTTGCCGGTCAAGGGCCTGATGTGCGTTCCGCCCGTGGACGAGGAGCCGTCGTTGCATTTCTCGCTGTTGCGGGAGATGGCGCGGCGAACCGATCTGGCCGAACTGAGCATGGGCATGAGTGCCGATTACGTCATTGCGATCCGCTGCGGTGCCACGCTGGTGCGGGTCGGAACGGCCATTTTTGGCGAGCGCCCCGCCCCCACGTTGTAATCGGCCCCCCGATTGAACGGCAGCCACCGGCGCTAAAAGTCGATGCACCGACCCTTGCGCTCCCAGTCGCCGAAACGGGTCGGCTCCGGGCCACTCGGCCCTCCCTCCTCCGCAACCTCGCCCTCGGCCGGCACGGGGTCCACGGTGGGGTGCTCGGACGCTGGCTCTGATGGCGTGGCCGCCGGCGACGGTGGTTGCAACGGGCTCGGCGACGGTGGCGTTTTGGCATCGGTCATTCTGGATTTTTAACCTTTCCTGTCCTGCGATCATGCTGGCGGGCCGCGAGACGCCCCACTAAACTCTACTTCCGGCACGGGCTGACGGTACCGGCCGCTCTCGCCAGAACTGCAGAGGATGGCTCCCGTGTCCATCGCAAAAACCGGCTTGTTGCTCGCAGCTCTCACGGCCCTGTTCATGGTCGTGGGCTACCTGATCGGCGGTCAGCAGGGAATGATCATCGCGTTCGTGGTCGCGGCCGCAATGAACTTTTTCTCCTACTGGAATGCCGACAAGATCGTGTTGCGCATGTACAAGGCGCAGCCGGTGGACGCGCGCTCCCAGCCACAGTTTTACGGCCTGGTCGAGCAAATGGCCCACCGCGCCGATCTGCCCATGCCCAAAGTCTACGTGATCGACGACCCGCAGCCGAACGCCTTCGCCACGGGCCGCAATCCGGACAACGCCGCCGTAGCCGCCACCACGGGATTGCTGAACACGCTCAGCTATGAGGAGGTGGCGGGCGTTATGGCCCATGAGCTGGCCCATGTGCGCAACCGAGACACGCTGGTCATGACCGTGACGGCCACGATCGCCGGCGCCATCGGCATGTTGGCTCAATTCCTGCAATTCCAGATGTTGTTTGGCGGCGGTGATCGGAACAACCCGCTGGGCATTATCGGCGTTATCGCCGCCATCATCCTCGCCCCCTTGGCCGCCATGCTGGTGCAGATGGCGATCAGCCGAACCCGCGAGTATGGCGCCGATGCCATGGGCGCCCAAATCTGCGGTCAACCGCTGTGGCTCGCTTCAGCCCTGCAGAAGCTGGAGCGTGGAGCGGCCCGCATCGACAACGACGCGGCTGAGCGCAATCCTGCGACGGCACACATGTTCATCGTCAATCCGTTGCACGCCCGCTCCCTCGACAAACTGTTCTCCACCCATCCCAGCACGGCCGACCGGGTGCGGCGTCTCCAGGCTATGGCCGGACCCGGGGCTTCTGGCATCGCTCCCGCTTCCAGCCGCGAAAGCGGACCGTGGGACTCGGCCGCCGATCAGCAGCGGGGACCGTGGGGGTGAGGCCCCGCCCCACGACCGTCGGGTGACGGCACGCGCGCAACGCCAGGGCCAGAGAACGCAGGGCCAGAAAGCGCAACGTCAGCGCCCGACGGAGCCACCCCCCGGCCTTACACTACGGGCGGCCGCCTTGACGCTGGTGACGGCCGTGCTGCGCCGGCGGCATGCCCTGGACGACGCCTTCGATGACGCCGCTCGGGGTTTGGAGCCGAGGGACCGGGCCTTCGTGTACCGCCTGGTCGTCACCACCCTGCGCCGTTTGGGCCAGCTCGACGCTCTGCTCAGCGCATGCCTGTCGTCACCATTGCCGGCCCGCGCCAACGTAACGCAGGACATCCTGCGCCTCGGCGCGTGCCAGCTTGCGTTTTTGGGAACCCCTGGTCACGCGGCGGTGGACACCGCCGTCGCCCTGGCCCGTCAGCGCCGTCAGGGGCCCTATCTCGGCCTGATCAACGCCGTGCTGCGCCGCGTCGGCCGCGAGGCGGCGGGGTTGGTGGCTAACCAGGATGCAGCTCTGGTCAACACGCCGCCATGGCTTGCCGCCTCGTGGCAGGCCGCTTATGGCGATGACCAAGCCCGCGCGATTGCCGCCGCCCATCTGACCGAGCCGCCGCTGGACCTGACGCTTAAGAATGATGATCCTGAATTGGCCGGACGCCTCAGTGCCCGCCTCGGTGCGGAGCTGTTGCCGACAGGCAGCCTCCGGCTTGTCGGCGCCGGTGCCGTACCAGATCTGCCCGGTTTTGCCGGTGGTGATTGGTGGGTCCAGGACGCGGCCGCTGCCCTGCCAGCACGCTTGCTGGGCGATGTCCGCGGCCTCACGGTGGCGGACTTGTGTGCGGCGCCCGGCGGCAAAACCGCCCAACTGGCCGCCGCCGGCGCCAGTGTCATCGCCGTCGATCGGGACGAGACGCGGCTCTCCCGTCTGAACGACAATCTGGCACGCCTTCGATTGGGCGCCGAGACCGTTGTTGCCGATGTCCTCACCTGGCGTCCGGACCGGGTGGTGGATGCGGTCCTGCTTGACGCGCCCTGCTCGGCGACGGGGACAATCCGCCGCCACCCCGATGTGGCTTGGTTGAAACGGCCAGAGGATGTTGCAGCTCTGGTATCGCAACAGGAACGGCTGTTGGAGGCAGCCGTTGCGTGTGTGCGTCCCGGTGGCCTTGTGGTCTACGCCGCCTGCTCCCTTCAGCCGGAAGAGGGACCCGCACACCTGGTTCGGATCCGCGAAACTGGCCGGGTGGGATCGGTACGGGTTGCTCCCATCGCCCTTTCCGATGCCGATGGACCGTTACTGTCGGCCTTTTCGGACGACGACGGAGCGCTCCGCACCCTGCCGTGCCACTGGCCGGATCAGGGCGGCCTGGACGGCTTCTATGCCTTTCGGTTGCGGGTGCTGTAGGTCCGGGTTTGGGTCGCCTTGCAGGTCAGGGTGCGACCTGCTACCAAATCATCTTGCAAGCTCACGAAGCTTGACTTGCGTCCGGCATGCCCTTGCCGCGCTCTCTGACGTTTTTGGTTTCTCCAACGGTCGCCCCGCTGATGCCTTCGGCCCCGACACCTGCGAGCGCTCCTGGTTCCCACGTAGGAGCCCGTGAGACCGGTCGACAGCCGCCTGCGGGCTTGGAAGAGGCCCCGTCCCGTGCGACGGCAAGGCGTCCATCCGACCCGCCAATCCGATCGCCATCGACGGGATTCGGTATGAGCAACGGCGGCAAAGGCTGGCTCTATCGCTCGCCGTTCTGGCGCTGGCGGCTCCGCGGCGCGACACCTGCGGCGATCCAGGTCGAGGTTCCCTACGCCTGGCCCGCCAATCGGATTGCGGCCGAGGCGCTTCTGGACGGATCGTTTCTCCATGGCGGTCAACGTTTTCCCATAAAGCACGCGCCATGGGCCGCGGTCGCTTCCTATCCGGACGCCGCGGCGGCGTTGCACAGCTTTAGGTGGTTGGTTGATTTGCGCGCCCATGGCGCCCGCGCCGGCCAATTGATGGCGCGGGCCCTGATCGACGATTGGATCGCAAGCCATGGACGCTGGAGCTGGCCGGCCTGGCGGGACGTGGTGCTGGCGCGTCGGCTCAACGCCTGGCTTGGCGCGGCGGATTTTGTGCTGGCCGATGCAGACGATAGCTTTCAACCTCGGTTCTTGCGCTCTGCGGCCTTTCAAGCCCGCCATCTGGCCCACTTGGCGGCGAGCGAATATCCCACGGTCGAAGCGCTGACTATCGCCAAGGCGCGCTTGTATGCGGCCTTTTGCCTGAACGTGGGGTCATGCGAGCGGACATTGGCTGCCGTCGTGGCGCAGGTGGAGCGCCAAGTGCTGGCCGACGGCGGCCATGTCCAGCGCTCCCCCGCCCTGTTGTTGGCGGCACTGCGGGACGTCATCGACGTATGCACGGTCCTTGCCGCCGTCGAACAGACCGTTCCCGAGGCTCTCAACCAAGCCCAAGCTCGAATGGCACAGGCCTTGCGGGCGTGCCGGATGGGCGACGGTCATCTGGCCAACTTCAATGGCGGGCAGGCCTGGGGCGTTCCGGTCATCGATGCCGCTATGGCCCGCACCGCTGGCAGCGCACCAATCCCGGATCGCCTTCCCGACAGCGGATTTCATCGACTGGCCGCGGGTCCCGTGGTGGTGATCGTCGACACCGGCATGCCCCCGCCCCCGGGCCTCGACGGCCACGCTCACGCCGGCCTTGGCGCGTTCGAAATGAGTGTTGGCTCCGATGCCGTGGTCGTCAACGCGGGCAGCCTCACGGGCGAAGATGTCCGCGCCGCGTGCGCGCTCCGGCGCACCGACGCTCACTCCACCCTGGTTGTGAACGCCAGCGACGTCTGGCCGATCCGTGCCGACGGCACTATCGGCGATCGGCCCCGACATATCGCGGTGGATCGCCAGGTCGAGGACGGTGCCGCGCGGCTCGAACTCAGCCATGACGCTTGGCAGCGGCGTTTCAATGTCATCCATCGCCGCCGCCTCCGGCTGTCCGCGGAAGGTGACGAATTCGGAGGTGAGGATGGATTATCAGGCCCTGGCAGTGCGGCGTTCCGCGTCCATTTCCGCTTGCATCCGGACGTGCGGGCGACGGTGCTGCCTGACCGTCACTCCGCGCGGCTACGCACCCGCAACGGCGCCGGCCTTCTGTTTCAGGCCTCGGGTGGGACGCTGTCCGTGGAGGATGGGGTTTTCGCCGGTGAATCCGGTCGGCCCCGTCGCACGAGCCAACTGGTCATCGATGGCAGCGTCAATGGCAATGGCACGACCGTGAAATGGGCGTTCCGGCAGGAAGGCCGGCGGTGACTGGCCCCTTCCACCGGCGTACGACCTGCCGGCTCTGCGACAGCGGTGACCTGGATCTTGTGCTGTCGCTGCCGCCGACGCCCCCGGAAACGGCCTATGGGAATGGCAAGTCGCTTGAGGCGACAGGTGGTCGCGACGACCACCATGCCCTCGACCTTGTCCTCTGCGCGGCCTGTGGGCATGTGCAACTCGCCGACGTGGTCGATCCGTTTCAGGTGTTTCAGCGCGGCCGCTCGCCGACGGCCTCATTTCCCACCCTGGTCCGCCAGGCCCACGGCCTTGCTCACGATATCCTGGCGACACGGCCGCCGGGAACCAAGGAACTGGTGGTTGCCATCGGCTCCAACGACGGCACGATCTTGGCACCGTTCGAAGCGGCGGGTTGTCGCGTTCACGGCGTCGAGCCCGCCGTGGATTTGGCACGGATTGCCATCGAGCGCGGCATCGAGACCTTTCCCGGGTTCTTCAAGCCGGGTATCGCCCGTCGTTTGGAGGATGAGCACGGTCGCGCCAACGTGATCATGGCCCGGTCCGTCCTTGCCTACGAGGACGATCTGGCGGCAGTGTTGGAGGGGATCACCACCCTGCTCGCCAAGGACGGCGTGTTCGTGTTCGAAGTTCCGGCCCTGGCCGACATCGTCGTCAATGGCCTGTTCGACGGCATTCGACATGAGGTGTTGAGTTACCACACGGTCGCGCCGTTGCGCCGCTTACTGCTGAGCCATGATCTGGATCTGTTCGCGGTCGAAGACCGGCGCGATCTGGGCGGCGTGATGCGCGGCTGGTGCCAGCGCCTCGGTGCCGGGCGTCGGGCGCGAGACAGCGTGGCCGCCGCCATCGCGCGCGAGTCCGCCCACGGTCTCGATCACGCGGCAACGCTTCGCAACATCGCCGACCATGTGGTTGCCACCCGCAACCGGATGGCGAGCTTGCTCTCCCCGATCCTTGACCGGGGGGGCACCGTTGCCGGCTACGGCGCCACGGGCCGGGCCGTCACGCTGTGCCACGCCATCGGGCTGGACGATGACACGCTCCAATTCGTGGTCGACGACAACGACTGGAAACACGGCCTGACCACGCCCGGCAGCCATCGGCCCATTGTCCCGGCGACGGAAATTGCAGCGCGTCGGCCATCGGCCGTCGTTATCCTCGCCTGGCCCTTTGCGGACGAAATTATCGCCCGCCACGCGGACTACGGCGCCGGTGGCGGTCAGTTTATCGTGCCGTTGCCGCACCCTCACATCGCTGCTGCGGCCGAGCGGCCGACGCCCAGCGGGTGACAGGCGGACCGACCCTTCCGATGCTGGCTGCCGTTGCGCTGGCCGTGTTTGCGGCGAGCGCGGTGGCGGTTCGGTTGGCGCTGGCCTGGCTTCGCGCCCACCAGGTTCTCGATCATCCCAATCAGCGCTCCAGCCACAGCCGGCCGACCCCGCGCGGTGGCGGCTTGGGCCTGATTCCCGTCCTGCTGCTGACCTGGACCATTTTGGGCGTGGCACCGGCCGTCGTCATCGTCGCGGCGGTCGGGCTCGCCGCCGTCTCCTGGTGGGATGATCGGACCGGTCTGTCCGTATTGCCGCGCCTGGGAGCCCAAATCGCTGCTGTGGGGTTGGCGGTAACGTTGGCACCACTGCCCGGACCCGTGTTCGGCGACTTGGTCCCTCTGTGGTTGGACCGCCTTTTGGTTGCCGGGCTGTGGCTTTGGTTCATCAACCTGTTCAACTTCATGGACGGTATTGACGGGATGGCCGGCAGCGAGACGCTGACCATCGGGCTCGGCGTCGCTGCCGTTGCCATCGCGGGCGGAACAACGGGCGTGACCTATTTCGCCGCCGGCAGCGGCCTGGCCTTCGCGGGCATGGCGGCAGCAGCAGCGGCGGCCGGGTTCCTGATCTGGAACTGGCACCCGGCGCGGGTGTTTCTGGGCGACGTGGGCAGCGTTCCGCTGGGGTTCCTCTTGGGCTGGCTTTTGTTCACCCTGGCCGCGTCAGGCGCCGGTGTGGCGGCACTGATTTTGCCCCTCTACTTCCTGGCCGATGCCACGATCACTCTCGTGCGCCGCTCTGCCCGTGGCGAGAGGCCGTGGCAGGCTCATCGCGAGCACGCTTATCAGCGCGCCGTGCAACGGGGCTGGCGCCATGACCGGGTGGTGTTCGCAGTTCTCCTGGCGAACGCGGCACTGATTGCAACGGCGATCGTCGCGATCGCGTGGCCGGTGGCCGCTTTGGCCACGGCTTGCCTGGTCGTGGCGGCCTTGCTACTGCTGCTTCGAGGTGGCCTGGGTACCTCACCTTTCGTGTGAACACCCTGTTACGCTGCCATCGGCAGACAAACGAATACCGGTGGCGTCGCCACCACGGGAGGCATGTCGGCCGTGGCGCGCATACTCATCACCGGGGGCACCGGATTCATCGGACGCCACCTTTGCCAAACGCTCGTTGTCGCTGGGCATGAGGCCATTGTCGCCGTCCGCTCAATCGGCAGCATCCCGGAAAGCTTGGATGTCGAGGCTCGCCGCGTCCCCGGTCTGGATCCCGATACGGATTGGACCGAAGCGCTCCGTGATGTGGAGGTCGTGATCCACGTCGCCGCCCATACGGATTCTGAGCCTGGCGGCGAAGGGTCTAGCGGTGAAGGCGGGCAGCACCAACGCATCAACGTGGACGGCACGATCCGGCTGGCCCGGGATTGCGCGCGGGCACAGGTGCGCCGGCTGATCCTGATGTCCACAGCCAAGGTGCACGGTGAGGTGACGGTTGCGCCGCTCACCGAGAACTCGCCGGCCGCCCCGGTCGGAGCCTACGCGGGTTCGAAATGGGCGGCGGAACAGGCGATGGCTGCTTCCGAACTCGGCAATGTCGAGATAGTGATCGTGCGCCCGCCACCGGTTTATGGTCCCGGCATGCGGTCCGGCAACCTGATGGCGCTGATGAGCCTGGCCTTGCGCACGCCGGTCCTGCCGCTGGGGGGTGTCAAGGCACCGCGAAGCCTGTTGGCGGTGGCAAATCTGGCGGACGCCCTTCGCGTGATGGTCGACCATCCGAACGCCGCCGGGCGCACCTACCTCATCAATGACGGGGAGGATACCTCCGTCGCCGAACTGCTGCGCATGGTGGCCGCCGCCGGAGGCCGCCGACTGCGATTGCTGCCGTTTCCCGAGTCATGGCTCCGCACCGCAGCTTCGATTGTCGGCCGGCGCGACACGGTTCAGCGCCTGTGTGCGCCGTTTCAGGTCGACAGCACCCGCCTGCGGACCGAACTGGGCTGGATCCCGCCCTCGACGGTGGTACAAGGCATGAACGAAACCGGCGCTTGGCTCGCCGGGGAGGACTTGCGCGCGTGAGCATCGCAAACTGGCTTTGGGACCGTCTCCACATGCCCGCGCGGGGGCGGCTGGTCTTCGCCCATGACCTGGTCATGGCAGCGGCCTCATTCCTCATCGCCATGGTGCTGAGAGTCGGCTTCGACGTCCTGCAATACTACCCGCCCGCGTTGCTGATCCCGGCCACGGTGACGTTTACGCTGATCGCCGGCGGCGCTTTTCTGTTTACGGGCCTCTACCGCGGGGTTTGGCGCTACGCATCGCTGGCGGACCTGGTGGCCGTGGCCCGTGCTGCCACCATCACCGTGCTGTTGTTCCTGATGGTCATGTTCCTGTGGACGCGGCTGGAGGCATTACCGCGCTCGGTCCCGTTCATCAACTGGCTGGTGTTGATGGCGCTCCTGGGTGGTCCGCGATTTCTATACCGTTCGATCAAGGACCGACGCATGGTCCGCCGCCAAGGCGCCGCTGAGGGCCGGCGGGTGCCGGTGCTGATTGCCGGCGCTGGTCACGAGGCGGCGTTGTTCATTCAGGCCCTGCGCCAGGACAAATCCGGTGTCTACGCGCCCCTCGGCATCGTGGCGGAGAAGCAAAAAAGGGTCGGCCAGGAAATCCAGGGCGTTCCGGTCCTCGGCACCTTGGACGATGTGCCCGCGGTCGTCGCCGGGCTCAGGGCTCGCGGTCTCAAGCCGGAGCGCATCATCGTCACGCCACCGGACTTAGACAGCGTCCGCTTGCGGAGCCTGTTTGACGCCGCGGCCAACGCCGGCATGACACTGTCGCGGTTGCCCAGGCTCACCGAGCTGAGCAAGCATCGCAGTGAAGCAAGCGGTACCAGCATCGAGGTCAGGCCGATCGCCGTTGAGGACTTGTTGGGCCGTCCGCAAACGCCGCTGGATCGCGCGGCCATGTGGGGCCTGGTTCACGGCCGGCGGGTCCTGATCAGCGGCGCGGGTGGCAGCATCGGCAGCGAGCTGGTGCGCCAAGTGGCGGCTGCGCAGCCCGGCGCCCTTGTGCTCCTGGAACAATCGGAATTCAACCTCTACACAATCGAGCAGGAGGTCTCGGCGGCCCATCCGACCCTGACCTGTGTGCCGGTGCTGGCGGACGTGCGCGATCCGGACCGGATCGGGACGGTGTTCGCCCACCATCGCCCGGAACTGGTATTACACGCCGCCGCCCTCAAGCATGTGCCCCTGGTGGAGCTGAATCCCTTCGAAGCCGTGCGCACCAACGTCTTCGGGACCGTCCACGTCGCCGACGCCGCCGCCACGCATGGGGCGCTGGCGATGGTGATGATCTCCACCGACAAAGCGATCAACCCCTCCAGCGTCATGGGCGCCACCAAGCGTGTGGCCGAACGCTACTGCCAGGCCTTGGACCTAGAGGCGGAGACGGCGACCCGTTTCGTAACCGTTCGCTTCGGTAACGTGCTGGGTTCAACGGGCTCTGTGGTGCCACTGTTCCAGCGTCAGCTGGCCGCCGGCGGCCCGTTGACCGTGACCCATCCAGACATGAAGCGCTACTTCATGACCGTGGGTGAAGCCGTGGAGCTGATCCTGCAGGCCGCCGCCATCGGAGTGAAACGGGGCGGCGACGGCCGCATCTTCGTGCTCGACATGGGCGCGCCCGTGCGCATTTTGGATCTCGCCAAACAAATGATCCTGCTCGCCGGCTTGCGGCCCCACGACGACGTGGAGATTGCGTTTACCGGGCTCAGGCCCGGTGAAAAGCTGTTCGAAGAGTTATTCGGGGACAGCGAAAACTTGATCGAGACCGACATCCCCGGCATTCGCCTTGCCGCACCGGAGGCCGCCGACCGCATAGAACTGCGTCACCAATTGGAAGCGCTCGGCACGCTGTGCCGGCGGGAGGATCACGCGGAGTTGGTGCGTGCGTTGGGGCGGCTGGTGCCCGAGTTTCGCCAGACGGCCGAGTCCGCGAGCGCGGACCTTCGCTACACCGCCTCCAACTGACGGCGCCCGACGCCCGCAGCGGATGGGCGGGGAAGCACCAGGCAAACGCCAAGAAGCAACCAGATGGCGCGCTGGAACATCATGTCGTGCACAAGGCTGACAATCGCGAACGCGAACAGCACCACAAACGCAATGGGTGGCATCGCGGCGGGGCCGCGGCACATCAAGGCAGGTCGGACCCACCACGCGAACCAGCCGAACGACCCGGCGAACACAGCAAACCCGACAAGACCGACCTCGGCAAGAAGCCAAAGCGCGGTGTTGTGAATGATCAAGGTTGCACCGGTTTCCCGGCTGAACGTTTCGATGAATGATCCCAGTCCGGCACCAAATAGTGGTGCCGTCGACCAAAGATCAAAGCCGGACACCATACTGGTCCAGCGTTCGTGATCTGACATCGGTGCAAAAGGAAGTAGCATTACTCCTTGTTTTACACCTCCACTAGATCCCAATATATATACCAAAATATCATTCCAGTAGATAATAATATTTGCGCCACATATGGAGAGTATAAAAGCTATGAAAAATGATAAATAATTTAGATTGCGCAAAAAAACTAACAATAATAATAATGCCAGAAAGGCACCAAGTGCGGCTCGGGAGCCAGATAGCCCAATTCCAATCAACAAGATTGTGAGGACCGCAATCTCTATTTTTGTCTGCTCAGGTCTAAAAATAAGGTGTCGTGCTGACAGGACCACAGAGAGTGCCAAAAGAATGATGAAGCCAAAAGCATTCGGGTTGGCTGAAAAACTCCTTAATCTTGGCTCGATAGAAAGCAGGCCGTGGAACAGCCCACTCTCAACAGTAAGTGTTGTAACAATTTCCACCAGACAAACGATGAACGCCACAGCGACGAAAGCGCGCAGAATTGCTTGTATGCCATCGCGACCACAGGCCGTCACGGCCAGGATTCCGGTTGCGAGATATGCGAGCAAAACGGCCCAACCAACCAGCCGATTGGTGAGCGCCCAGCCGATCAGCCCGAACTGTGCGTAGCCGTTGATGAACCCAAAGATCAACACGACCGTCATCGCAGCCAATAGCCACGGCAAAGCCGGCACCCGCCACGCCGGTACCTTGTGATCAATGACAAAGACCTGCCAGGCCAACAGCAATCCCCCAAGACACGCAAACGGATCGGCCAAGTTGATATTCAGGCCGGTACTTCCGATCGGCAGCCGGACCTGAAAGTAGATGCACGCGGCAGTCATGATCGGAACGGTCGTAGCCAGAAGAGGAAAAAGTGATGTCGCTGATTTGGATTTCAAATGATCGTCGCTCGATACATCGTTTGAAACAGCTTTGCCTCTTTTAGTAAAAAGTAGAACCAGTACAACACTGATAGCCAGAGCACCAAGAGACAAGAGGCCAATCAAGATGGCGCTACCGAGCGCGGCGCCAGCGTTAACGCCAATTAAACCAAAGATAACAACGGCGCTGAGCTCGCGAACACCCCACCCGCTGGCACTGAGCGGCAAGCTCGCAGAAAGCATGACAATCGTTGACGCCGCGAAGACATCGCCCAGCGATATATCCGTGGAAAAGGAGCGGATTACGAGGATATAGGCTGTTACCATGAGTGATGAAGACAGCAAAGATAGAATAAAAGACAAGATCATGTATCGCGTATTGAAGTTTGTAACGATTGTATCAAATATTGATCGTAGGGTGTTTGGCATGCCAACCAACATCGCAACCAACACGCCGATTGCTGCAGCAAACAGAAGTCTGATCGTTTCGGCATGGCTCTGGTCAAATTGCGGAACAATCACTTGGAGGAGTTGTGTAGCACCGATGCCGGCAAAGGTCGCAAGTATCGCGAGGACGATTATCCTTTCCCCAAAAGTCAGGGAGATCGTCACACTCGCCGGTACACCCTCGCGACGCAGCATGACGGTGCGGGTGATCGCCTGACCGACGATTTAGAACATCACGCTGCCGGCAACTTGTCCCAGAACATTGGAGCGGGCGACGGCGGAGGGGCGCACGGGTTGCGAAAAGGCTTGTAACAGAGCCCAGAGCCGGAGGCTGGTAAGCTGGACGTTGAGAAATAGGCAAACAAAAACCAACAGCAATGTACGGACTTCAATTGTTCTAATATTTTGAACAATTTCCGAAAAATCGTAGTGCCAAAAAAGATAGGCTAAGATCCCTAGCGAAATAAGCAGCGTGCCGCTTGCACCGATATTCGCCATATGCCCGCCCTTCGACTTAGAAGGTAGGCGCATGTTGCGTTGCCGGAGTCCAAGAAATGATATCAATACTGAAAACCCCCTATGTTTATCGACAATATGTTTTTGTATCCTCACCTAGTTGACATTCGGTGGGTGTTTCAAGTCCGATTCGTCTCTCACTGCGGAATCTATTTTTTTTAGGCATTTTCTGTCGGTTGAGACCGAAATGTTGCCGAAAAGCGGACGCGATTTATGGGGAGCCACTGGTGTGGTTTGTGCGGGCCCGGTCGTGCTAGGAGACCCCTGATCTAGCAGTTTGAGAGGCAGAACGATCATGATTAGGCGGGCGCTTATCTCCGTTTCCGATAAATCTGGCCTTGTGAACTTCGCCCGCGACCTGTCGGCGGCCGGTGTCCAGATCCTGTCAACTGGGGGTTCGGCCGCGGCGCTGCGCGAGGCTGGAATTGTCGTCACGGAGGTGTCCGACCATACTGGGTTCCCAGAAATCATGGACGGGCGCGTCAAAACGCTGCACCCGATAATTCATGGCGGCCTCCTCGGCATCCGGGGCAACGATGAGCACGAAGCCGCCATGGCGGTCCATGCCATCGCGCCTATAGACCTTTTGGTAGCAAATTTATACCCCTTTGAGGTGACGGTGGCACGTGGAGCGGATGCCGACATGTGCATTGAGAACATTGATATCGGCGGCCCCGCTCTGATCCGGGGGGCGGCCAAGAACCACCAGTTTGTCACCGTCGTGGTTGATCCGGCGGATTACGACGTCGTGTTGGAGGAGATGCGCGCGCGTAACGGGGACACAAGCTTGGAAACGCGCCGTCGGCTCGCCGCCAAGGCCTACGCCCGAACCGGGGCTTACGATGCGGCCATCGCCAACTGGTTTGCGGACTACCTGGGTGAGCCGTTTCCGGAACGGCTGGTGGTTGCCGGCGAGCGGCGTCAGCGGTTGCGCTACGGCGAGAACCCGCACCAGCGTGCGGCGTTCTACGTCACGGACCCGCGGCGCCCGGGCCTCGCGACGGCCGAGCAGATCCAGGGCAAGGAGCTTAGCTTCAACAACCTGAACGACACCGACGCGGCCCTGGATCTGGTGTCCGAGTTCTCGTCCGCCGCTGTCGCTATTTTGAAGCATGCCAACCCCTGCGGCGTTGCCTTGGGCGAAACCCACCTGGATGCCTGGCAGCGCGCACTAGCCTGCGATCCGGTCAGCGCCTTCGGTGGCATCGTTGCGGTCAATGGCACCATCAGTGGCGACTTGGCCGAGGCCTTGGCCGAGATTTTCCTGGAGGTGGTGATCGCCCCGGATGCGGATGCCGATGCTAGGCTCGTGTTCGGTGCCAAGAAGAACCTGCGGGTGCTGCTGACCGGCGGGCTGCCGGATGCCTCGCTGCCGGCCATGACCGTCCGCTCGCTGGCGGGCGGCTTGCTGCTGCAGTCGCGGGACCACGCGGTGATCGAAGAGGCGCCACGCTTGGTTACCGCGCGGGCGCCAACGGAGCGCGAAGCGGCCGATCTCGATTTCGCCTTTACGGTGTGCAAGCACGTCAAGTCCAATGCCATCGTTTTTTGTAAGGACTTGGCGACCGTCGGGGTGGGCGCTGGCCAAATGAGCCGGGTCGACTCCGCCCGGCTTGCGGTCTGGAAGGCCGAGGAGGCGAGGGCTGCGGCTGGTGAGGCGATGCCGCGAACAGAGGGATCGGTGGTTGGCTCGGATGCGTTCTTTCCGTTCCCCGACGGGCTTCGGGTGTGCTCGGAGGCCGGTGCCACCGCCGTTATCCAGCCTGGTGGCTCCATGCGCGATGACGACGTGATCCGGGCCGCGGACGAAGACGGCATGGCCATGCTGTTCACCGCGATGCGGCACTTTAGACACTGAGGCTATCAGATGGGATCGGGGCCAGGTCCTCCGGCTGGGCGTACGGAACAACGCGCGCGAAGGCCATGGTCCTGAATGAGTGCTGATGCTACGCTTTTGGGTTGACGTGTTGACCGAGCGTGAATGATCAATTTGATCGACTGCGGACAGGTTGGAGACCTTTAGATGCTCAAGGTGCTTGCGATCGGCGCCACCGCCCTGCCGCTTGCGGTTGTCTCACCGTTGGCCCAGGCCTCGTTCGGAACGGAGGAAGAGGCGCGGCTGATGCTCCAGAAAGCCGTCGGTGAGATCGCCGCAGGCAAGGAAGAGGCGCTCAGGATGTTCACGAGGGGTGAAGGCGGCTTTCGGGACCGCGACCTCTACGTTTTTTGCGGCAACGAGGACGGGCGTTTCACGGCCCATCCGACATTGGTGGGCCAACCGCTGGTGGGACTGAGAGACATCAGCGGCAAGGACATCGGTAGGGAGATGTACGTTGCCGCCAAGGAAAACCAGATTTCCGAGGTGACTTATCAATGGCCGCGTCCCGGTGAGGTCACGCCGACCCGCAAGACCGCGCTGGTGACTCGCATCGACGATCAAGTTTGCGCCGTCGGCTACTACCACAACTGAAGCCGAGGGCCCGATCCGGGCGTGGCGGCGAGTCCGCAGAACGAAGGTTTCGTGGCCGGGCTCAGCCACCCTTGTAGTCGCGATCGAAGGCATAGAGCCGCAGCTCACTGGGCGGGCTTACGTAACTGCGCTTCCGGTCGCGATTGGGCGGCAGCACTTCCCAGCGGAGAACATACTCCAGGCTGGAGTCCGGCACGGCCGGGGCGCCCATGGAGTCGGACCAGACGTAGCGCACGCCAAGCCGCTCACCGGCGGCTTTGCAGGCATCGCAGCGGGTTTCGATGTGTGTTAGGCTCGCCGGCAATTCAGCTTGCAGCCCTTTGCCGCGATAGGGTTTGCCGGTGTTGACGAAGCCGGCATCGCAGGTGCGCGAAGTATCCTGGACGATATAGTTGGCGCCGCCACCGCCGCGCAGGCGCATGAGCTGGGTCAGGGTTCCGTCCCGTTGCCGCATCGGCGGCTGGACGCGCATGGGGTTTCCGCCGATCACGCCCTTACCCCAGAATTTGTACGGCTGGTCCCATTCCTTCATGAGGTGGATGACCCACTGACCATCCTGGAAGCGCGCGTTGTAGATGTTGGATTCAACGCCTTGCCAACAGGGCGGATTGGCGCACGTGTTCGGAACGGGTTCGTCATACTTGTGATAGGTGATCAAGGGCTGGCCACAGCCATCAAAGCCGATTCGTGAACCGCGCAGGCCACCGAACACGGGAATCGGATCGACGGGAACGGTGTTCTCCGGCGTGATCGGAAGCGAGATCGGTGTGCCGTCCGCCCAAAACCAAGACTTCAGATCCGGGCTCTTGGCATAGCTTAAGGTGTGATTGTACTGTGCGCCGCCAATATCGCGCCAATGAAAAGAAACGTGATACCAATTGTCGGGTCCGAGGATCGGGATACCCAGCCGTTCACCCGAAAAATAAACCCGCGTAAAAGGCTCCGTTGCTCTGAACAGAAACAGCGGCTCCGTCATCAGCGGCGCCCAGGTTTTGGTTTTGGGGTCGTATCTGTTAAAGTACCAGCCTGGTGAGGTCTTGGATTTCGAACGAAAACTGAAGACGAGAACGCCGCCGGGTGTCACAAAAAATCTAGGGTACGTAATTCGACGCTCGCGATTTGGAGAGACCATGCTCGCGGGTTGTAAAGTGCTGATGTCTCCGGCGGTGGAAGTGCGAAAGTAAACAAGCGCTCTGTCGCTCATGTTTCCCGAAACATGGAGATGACCTTCAGAGTCGATCCCCATGGTGACATAGTCGTGGGAGTTCCAACCGACAAAGCTATCCAGTTTTTTGATTTCAAATGTCGATGATGACAACGACCGGCTGGCTATCGTCATCTGCTGGTTTTCGGCATAGTAGGCGACGTACTGCTTGTTGCCCAGCGTCAACAAGTCAAAGCGCAGAAATTGACCGGAAAAGGCTTTTCCCACAGGGACAACTTCACGGATGCTTGGCGGAAGCGGTGTGGTGTTGTTGGTGATATAGAGCTTGTCCAGCCGGGCATCCCGTTCCTGACCATACAGAGTTAGAGTATGCCGGCCGGCCTCAAGCGGGAAGGTGCGGATCGCCTTGTTATCGTTGACGCTGATCCACGTCCAATACGGGTTGACGCCGAGCTCCCAGGTTATGGGCTCCTGATCATTGAGGGATATACGAAACGTGTCCGCGTTTTTTCTTAAGCTTAAGACACGGCCCCAGATCACATAATCGCCAGCGCTGTCCACCTCGAACTCATAGACCGCCTGTCCGCCCGGTTTTTTCTTGCTCAAACGCAAGAACTTGGCACCCGAGGCATCGTTGTCGTTCGCAATGACCAGCGGCTTTTTGACAGGCGACACCGGGGCCTCGGCTTCGATCCATACCTCGACGGTCTCGGCTTGGGTCTCCTGCGCTGCGAGCGGCGAGCCGGAGACCAACAGGACGAAAAACGCCAGAACCACCAAAACCGTGTGCATGACCCTCACCGAATTCCGTTGTTGATTATTTAACTCAAGGGGCGTGCTTGAACCGCGTGATATCGAGGGCTGATGCCGGAATGCGGGCGCCCCGCGGACCGCTGTCCACGCACCGCACGGATACACCAATTCGGCGGCCGAGTCAGATCGGAAGTGCGTGAGCGCTCGGCGTTGGCATCAAGGCTGGATCAAGAGGGGCTCATCACTGAAGATCGCGAGCCAGACCGTGGGCTCGTCGGGAGCGGTCCAGGTCACCCGATGGCGGCACCGGCGCGGCAGCAACAGCGCATCGCCAGGCCCGAGCGAACGCTCCGCTGCCTCGCCCTCGATTTGCAGCCGGGCCTGTCCGGCGAGCACCAGGACCCACTCGGCTTGCGCCTGATCGTACCAAAATCCCTCCGGCGAGGCCTGGCCGAAGGAGATGATGCGCTCGACGCGAAGCCCACGACCCTGGAGCAGGGTGTCGACCACTTCCATTGTCTGCGGTGGTGGCAAAGCGGCAAGCAGGTGCTGCGTTGGGTGCTGCACGGTCGGTGCCGCTCCGCCGTCGATTCTGCCCGAGGGGATGCGGTCCTCAGCCACGTGGCTGTTCGCGTTTGCGCTTTAGAACGGCTCCAATCCACCGGGTGAATTGCGGATTTTCCACGCCATGTAGGCCAGCGCAGCTCCCTCCACGACCAGCAAAATGCCGATGAACAAGCCCAGCACCCAGAGGGTCGAAACCGGATTGGCGAGCAGAAAAATGGACAGAAGGATGCCAACAAGGCCGCTGGCCAGCACCCAACCCCAATTGGGCATTGGGCGGATGGTAAAGGCCAAAATCACCTTCGAAACGCCTTCGACCATGAAAAACACGATCAACAACAGGCTGACCGTGATCACCGCCACCTCCGGGTTGAGCACGAACATCAGGCCGACAATGACGGCCAAGGCGGCCGAGAGAAGCTGCAGCCAGAAATGGTGGACGTTGTGGGAGCCGATCAGACTGATGGCCTGGAACACGCCGGTCACGATCAGGAGCCAGCCGAGAACATAGATGATGGCGGCCGAGGAGATCAGCGGATAGATCAACGCGACGATGCCGGCCAGGACCATCAGCACCCCTTGGATGATGTACCAGAGCGAGTGCTTCCGCACCGCAGTCTGCAAGGCTTCCCTCATCGCCTTGGTGGCGGCCTCCATGCTCATGGGTTCCGCTGAGGGATTTTGCGTTTCTGTCATTGGATGATGTCCTCCCGACCTGAACGTTGCGTACAACCGGTGACCCCCTTGTTCGGGCAGCACCACGTCATGGCATTGACCCGCGACGCCCGCAAGAGAGCGGATTTGGGCCGCAAATCTCGGCGCCAAGTGTAGCACCCGACGAGGCGCTTGCCCCGCCCGCTTTGCGGGCCTCAAGCCAATGCACCGGGAACTTCCCGGTCCCGTCGTTGGCCGCCTCCGGTAGTGGCGTCGAACCGCCAGTGTAAAAAGCCCTTAACACAATGCGGTGATCAAGCCGGCAACCCCAGCCTCTCTATAACCAATTGAAAATTCGAAGAAATGTGGCGCGCTGTCGACGCCTTTCCGGCCCGCAGGCACCGGTCTGGCCTCGAGCAGTGTAAGGAATCCCTTACAGATTCGCGTGTTGGGCGGCATGCCGATACAGCTATGCCACTAGAAATAATCACGTCTTTCGTTTGGCACAACTTTTGCGGGCAATTCGATTGCCCAATGATGGGCGCTCAATCGGGACAGAGACCGCACACCCCAAGCCGGACCAGCGGCAAAGGGGCCTAGCGGTCAACTTTGATAGGAGTTGAAAGACAATGCACGCAAAAATTGTCGGACTGGTCGCTACGACCGCTCTCGCGGCGACGCTGATGGCTCCGGGTGCGGCTAAGGCCGTTTCCGTGGGATTGGAACTGAGCATTCTGGCCGACGTTTCGGGCAGCGTTGATGCAACCGAGTTCGCGTTGCAGCGCGACGCATACGCCGATGCCTTCAAGTCGATGGCGGTTAAAGATGCCATTGCCGCCAACCCGACGGGCTCCATTGCCGTCAACTTCGTTTGGTGGTCGGGCCCCGGCAGCCAAAGTGAAGCCCTGCCGTGGCAGGTTGTAACTGCCGCAAACGCGGACGCCTTCGGTGACTTGATTGCCGGCTTGGGCCGTCCGTTCGGTGGCACGACAGCACCGCAAAGCGCTATTGACTTCGTGATCACCGGTGGCGGCGGTGATCCCTTCGACAACGGCTTCGACTCACCTCGGCAGATCATCGATATCTCCACCGACGGTGTTTCCAACAACGATCCCGGCAACACCGCCGGCGCGGTCGGTTCGGCGGCAGGCTGCTTGACCGGTGGCAACATCGCCAACTGCACCACCTTTGGTCGTGACAACGCGATCGCCGCGGGTGTTGACGCCATCAACGCCATCGTCATCGATCCGTCGCCGTCGGGCCCGTCGCTCGCTTTGGTGCAGGAGTATGCCGAAGGTGCCCTTTTGGCCGGCGATAACCTCCCGCTGTTCGTGGCCGACGACTTCAATGACTTCTCCTCGATCATCGTGCAGAAGTTGGAACGCGAAATCTCCGACGCGCCGGTGCCGGCGTCCTTGACTCTGCTGGGCATCGGGCTGCTCGCGCTCGGCCGCGGCGTCCGCGGCCGCGCGAAGAGCTAGTAAGCAATTCGCCAAGCTTTCTCCATATCGGTGCAGCGGCGGCCCACGACGGGCCGCCGCTTGCGTTCAACAATGCTCTGTCGCGCAAGCACAGCGTCGATGACGGTCAGACGAATCGGCGGGGGCGGGATCGGGCTATATCTCGCACTGGGATTGGCGTTATCGCCCCTGCAACTTTGAAGACACCAGCCACCGAACGGGTCCGTTGCGCCCCGCCGTGTATTAACCGAGGTTAGGTTTGTGGAGAATCGCGTTAGGACGGGTATTTCTTGGCCTTTTGCAACCCTTTATAAGTCGCTGCGAAGTAAAACACCCCATTTGGGGGTTGATATACCTATGGTAGCAAAATAAAACCTTGACTGAGATGTCTAATAGACTATTTCCAAGTGGTCTGATGGGAAAAAGCATGAGCACTTTGTGGTGATCGTCACCATTGGCTCAAGCTTTGTGAGACCGACAAAACCGACGGGCATGGGCCCGTTGCTAGACGTACCCTCGGGGGCCACCATAGTTAACTTGGCTCCGCTTAAAGCCGTAAGTGCCTGCGACCCGAACAGAGAACATCGCTTACGCAGACAAATCGCTGGAGGGGAAAATCCTCTCTTGATCAGATATGGGGATCAACGATCTCCTATTTGTGGCTATAACTTCTTTTTCGTGTAACATGGGACGGGGTTTTTAACCATGGCTACTGGGTTTTATGGGTTTTCCTATGCAACCAATGACGGCGTGGAAGTGGACAGCATTTCCACCAATGTCACGGTTTCGACGACGCCGGGTGACAAAACGCTGATGCCAGGCGAGCCGTTCTCCGTTATCGGCCCGACCGGCACCACCTCATATATTTACTCTGGAACAGATGATTCCGGTGGCGTGTTCGGAACAAATGGTAACGCTGAGGTTTATATTACCAACAGCGATCAGGGCGCGGCGGTGAACGAGCCTTGGGCGTTCGAGCCCTCCAGCGACAATGACGTGATGATCTGCTTCGCCGAGGGCACGCTGATCGCGACCCCGAATGGCGAAAAGACCGTCGAAACCCTTGCAATCGGCGATGAGGTGCTGACCGCGGACGGCCGCACCGTGGCGGTCAAGTGGATTGGGCACCAAACGGTCTTGAAACTATTCACTCCGGCCGAGCGCTTCCGCCCCGTGTGCATCAGCGCCGGTGCCCTTGGTGACGGTGTCCCCCACACGGACTTGGTTGTCACGAAGGACCACGGCTTGATTGTGGATGGCGTCATTGTCCACGCCGGTGCGCTGCTCAACGGCACGACGATTACCGAGGTGTCGATGGCTGAGTTGAGCGACCAAGTGACCTATTGGCATGTTGAAACGGAGTGCCACGAGGCGATTCTGGCGAACGGCGCCGCCGCCGAGAGCTACATCGACAACGTGGGTCGCCATCGCTTCGCAAATTATGGCGAGTTCGAAGCCCGGTATGGGGTGAACGTGCCGGAGATGGTCGAGATGGACCTGCCGCGCGCCGCAACGCCACGGCAGCTCCCGCGTCGGGTTCGCGATCGGCTCGCCGACCGGGAGGTGGCGCTGGGCCTTCAGTGCAAGAAGTCCGCTTGATCGGCGTTTGACACGGCCCGGCGCTCGGCCAACACCGGGCGCCGGTCCCCTCCTTCACAACGTTCCCCGTCCCTAAGGTGTCCGGCGCGCATGTAAGCCGGGTCACTCTAACGGTTTACTGCGCCTGTCCCGTCAATCCCAACGTTGCCAACAGGGAGCCGAAGGGATCAACGGCGGCTGCCGATTGCTCCCCTTGCAATGCAATTTGCCAAGCTTTCTCGGTTTTCTTGTACCGGGCCGGTCGGTGCATGGCGATGAACCGCAGCAGCATCGTGCGGCTGAGGACGTAGTACCCCGGTCGCGGCGCCGCGGTGCCCGGCTTGACCGCCGAGGCCGCGAACGCCCGCGTCAGCAGCCCGGGACCCGTGGCGAGCCAGATGTGCGCAGCGGTGCCGGCCAGAACCTCCTCCGTTGCGGTTTTCAAGGCGAGGCCGATGGTCGGGTGGCGCGGCGCCGCGGCGAGAAAATTGTTGCCGATCGAAAAAAACGGCTCTTGAGCGACGATCAGGGAGGCATCGGGGAAGATCAGATCATCCAGGCTCCGGCGGCAATAATCGTCCGCGTCCACGTACACACCGCCGGTGCACCACAGGCAGGCCAGACGAAACAGGTCCGCACGCTGCGCCGGATGCACAGACAACCAGTAGGCGCGCGACACATCGTCCAGCCTATTCGCCTCCAGGAAATCGCGGGCCGCGCCATCGTCGAAGGGGCGATACTCGAAGGCGGGATTGAGTGCCGCCCACCGCGCCAACAGGCCCGCCACGTCCTCCGGCGGCTCAACGCTGTCCCAAAACGTGTAGATAATGCGGGGGATCGGCCCGAGACCGGGCACGGTCGCTGCCGGTGGCGCGGACTGGAGGACATGACCTTGCTTGCGCATGGCCAGACACAGCGCCAGGGCCGGCCCGAATGCACCCGGCTCACGCTCCACCAGGGAGGAAAGCTCCGCCACATCGTCGGGTGAGGCACCATTGCCGGCCCGCATCGCTTGCTTCGTCAGGTCCGCGTCCAGGGACAGCTCGTTAAGAAACGCGCCGAAGAAGCTGCGGCTTAGCTTCTGCGAGCGCCCGGCGGCCGTCTGTTCGAACGACGTCGCCTTCAGGTGATCGAGGAAGGCGTTCTTCGCCGCAGCCAGATCGCCGGTCAGCATGTACAGGGTTCCGATCCGGCTGCTGTCGCTGTCTCCCGGGGTGGGAAGGGCTTCGATGGCGTGGCGCTGCTCCAAGGCCGCAGCCAGGTCTCCGCATTCCAAGTTGGCTTTGATCTTTACTTCTGCCTTCCATTTGCGGTGGAGCGTGGATTGCGGCTCCCAGTCGGCGATGAGAGCCATGGCGTCCGACGTGCCACCTAGGTCGATGAGGCGGTTTGCCAGTCGATGGCGGAGCTCAGCATGGGATGGTCGGGCGGTGTGGGCCTCCGTGAGGATCGCGAGGCCCTCATCCAATTCGCCCGCCGCCCACCGCAGGTCAGCCAAAACGATGTCGAAGTCCGGATGGCCGTGCCAGTGGCCGGCATGTCGGTTCAGCAGCAGCTCCGCTTCCTCCAGCTCGCCAAGTTGAAGATGCATGCGCGCAAGCGCAATCAGCGGCTCCAGGCGGGTGCCATTTTTGGCATGATTGAGCTTGTAGAGCGCCAGCGCTTCCTGCGGGCGTTGGGCCGCCGCCAGAAGGGCGGCCAACGTTGCCAGCATGTCCGGTGACGTCTCCCGCATTTCGGCCAATACTCGGACTTGCGCAATAGCCGTGGCAAGGTCGCCTGTATCACGAGCCAGGCTGATGACCTGACGGCGCAGGGCCACCGCCTGGGGGTAGCGCGCCACGCCGGCCAGCGCGATCTCCAGAGCGGCGGCCAGATCGCCCCCGGCACGGGTCAGACGACTGCGCTCCACGTAAAGTTGCGCTTGGAGAGAAGTGCTCGGCGCATGCCGCGTTCTATCCTCCACTCGGTCCAGGGACATGGCTGCGGCCGCAAGTGAGCCCACGTCCCGAAGGGTCGCTGCATGCTCGATCAAAAGCGCCGTCGCCGCGTCCGGATCGGCCACAGCCGGCGTCAGCAAATCCAGCGCGGCCTGATGACGGCCGAGCAGGCGTAAGATCTGTACGGCCAAGATCCGCAGCTCGGTGTGGTGTGGACGATCGCGCATGCCTGTTTCGGCGACGTTCAGTGCGCCGTCCAGGTCACCGGCGGCGCGCAGCAGGCGACACCGCTCCGCGATCAGTTTCGCCGTATTCGGGTCGGCCTGTTCCAGGCGTTGCAGCAAGTGCTTCGCCACATCCAGCCGACCCGCCTCCCGCGCCACGGCCGCGTGCTCCAAGAGGAGGGCCGATCCCGCGTCGTCCCGGTCGGTGGCGGTGGCAAGCATGGCCAGGGCCTCCTCACGGCGGCCAAGGCCTCTCAACAGCTGTGCGGCATGCAGGCGGAGATTGACGTTACGCGGACGCGCGGCGATCCCGGCAAGGGTAACTTCGAGGGCGGCGTCGATGTCGCCCCGGACCCGTGCGAGCCTGCTTCGCTCCATGGCCAGCCGGGGCGAAGTCGGGTCCCTTCGCTCCAGGCGGTCCAGCACCGTCTCGGCCTGGTCCAACCGACCGGCTTCGCGCAGGAGCAACGCCTGATCGGCCAACAGACCGGGATCAGCGCCATCACTTGCGGTGGCCGCCGCCAGCAGCGTGAGGGCCGCGTCGGGTCGGCCGAGCGCGCGCAGAACCTGCGCAGCCATGCCCCGAATACCCGCATGTTCCGGGTGGTGCTGCACACCAGCCTCAGCGATCTCGAAGGCACGTTGCAAATCGCCGGCGTCCCGCGCCTTTCGGCTTGCCTCCATGTACGCTTGGGGCGTGCCCTCGGCGGTGTTGTCGGTGTCGGCATGGTCCATGGGGCACGAGTATAGGGTTGCCGGACTATGCCGTCAGGTCCAATGCCGTCGGTCCACCGCGCGAAGGCGCCGACGGTTTTTCCGCCGGTGCCGGCGCTCAGACCGCTAGCGCCGTGATAGGCGGGCGACGGGAATCAAGGTCAGGCCGAACAGGACCGTTGCCGCAACGACAATCGACGGGCCCGATGGTGTGTCAACCATCAACGACGCCTCCAAACCGAGAACCACCGCCATCGAGCCGATGATCGCGGCACCAACGGCCATCTGCTCCGGCGTTGCGGCAAACCGGCGGGCCGCCGCAGCCGGGATGATCAACAGCGCGGTGATCAAAAGAATGCCCACCAGCTTCATGGCGAGCGCGATGACCAGGGCGATCAACACCATGAACAGGAGGCGCACCCTGGCGGTTGGAATGCCCTCCGCTTTCGCCAAATCCTCGTGCACCGTGGCGGCCAAGAGGGGGCGCCAGATGGCGCACAGCGCCGCCAGCACAATTGCGCCACCGCCATAAATCCAACCGAGATCGGCTACAGTGACGGCCAAGATATCGCCGAACAGATAGCTGAGCAGGTCCAGGCGCAGCCAAGCCATCAGGCCAACGGCCACCAAGCCCAGCGACAAGGCACCATGTGCCAAAATGCCGAGCAACGTGTCCGTCGCTAGCCAGGGGCGTCGCTGCAGCGAGAGCAACGCGAACGCGATCAGCGTCGTGACCGCAACAACCCCGAACATGACGTTGACGTCAATCAGGATGGCAAGGGCAACGCCCAAGAGCGCGGAATGGCTCATGGCGTCACCGAAGTAGGCCATGCGGCGCCAGACGATGAAGCAGCCGAGCGGACCGGCGACAACGGCAACCCCAATGCCCGCGATGATGGCGCGAACGAAGAAGTCGTCAAGCATCCCGGATGCTCCGCCGCCGCTCGGGCTCGGCGTCGTGCGGGCCGTAGTGATGCCTCGCGCCGTGGCCGCAGCCGTTGCCGGTGAGGGGAATGATCTCCCCCGCCGAGCCATGGGTGTGGTCGTGACGGTGTGTGTAGATGGCCAGGGCTTCGGCCGCCCGC
This sequence comes from uncultured Rhodospirillaceae bacterium, assembly GCA_964619055.1. Taxonomy (GTDB): domain Bacteria; phylum Pseudomonadota; class Alphaproteobacteria; order Rhodospirillales; family Defluviicoccaceae; genus CAYVUM01. Next base: position 69,193 of record CAZUDB010000008.1, read on the forward strand.
GGACCGAACAACCTAGCATACTCCGGATGTCGGCCGACAGCCTCGGGCGTTCCCGCGCAGCAGACATGGCGGTTGAGGCACAGCACGTGATCCGTCGACGCCATCACCACGTGCAGATCGTGGGACACCATAATGATCCCGCAGCCGCGCCGCCGGCGAAGGGTGCTGATCAGGTCATAAAGGGCGGCCTCACCGGCGTAGTCGACCCCTTGAACCGGCTCATCCAGGACCAGCAGGTCCGGCTCTACCAGAAGGGCGCGGGCGAGCAGGACCCGCTGCAACTCCCCGCCGGAGAGGGTCTGAACGGCAGCTTCTGCCAGGTGGGCCACGCCCGTCTCCGCCAACGCATTCTCCAAAGTGGGTCGGGGCCGCCGGATTGTCAGCGTCAACAGTCGAGCGACGGTAAGCGGCAAAATCGGGTCCAGGTGCAAGCGCTGCGGCAAATAGCCGATGCGAAGACCCCGCCGGCGCTGCACCACGCCCGAGGAGGGGTGCAGCAAGCCGAGAAGCAACTTCAGCAATGTGCTTTTGCCGGCGCCGTTGGGACCGATCACGGTCATGACCTCGCCAGAGCGGACAGTCACGTCGACGGAGTCGACAATGCAATGGCGCCCGGCCTGAAAGCTCACGCCCTTCGCTTCGATCAGAGGCTCGGCTGTTGCGGGCAATCCGGGTGCGATCGCTTGCGCGGTGTTACGACTGTGGGACATCGGGTTTTTCGGGCCGGCAATGGCGGCAAATGCCGGCCACCTCAACAACAGGTGTCGCCACGGCAAACCCCAGGTCGGAGGCGGCGCCGCAGATGGCCTGGTCCACTGCCGGGCTTGTAACCTCCCCGATCGTGCCACAGTGATTGCAGATCAGGAATTGCGCGCCGTGGGCTTTTGCCGCGTATGCGCAGGCCACGTATGCGTTAAGGCTGGCGATGCGGTGCACCAACCCCTGCTCGATTAAAAAATCCAGGGCACGATAGATAGAAATGGGGGCCAGGCGTCGCCCTTCCTTGGCAAGGCGGGCCAGGATGTCATAGGCGCCGATGGCGCCATGGCTGTCCGCGACGATGGCCAGCACACTGCGGCGTTGAGCCGTTAAGCGAACGTTGCGACTTTGGCACAGGTGCTCCGCATCGGCCAGAATTGCCGTTACGCGGCGACGATGATCGTGATTGCCACTTGGAAAGGTTGCAACAGATGTCACGGTTGCGATCCCCGCGTTTATATTCGTGTGACCCGTCGGCTTGACACGTTATAGAGTAACGTTTAATTCCCGACTTGACGATAGGATTTTCGGGGAGGGCGTTTCAACCATGCAAAACCGACTTTATGGCGCCATGGCTGTTATCGCTGTTTCCACCGGCTTGGTCGGTTCCGCCTTGGCGAGTCCGCCAAGTGTGGTCGTCAGCGTGAAGCCGATCCACTCGTTGGTGGCAGGCGTGATGAATGGGGTGGGCGAGCCGTCACTCCTGATCACCGGTGCCAGCTCGCCGCACACATACACGTTGCGTCCCTCGGAGGCTGAGGCTCTCCAGAACGCGGATGTGGTTTTCTGGGTCGGGGAGGATCTGGAGTCTTTTCTGGTGAAGCCCTTGGCCGCCCTGCCCCGCGATGCTCAGGTGGTGGCGCTTCGCCGCACGCCGGAGCTTACGCTGCTGCCTAACCGCGAGGGGGGCGCTTGGGAGACGCATGATCACGACCACCACGAGGCCGGCCACGCCGATGAGCACGACGACCATGGCGACGAGCACCATGACGACCATGCCAACGAGCACCACGGCGATCATGCCGACGAGCACCACGGCGATCATGGCCATGACGAATTGGCAGCCGGCACGATGGACATACACATCTGGCTGGACCCGGCCAACGCCGAAGCCATGGTTGCCCACATCGCGGAAACACTGAGCGCATCCGACCCGGCCAATGCGGCGCGCTACGCCGAGAACGCAGCAGCACTGAGCGCGCGCTTGCAGGGGCTGGATGACCAGTTGCGCGAGACGCTGGCACCCGTTCGCGATCGCCCCTATGTCGTGTTCCACGATGCTTACCAGTATCTGGAAGCGCACTACGACCTGACGGCCGTGGGCTCCATCACCGTCAGCCCCGACCGAAAGCCGAGCGCTCAAAGGGTAGAGGCCATTCGCGAGAAGATCGCTACCACCGGTGCGGTGTGCGTGTTCTCCGAGCCGCAGTTTGAATCGGCTGTCGTCGAAACCGTGATCGAGGGGACTGCGGCCGATACGGCGGTGCTCGATCCCCTGGGCGCGGCGCTGACGCCCGGCGGTGACGCCTACTTTACTCTGATGGAAGGCCTGGGCACGTCGCTCAAAGAGTGCCTCACACCGCAGAAGAGTTGAGGGGCGCAGCCGTTTAGCTAAACGGCGCCCGTGGCACACGCGGGCGATCCGTTTGCCGTACGTCAAATGCTAACCTATGCTAACGTCCGATCAGCATGCCGATTGGATATGAGGACCCATGGCCGTCGCATTGCCGAAGACACGTTCGTCACTTGCAAGGGCGAGAATAACCGTTTTCGCCGGCGTCATCGCGGTTTTCGTCGCCATCGGCTTGGCTTACCCAACGGGACCGGTGCGATCCCACCCGCATGTCTGGATCGATGCGATCGCCGAAATGGCGTTCGATTCGGACCGGTCGCTCACGGGCATCCGCGTCTATTGGGCCTTTGACGAAGACTATAGCGCCTTCGCGGTCGAAGGCTTGGATACGAACGGCAATGGCACGTACGAGCCCGCCGAGCTTGCCCCGCTGGCCACGGAAAACATCAAAAACCTAAAAGAATTCAGATATTTCACGTTTGTCGAGGTGGACGACCAGCCCGCTGGCTACGGCGAGGTCGAGACCTTCGGCATGCGGATGATCGAAGGTCGGCTCGCGCTTTGGTTCGTGGTTCCGCTGGCGACACCGGTCGATCCGCGAACGTCCGACGTCGCGTTCGCGCTGTATGATCCCACCTACTACGTCGCGGTCGATTTCGTCGACCGGGACCCGGTGCGCATCACAGGTGCTGCGCCAGCCGCGTGTGGACTGGACGTGGACGAGCCCTTGGACGAGGGCCTTGCCGCGGACCTGCCCGAGAGCTTTTTCGAAACACTCGCCATGACCGACGGGATGGGCATGGGCATGGACGCAAGTGGCGGCCCCGATTTCAGTACCGGGGTTGGCGCACAGTTCGCGCGCTGGGCCCGCCTTGTCTGCGGGGCGGGAAGCTGACGCGCGCCGCATGCCGCCGGACCGCATCGTCTGCCTGACCGAAGAAACGATCGAGACACTCTATCTCCTCGGTGAGCAGGACCGGATCGTTGGTGTCACCGGCTATGCCGTCAGGCCCCCGCAGGTGCGCCAGGAGAAGCCCCGGGTCGGCGCGTTCACGTCCGCCGATGTGGACAAGATCGAAGCCCTGAGGCCTGATCTTGTCATGACTTTCTCGGATCTGCAGGCCGACATCGTTGCCAATCTGATCCGCCGAGGCATCGAGGTCTATGCCTTTAACCATCGGACGGTGGCCGGGATTTTCCGCATGATCGAGACCGTTGGCGCCCTTTGCGGTGCCACGGAGCGCGCCCAGGAGCTCACCCAGGAACTGCGCGCCAATCTGGAACGGGTGCGCAGCCGGCGGATCAAGCAACGGGCGCGGCCGCGTGTGTTCTTCGAGGAGTGGGATGAGCCGCTGATCTCCGGCATCGGCTGGGTCTCCGAGCTGATCGAGGTCGCCGGCGGTGAGGATGTGTTTGCAGACCGGGCCAAGGCGAGTCGCGCGACGGACCGGATCGTGACCACGGCGGAGGCGGCCGAGCGCGCGCCGGACATCATCATTGGGTCCTGGTGCGGCAAGCGATTCCTCCCCGGCCGGGTGGCCGCCAGACCGGGTTTCGAGACCGTGCCGGCGGTCGTGGCCGGTGAGCTGCATGAAATCAAGTCTCCCATCATCCTGCAGCCCGGACCGGCGGCCTTAACCGACGGGCTGCAAGCCATCGAACGGATTGTCAACGGCTGGGCCGAGCGGCGGTCGTGACAGCCATCCGCCCTGGGCACGACGATGCCGTGGCACTGGTTCAGCACATGCTGGAGGCGGAGACCGCGGGCTGGAGCATCGGCACCTTTGGAGCGATTGCCGAATTCCACCACGTTATCGACGACCCGCCGGGGCATCTCCGACTGACCGAGCAGGGGGGCGACTGTGTCACCGCGCGAGGCGGCATACGGGTCCGGCTAAGCGAGGCCGTCGTTCCGATTGCCTATGAAGGTTTGAGCGAGCGCCGTGCGGCTTGGAGCGTCGGCGTCGTGTTCTGCGTTAGCCCCAACCATGCCATGGGCGGTGGACGGACGGTGCTAACGGAACTGGGTCGCGATGCAGGCGCAATCCGGGATCAGGATCGCGGTGCGGTCCTGTTCGATCTGGGGCTGGGGGCGCAGCACGTGGCGTTTTGCGTCCGCACAGCCGAGCCGGAATTGGTCCACTGCCTGCGCGGGGCCTCTGGCAAGCCGCTCCTGATACCGGGCAACCAGGCGCTGGCGGCGATCCGTGCCGCGAGTCCGCACCGGGTGTGCCGGTCCCCGCTCGGCCGGGTCGAGGTCTATCAGGCGATACCGGCCGATGATGCCGATGCCGCGTCGCCACATGGCCCTCACACCCACTTACTGCCGAGGTTCCTGAATACCGGGCGATCTCATTCCGCCAACGTGCCGGTGCCCGATGGCATGATGCCGGCGCTGTTTCTCCATCCCGAAAGCCCGCTCAGCGACCGGCTTGGCCGGCCAAGGGTCTTCGATGAACACGCCTTCGCGGCCTTTCAGGCTTTGCTTGCCATGTTCGGGCCACCGGGCTTCCTGGCGGAAAAGGCCCGCGTGCGGGCTGCCGTCCTGGCCGGCGGCGAGCCCAGGGCGTATCCGCCCGCATCGACCCGGACGCTCCGGCGCGCAACACGGGTGGCCTTACGGCAACTGCTTTACACCGAAGGAGACCAGCCCGACGTCCGGCGTTGGATTGGCGCCCTAGATCGGGGGCGCGGCGCTTGCCTTGCAGACGCGAGCAACGGCTGACGCGTCAGAGATCACGGTTGCGGCACATCGCCCGGCGCGGTCGTAAGCCGTTCGGGCCCTCAGGCGATGGACCCGATGATCTCCCGATACTCCGTTTCCTCGAAGGCCTTCAGCGACGTGGATCGAATGTTGCCGCCCTTGGCGATCGACAAGGCAAGCTTGGCAAATGCCGCATCATTGGGGGCGTCGATGACGACGACCATGTCATAGCCACCAATGGTCATGTAAAACTGCGTCATCTCCGCACCGTGCTGACGACAGAGGTCACGGGCGGCGTCAACGCGCTCGGGCGAGTCTTTGATGTGGCGGATCCCCTGATCGGTCCAGTTGAGCAGCATGATGTACGTGGCCATCGTCACCTCCCCGATTACAGCCCCTCTAATTCACATATCGAGTATGGCCTTTCGCGGCGGCTTCGTCGAGCCGCAGTGCGATCTTCGCCGCCGCCTTGGCGGGAACCACCGGTTAGAGGGGCGCGTCATGACTCGACCGCTTTGTAACGTTTAGCCGGATCTCGCATCCGAGCGGTCTTATGTTTCTGGTGATGTGACTTAAACGCGTAGTACCCTACACTTTGAGGTCCGCGAGTGCGGATACGTCGCCCGCATTTTCAGCGTTCAGTCGACGTGGCGCCGCGCCGAATGTGGCCTGGTCGCTGAGCCGATGCGGATACTCGCTACGTCGCGGCAAACAGGGAATTGATCATGTCACCAACTGAATTGGTAAGACGGTGGGTGGATCTGTTCAATGCCGCCGATATTGAAGGTTTGGCGATGATGTATCACGAAGATGCCGTGAATGAACAAGCTGTCTTCGCGGAACCTCGCCGGGGCCGAGAAGAAATTAGAGAATTTCTAGAAATAGACTTCGCGCGAGCCAAAATGGTTTGCATTGAAGAGCGTGTATACGAGTGTGGTGACACGGCGATTCTTCAATGGAGAGATCCGATCGGCTTTAAGGGGTGCGGCTTTTTTCAATTTAAAAACGAGAAAATTATTCATCAGAAAGGCTACTTCGACCAACTGACGTTCTTCAAGGCCCATGGATTGCCTATACCGGGTGAATACTTAGAAAAATGAGAGTCGACGACCGCTTTTGACCGAGGGTGTTGAAAAAGTTGGCGCATGAGGCGTTGGTATTCCGTCCGGCGTTTCTCGTGCGGATCGGATTGAGGCTGTGTTCGGAGAGGGGTTCTTTCGGTCGAGGTCGGTGTTGTTCGGCCTCACGCCGTCACCGGCGCCGCTTTGGGCTCGGGCGGGGGCCATATGGCCTTGGCGAGCCGTCTGAGGTTCTGAACCGTCGCGGCCAACAGGAACTCATCGCTCGCGCCGGTGAGCCCGCGCAAGCGGAGGCGGGTGAGGCCGAGGTTCCAATTCAGATCCCCGAACCCAGTCTCGATCATCTTCCGTTGGCGGGCGGAGACCTGGTAGTCGTCGGTCGTCATGATGGCACGAGCGCGGTCGCGTGCCGCTTCGTTGACATCGCGCGGGAGCCGGCGCTGCGGCGATCTCGGGCAGCATCGCGGCTTCAACGGGCAATGCTCGCAATCGCGTTTGCTGGCCCGGTAGTACGGCGTGTTGCCGTGAAACACCCGTCCCGTGGTTCGCATCGTCTTGCCGTGCGGGCAGATGTAGACGCCGCGCTCGGGATCGAAGACGAAGACCTCACGCGAGAAGATCCCGTCGTCGCGCTTGGCCTTGTCCCACAACGGAATGTGCGGGGCGATGTCGCGCTCGACGAGTTTTCCCAAGAGCTCCCCGGTGCCGTATGCGACGTCGGCCGTGATCCGGGTCGGCTTGAGGTCGAAGCGATCCTGCACACGGTCGAGCATGGTTTCGACAGCGTCGACCTCCATGGAGATCCGCGTCGGTGTTGCCGCGACATCGACGATCACGCCATCCAAGAGGTCGACCATGTGGTTGACGCTGTAAGCAAACTGCACCTTGTGACGCCCGCGCGTCGTCCATGCCGCTGCAGGATCCGACGGCGAGATCGCTTTCGGCTTCTGGTCGGGATTGATGGGAGGGTTCTCGCTTTCAAGAGCGATGAGGTACTCCTGAACCGGCCGGCTGGCTTTCTGCTCATCGGTCCAGTCGACCTCGCTGCCTTCGATGCGCTGGTAGCGGCTGGCGTCCGCTTCCACCACGCTGGCGTCGACCGCGAAGCCATCGCCGCCGACCAGCCCGACCTTCATGCACGTCGCCACCACGCTCTCAAATACCAGACGGAAGACATCGCTTTCGCGAAACCGACCGTGACGGTTGACCGAGAAGGTCGAGTGATGCGGCACCGCGGCCTCGAGCCCAAGCCCGCAAAACCACTTGTAGGCGAGGTTGAACCGAACTTCCTCACACAGCCGCCGTTCAGAGCGGATCGAATAGCAGTAGCCGATCAGCAGCATCCGAAGCATCAGCTCTGGATCAACCGAGGAGCGACCGATATCACTGTAGAACGGCTCAAGCTGCTGACGGATAGCGTCGAAATCCAGCAGTGCGTCGAGCTTGCGCACCAGATGGTTCGCCGGAA
>CAZUDB010000008.1:76875-81319 GCA_964619055.1 uncultured Rhodospirillaceae bacterium
ATAGCGTCGAAATCCAGCAGTGCGTCGAGCTTGCGCACCAGATGGTTCGCCGGAACTTGGTCCTCGAGCCGGAACTCGTAGAACAGCCGTTCCTGACCAGCTCCTGTCGCCTCATCATCGCAAACCTCGACTGCGATCGACCTTATAGCGACGGAATCACAGCCAAACCGGCAATACCAGGGACTTTTTCAACACCCTCAGCCAGAGCCTGACCTCCGCCTCGCGCAGAACGTTGATGATCTGCTCAGTCGTAAATCGCTTTCAGGCCATCCAGCTTGCCCCTTCTCGATCAGGATCCCCAGTACGCGTCCTCTAACCTCGCTCGTAGATCCGGTGAAGGGGGGCATGTGGACACCTCGAAAAAAACCGCTGATCCGCCATCACCGCCTCCCGCACCGGTAGAGAGTCAGCCTTCAACCGCCATGGCAACGGGTTTTTCGAGATGTCCTTTCGACTATCGGGCCGCCGCCTCTCCAAAGACCTCAACGCCGGCGTGTTCCAAGTGTCGCTGGAACAGGGTTTGAGCGTGCGCATAGAACTCCCGGTCCAGGTCCGTCAGCTTCAGGATTATATCGAAAACGCTAGGATCTACGGCCTCATCGTCCGGGGACCGGTTCATGTGTGGAAACGCCGCGATCTCGGTCTCGCCGATTTCGCTCATGAATAACTTTATAGAGTCATCAATTCGTTCGGTGAGGCCAATAAAATCAAAGCGTTCCAAGCGCTCGACCGCCCTGTCCAGATCCGCGCGAGAGACCGCCCTTGGGTGGTTGGGGTCCACGCCAATGTCGTCAATCGAAAACACCTTTGTTTGGTAGTTTTGAATGTGATGGGCGACAAATTTCTCATCTCGCAGCAGCTCAAGATCGCTCACCTCGGCGACGCCACGTTTGGCGCGGTAGCGATGTTGATGGTGGATCATCGATATCGTGCGTGTCACGGGGTCGCGCAAAAATGTAGCCGTTCGTACCGGCATTGGCATGAGGTCCGTTAGAATAGCTGGGAAATGCCCAAACACGAATTGTCTTTCCTTCAATAAATTTGGCTGAGATAAAATAAGCTGTAGAAACGGAGTTGTTTTTAGGTATTCTTTCTTGGTTTGATCTAATTCGTGCTCCGTGGGATAAATTTTGCCCGGATACTTGCTTCCTAAGAATCGACGCAGGCTGGTGCCGGCTGTTTTCATGATGTGGATTACGAGCCACGGATTTTCCGAGCCGGGCGCCGGCGACGATCTTTCGCGACTATCTGACCTGATAAGCTCATTACGCATCCGTCATTTTTCCTTATAACCAGAGAGAAAAAACACGCGCAAGGCGCTTGAGCCGATGATAGACGGGGTGTCAAGTCTTGCTCAACTGCTCCAAACGCTGCTCCCGGCAGTCAGGATTGCCCGGCCATAGCAAAAGGAGCTGCGGGTTTAGGCCGCAATCCGCGGCAAGCTCTAGTCGTAAATCAGATCAGCGACTTGGTTCCAAAGCGGACGATCGGTTGATTTCCGAAGCGATTGCTTTGATGGTTCCATTCGACTGACGGATCAGACTCGTCCGTCCGCATCGAACCACAAACTCAGGACCATGGGGCGGCGGTGTCGCCGCATGCATAAGCGTCTCGAACGTTACGCAACGAGCACGCTTGGTATCAAGTCGTTTTCAGCGCTTGGTGCACGGGGCGCAGCGGCGTGCCGCGAACGCTCGCCGTAGGCGACACGTCAGGCGCGCAAAGCCGACTAGTGGAGCGTGGTCTGTCCGCTATGGATGTCGGCAGCGCGAATCAAGCTGGCGGTCCCCATAAGCACCGGTCCGATCTTCGCCGTAGCGTTCGCGGGCGCAACGTGTCAGCGTGTCACGTGAACGCCGCCAGGGGGAATTGCGCGCCGCGCGCGTGCGCTTCGATCAACCGCGACGACGGGGGAAGGCCATGGAGAAAGTCACACGGGAAGCGGTGCTGCGCTACCACACGGAAGGCCGCAAGGGTAAAATCGAGGTCATCCCCTCCAAGCCGAGCCTGACCCAGTACGACCTGAGCCTGGCTTACTCCCCCGGTGTCGCTATCGCTGTGCAGGAGATCGACGACGATCCGGAGTTGGCCTATGAGCTGACCGCCAAGGCCAACCTGGTGGGCGTGGTCAGCAACGGCACCGCCATCCTGGGCCTGGGTGAACGCGGGCCGCTGGCCAGCAAGCCGGTGATGGAGGGCAAGGGCCTGCTGTTCAAGCGTTTTGCCGACATCGACGTGTTTGACATTGAGATCGACGCCACCGAGCCGCAGGAGGTCATCGACATCGTCCGTGCGCTCGCGCCCACCTTCGGCGGCATCAACCTGGAGGACATCAAGGCGCCCGAGTGTTTCGCCATCGAGCAGCGCTTGAGTGAACTGCTGGATATCCCCGTGTTCCACGACGATCAGCACGGCACGGCGATCATCGTGGTGGCGGGCCTGTTGAACGCGCTGGAGCTGACCGACCGCAAGATCCACGACATCAAGGTCGTGTTCAGCGGGGCCGGGGCCGCCGGCATCGGCTGCGCGGAGCTGCTGGTGCGGGCCGGCGTGCCGCGCGGCAACATCACGCTGTGCGACAAGCTGGGCGTCGTTTATGCCGGGCGCACCGAGGGCATGAACCCCTACATGGAGCGGTTCGCCCAGGAGACCGAGGCACGCACCCTGGCCGAGGCGATTCCGGGCGCCGACGTGTTCATGGGCGTCTCCGTCGGCGGTGTGCTGACCCAGGACATGGTTCGGACCATGGCGCCGCAGCCGATCATCTTCGCCATGGCCAACCCGGACCCGGAGATCAGCTACGACGATGCCAAGGCCGCGCGCCCGGACGCCATCGTCGCCACCGGGCGGAGCGACTATCCCAACCAGGTCAACAACGTCCTGTGCTTTCCGTTCGTGTTCCGCGGCGCCCTCGACGTGCGCGCGCGGCGGATCACGGACGGCATGAAGCTGGCCGCGGCCCGGGCGTTGGCTGCGCTCAGCCACGCCGACGTGCCGGACAGCGTGCTGAAGGCCTACAACACCGAGAGCCTGCTGTTCGGGTCCGACTACATCATCCCGAAACCGGTCGATCCGCGGGTCCTGCTGTGGGTGGCGCCTGCGGTGGCGCAGGCCGCCATGGCCGAGGGGGTGGCGCGTGTTTCCATCGACGCCACCACTTACCGTGAGCGCCTGGAAAGCCGGCTCGGCAAGGACTGGGCCTTGATGCGGACCATCTTCAACAAGGCCCGCACCGCGCCGAAGCGGATCGTGTTCGCCGAGGGCGAGGAGGCCAAGATCATCCGCGCCGCCGCCGAAATCGCGGCGCAAGGGATCGGCGAGCCGATCCTGCTTGGCTCATCCGAGGCCATCCAGAAGACGATTTCCGAGCTGGGCCTGGACTTCGAGCCCAAGGTGATTGAGCCGCGAGCCTCGCCGCGGGCCGAGATGTATGCCCGCGTGTTGTTCAAGCACCGGCAACGCAAGGGCATCACCCTGCCCGAAGCGCGGGAGATGGCCCGGCGCAACAACCACTTCGGCCTGCTGATGGTGCAAAGCGGCGACGCGGATGCATTCATCAGCGGGCTCACCACCAACTACGTGGAGGCGCTGGAGCCGGCCTTTCAGGTGATCGGCACCCGCCCGGACGTGAACCGGGCGGCGGCTTTGTTCATCATGATCGTCAAGGACCGGGTTTACTTTTTCGCCGACTGCGCGGTGATCATCCAACCCTCCGCCGAGGATCTGGCGGCCATCGCCGAGATGTCGGCGGAGGTGGCCACCAGCTTCGACATCGGCACCCGGATCGCGATGCTGTCCTTCTCCAACTTCGGCAGCGTCGCCCACCCGGGCCCGAAAACGGTGGCCGAGGCCGTGGAGATCCTGCGTAAGCGCCGTCCGCACCTGCACGTGGACGGCGAGATGGCGGCGGACACCGCCGTGATGCCGGAGATGATCGACCAGTTCTATTCCTTCAGCCAGGTGCGGGAGGCCAACGTGCTGATCTTCCCGGACCTGAACGCCGCCAACACCTCCTACAAACTGATGCAGCGCATGGGCGGCGCGGAGGCCATCGGCCCGGTGCTGATGGGCATGAACAAGGTGGTCCACATCCTGCTGCCCAGCCACGACGTCCGCGATATCGTCAACATGGCGGCGATCGCGGCGGTGGACGCCCAGATGCGCGCGCTGGCTTAAGGGCAGACAGCGTTCGGTGCAGGACCGGGCAAGGCACGGCGGTTGGGTTTACGTCATGACCAACCGGTCCAACGGCACGCTCTACGTCGGCGTGACATCCGATCCGGCGCGCCGGGCTTGGGAGCATCGCTCCGGCAGCATCGAAGGCTTCACGAAGCGCTACGACCTCAAACGGCTGGTCTGGGCCGAGCGCCATGACGACCGGGGGAGTGGCGGCGAGGTTGAACGGAACGAGGGAGCCCCGCAGCCAAAAATTTCGAAGCGGCGC
>CAZUDB010000009.1:0-77429 GCA_964619055.1 uncultured Rhodospirillaceae bacterium
GGGGTTTGTCCCTGTCTTTCTCCCCTGCCCCTGCGGGGCCTGCTCCTGTTGGGGGGGGGGGGCTAGGGCGTAACCCCTGACGTGCATATTAGCCCTACCAAAGTTGCACCGGCGCGGGCTGTGACGACAATCACAGGCCATCGATCGGGTTTACAGAACGCCGATGTCACGGGGCCGTTCTGTGGCTCAGTCATCGCCCTGTCATCGAAACACGCCATAACAATGAGTATGTGTCCGTCCTTTGCCGCGTTCGCGCGTCAGCCTAAGCCATGAGGAACTCGCTCGCGATGATCTACATTTCCAATTTGGAGGAGTTGGCGACCAACGCCAGCCGGATCAAGCCAAGCCATCTGGTCTCACTCACCGAGGCCGAGCAACAGCCGCCCACGCCAAAGGACGTGCCCGCCGCTCGGCACTTGCGTGTCGAGATCCACGATATTTTGGAACCGGAGCCCGGCTGCGTGCACCCCGATGACCATCATATCCGCCGCCTGGTGGCGTTCATCGAAACCTGGGACGCGACCGAACCGTTACTCGTGCATTGTATTGCCGGCGTCAGCCGGTCTACCGCCGCAGCCCTGATTGCCCTGACCCTGCGCTCATCCCTCACCGAAGCCGAGGCAGCCACGTACCTGCGCGCTGCGGCCCCGCATGCCCAGCCAAACCGACGCATGATCGCGCTGGCGGATCAAGTTCTGGAACGCCAGGGTCGGCTGCTCGCTGCCCGGGATGCCATGAGCCCGGCGAAACTAACCATGCGTGGCCCATTGGTCGGTTTGTCGCTCGGCACCTGATTGCAGCGCCGATCGCCCGCACGTGCTGTCCCATTGCTTTGCTGGCCCGTCTTGAAAGCGATGTCCGTGCCAAGCTTGCGCTCGACCGCCCGAGCGCCCTAATCGGCCTTGGCACCGGGAGCAGCGGTGCCGGAAACGGATGTTGCAGCGGCAGCGTCTATAGCAGCCAACAATGCCTCCAGCAGCACCTCGCCGCGGTCGCCGAACTTATCCTCGATGACTTGGCGCACCGCCGGCTGCGCAGCCTTGGCAAACCTAATGCGCTCCTCCGCGGATAAGCTGTTGATGTCCATTTTCCGGGCCAGGCGCGGCAAGCCGACATTTGAGGCTTCAACGATTCGAGCCAGTCCGCGACCCGCGTCCACGGCCGCCCGGGTCGCGAAGTCTACAACATAGCGTTCGTCATCGCTCAAACTGTCGTAGAACGACGCGTTAAAGACCCAGATATAGGGCGCAATGAGATGATTGGTGAGCGTCAAGTACGTCTGCACGTCATCAAACTTGGCAAAAGCGATGATGGCGACGGGATTCATCTGACCGTCCACCGACCCGGTCTGCAACGCCGTATAGAGCCGCGGCCACGGCATCGGAACCGGCGTGCCGCCCAGCGCAGACACGACAGCCTCATGAGTGGGAAGTGCCATGGTCCGGATCTTCAAGTCGGCCATGTCCTCGAGCGTATTGATCGGCCGAGTGTTGTTGGTGATGACAAAAAATCCACCTGAATCCAGAAGGCCAACCACCTTGAGGCCCGTTTCCGCCTCCATGTCCGTGGCCAGGGAGCGGCCAAATGCGCTCGTAACGTCCAATACGTCATGGACCACCGCGATGTTGGGAAATGCAAACGGGAGGTTCAGCACTGAGATCAAGGGATAGTGCTCGGCGATGCCGCCGGCCGTTGCAATGCAGGATTGAATAACACCTTCCTTGACTTGTTCGATGACCTCCTCGTCGGGCCCGAGCTGACCATCCGAATAAATCTGAACCGTCAGGGCGCCGTTGGTCGCCGCCTCCACCACCGTCTTGAACACGGCGGTCATGGCGCCCGTCGGGTTGCCAAGCGGATCACCGGGATTGAGGTGGGAAATCTTAATGACTTTTCCGGCGGCGGCGGGCGCCACGGATATTAGCAGCACTACCAATCCGCAGATCAGAGAAATGCTGGGATTTCCGGGTCTGTTCATCGCCTCTCTCCCCTCTACCGGGCTCAATCCTGGTGTTGTCGTGCTGGGCCCGAGACCCGACAACGATGCCCGACAGCCTTTTATAGCAACGGTCTGCAAAAACAGGGTGAAAACTCACGTTGCCGTCGGGCAACATAGTGTGTGGTCTTATCTGACTGCGCTCTGGCCCCGAAAGCGGGACACTGTCCGACCGGTTTGCGAGGTTGAGCTTAAGCAGACCAGCCGCTCGCCCAACACATCTACATCTGACCCCGAGGTCCGCATTGTGCCTGACCTTTACACCTCTGAGACCGTTACCGGACGTCATCAAGACGGGGTGGCAGAAATCCGCCTGAACCGACCTGAGCGTTTGAACGCGGTCATCGAACCTCTTTACGACGATCTACTTGTTGCGCTCGATCATGCCAACGCCGAGCCGGCGGTGCGCGTCGTTGTGCTGACAGGAGAGGGCCGCGCATTTTGTGTCGGTGCCGATCTGAAGGAACACGCCCGTGCGACACGCACGGATTTCGATAAGCGCAGCTATCTCATCAAGGCCAATGCCGTATGCCAACGCATGCGCGCTTTGCCGAAACCGTTGATCGCGGCCGTTAACGGTTTCGCGCTCGGTGCCGGTGCTGAGATGGCCCTCTGCGCCGACTTCCTACTCATGAAGGACAGCGCCGAAATCGGCTTTCCTGAGGTCGCCATCGGTACTTTCGTCGGTGGCGGCGTCACCCATGTTCTGCCGCGTTTGGTCGGGCTGGCCAAAGCCAGGGAGCTGATCTTCCTGGGCGAACGGGTGACCGGAGCGGCGGCTGTTGCCATGGGCCTTGCGACCAAAACCTTCCCGGACGCCGACTTCGCGTCCGGAGTTGATGCCTTTGCCCGCCGTTTGGCCAAACTCGCGCCCGTGTCCATGGCGCTTGCCAAAACGCACTTTACCGCCGACCGCGACTATGAGGCGAGCCTTGTCACGGAACTGGAGGGCATTCGCGCCTGCATGGCCACCCACGATTGGCACGAGGGGGTTGCGGCGTTTGCGGAAAAGCGCCCTCCCCGATTTAGGGGATCGTGATCCGATGACCGCCACACCGCTTGCGTTTCTGGCACCGGCCGCGATTGCCGTGGTGGGTGCATCGAAGGATCCGGCGAAGCGGGGCTATCAGGCCCTGCGCCATCTCATCGCCGATCAGTTCACCGGTGAAATCTACCCAATTCATCCGACGGAACCGGAAATCCTCGGTATCCGTGCATTTCCGTCCGTCGGCGATGTGCCGGGCGCCATCGATCTAGCCTTGATTTGTACGCCGGCGAAATCTGTCCCGGGACTGCTCGACGAACTGGGTGCCAAGGGTGTTTCCGGCGCTGTCATCTTGGCCGGGGGTTTTGCCGAGGTCGGGACGCAAGGTGGCCTGCTCGAAGAGCAATGCATGGCAATCGCCCGCACCCTGGGGATCCGGATCGTTGGGCCGAATACGTCCGGCGTCTTCAATCTGCATCATCGTATGAACCTGGTCGGCATCCCCGGCCTCAAGCCGGGCGGCATCGGCATTGTGTCGCAATCGGGAAACATGGCGCTCTCCGTGGTAACAGAAGGCACCGCCCGCGGCCTAGGCTTCAGCGTTTACGTGGGCGTCGGCAATCAGTCGGACATACGATTCAACGAATACTTGATGCACCTGGGCGAAGATGAGAACACCGCCGTCGTTGTCCTTTACGTGGAGGGCTTCCTGCATGGCCGCGTATTCCTGGATGTCGCCCGGCGCGTGACCCAAACCAAGCCGATCGTCATCTACAAGTCCGGGCGAACCGCCGCGGGACAGGCCTCGGCCAAGTCGCACACCGGCGCTCTCGCCGGCAGCTATCGGATGACCGCGGACCTCCTCGGTCAGGCGGGCGTGACCGTGGCCGCACATTCGGACCATGTCGTGCCGCTGGCCGAAGCGCTTGCCCTACTACCCGCACCGGGCGGCAGGCGCGTCGCCATCCTTGCCGATGGCGGTGGCCATGCCACTATCGCGGCGGACAGCCTGAGCGAAGCCGGCCTAATCATGGCGCCGCTCGCCGAGAACACCCGAAAGACGTTGTCCAAAATCCTGCCGGCGGCCGCGTCGCTGGCCAACCCGGTGGATGTGGCCGGCGGCATGGACGCCAATCCGGGCGTCCTCGCCGATTGTGCCGCAGTTATATTGGACGATGAGTGCGTCGACGCCCTGCTGATCGTCGGCCTGTTCGGCGGTTACAAATTGCGGTTTGCCGAATCTCTCGGCCCCATCGAGGACGAAACGGCACTTCGACTCGGGGCCTTGCTGCGTCGGTTTCGAAAGCCGATCGTGGTGCAAAGCCTTTATGCGCCCCTGGCACCGGAGGCGCTGAAGTTGCTGCGCGGCACCGGCGTTCTTGTCCACGACTCGATCGAGATGGCCGTGACGTGTCTCGCCGCCGTTATCGATTACGGCTTGGCAGCGGAGCGCAATCGCGCCAATGCCCCGCCACCGGCGACTATCGTGCCCCAGCGGGCTCGGGCGATCCTGGCCACGAGCCGTTCCGCCGGCCGGACGGCGCTGCTGGAACCAGAAGCGCTTGAGCTCTTGAGCCTCCACGGTGCCCGCGTCCCGCCGTTCGTCCTTGCCCAAAGCACTCACGATGTGGACCGGGCTGCCGACGCTTTCGCCGACCAAGACGTGGCGATGAAGGTCGTGTCCCCCGACGTATTGCACAAGACCGACGCTGGTGGCGTTCGGTTGCGCCTGCGCGGCTCCGAAGATCTACATCGGGGTTATAGTGAGATCATGGAAAGTGTTCGTGCCCACAATCCGGTAGCGCGCCTTGATGGTACTTTGATCATGCCCATGGCTCCTCCGGGCGTGGAGGTGATCATCGGCGTTTCCAGCGACCCCGTGTTCGGCCACGTGATGATGTTCGGCCTCGGCGGCGTGCTCGTGGAGGTCCTGCAGGATGTCGTCTTCCGGGCCATGCCGTTGACAGCCGCGGACGCTGCCGAAATGCTGGAAACGATCAAGGGGCGACCGATCTTGGACGGAGTGCGCGGTGCTCCGCCCGTCGACCGGGCGGCGCTCATTGAGTTGATGATGACGGTCTCCACCCTGATCCAGGCCCATCCAGAGATTGCGGAGCTCGACCTGAATCCGGTGTTCGCCCATGATCGGGGCTGCACGATTGTCGACGCCCGAATCATTCTCGATCCTGCGTCCGGGCTCGAGACGGCTTCAGCGACCGCATTGAGGGTGGGCGACCATGGGTAACCGACCGGTTCCGACCGACTGCGACCTAATCGTTGATGGCAGGGTCGCCACACTCACGTTCCAGCGCGACGATGTCCGCAACGCGCTCACCGGCACTGCGCTCACTAACGATATCGTGAACACCGTGCAGTGGGCGAACCACACGCCGGAGATTGCTGTGCTGGTCTTGACGGGAGCGGGCGCAGCGTTCTCCGCCGGCGGCAATGTCAAGGACATGCGAAACCGTGCGGGCGACTTTGCTGGGTCCGTCGCAGAGGTGGAGGCCCGTTACCGCGCCGGAATCCAGCGCATCCCGTTGGCCGTTCACCATGCCGAGGTGCCAGTTATCGCCTCCGTCAATGGACCGGCCATCGGCGCGGGCTGCGACCTCGCCTGCATGTGCGACATCCGCTTAGGCAGCCGACGCGCCAAGTTCGGAGAAACGTTTGTCAATCTCGGCATTATTCCCGGCGACGGTGGGGCCTGGTTTCTGCAGCGCCTGGTCGGTTACCAGCGCGCGGCCGAGTTATCCTTCACAGGACGCACCATAGATGCCGATGAAGCCCTTCGCCTCGGGCTCCTGCTCGACGTGGTCGACGACGACGAACTTGACCGGCGTACGGCGGAACTAGCGTCGCGCATCGCGGCTCAACCTCCGCAAGCACTTCGCTACGTCAAGCGTCTGCTCAAGCTGGCGCAGCGCACAGAGTTGGCGGATTTTCTTGACATTTGTGCAGCGCTCCAGGGGATTTGTCACAACACTGACGACCATCGTGAGGCCGTATCGGCGTTTCTTGACAAACGTCAACCCGCCTATCGGGGCCGGTAGGAAGCGGTAGCTACTGCGTCCAGAGCAGAAAACTCGTTGCGTTTTCAATTCGATGGTTGACGAAGGCCCCTAAACTCCGAAACCATTATGTAGCGCTGACTTCCGAAGAGCGGGTGAAGGTGCACCCGGCGGTCGTCGGCAAGGGCGTGATTGGTTCGCGACTCCAATAAAATTGGCAAACCAATCAACCATTTAGGCAAGCCAACTCGGGCTCGAAGGGAGTTATCGGTTATGAACTTTGTCAGCAGGCTGTGTGCAGCCGTGGCTGTTGCAACCGGCGTCGTGGCGACGGGCGGACAGACCCAAGCGGAAGACCAGACGTTCATCACCATCGGCACGGGCGGTCAGACCGGTGTCTATTACGTTGTAGGCCAGTCGATCTGCAAACTCGTCAACCGCAACACCTCCACGCACCACGTCAAGTGCACCGCTCCGTCGACGGGCGGCTCCATCGACAACATCAACTCCATCCGGTCAGAGGCCCGCGGCATGGGTGTCGCGCAGTCGGACTGGCAGTATCACGCCTATAACGGAACCAGCAAATTTGAAGACGAAGGCAAATACGAAGATCTGCGCGCCGTGTTTTCCGTCCATCCGGAGCCGTTTACGGTGGTCGCTCGCTCCGATTCTGGGATTAAGACCTTCGCCGACCTCAAGGGCAAGCGCGTCAACATCGGCAACCCCGGCTCCGGTCAGCGCGGCACCCTGGAGGTGGTGATGGAGAAAATGGGCTGGACGATGGACGACTTCGCGCTGGCATCCGAGCTCAAAGCCGCCGAACAGTCCGCAGCCCTGTGCGACAACAAAGTCGACGCCATCGTTTACACCGTCGGACACCCGAACGGCTCGATCCAGGAGGCGACGACGTCGTGCGACGCCATCGTCGTACCCGTCACCGGCGCCGAAATCGACTCCCTTGTCGAGGCAAACCCCTACTACGCCAAAGCCACAATCCCCGGCAAAATGTATCGCGGCACCGACGAAGACGTAGAGACCTTCGGCGTCCTGGCCACTTTCGTCGCCTCCACGGCCACGGACGAAGACACGATCTACACCGTGGTCTCCGCCGTGTTCGACAATCTGGACCGGTTCAAGCGTCTGCACCCAGCATTTGCCAATCTCGACCCCAACAAAATGGCCGTCGATGGACTTTCGGCTCCGCTCCACGACGGTGCTGCCAAATATTTCAAAGAAAAGGGCATGATGTAACAGCCGTCTCGGAGCGCGTGAGAACCGGCGATTGTTGATCCCGTTCTCACACGCTCCGGATGGCATCGTCGCTTTTTGCGCTCCGCCCAAGTCTCCGATAACGTCCGTCCACGCCATAAGGAGCCTCGGATTATGCCCCAAAAACACCAAATCTGCGGGACGCTGTGAGCCAAGCTCAAACCGGCGCGGCCGACGGCCGCGTTCAGCCAGAGGGTGACCCCAAGACGGCACCGGACGGCTTTCAGGACCTCGTCGCCGACACGGATACTGGTGGACGCAACCCAAGCGGCTTAACGAAGCGCATTTTGTTGGGCGCCGCCCTGGCGTGGTCACTTTTCCAACTTTGGATCGCTTCGCCGTTACCGTTCATCGTGGACTTTGCCGTTCTCAATGACACACAAGCCCGATCCATCCATCTGGCGTTCGCGGTTTTTCTTGCCTTTCTGGCGTTTCCTGCTCTCAAGCGCTCGCCTCGCAATCACGTGCCGATCACGGATTGGGTGTTCGCCGTTGCTGGCTCCTTTTGCGCCGGCTACGTGTTTCTGTTCTACCGTCAGTTGGCGGAACGCCCCGGTGATCCGAACATGATGGACATCGTCGTGGCCTGCATCGGCATGGTGCTGTTGCTGGAAGCGACGCGCCGCGCCCTTGGACCAGCGCTAACTATTCTGGCAACCATTTTTCTGATCTACACCTTTGCCGGCCCTCACATGCCCGACCTGATCGCGCATCAGGGCGCCACCCTGGAAGGCGTGGTCAATCACCAATGGGTGACAACGGAAGGGGTGTTCGGCGTCGCGCTCGGTGTTTCCACCAGTTTTGTGTTTCTGTTCGTGCTGTTCGGCGCCCTGTTGGACAAGGGCGGAGCGGGCCAGTACTTCATCCAGGTCGCGTTCTCGCTTCTCGGTCATTTGCGGGGCGGCCCGGCTAAGGCCGCCGTCGTTGCATCGGGCATGACGGGTCTAATTTCCGGCTCCTCCATCGCCAATGTGGTCACCACGGGCACGTTCACGATCCCGTTAATGCGCCGGGTCGGATTTTCTCGAGAAAAAGCGGGTGCAGTCGAAGTCGCCTCGTCCGTCAACGGCCAGATCACTCCACCGGTCATGGGTGCTGCCGCCTTCCTGATGGTAGAGTTCGTCGGCATTCCCTATACGTCCGTGATCCAGCACGCCTTCCTGCCCGCTGTGATCTCGTACATCGCCCTCGTCTACATCGTCCATTTGGAGGCGCTGAAGGCAGGGATGAGCGGCCTGCCACGGCCGGGAACGCCCAAGCCTGGGCTGATCCGGCTCATGAACATGCTGCTCGGATTCATCCTGATCTCCGGCATTGCTGCCGCCGTTTATTATGGCCTCGGCTGGATCAAGGACGCAGTTCCTGACACGGCAAGTGTGATCATTACCGGGGTCCTGTTCGCTGCTTACCTGGCCCTGCTTTGGTTCGGCGCCCGCTATCCGGAGATCGAGGCCGACGACCCCGATCAACCCATCGTCAAGCTGCCCCAGCCGGGCCCGACGGTGAAGGTGGGGCTGTACTTTCTGTTGCCGGTCATTGTGCTGGTATGGGCGCTGATGGTGGAGCGCTTGTCCCCTGGTCTGTCCGCCTTCTGGGCGGCAATGCTAATGATCTTTATCCTGCTGACTCAGCGCCCCATTATGGCCCTGTTTCGCCATCGCCCGCTGGCAGGGACATGGCGCCACGGCTGGGACGACCTCATCGCCGGTTTGATCGACGGTGCCCGCAACATGATCGGCATCGGCATTGCAACCGCAACCGCGGGCGTTATCGTCGGCTGCGTGACCCTCACCGGCATCGGCGCCGTGATGACGGATCTCGTTGAAGTCGTTTCCGGGGGCAACATCATTCTGATGCTCGTTTTCACGGCCCTGATCAGCCTGATCCTCGGCATGGGGCTGCCGACCACAGCCAACTACATCGTGGTCTCGGCGCTGATGGCGCCCGTGATCGTGGAGTTAGGCGCCGAAACGGGCCTGATCGTGCCACTCATCGCGGTGCATATGTTCGTCTTTTACTTCGGCATCATGGCGGATGTGACCCCGCCTGTGGGCTTGGCCTCTTTCGCCGCTGCGGCGGTCTCGGGCGGTGATCCGATCCGAACCGGCTTCGTCGCGTTTTACTATAGCCTCAGAACCGCGTTGCTGCCGTTCCTGTTCATCTTTAACACCAACCTATTGTTAATCGACGTGGATGCGGTGACAGGCACCATCACCTTCGTCGTGGCAACGATTGCGATGCTGCTGTTCGCGGCCGCCTCGCAGGGCTACTTCATGATCCGAAGCCGGATCTATGAGAGCTTGCTCCTGCTGGTGGCGGCCTTCAGCCTGTTCCGGCCCGGCTTCTGGATGGATCTTATAGTCCCACCGTTCGAGAATGTTCCTCCCTCGGCGTTTGTCGAGACCCTGGGTGCGACCCCGCCCGGCAGCGAATTGCGACTACGCATCGCGGGCCTCGATGAGATCGGTGAGCCGCGGGAATTCGTCGCCGAGTTGCCCGTACCCGAAGGCTCGAGCGGGACCGAGCGACTGGAGGCAGCGGGGCTAGAGATCATGGACAGTGATGGCCGCGTCGTCATCGACAACGTGGCGTTTGGCAGTCCGGCCCAGGAGGCAGGGCTGGACTGGGATCAGACCATACTCGCCGTCCGCGCCCCATCCGCACAACCGGCCAAGGAGCTAATGTTCATTCCGGCGCTCGCCCTCGTGGGCGCCGTCATCGCCCTGCAACGCATGAGGCGCCCGCGTCCGGCGACGGCCTGACCACCCGCTTCTGTAGGCGCCAAGCGTAAGGACCCCGCGGCATGTTCAAGGAAGTCCTCGTTCCCATCGATCTCGGCCAACGCTCATCCTGGGAGCGCTCCATTCCGTTCGCGATCGAGATCGTTCGCCACTTCTCGGCTCGTTTGCACATTATGACCGTGGTTCCGGACGACGGGTTTCATTATGTCTCGCACTTCTTCCCGGAGCACTATGAGCACGCCATGCTAGAGCAAGCTGATAAAGCGCTTCACGCTTTCGTTGCCGAGCAGGTGCCGACCGAGATGACGGTGCAGTGTATCGTCGCACATGGCAGCATTTACCGAGAGATTGTCAACACGGCGGATCAGATCGGTGCCGACGCAATTATCATGGCCTCTCACACCCCGGACTTGTCGGATATTCTGATCGGGCCCAACGCCGAGCGGGTGCTGCACCGCTTCAAGCGCTCGGTGTTGATCATTCGGAACTAGGCGAGAGCGACGAGACGAGTTCGGCCAACGTGCGGACGAGCGTTGTAAACGGCGCCTAGGTGCTTGAGGCTTCTGGCTCGGCGTCTGCCACAGCCGCGTCTCGGTCCCGCTGCTTTTCGATCAGCCTCACGCAGTAGATCGAAATTTCGTAGAGCAGGATCGCCGGAAGGGCCAAGCCGATCTGGCTGATGACGTCCGGCGGCGTCAGAATGGCGGCAACCACAAACGCGATCACGATGGCATAGCGCCGCTTTTCCCGCATTCCTTTGGACGTAATCACGCCAATGCGACCAAGTAAACTGGCCGCCACCGGGAGCTCGAAGACGAGCCCAAAGGCAAAAATCAGGCGCATCACAAGGGACAGATATTGGTCGACCTTGGCTTCAAGCTGGATCGCCAGGCCATCCTCCCCAGCAGGCGTTTCAAAGCTTAAGAAAAATTCCCAGGCCAGCGGAAAAATCAAATAATAAACCATCGCACCACCAAGAAAAAACAAGATTGGTGTGGCAATCAGAAAGGGAAGGAATGCTTTTTTTTCGTTTTTGTATAGTCCCGGCGCAACAAACATCCAAATTTGAGCTGCGATCAGCGGGAAACCTATGAAAAACGCTGCAAAAAATGCTACCTTTATATAAGTAAAAAATGCTTCGTGCAAGGCAGTGAAAATCATTCTTCGATTTCCACCTTCTTCATGGGTGATATCAGCCAGCGGCTGAACCAGAAATGCGTAAATATCTTCTGCGAAGTAGTAACAAACAAAAAACAATAGGATTAGAACGAGAACACAATAAAGCAACCGTTGTCGCAGCTCCGTCAGGTGCTCGAGCAGCGGCATTTTGGTTTCGTCGACATCGGTCTCGGTTTTTGCCACAGGTGCTATCCGTTTGACCTGACGCCAGCGACCGTCGCCGGCTCCTTGGAGTCACTGGACACTGCAGGGTCAGGGGCCACTGGCGGGCTTATCCCATCGGTGGCGGTGGCCGGGCTCGGAGGATTTTCGGCGCGGTCGTTCTGGGTCGGTGACGGGACGCTGGCTGCTCCACGAACGTCACGCTCCACGTCGCGGCCGAAACTTGCCGGATCGAAATCCTCCAGGAGTTTGCCTTTGCTCAGGTCCCCGTCGGGATCGATCTCCCGCTTGACGGCCGAGGCTACATCGCCGCGTTTTACCCTGTTGACCTGCTCGCGGATATCTTCCAGCTCGGCTTCACGGACCACATCGTCGAGCCCTGCCTGAAATTCCCGCGCAAGTCCACGTGAGCGGCGGACAACTTTGGTCACAGCCTTCAGCGCGTGGGGAAGATCTTTTGGTCCCACGACAATTAGTGTGAGCACGGCGAGCAAGAACAGTTCCTGCCAGCCAATATCAAGCATGGTTCAAACCCGTCGCGCCGGCCTGCCGTCTGATAGCCACGCGGCCGTCAGGACTTGGCGGCGCGATCGGCCTCCCGGGCGGGCTCGGCGCTGCGCTCAGCCTCTACCCCCAGTTTTTTGGGTTCTTCGCGGCTGACAGCGTCGTCGCTATTGGACTCTTCCTTCATGCCCTTGCGAAACGCGTTCAGGCCCTTGCCGAAGTCACCCATGAGTTGGGAGATCTTGCCCCGGCCACCGAACAGGAGAAGGACCACGGCAAGAACGATGAGCCAGTGCCAAATGCTGAAGGTTCCCATGGGATATACTCATCATGTTTGGTCGATTGGGTCGCGGCAACGACGCCGGCGGGACCATGGCAGAAAACGGCAACGCCCGCAATTGCGCACAAGGGGTAGCCGAACCGGTGGTCAAGCGCCGCCCTTATCTAGGTGGGTTGTCCTGATCATCGTCGGAAGGTCTGCCGGGGTCTGTTTGCTCGTCTGCGGTGACGTCACCAACACTCTCACGCTCCGCATAGGCCAGAATGGCAGGGCGGGAATCGAGCAATCCCGCGGCTTTTAGTTCGTCAAAGCTTGGCAGTTGCTCAAGCCCCGAAAGGCCGAAGTGGTCCAAAAAAGCCGTGGTCGTTCCCCAAGTTATGGGCCGCCCGGGGCTTTCGCGTCGCCCCTGCGGCGCGATCCAGCCTTCATCAAACAACGCATCGAAGGTGCCCTTGCCGAGGCTGACGCCCCGCATGTCCTCGATTTCGGCGCGGGTGACGGGCTGATGGTAGGCGACGATGGCGAGTGTTTCGATAGCGGCACGGGACAGCTTGCGCACCACCGTGCGCGCGCCCGTTAGCGCGGCGGCCACATCCGGTGCGGTCCGAAACGCCCACGCGTCACCAACGCGCACAAGGCGGACACCACGATCCCGATAATGCTCGACCAGGGCCGCTACGATCGCTGCCAGATCGGCCCCCTCGGGCAATAGTGCGTCAAGCTGATGCTCCGCCACGGGTGTTGGGGAGGCAAACAGAATGGCCTCAGCCAAGCGCACGTGCTGCGGATCCGCGTTAGCCATGGCGGTGCAAGCTCATGGCTTCCGGGTCGGATCGGGAGCGCCCACCGCGTTACTGCCGTCGGCTCCCGCTGTGTTCATCTCGTCAGCCCGCGAGATCAGAATCGGACCAAACGGTGCGGCTTGGTGAAGCGTCACATCGCCGGCCTTGGCCAGCTCCAGACAGGCTGTGAACGTCGCCGCCAGGGCCGAGCGGCCACTGAGCCGACCCGTGGCAAGGGCGTCACGCGCGCTCGCCGGTAACAACGCCGCCAACGTCTCCCATCGGGGGATCGAACCCAAGCTCCGCCGGACCCACTCGAGCGCCGTTTCCACGGACGTCAGCTCCGATGCCTCGACCCGCAACACGGTCTGTCGTCGCTGGGACAAATGGGCACTGTATCCACGCAGCAGGTCGAACAAGGTGACCTGAACGACCGTCACCATCTCAGGCTCGAACTGTTCCGGTTCACCTCGCGCGAACACGTCGCGGCCGAGGCGCGGACGAGCGATGAGGCGCTCGCCCGCCATCCGCATGGCCTCCAGCCGGCGGAGCTGGAAAGCAAGCGCTTCGGCCATGGCTTCCCCCGTGGCCTCACCCTCAACTTTCGGTTCAGGCAGGAGCAGGCGAGACTTAAGGTCCGCCAGCCAGGCCGCCATCACCAGATAGCAGGCGGCGAGCTCCAAGTTGGCCCTGTCCGCGCCGGCGATGAAGGTCAGGTACTGATCGGCGAGCTTGAGGATCGAAATGTGCCTGAGGTCGACCTTCTGATCGCGGGCAAGCGTCAGCAGAACATCCAACGGACCTTCATAGCCGTCCACATCCACGACCAACACGGCTTCAACCGCGGGCTCACTACCGATCTCGGGGCCGATATTAGGTGCACGGTGGAACTGCGTCGTTCTTGCCTCCAACAGCTGCGATCAAATCAGCCCGAAGATGGACCAGATGACGTTGATGGCCCACGTCGTCGGTTCAATGACAAGCCAGTGAAATACGTTGAGATCAATACCCGCCGCTGTCCCTGCCATGGGCAGCAGGAAAACCATCCCGATCACGATGATGAAGCCGTAGGGTTCCAACCGGGCGAGTGGACGGGCCAGTGGGTCCGGCAGTAGCCCCACCGCCACCCGGCCTCCATCCAGCGGCGGAATTGGCAGCATGTTGAACACAGCAAGCAGCACATTCCATTTGATCGCGCTCGCCAGATTTGCCTGCACGATCAACGGAAAACGCAGCGCGACGGCGGTCGCCAGCGCCAGGATGGCAGCGGCCGCGAGCGCCATTAGGATGTTGGCGGCCGGACCGGCGGCGGCGACCAAGACCATATCCTGGCGCGGCCTGCGCAAGCGCCGAAAATTGACGGGCACCGGCTTGGCATACCCCAACATCATGCGGCCACCGGACAGCAGCAGAAGCATTGCGGGCATTAGGATCGTGCCGAACGGGTCCACGTGGCGAATGGGATTGAAGGTGACACGCCCCTGACGGCGCGCGGTGTCATCGCCCAGCTTCCAAGCAACCCAGGCATGGGCAGCCTCATGAATGGTTATGGCGAGGAGAATCGGCACAGCAGATACCTGCAGTTGCCAAAAGACCAAGTCCCAATTGATCAAGGCGGTCTCCAGAGAGAGAGCGCGGCGATGACCGCCGCCGCCCTATCCTTACCCGGTTCGGTGCCAACAGGGCCAGCCTCGTGCTTACGCTACTCTGGCAGCGAGACCGAAAAGACGATCCAATTCGGCGGCAATTGCCGCCGCATCGCACTCCTCGGCGCTGCGGCGCGATATAGCGGCCCGGGCAAGTCGGGCGGCCCCGGCATCGCTCAGCGGGGGGCAGTCACCGGCAATGGCGACCTTTTCTTCATAACTGCGGCTGCAGTGCAGAGCCACATCGCAGCCGGCATTGAGGCTGTCCACAACCCGGCGCTCTATGGGACCAGAGAGAGCGCCCATGTTCAGGTCATCTGTCACAAGCACGCCATCGAAGCCGATCCAACTTCGGATCACTTGGTTCACGACCACAGGTGACAAGGTGGCTGGCCGCTCCCGGTCCAAGGCCGTGTAAACGACGTGCGCCGTCATTGCCCATGGCGACGCTGCTGCCAGTGCTTGGAACGGAGCGAGGTCCGTGGCCTCCAGGACCTCACGATCTGTGTCCACAATCGGGAGGCCCTTGTGGCTGTCGACAGTGGCCCGGCCGTGGCCGGGTAGATGCTTGATCACCGGCGCCACACCGCCCGCCAGCAGCCCATCGCACCAAGCCCGTCCAAGCCGGATGGTTGAGGCCACGTCGTGGCCGACAGCGCGGTCGCTGATGACGGAATCGGCATCGGCTTGCGGAATGTCCAGCACCGGCGCACAGTCCACGTCGATCCCCAACTCGTCCAGCTCGTGGGCGAGGAGCCGGGCGTTTAGCCAAGCGGCGCGCTCACCGGCGGCCGGGTCTATGGCTGCCAGATCAGCAATCCGGCGGGCCGCCGGGGCCGCGCGCCAAATGGGCGGGCGGAGCCGCATGATCCGTCCACCCTCCTGGTCGATCAGCACAGGCGCATCAGCGCGACCAACGCAGACCCGCAACTCCTCGACCAAGGCCTGGACCTGGGCCTTGCTCTCCACATTGCGGGAAAACAGGATGAAGCCGAGGGGATCGCACTCCGTAAACAGGCGGCGCTCTGGAGCCGACAGGGTCAATCCCGCAACTCCGAAGATTACCGCCCGTGGGCGCGATAGGTCAGCCATTGGGCTGAATCACCAGGCAGCCGACCTTCCGGGCGGAGAGCTCGGCGCAAAGCGCTTTCGCGCGATCCTTCGACGCCACGGGCCCGGCCCGGACCCGGAAATAGGTGCCGCGGTCACCCAGGTCGATGGACGCGACTTGGAGATCGAGGGTGCCGAGCAGGTCCGCGTGGCGGCTGCTGATCCGCTTCCATTCGGCGGTCGCTGCCTCGGATGAGCGAACAGCCGCAACTTGAACATAGTGGACATCAGCACTGGCCACGACCGTTTCGGTGGGCACGGGCGCAGGCGACTGCGGTCCCAGGGCAGGCGCTGCGGCGGCACGTGGCGGCGTGGGCGGCGCTCCTGCCGGATCACCAGCCATATCGGTGCCGCCGATCAAACCAGCAATCGGATCTTCGCCCTCAACACTGTATGGGTCCGCGGTATCGGCCGGTGCCGGCGTGGGGGCTGTCCGGGCCGCAGGCCGCGGCACAGGCTTCGGCTCCTCATGGCGCGGCAGCAACCGTTCAACGGCGGGCGCATTGTCCGCGTCGCCGGAAAACCGGCGATAGACCAGCTTGTCGCGATCGGTGATTTCGAGCCCGCCCGGGTCCTCGGGTCGCTCTTTGACCGGTCCCGGCTCGGCCTCAATCACCGGTGGCGCAATGGCCCCGGCTGTTTGATCGGACTCGGATCCGCCGAGCCAAGCAATGGCTATGCCGAGCAGGGCAAGAACACCGAGAGCAAGCGCGATCCGGACCACGGACGGCCTGCCATGGGCACTGAGCGCGGCGGCGGGACGGCGATCATCTGGAGGATCGGCCTCATAGTCGACTTCCTGCCGATCGTTCCAGGATTGATTGGGGTGGTAGTGGCTAGCGGATACCATCAGCGCAACTCCTCTACGGGTTGTACACCGAACACATGCAGGCCCGACGCGATAACGACCTGAACCGCCCGAACCAGGGCCAGGCGCGCCATCGTCAACGGGAGATCTCCTGCGGTCATGAAACGAAGGCGGGCATCGTCCCTGCCCTTGGTCCACAAAAGGTGAAACAGAGCCGCTGTCTCCTGCAGGTAGTAAGCAACGCGGTGCGGCTCGTGGGCCTCGGCTGCCGCCTCAACCACGCGTGGCCATTGGGCTAGGGCCTTGATCATCTCGATCTCCGCCGGATCGGTGAGCTGCTCCAGTGCTGCCGCCTTGAGGGCCGTGTCCCGCACAGCGTCTAGGCCCAGATCCTGGGCGGCCAAGCGCAGCACCGAGCGGCACCGAGCGTGGGCGTAGTGGACGTAAAATACCGGGTTTTCCCGGGACTGCTCGGCTACGGCCTGAAAGTCGAAATCAAGCTGGGCGTCGTTCTTGCGGGTCAGCATCACGAAGCGGAAAACGTCTGGCCCGACCCGGTCCACGACCTCACGCAGAGTAATGAAGGAGCCTGAGCGCTTGGACATCTTGACCGGCTGGCCGCCGTCCAGCAGATTGACCATCTGGCATAGCTTGACGTCCAACGCAGCCTTGCCGTCGGTGATGGCCGTCACCGCTGCCTGCATGCGCTTCACATAACCGCCATGGTCGGCGCCCCAAATGTCAATCAGTGTGCGCGCGCCGCGCCGCGCCTTGTCACGATGGTAGGCGATGTCGCTGGCGAAGTAGGTCCAGGATCCGTCGGATTTCTTCAGGGGCCGGTCGACGTCGTCGCCGAACACGGTGGCTCGAAACAGGGCTTGCGGCCGCGGCTCCCAATCGTCGGGTAGCTTGCCCTTGGGCGGCTCCAAAACACCTTCGTAAATGAGCTCGCGGCTGACGAGGTCGTCATAGGCGGCGGCGACCTCGCCGCCCTCCACCAGCGCACGTTCGGAGCAGAAGACGTCGTGGCGAACGCCTACCGCAGCAAGGTCGTCTTTGATCAGCTTCAGCATGTCGGCCACGGCCCGCTCGCGAAAATGCGCCAGCCACTCCGCTTCGTCGCTATTGAGCCAGCGCACGCCATCCTCCGCGGCGATGGCCTCGCCAACGGCAACCAGGTAATCGCCGGGATACAGGCCCGCCGGAATGGTCCCGATCTCTTCGCCAAGAGCCTCGCGGTAGCGCAGGAACGCAGAGCGGGCGAGCGTATCCACCTGGGCGCCGGCGTCATTGACGTAATACTCGCGTGTTACTGTCCAGCCGGCCTTGGCCAGAAGTGCCGCCAAGGCATCGCCAACGATGGCTCCACGGCCATGGCCCACGTGAAGCGGGCCGGTCGGATTAGCGGATACGTACTCGACGTTAACGGCCGTGCCGCCGCCCATCGACGACGCCCCATACTCCAGACCGGCATCCAGGATATCGCGTACTCGTGCGGGCCAAAACGCGAGCGATAAACGGAGATTAATGAAGCCCGGACCGGCGATCTCCACGCCGTCGACGGCTTCCAGGTGGCTCAGCCGTTCGGCCAAGAGACCTGCTAGGTCACGCGGCTTCCGTCCTGCTGCCTTGGCCAGCACCATGGCGGCATTGCTGCTGATATCACCGTGCTGAGGGTCGCGCGGTGGCTCGACGGCAATGCGGTCCGTCTTGAGCCCGGCCGGCAACACGCCATCAGCGATCAAATCCTGCACCGCGCTGTTCAAGGCCGCTTGAAAATGGCGAAACAGGTTCATGACGACCTCGACTGCACGTCGAGCAGCATGCGGTGTTCACCGAGCGCAAACCGGTCCGTCATACCGGCAATGTAGTCGGCCACAGCCCGGGCAGTTTCTCGAACGCCATGGGCGCTGGCCCGGCCCCGCCACTTGGTGGGCAGCGTGTCAGGCTCATTCATCAACTGGGCAAACAACTCGCGCACCACGCGCCGAGCCTTGCTGGCCATCCGGTTTACGGTGTAGTGCCGGTACATGTTCTCAAATAAAAAACAGCGCAGCATCCGGTCGTGGCTTTCCATGGCCTTCGAAAAGCCCACAACGGGGTGGTCCAAGTGGCGCACGGCGTCGGCGGAAGTCGGGCCGGCCAGGAGCAGCCGGCGCCTGGTTTCATCAATCAGGTCGTCGATCATTTGCGTTATCAGACGGCGAACCAGCTCGTGCACCAGCCTAGAAAACGGCAGATTAGGATGCACGTCTCGGATCTCGGAAAGAGTGGTCGCCACGAGCGGGACCTTAGCCAAGGCCTCCAGCGTGAACAAACCCACCCGCAAGCCATCGTCGATATCATGATTGTTGTAGGCGATGTCGTCGGCGGCGGCGGCCACTTGCGCTTCCGCGCTCGGGTACGTGTCGAGCTCCAGATCATGGTCCGCCGTGTAGGCTGCAATCGCTTCCGGCAGAGCCGCAGTGGCAACAGCGTCTCGATGCGCATCGGCCCACAGCAATGGGCCGTTGTGCTTGACCAGTCCCTCCAGCGTCTCCCAGCTTAAGTTGAGACCGTCGAAGTCGGCGTAACGCTGCTCCAGGAAGGTGACGACGCGCAGGCTTTGCGCGTTGTGATCGAAGCCACCGTAAGCTTCCATCATCTCCTTTAGGGCATCCTCCCCGGCATGGCCAAAGGGCGGGTGGCCGAGGTCGTGGGCCAGCGCCAGAGCCTCCCCAAGGTCCTCGTCCAGACGGAGGTCGCGGCAGATGGTCCGGGTGATCTGGGACACCTCCAAGCTGTGAGTGAGGCGCGTGCGAAAGAAGTCGCCTTCGTGATTGACGAACACCTGCGTCTTGTACTGAAGTCGACGAAACGCAGCCGAATGGATGATGCGATCGCGGTCCCGTTGAAAGCACGTGCGATTGCGCGCCGGCGGTTCCGCATGGAGGCGACCGCGGGTTAGGACAGCACGACTGGCGTAGGCAGCCAAATGGTCCGGTGCGTTCATGGCCACAAAGGTAACGGTGGCGCAAAAAACGGGCAACGTGGCCCCGAAAGGACACCGTGGTTTCGTTTGACAATGGCGCCCCGCACATTAGATCCTGTTATATTGTCAGGAATTCTGACCCATAGGTGGTGGTAGGGGTCCTGGTGGAGATCGGTATGGCAGACGTGAGCATCGGGTTGAGCGACAGCGCTATTCGGCGAATCAGCAGCTTGCGGGCAGCCGAGGGCACACCTGATCTGATGCTGCGGATCACGGTATCCGGCGGCGGATGCTCCGGCTTCCAATACGGTTTCAGTCTCGGCAAGCCGGACAACGAGGACGACCATGTGTTCGAGCGTGACGGGGTCGGTGTTGTCGTGGACTCGGTTTCGCTGGACTTGCTCGGTGGGTCCGAGGTGGACTTCGTCGAGGATCTGGTGGGATCCTACTTTGCCATCAAAAATCCGAACGCCAGTTCCACCTGCGGGTGCGGAACATCGTTCTCAATATAGGTGGCGCTGCCGGCGCTTGAGCTCCGTCGGCCTGAGGTCAGCCATCATGCCCGTCGTCGCGACCTGGAATGTCAACTCCCTCAAGGTGCGGCAGGATCATCTGATTAATTGGCTCGGTTCAACCGAGCCGGACATTGTGCTCCTCCAGGAGCTGAAGCTCGAAGCGGAGGCTGTGCCGTACAAAGCCCTGTCCGCCGCTGGCTATCACGCCGTTGCGGTGGGGCAAAAGGCCTACAATGGCGTTGCCGTTCTGTCCCGTCATCCGATCGAGGTCTTGGCCGATCGGCTGCCCGGGGAGGATGGTGACGGTCAGGCGCGCTACTTGGAGGTGCGAACGGCGAATCTGCGAGTGGCGTCGATTTATCTGCCGAATGGCAACCCGGTCGACACCGAGAAATTCGCCTACAAGCTGTCGTGGCTAGAGCGGTTGGAGTCCCACGTACGCACGCTGCTCGCCACAGAAGAAGCTTTTGTGCTGGGCGGCGATTACAATGTGGCGCCGACGGATGAGGATGTCCACGACCCGGCCGCGTTCGCCAACGACGCGCTGTGCCGACCGGAATCCCGCGCTGCCTTCCGCCGCATCCTGTGGCATGGGCTTACCGATGCGGTCAGTTCACGCTGCGGCGGCCCCCACCGTTTCACATGGTGGGATTACCGCAACCGCGGATTTGAGTTGGACCAAGGGCTTCGCATCGACCACCTCCTGCTCTCGCCCCACGCGGCCGATCGCCTGACCGGGGCCGCCGTTGACCGAACACCGCGTTCCTGGGATAAGCCGTCCGATCACACTCCCGTCACCTGCACACTTGCGGAGGCTGCATGACTGCCATCCGGGTCACGACCCTTGACAACGGCCTCAGGGTTGCCACCGACCCCATGGCAACGGTCGAGACCACCTCGCTCGGCGTCTGGATCGACACCGGCGCTCGGGACGAGACTGCAACTAACAATGGCGTCTCGCACTTCCTCGAACACATGGTTTTCAAAGGCACGCCGCGGCGCGACGCCCGTGCAATCGCTGAGGAAATCGAGGCCGTCGGTGGTCACCTGAACGCCCACACCGCACGCGAATACACGGCCTACTATGCGAAGGTGCTGAAAGAAGACGCACTGCTCGCGCTCGATATCGTCGCTGACCTAGTCCAAAACGCTGTGCTCGATCCGGAGGAGTTGGAACGGGAGCGAGCCGTCATCGTCCAGGAGATCATGCAGGCCCTAGACACGCCCGACGACGTGGTGTTCGAGCGTTTTCAGGAAACAGCCTTTCCACAGCAATCTTTGGGCCGCTCTGTTCTCGGCACTGCGGAGTTGATCCGCGCCATGCCACGGGAAACCCTGCTTGACTATCGCAACGCGCAGTATCGCGCTGACCGCATGGTAGTCTCCGCTGCCGGCCGGATTGACCATGATCGCTTCGTAGAAGCGGTCAAAGAAGCGTTTCGGAACCTCCCCTCGGGTTCCGCGGTCGGAGGCCGCCCAGCGGCCAGCTATGTGGGCGGCGATTGGCGTGAAAACCGGGACTTGGAGCAAGTCCAGCTCTTGATGGGCTTCGAGGGCGTGTCCTTCAGACACCAGGACTTCTTCGCCGTGTCGCTGCTGTCGACCGTCCTTGGCGGCGGCATGTCCTCGCGGCTTTTCCAGGAAGTGCGGGAGAAGCGCGGCCTCGTCTATTCCATCTATACGTTTCCGAGCTCCTTTCTCGACTGCGGCCTGTTCGGGATTTATGCAGGCACGGGCGAAACGGCGGCAGCGGAGGTGATCCCGCTGATTTGTGACGAGTTGCGGCGGATTGCCGTAGACCTTGAAGAGACGGAGTTGGCTCGCGCCAGGGCTCAGCTCAAGTCCAACATCCTAATGGGTCTGGAGAGCTCGGCGGCGCGTTGTGATCAGCTCGCCCGACAACTCCTTGTGTTTGGACGACCGCTGTCGGTTGGGGAGATTGTGGGCAACATCGAGAGCACGGATGCCACCGCCGTTCGCGCCTCTGCCGAGCGGCTGTTCGCCAGCCCAGTCACGTGCGCTGCGCTTGGACCTGTTGACCAGGTGCCAAGCGTCCAGGATGTTGCCGCGCGTTTGGCCGCGTAGGGTAAGGCTCGGACGTCGCGCTGGCGCAAACGGATCCCGGATAAACGATCAGGCGTGGCCGGCCGTATCTGACAGCATTCGGGGGTCAATCCCGATTTTAGCCATAGCGCGCTCCCACTTGGTGTCCAAGTTGTCATCGAACACCAAGTCCACATCGGCCCGGACGCTGAGCCAGCCGTTGGCGAGGATTTCAGAATCGAGTTGGCCGGGGCCCCATCCGGCGTAACCAAGGGCAAGCAGGTGGCGGCGCGGGCCGAGTCCGTTGGCGATGGCCTTCAGCACGTCAACCGTGGCCGTGAGCGCAATCTCGTTGTCCACCTGCATCGTGCCTTCATGGGCGTAATCTTGGGTGTGCAGCACAAAACCGCGCCCGGTTTCCACCGGCCCACCGAAATGCACACTGACGTCCTCACAAACGCGCAACGAAGCATCGATTCCAAGCTGGCTCAACAAATCAGGAAAGCTCAGCCTATCGAACACGCGATTGACAAGTAGGCCCATGGCGCCTTCGGAATTATGGGCGCACATGTAAATAACCGACTTGGCGAAGCGTGAGTCGGGCATCCCCGGCATAGCAACCAAGAGGCTGCCAGCCAATGAGCTGTCGGCATCCAAATCGGCTTTCGCGTCGGTGTCAGGTCTCATGGTTCCCTCATCTGGGTCCCTTAGCCCTCGTCAACCACCCTGCCGCTCAGCGACAGTGTGCCACAGGCGGCATGCGGAAAAAACCCCGATGGCGCCATGTCTGGCCTGCTGGCCTTTCCGGGCAATGAACGCGTAGTGAGACTGCATAATAAGCCCCTTCGAAGCGGTTAAGGCCAACCGTGGTCCGGACGCTTTGGCAGCCAGGCCGCACGACGATCCGTCACGTGGGCTTTGAATTCACGAGGCCTTGGTCCCATGTGCAACGGAAGGCGATAAGATCGCCGGCCTTTGTCACATCTATCCAGGCACACTATTGAGAGAGGGTTTTGCGGGATGACACTGCAAGCGGGGGATAAGATCCCATCGGCGACGCTGTTTCACATGGGCGAGAGTGGACCGGCTGCCGTGACGACGGATGACCTGTTCAAGGGGAAGACAGTCGCAATTTTCGGGGTGCCGGGCGCCTTTACGCCGACCTGCTCCGCCAAACATCTTCCAAGCTTCATAGCCAACGCAGATGCCCTGAAGGCGAAAGGGATCGATACGATTGCATGCACATCGGTAAATGATGTGTTCGTCATGGATGCCTGGGGCAAGGATCAGGGTGTCGGAGAGACGGTTCTGATGTTGGCTGACGGCGACGCGGCTTTTACCAAAGCGGCGGGACTTGAGCTGGACTTGACTGGCAAGGGTCTGGGGCTTCGCTGTCAGCGCTTTGCGATGGTTGTATCCGACGGCGTGGTTAAGTCGATCGAAATCGACGCTAAGGGCGGTTATGACAAAACCAGCGCCGAGACCATGCTCGCGTCGCTCTAACGGTCGGTCCGACGAGGAGCAGTGGCCGGCATTGCCGGTCACTGTGGCCGATGAGAACTGTGGCCGAATTGCGCTGGAGCGGCGTGGCGCCACGGACGAGAGCCAGAGGTCATATGTCCTCGGGGTGGATACCCAAGGTCGGAAGGCACGGCGCAGCTTCGATGGCGATTCTGTCCACATCCCGCACTGCACCCACGTAGGGCTTATAGGCCATGTCCTGGATCAGGATATGGTGACGCAGCCAACCGGTGAGATAATTAAACAACTCATCGACCATGGCGGGATCACGGGTACTGCCGTAGCGGGCGCGAAGCGCGTCCATGTAGTCCGCGAAGCTCTCGTGCTCGGCCCTATGGAACACAGTTCCCGGAAACCGAATGGCCTCCATGACATGCTCTTCGCGACGAAAATGATAAACGCCATAAAGCTTCAGCGTTTCGAGGACGGTCACGATCGTTGCGCTCGTCGCACCCTCATCTTTGGCCGTCCGCAGTAGATTAACGATACGAACCAGTCGCTGATGATCGCCGTCCAGTGCCGGCACGCCAACACTCATGGCTTCCGTCCAGCGAAATTTCTCGGGTTTCTTCGTCGACACCGAACCGGCACTCATCACGACTCTCTAATGCTGCACCGCAACAAGATAGCATGAAAGAGCCTATACACACCAGCTTTTTAGACACCGGCTGCGCGCGCGCCGTCTCGGACTGTTCCCGAAATGCATGTATCTGCGCCGGCGGCGGAGCGAAGGCGTCCTGGTGGGCGCGGGGGAGAACGATCGGCGAGGCGCAAGGCAGGAATTGGCGCTCGCTTCGCGGCCACGACTCGCAGCGGTGGCCTGCTTCGGTTGTCCATGGCCAAACCGGGAAGTCGTGGCATTGCCTGCCCCGCCCGGCTGTCGACGAGCTGTTCCTGGCCGGCGTGGCGCAGCAAAGCCGGCGCTGAGCTTTGCCGTGCGACCCGGTCGGCAAGATCGGGATCGATAATCAAAGGCTTAAGCGGCATGACGAACAACAGCACATGGTGAAACAACCAATCGCATAAGACATCACGAATTTCGGCCGCTTGTTCTGGGTTCGCCCCGCCGTCCACCCGAGCCTTCAAGGTGTCGGCCATGTCAAGAAAGGCCTGTCGTTCCTCGGCCAAAATGGATCGGTGGTCGGCATCCGCCAAAGCCATTACCCGATCGATCCGCTGAAAATGAAACCATGCGTAAGTGTTCAGCAATTCGAGAACCGTTACGAGCATGACCGACGCTTCATCAGGGTCGTCAATTCCGTGCAGCAGATTGATGATGCGGTGCAAGCTGCGAAGGCCGCAATCCAGCGCCACCACGCCCACGTGTGGGAGCCGCCGGATTCCCGTTGGAGATTTTTTACCCCCTGATCGTGGCATATTTATGGCCTTTTTGGGTTAACTTTCTGACCCTACCACATCCATTGCGTCGCTATCCACAGGTTTATTCAACTTTAAGGAGTCATAACCGCAGCGATTCGTGATTTTTGGTTGCTCAAACCTTATCGCCATCCTAATTAGTTGTGCATCTCAATCTCAGCCGCGGCACGCGCAAGCCGGTCGGCACGCTCATTCTCCGGATGCCCGGCGTGACCTCGGATCCAGTGCCAGGTGACGCGATGGTGAGCAGCCACCTCGTCGAGCCGCAACCACAAGTCCGCATTCTTGACCGGCTTGCGATCCGCCGTGCGCCACCCGTTGTGCTTCCAGCGATCCAGCCATGCCGTCATGCCATTGCGCACATAGCTGCTGTCGGTGAAAATCCGGACAGCTGTGGGACGGCGCAGGGCCTCCAGAGCGGCGATGGCCGCCATCAGTTCCATGCGATTGTTGGTTGTATTGGGTTCGTGACCGGATAACTCCTTTTCGATCCCGCGCCACCTCAAGATCGCCCCCCAGCCCCCCTGGCCTGGATTGCCGAGGCAGGCACCGTCGGTAAAAACGTCGACGGTGGCGCTCTCCTCACCTCCGGTTGCAGGTCTGTCAAGGTGACTCAACACCGTAGTCCCTTCCATCTCGCATTTGCCGGTGGACGCGCAGGCGGCTTAGATACTCGCCTGGGTCCTTCCGCGTCACAAGGGCTGTGCTCGGCGTGTCGGCCCAGTCGAGCAACCGCGTCAGCAGAAAGCGGAGCGCGGCGCCACGACAGAGCACGGGCAGAGCATTGATCTCGGCGGGCGAAAGCGGTCTGACCGCTTGGTAGCCGGAGAGGAAGGCGTGCGCTTGCTCTATGCGGAATGCACCGTCCGCTGCAAAACACCACGCGTTGAGGGCGATGGCGACGTCATAGACTAGAATCTCGGTGCAAGCGAAGTAGAAGTCGATGATACCGGTCACTTGGCCGCCGAGGAAAAACACGTTATCGGGAAAAAGGTCGCCGTGAATCGTTCCGAGCGGCAAGGTCTTTGGCCACGCCATCGCCAACGCGTGTAACTCGTCATCCAGCTCACTGCCGAGCTCCGCGTTCACAACTTCGGGCCGACGCCGGCATGCGGCCAGCAGCCGTCGCCATCCTGAAAGTGCCAAGTCGTTTGGCCGCTCGTATGGAAACCCGGCCGCAGATCGGTGCAACCTCGCCATGGCCGAACCCACAACCAGGCAATCGCGCGGCGTCGGCTGACGTAGCCATTGGCCTTCAAGAAAGGTCACGATTAGGGCCTGTCGGCCAGCCAGTCGTCCGAGAGCGGTACCATCGCGGCGACACACAGGCCGCGGGCAGGGCACCCCCCGATCTGCTAGCCAGCCCATGAGCGCCACAAAAAATGGCAAATCCTGCCGCTTAACACGCTTTTCAAACAAGGTCAGGATGTAACGGCCGCGTTCGGTGTCGAGCTTGTAATTACTGTTTTCGATCCCCTGGGCGATCCCCTCGAATGCAATCACAGCACCCAGATCGTAGGTGCTCAGAAACGTATCTAGAGCGTCGGCGTCGACGACGGTGTAAACAGCCATAGTCGTTTCTCAAGTTCCGAGCCCGGCCGCCGCGAAGCGTTTGAGGAAGCGGATGGCAGGGACGCAGCCTTGCCGCCTTGGCGATCGATCCTTATGGTGTCGGATACGATAGCAAGTCCCTAGGAGCCGTTAATGCCTGAGCCAATCGTCGCGCAGAAAGCCCCGTTCGAAGTCGCCGTTGAGGCCGGCAAGAAGTATGCTTGGTGTGCCTGCGGACGTAGCGCCACGCAGCCGTTTTGCGATGGCAGCCATAAGGGTAGCGAATTCAATCCCGTGGTGATGACGGCCGAGGCCACAGAAACCAAGTGGTTTTGCGGCTGCAAGCATACTTCAACCCCTCCATTCTGCGACGGTAGCCACAAGTCTCTGTGACAACTCCACAGCGACACAACG
This sequence comes from uncultured Rhodospirillaceae bacterium, assembly GCA_964619055.1. GTDB lineage: Bacteria > Pseudomonadota > Alphaproteobacteria > Rhodospirillales > Defluviicoccaceae > CAYVUM01. Next base: position 26,866 of record CAZUDB010000009.1, read on the forward strand.
CTGTTGGCAGTAAAGTGCAGGGCGCTCGGTCGGCGGTGATGCGCTGGACTCACTGTGTCCTTCTGTGCGCCTTGGGATGTGCCGTAATCCCCGGTTGCGCCGGCGACGATTTTAGCAGGAGCCCCTGCCCCGAGATCTCAATCCTAGGCGATGCCGATGACCTGACCCGATTTGATCCGGGCCGCGGGCAGGACCTTACGGATGTTAACTACGAGGCACAGCTGCTAGATCTGACCTACGCTTGCGGCGTGCACGCTGATCGCGAGCGTGGCACACGCAGCTTCGTGATTGCGGTTGCGCCGCTGATGGAGGTTGTGCTCGGTCCTGCGAATCGCGACCGCAGCGCCAAATTTCGCTACTTTGTCACAATCGTGGACTACAAAGACCGCGTCGTTGCGAAACAAAGCTTCGACGTGGCGCTCACATTCCCAGACGCCCAAACCCGCCTTCGCTTCAGCGACGATGATCCACCTGTCTCCGTTGAACTTCCTATCGGCGGCGGCGTCGTACCGGAGGACCATCGCGTCTTTGTCGGCTTCGAGTTGTCGCCGATGGAACTGCAATTCAATCGCAAACGCCGGACCTCGTGAAAGGGGCCGTGACGCCAGTTCGGTTGACGGCGCCCGGCTGCCGATTACACTGAACGCAAGAGGTAGGAGCGCGGTCGCTGCCTAGAGAGGGCGATCCCAAGATAGGTCGCGACAGGGGACAAAAAGGCGAACCGTACGCGTCCGGCGAAACGCGAGCTCTCACCGTCATGCGCGTCCAGTTGGGGAACCCGGACCGCTTCTGAGGAGACGTCAGTGAACCAAGCCGACCTCTCGGCCTTGTCGCAAACGCCGTTGGCAACCTTGCACAAGCGCCAAGGTGCCAAGGTTGTGCCCTTTGCGGGCTATGCGATGCCACTCCAATTTCGGGGTATCCTGGACGAGCACCGCCACACGCGAACCGCAGCCTCGCTGTTCGACGTTTCTCACATGGGCCAAGCGATCCTGCGCGGCGACGGCGCGGCCGCCGCCTTAGAGAGCTTGGTCGTTGGTGACGTCCAAGGCATGGAGCCTGGAAAGGTCCGCTACACGCTGCTCACCAACGATGACGGCGGGATCATCGATGACCTCATCGTGGTCTCCGGCGGCGTCTACGTGGTTGTTGTTGCCAATGCCGCCAACAAGGTCAGGGTTTTCGAGCACATCCGAGACGGCGTCGGCGACAAGGCGGAGATGACCCTTTGGGACGATCGTGCCCTGTTGGCGTTGCAGGGGCCAAAGGCTGTGGATGTTCTGGCCCGGTTCGCGCCTGCCAGCCGGCACATGCAGTTCATGACCGCAGAAACTCTAAAGATCTGCGACTACCGCTGCGGGATCACCCGCTCCGGCTACACTGGTGAGGACGGGTTCGAGATCACGGTCCCGGGCGATTGCGCGGTGAGCTTGGCTGAGTTGTTGCTGGACGAACCGGAGGTGGCGCCAGCAGGCCTCGGTGCCCGCGATACCTTGCGCCTAGAAGCCGGACTCTGCCTGCACGGGCAGGACATCGACGAGACCACGTCTGCCGTCGAAGCCGGACTGGCCTGGACAATCGGTGCCCGCCGCCGCCGCGAGGGCGGCTTCCGGGGTGAGCGGGTCATCCTTCGCCAGATTGCCGAAGGGCCCCGGCGCAAGCGAGTCGGTATTCAGTTTGACGGCCCGATCGCAGCCCGCACCGGTGCCGAGATCACGGATCGCTGGAAGAACCACTTGGGCACGGTGACGAGCGGCGTGTTTTCACCAACCCTAGAGAAGGCCATTGCCATGGCCTACGTGGACGCCGAACACGCCGCTGCCGGAACCCTGGTGAACGCCATCGTCCGCGACAAGCCGGTGGCTGGCGAGATCGTAAAAATGCCGTTTGTACCACATCGCTACGTGCGGTAGTGCGAACCGCGGCCACACTTCGTTCGACCGCGGTTCGACTAGGTTAGACCCCGACCAGAACAGGGAACACGACCATGACCACGATTCGGTTCACCCGCGAGCATGAATACGTGCGGATCGAAGGCGAAGAAGCCATCGTCGGGATCACCGATTTCGCCCAGGCGCAACTGGGCGACATCGTTTATGTGGGCTTGCCGGACATCGGCGCCGATTTCGAGCAAGGGGATGAGGCCGGCGTCGTCGAATCCGTCAAGGCGGCCAGCGAGGTGTATTCGCCCGTAGGTGGTGAAGTCGTCGCCATCAACGATGTCCTCGCGGATACGCCACAAACGGTTAACTCCGATCCACTGGGCGAGGGTTGGTTCTTTCGCCTACGCATTCGCGATCCCGAGCAAGTGGAAGCACTGCTCGACCAGGCCGCCTATGATGCCCTGGTCGCGGACCAGTCCTAACTGACCTCCCGGACAGCCGCGCACGTTTCCCAGTACAGCGCCGGGAGCACGACCTTACGCCCGGTCAAATGCGCCAGAGTTCTATGCCTTCGGGCTTGCTGACGCGGTCCAGGCAGCTCCGGATGTCCACGACCAAGCCGCGGCCATTGCGCAGGATCTTCTGGAGCATGGGCCAGCCGGCGTCTACGTAGTGGTGGTGCGGTACGGCAACGATCAGGGCATCGGCCGGCGCAAGCTCTTCTATTGGCGTTAGCGTCAGTCCGTACTCGTGGCGAACATGGTCAGGATCCGCCATAGGGTCTTCAACCTGAACCTGAATGCCGTAGTCGGTTAGTTCGGCAACGATGTCGACGACGCGGGTATTGCGACAATCGGGCACGTTTTCCTTGAACGTCACGCCCATGATCGCAATCCGCACGTCGCCCCGCATTCCCGATTTCAGGAGGCGCTTAACGGTTCCGGCGGCGACCCACCGGCCCATGTCGTCGTTGATCCGCCGGCCGGCCAATATCACTTCGGGATGGTAGCCCGCCTTTTCAGCGCGGTAGGTGAGATAGTAGGGGTCCACGCCGATGCAGTGGCCCCCGACCAAGCCGGGGGTGAATCTTAGGAAGTTCCATTTGGTCGACGCGGCCGCCAACACGTCATGGGTATCGAGGCCGAGCCGTTCGAAAATGACGGCCAGCTCGTTCATCAGCGCGATGTTGATGTCGCGTTGTGTGTTCTCGATGACCTTGGCAGCCTCGGCGCTGCGGATGGAGGCAGCGCGATGGACACCGGCACTGACGACGCTTTCGTAAACGGAGGCAACAATCTCGCAGACCTCCGGCGTCTGACCGGACACGACCTTGGTGATCGTCTCGAAACGGTGGACTTTGTCGCCCGGATTGATCCGTTCCGGCGAGTAACCCACGGCGAAGTCGGTCCCCGCCGTGAGGCCTGAACACTCCTCCAGGATTGGAACGCAATCGTCCTCCGTCGCCCCGGGATAAACCGTCGATTCGTACACGACGATGTCGCCTCGCTTGAGCTGACCGCCCACGGTGCGCGTGGCGGACAGCAAGGGTCCGAGATCGGGCCGCTTAGTGGCCGTGATCGGCGTTGGCACGGCGACGATGTGGAAATCGGCCGCCTTCAGGTCCTCGGGCCGGTCCGTGTAGGTCAGGGCCGCGGCCTCGAGTTCCGATTCCTCGACCTCGCCGGTGCGCTCGATCCCGCGGCGCAACTCATCGATCCGCGTCGGATCGATATCAAAGGCGATAACGGGCGTGCCCGCCCTGCTGAACGTGACCGCAACCGGAAGGCCCACGTAGCCGAGTCCGATCACGGATATCCGCCGATTGTGCGCCACGGGCGCCTCCCAATCATGGTTGAAGACTTACCCCGTTTGGAGGCCAAACGGGTCGTAACCGCGAGACGGTCTGTTGCACCGCGGCTCCGTCCTGTCAAGCTAGTGCGAACGTCCTAAGGTTCGGTTGAGTGTCAGCCGCGGTCTTTTGCTCCCTGCTCAGGACTTGCGGAGGCTGCCGCGGCGGGCAAGCCAGATCCCCGCCAAGATCAGGAGCGCACCACCGCCCTGCACCGGCCCCAATGCCTCGCCCAGAATGCCCCAAGCGAGGAGCGCCGCTACGGCCGGCTGCAGCAGCAAGCTTACGGACGAAAATGCCGCCGGCAGGTGGGCGAGCGCGTAGGCAATCAGACTCTGACCACCGGCGTGGGAAATCAGGGCCAAGCCGAACAGGACCAGCCACCCATGCAGCGTTGGCGCGATCAGGCTTTCCCCGCTGATCAGGGCAATCGGCAGAAGTCCGGCGCATGTGACCAAACCGCTCCAGGCCATGATTGCGGGCGTCGTCAAGCGAGCGCGAAGCCGCCCGACGGAAACGATATAGCCGCCATAAAATATCGCCGTGATCAAGCCGAGCGTGTCGCCAAGCAGATTCTCGACGCTTAAGGAGAAGCTCTGCCCCATCAGCACGCAGGCGCCGGCGAGCGCCGTCGCCATACCGATTAGAAAGGTACGAGTAAATCGCTCCCGATAAAACAGCCAGCCGGCGAGGGCCACGAACACAGGTGCAAAGTTGGCGAGCAGGGTGGCGTTGGCAACGCTCGTGTAGTTGATCGACCAATGCCAAAATGCCAAGTCGCCCGTAAAGAACAGGCCGCAGACGAGAAGACCCAAATAGTCGCCGCGCCCTTGCGGAACCCGCCGCCGCTCGCCGCCGGCCGGTGCAAGGTGCTGCCAGAGCCATAGCACCGGCAGAGCCAATAGCAAACGATGGAAGGCCGTCGCGGCCGGTCCGAGCTCGCTTAGGCGAACGAAGATCGGCGCAAACGCGATGGCCACGGCCCCGCACAGCAACCCCGCCACCGCAAACCGGCTTGGCGGCCGTACGGTCTCCTGGCGGGCGTCCGGGGCCAAGGCGGTGGCCTCCGCGACGACAACTAAACGCGACTCGGCATCGGAAGCAGGGACGCCAGCCTCACTGGCGCTTCGCAAGTTTGGCATGGGCCGCTAATATCCCGAGACGCGGTGCTCCGCCAGCGGAACCACGCGCGATGTGCCCGGCTCGACCGCCAAAGGCCCCTAACGCAATGAACCAAACCGCGCTTGATCTCACACCAGCCGCCGCCTTAGCACAGTCGCAGCCATCGACCGGTGCTGTGTCGTTGATCGGGGCAAACGATCCGCCACCGTTTTGCATCGTCAATGAGCATGCCCGGACCCCGTTGGTGTTGGTATGCGACCATGCCAGCAATGCGATCCCGGCCCGCTTGCAAGGGCTTGGTCTGACGGAGCGCGATTTGGACCGTCATATCGCCCACGACATCGGCGCGGCGGACCTGACGCTGCGGTTGGCCGAGCGGCTCGATGCGCCGGCCGTGCTTGCCGGTTACTCCCGCCTGCTCATCGATTGCAATCGTCAGCCAGGAGACCCTCAGTCGATCATGTCCGTGAGTGACGGAGTCACCATTCCCGGAAACGCCAGCCTTTGCGAAGCAGGTCAGGCCGCCCGCGCCGAGGCATTCTTTTGGCCCTACCACCAAGCCGTGGCGAGAACGATCGCGCGCTTGCGGCGAACGGGGCCGGAGCCACTGTTTTTCTCCGTTCACACCTTTACGCCCTCGATGGGGGGTGAGGACCGTTTGTGGGACATTGCTGTGCTGTGGAACCGGGATCCGCGCATTGCCGTGCCGCTGATTGATCGCCTGCGCCGGGACCCATCCCTTAACGTCGGTGACAATGAGCCCTATTCAGCGCGCACCATCGCATACACACTGAACGTCCACGCCGGTGCATCGGGCTTGGCCCACGCAGCGGTCGAGGTTCGCCAGGACCACTGCGAGACGGCAGCGGAGCTGGATCGCTGGGCGGACTTACTGGGCGACACCCTTAGAGTGCTACTCGATATGGGTAATCTTCACCGAGTCGAGTATTTCTGATGACGGCTCCAGACGAACCGAGCTTCACCATCGGCATCGAGGAAGAGTACCTGCTTGTCGACGTGGCGACGCGTGAGCTGGCCGTGGACCTGCCTGAACAGGTCTTTGCCGATTGCGAGCAACGGATCAAAGGTTTGGTCCGACCGGAGTTTCTCAAGTCTCAGATTGAGGTCGGAACGCGGGTCTGCGGCACGCTCGCGGAAGCACGCACCGATTTGGCCTGGCTGCGCAGTACCGTGGCCGAGGTGACAGCAGGGTATGGCCTGGCTCCCATCGCTGCCTCCACGCACCCGTTCTCCGAATGGCAAACCCAGAAGCACACGGACAAAGATCGCTACAACATGCTGGCCCGCGATATGCAGGCGGTGGCGCGGCGGTTGATGATCTGCGGCATGCACGTCCACGTTGGTATCGACGACGACGAGCTGCGGATCGATCTCATGAACCAAGTGGCCTACTTCCTGCCACATCTGTTGGCGCTCAGTACATCGTCGCCGTTCTGGCGCGGGGAGGATAGCGGCCTGAAGTCCTATCGGCTTAGCATCTTCGACGAGCTGCCGCGCACCGGTCTGCCGTCCCGCTTTGACTCCTATGGAGAGTACCGCCGCCACGTGGATGTCCTGGTCAACACGGGGATTTTTAGGGACGCCAGCATGATCTGGTGGGACGTTAGGCCAAGTGCGACGTTCCCCACGTTGGAAATGCGAATCAGCGATGTCTGCACGCGATTGGAGGACGCCCTTGCCATCGCGGCTCTCTACCGGTGTGTGCTGCGCATGCTCTATCGCCTGCGGCGGCAAAATCAGCGCTGGCGCACCTACAATCGCATGCTCGTCAGCGAAAACCGCTGGCGCGCCAAGCGTTACGGCATCGACGAGGGTCTCATCGATTTCGGTCGGGGCGAACTGGTAGCGTTCACGGACTTGCTCGAGGAGTTGATCACCATGTGCCGCGATGACGCGGAGGCGCTGGGCTGTGTCGACGAACTGCTCCACTGTCGCAATATTGTAAAGGGCGGCACCAGCGCCCATCGCCAAATTGCTCAATATGAGGCGGCGCGTGCGGCCGGGATGGAGATCCAAGACGCCCTTTGCGGGGTCGTCGACATGCTGATAGACGAAACAGTGAAGGGCGTGTAAGCGCCCATATCTAAGGCAAAATAGGAGAGGTCCATGTATGTTTCAGATATTTTGAAAACCAAGGGAGACAGCGTGATCTCGCTGCCGGGCTCAGCACCCGTAACAGAGGCAGTCGCACTGCTGGCGGAAAAGCGCATCGGCGCGGTTCTGATCACCAATGACGCCGGCGATGTGGCCGGCATTCTGTCGGAACGCGACGTGGTGCGAGCCCTCAACACCCATAAGGACGGCATCACAGGCAAAACGGTCCGCGATCTGATGACCGGTGAAGTTGTCACATGCGCGCCGGAAACATCGGTGGCCGAGATCATGGGCATGATGACGGCGCGCCGCTTCCGTCACCTGCCTGTGGTCTCCAACGGCGAATTGGTCGGCATCGTGAGTATCGGCGACATCGTCAAAAGCCGGATCGAAGAGGCGGAAGCGGAGGTGGATGCGCTCCGCCGCTACATCGCCCTGTAAGCCGGACGCCCATGCTCAAAACGGTGGAGGGCCGGCTTAAAGTCGGGCGATGTCCGTGACCAGTCGTCCGCAGGCATCGGACACGGCGTCGTTGAACGCCGCAATCGTCGTCGCCATGTCCGGCCCACTGGCCGCGCGCTCGGCGGCGTATCGGCGAAGGAATCGGAGTTCCCCGGTGCGGTTGTCGACCACGCCGAGACGAAGCGCCAGGATCGCCCGCGGCGGGTTGCCCTCGATACGCTCAAGCCGTTCAACCCGCCCGGTCAGGGCATGATCGGCCCTTACTGACACCGTGTCCGCCACCACGGTATCAGCGACGCGGGCCGCGCTTAAGCAGTCAACGAGAACATCGCGGATCAGCTGTCCGGGCGCCTTTTCCCATAAAAAATATGTGTATTCCATCAAGGGGCTGTCCGGCACGCCGCCCGAGTGAACGATCGCGCGCGCGGCAAGGAGGCCGTCGGCTTCCGGTTGCTCAACCACCAACACGCCGCGTAAGGGCGGTGGCGGCCCAGCAGGTGCCGGCGGCGCCAAAGTCAATCGGAAGAACTGATCCGGTGGCGCCGGTGGCGCGGCGCAGGCACTCAGCAGCGCGAGCACAAGGACAACCTCCACGCACGGCCAACCCCAGGCCGATGCGGGCCATCCAACAGCGTTTGCGCGCCGCTTCATCGCTCCTCCAACCCCGTCCGCGACCCGCGTAACAACAGCCCGGGGTTCTGCCGGATGCGGCGGCTGAACTCGTTGAAGTTGCGAGCGGCCGATTCGAGATTTCGGTTAATGGAATTGATATCCCGGGACAACGCATTGAGAACGAAGCGCAGATTCCGAACGGAGTCGTCGATGGAGCCACTGTTGCGTGCGACCAGGGCATCGACGCGACGCGCCGTTTGATTGAGGCTGCCTGTGAGTCGACGTGTATCGGCTGCCGAAGCCTCCAGGTTCACGAGCGTCTGCTGGATCTGCTGTCGCGCCTCTGGTCCAACAAAGCCCCTCAGATCCTCAACTGTTCGCTCAATGCTGACTATCACCTCGGCGGTGTTGTCCATGATCGGTCCCGCGTCGTCGCGCAGGTCATGAACCAAACCACGCGCCTCGTCGAGCGTCGGGTTCAGGCGTTCATCCAAAGTCGCGCGGGCCGTGGCGACGAGGGATTCCAGGCTCCCGGCGAGCGCCGCTGCCTGCTGGAAAATGCCGACCCGGTCCTCTCCAGGGATGAAATCGCCAGTAGACAGGAGCGGAGTCTTCTCTGCGGCATCGGTCGGCTTTGACCTCAACGGTTCGCTGATACTCACGCTGGGCCGGGACAGGAACCCGGACGAGGCGATGTTGGCGATGGCGTCGATCGGTATTGGCCAGTTCCGCTCCACGTCCAATTCGACGCGAAACCACAACCGGCCGGCTGACAATCCCAGGTCTTGAGCCTGATCCGCTGCCAAAGGTTCCACGGCGACCACTTGGCCAATGGGATAGCCCTCATACAACACCGAAGTGCCGGCATCGATTCCGGACACGTTGCGAAAAGCGGTTACGTATCGGTCCTTGTTGGCCGTCCACCCGGAAAGGTTGACGATCACGATCATGACTCCAACGATCGCGAGGATAACAAACAGGCCAACGCCCATGTATGTGCCGCGCATTCCGGTCATGGTTGCGGGACCCTCACATCACCCGCCGCGGTTGGGCCGTTTCTTCCGTCAGTCGGCGTAGATAGGCTTCCGGATCAACGGTGTCGTCCTCGGGCCGGCGATTCAGCAGGTCCTGAATGCGCTGGCTCGGGTGGGCACGAACCTCATCGACAGTTCCGCAGAACAGGATACGACCCCGGTCCAGGATCGTGATGCGATCGGCGATCTTGAAGGCGCTCTCTAGTTCGTGGGTCACAACGACAATAGACATACGGAGCGCATCGCGCAGCATCAGCAACAACTCGTCAATGGCGGACGCAACAACGGGATCGAGTCCAGCCGAAGGCTCGTCGCAGAATAGGATTTTCGGGTCCATGATGATCGCCCGGGCGAATGCGGCCCGCTTGATCATTCCTCCAGACAATTCGGCGGGCATCAAGTCGTCGAATCCCGCAAGGCCGACCAGCTCCAGCTTGAGGCGGGCCATGATCCGCCGTGTCGGCGGCGGCAGGTCGGTGTGCTCCACCAGCGGCAGCATGATGTTGTCGATGACGCTCATGGAACTGAAAAGCGCTCCGCTCTGGAACGCCACGCCCAGGCCCGTGCGCAGTTCGGCAAGCTCTTGGGGCGTTGCCTTGTCTACATCGACCCCCAACAATCGCACAGTGCCGGAGGTCTTGGTTTCCAGGCTGAGCAGGTGGCGCAGCAACGTACTCTTGCCAGAACCACTGCCGCCCATGATGACCATGATCTCCTCTTCGCGGACGTCCATGGAGACGCCGTTAAGGATCATCCGTTGACCGAAGTGCGTGACCAGGTTCTCCATTTCGATGACGCGCGGACGCTCCGCTCGTGGCAGGCGCTGCTGCACGGTTTCGGTTGCCGGCGCCGTGGTGCGCGATTCTGGCTCAAGTGCGGATGGCTGACTCGTCACAGCACTGTGTTTAGCGCGTTACGGCGAACACGAACAGCATATCGGTGATGACGATCGCCGACAGCGCCTGTACGACGGCCCGAGTCGTCGCCCGCCCGACCCCCTCCGCACCACCAGTAACGGTGGATCCGTTGACGGCGCCGATGACTACGATCAGTACCGCGAAGATCGCACTCTTGCCCAGGCCGTGCATCAAATCGGCCGTGGACAGGATGGAAATCAACTCATCTACATAGCTGGCGAAGGAGATGTTCAGCTCCAGGCTGATGAACGCACCGGCGGCCCACAGACCCGCAACCATGCTGAAGAACGTCAGCGCCGGCAGCATCACCAAGCATGCGAAAAGCGCCGGCGCCACCAAAAACCGGATCGGATTGATCCCCATGACGTGCAGCGCATCGACTTCCTGGTTGATTTTCATCGTGCCGAGCCGGGCCGCCAGCGCCGAACCGGACCGACCAGCGACCATCATGCCCGTGATTAGCGGTGCAAACTCTCGAACGATCGACAGCGCGACGCCAAGCGTCACCCGGCTCTCGGCCCCAAAAGTTCTAAGCGTGTGGATGCCTTGGATCGCCAGCATCACGCCAATCGTCACGGCAAGCGCTCCGACGATGGGGATCGCGCGGATGCCGATATCCATCATCTCCACGACCACCGAGCGAAAACGGACCGGCTGCCGACGAAGGCGGCCCATAACGACCCAGTAGGCGCATTCGCCAACGAGGCTTGCGGCCATACCGACCTCTTCAATACCGCGCATGGAGCGCTCGCCCAAACGTTCCACGGCTCGAACGGCAGAGCCACGGCGAGCCGACGTGGGCGGAGGGGAAGCTGAAGGCGGCTGCCCAGTCGTGCTCAGGACGTAGCTCCACGCGCCTCATCGAGGCTCGGATAGACCTGAAATACTTGATCCAGCCGGGCGAGCTTGAGCACGCGCATGGCGGCGTCGCTCACTGAGGCGAGCGCAAACCAGGTTCCCGTGTCCCGAGACAGAGCCAACGCTTCGACAAGCGACGCGGCACCGGAACTGTCCATGTAGTCCACCGCCGACAAATCCACGAGCACCGGTTTGCCGCGCTTGATGGCATCCAGCAACAACAGCCGGGCGTCCGGAGACGCCTGGCGGTCCATATCACCCGTTAACGCCACGGTGATCCAATTGCTCTCCTCGACAACGCGATAACTGGCGTCATTCATGCCTTTATCCTCTTGACCATCCGCAGCACGTTGCCGCCCTCCGGCGGCGTCGGCAGGAATTCCACCTCATCGAACACGGATTGGATGATGCGCGTGCCCTGGCCGCCCGGCCGCAAATCGTCCTCATCCCTCGGCTTGATGTCTTCGACGTCAACAGGGTCGGCAAGATCACACAACAGCACAACCAATCGCCCCTCCTGGCGGCGAATGATTACCGTGATCGTTCCCGAAGGATCCAGGCCGTAGGCATGTTCGATGACATTGTGGCAAGCCTCATCGATACCGAGGACAATGTCCTTTACGGTTGGATCGGAGCATCCGACCGCACCCACGATCGGTTCAATCACCTTTCGAACCAAGCGGAGTTGGTCCACGTGCGCCGGGATCGTGAGGCGCATGATTTCCTCGGCCACGTCCGCATCGTCACCATCGCGGTCGTCGGACCTCAAACCCCTGTCACGCGTGTACGTTGAAGAGGCTAAGGTAACGCGATCGTCGATCGCGATCATCGTCACGTCGTCACGAAGCGTCCTTTCCCCATCGCTAAACAGAGACGCAACGGCGACCAACTGCTCCGCGACCGGCCGATCCGTTAGCGTGTTTAAGGTCGCCATTAAGCCCGTTTCTTTCAGCTCGGAGCCGTCGTCCAAGATGCCTTCGGTAACGCCGTCCGTAACGATATAGAGGCAGCCACCATCGAGTGCGATTGTCATCTCGTCGGCGACGCGATAGGCCGGGTCCGGGTCTATGCCGAGAGGAATGCTTGCCTCGGTGATCGTCTCGAACCGGCCGTCCGCGCGACGCAGGAGGGGCGGCTGATGGCCAGCGTTGAATAGCCGCACCGCCCCAGACTTCGGGTCATAAACGCCGGCCACCATGGTCACGAACATGCCGCGCGTGTTGGTATCGTAGATTTCGCGGTTGATCCGGGACAAAAGGCTCGCCGGGCTCCGGATCGTTTTGCCGAAACCTCGTGCTAGGCTGGCGGTCTTGGCCATCAGCAGGGCCGCGTTCATGCCCTTGCCTGCCACGTCGCCAATAATGAAACAGATCTGACCATCCGCTAGGGTAAAAAAGTCATAGAAATCACCGGTGACGTCATAAGCTGGCAACGAAATTCCGTGAATGGGAAACGTTGTATCTTGTTCAGGGGGCAGCAAGTTGCGCTGAATTTCCGCGGCCAACTCCAGTTCCCGGCCCAAGCGTTCTTGCTCCACCAAACTCTCCGACATCCGCGCATTGAGGATGGCGAGCGCGGCGGCCGACGCCATGGCTTGGAGAATGTGCAAATCATCGTCGGTGAACTGCGCGTCAGTACTGACCTTGTTGACGAGTTCGACCGCCCCGATGCACTCATCACGCACGCTCATTGGCGCGCACACAATCGATTGAGTTTGATAGCGGGTCACTTCGTCGAAGTCCGCAAAAAACTCCGGATCGTCCTTGGCGTCGCGCACCAACTCGCCTCGCTTGTGTTGGGCACATCGACCCACGATGCCGCGATCACTCGCCATCTCCATGCCCTCGATCCCCGTGCTTGCTCGTACAGCCGCGGTGCAGCGAAGGGTTACGCCATCTTCACTCAGCAAAAAAACTGCCCCACCTTCGGCTTCCAGGTAATCGGTAATGGCGACCAAACCACGGCGCAGAGTGCTTTCGATATTGCGGGAATCGGCAAAAGCTCGGCTCATGACAGCGATCAGTTCCACGGGATCACGCATGGGATCCAGCGGCGATCGCTTGGCCGTAAGGTTCGTCCGTTTTTGCTCAGTCATGGCCGTGGAGTATAGGCGGAAGTTCCCGGCACGTGCCAGAACGACGCCATGGCCAAACGGACGAATGGACCTTAATTGGGCCGATACCCTAGTGAAACGGCCCGTTTGAACTATATTACGGTTTTGTGACACGTGCGCTCGGCGGTGCCCAAGAAAATACCACGGTGCATGCAAGATTGAAGTGTGTGCTCTAAGACCCTAACGATATGAGGTGAAACACGTCATCGAATGCGCGCATTGACTGAGTTCCAAACAGCGGAAACCGACGTGGAGGCTCCTGCAGCAGGACCGATCTGGGCCAAGGCAAAGAGTTTATCGTTCGACGGCACGGCAACAGCAGAGGACGCGCTGATCGCCGCCGTGGACAACGCCATCGACCACATGGCAGCCAATGAGTCCTGTGTCCTGGGCCGGTTCCATCCTGAAGGCGTCCATCAGATGCGGGTCGCGGTGCGGCGACTGCGTTCGCGCCTGTCGATCTATTCGGACTTGATCCCCGAAGAACAGCGCCGACGCGCCAACAAGGAATTGAAATGGCTGATCCGGCGGCTTGGATCAGCCCGTGATTGGGATGTCTTCGTGGACGAGGTTCTTGGACCAGTGGAACAGGGTGCCGGCGACGCGCCGGGAATCGCACGCTTAAGCGAAGCGGCCCGAAAAGCCCAGGATCGTGCCTACGCGATGGCCAGCAAAGCACTTACTGCACGGCGCTACGAGGCCCTGAAGCACGATCTTCGCCATTGGAGCAAGAGTAGAGCATGGCGGGATGCGGGCTATCCCGGCGTTGGCTGGGCGGTGCTCCTTGCACCGGTCCGGGAGTTGGCGTCAACCGTGCTGACTCAGCGCGACGGCGAGGTGCGAAGTGCGGGCGAGCACCTGGCAACGATGACCGCGGAGGAACGCCACGAGCTTCGGATCAAAATCAAAGCGCTGCGTTATGCGGTCGAGTTCTTCGCCGTCCTTTACTCCGACAATGCGGTTAAGCCTTATCTCGCGCGCATGAAGGAGCTTCAAGATCACTTGGGCCAGATGAACGATTTGGTGGTGGCTGGCACATTGATGGCTTCACTGATGGCTGCTGCCGACCGCCGGCATCGCCCTGAAATGGCCACGGCCGCCGGGATCATCACCGGATGGCACCGCCGCGGTGTCGCCGCAAACGGCGGTATCGATGAAGCATGGGAGCGGTTTGCCAGCTGTGAGCCCTTCTGGACCTACGATACGGGGCACTGAAGCAGGGCCATCTTAGACTAGGGCGTCTCTTCAAATCCCGGCGCCGAAGCCGGCCACGTCGCTTGCTGTCTCGCGTTCGCGGCCGACGATGTCGCGATAACAATGCCAAGTGGCGTACGCAAGCACGGGTAGGGCAACGGTCAAACCCACAAAGAATGTGGCGGCCGATGCCAGCGTAATCAGTGCAATCATGGCAGCCCAACCGAACATGACCCGCCAATTGGCACGAACCGCCAGGACGCTGGTGGCGATCGCCGTCACCACGTCCACGGGCCGGTCAAACATCAAGGGCACAGACACAGCGGTAATCGTGAAAATGACGAGCGAAAAGGCAGCTCCGAACAAAGTGCCAACGATCAGCAGCACAGCTCCCTCGCCCGAAAACACGACATCGTGGACGAATTCGGTCAACGGCGGCGGCAACTCATGGAAGAATATGGCGAACAGGAAAATCGCGACCTCAACCCAGACGAACCAGATGATCAGCAGCACCATGCCCATCGCCGAGAGCTGTCCCAGGTTGTCTTTGAACGCGGCGATCGTGGCGCCGAGTGTCGGCGTGGCCCCGCTCTCGCGACGCCGGCTAACGTCGTAGAGACCAACCACCAGAATTGGTGCCAACAGCACGAACCCACCGGTGAGCGGCAGCACAAGAGATCCCACATGGGCCTCAAGAATGGCCAGGGACAACAGGATGCTGAAGGCGGCGAAGGCACCGCCATAGGCCATGCTGATACCGGGTGTGGCCAGAAAATCGCGCCAGCCCGCAGCCAGCCAATGGCCTGACCGGTCCACCGCAACGGTGTTGATTCCGACGGGCAGCTTAAATTGCCGTTGGACCTGATCCTGCATGATCGTCTCCTCGCTGCGACGGCAGCGCTCACGACGGCGGTCTGTCGGCCACAGCCACGGGTGTTAGCACCCGCCGTTACGTTCCGCCCGGCCGTTCCGGCTCGTCCACGGCGCGGACTTGATACTGTGTGCCGATCGTCAGGCCCTTCAGGGGACGCAGCAGGGCAAGCGCCCCTAACACGGTTGCCGGGATCCAGATCGCCGCATGCACCCAAAGTGGCGGCATGACCAGGACTTCCAGCAGCCAGGCGAGTCCCACAATTCCGAATCCGAGGATGAAAATGCCGGCCACGGCCGGTCCATCACCGGCATCGTGGCCGTCAAAGCGCAGCCCGCAGACGTCACATCGGTCTACGACCGCCAGGTAGCCGTCAAACAATGCCCCCTGGCCACAGCGCGGACACCGCCCGCGCAAACCGTTCAAGAGGGGCGAGCCGCTTGCTTTGGCGGCGGGCTCAGTCACAGGCGCAGCCGATGGTGCGCCGTTCAATGGAAGGAGCCGGTGTAGCCCGCCGCTCCCCACCAATAGATGCTCGTGAACAGGAACAGCCAGACCACGTCAACAAAGTGCCAATACCAGGCTGCAGCTTCAAAGCCCACATGCTTTTCAGCCGTAAAATGGCCGGCCCGGGCACGAAAGAAGCACACGGCGAGGAAAACGGTTCCAACGATCACGTGAAAGCCGTGAAAGCCCGTGGCCATGTAGAACGTGGAGGAATAGATCCCATCCCGGAAGCCGAAGGCAGCATGGCCATACTCATAGCCCTGGCAGATGCTGAAGAGGATACCGAGAAGGACGGTCAGGCCGGTCCAAAACGCCATGCCTTCGCGGTCGCCGTGGCGGATGCAATGGTGCGCAACGGTGACCGTCGCCCCGGAGGTGAGCAGGATCAGGGTGTTCAAAAACGGCAAGCCGAACGGTGGGAACGGGACCACGCCCTCGGGCGGCCAGACCTCATGGGCCGTACGGCTGATGGCCGGGACCGTCGCATCGAAGAATGCCCAGAAGAATGCGAAAAAGAACATGACTTCGGACGCGATGAACAGCAGCACGCCCAAACGTAAGCCGTGGGCAACCACATCGGTGTGGTGACCTGTTCGGCTTTCGTGAACCACATCCCGCCACCAACCGATGAAGGTGACTGTCAACACCACAAAACCCAAAATCAGCAGATAGGGCCACTCGTAGTGCATGTAGATTATGCCGCCGATGGCCAGCAACAGGGCGGAGATGGTTCCCACGAACGGCCATGGGCTGGGGTTAACCATATGGAACGGGTGGTTTTTCGTCTCGCTTACCATAACGTCCCCTCACGCCTTTCTTTTTAGCCCTGAACGGCCACAATCACTGGAACGACTGCATCAGCCGTCCTTTGAAGCGGCCTTCGCCGTCTCTGATCCGTCTGCCGCGCCGTCATCGGTTTTCCCCTGGTCAATGGCTGACGTCTCAACTGTGTCATCGTCGTCTAAGGGATAGAAGGTATACGACAGTGTGATGATTTTGACATCCCTGGTTTCGGGATCGTCGGCAATCGCCGGGTCCACATAAAATGAGACGGGCATCGATACGGCTTGGCCGGGCTGGAGTGTCTGTTCCGTAAAGCAGAAGCAGTCGAGCTTGCTGAAGTACGGGCCAGCCTTGAATGGTGAGACGTTAAACACGGCCGTGCCGGTTACAGCGCGCGCACTGTCATTGACCGCTTCGTAAGCTGCGAGCGTGTGGTCACCGAGGCGGACCTGCATTTGACGCTCCGTCGGGCCAAAACGCCATGGCAGGTCGGGATTGACGTTGGCATCAAACCGCACGGTGATAATCCGCTGCGACGGAACCTGGGGGGCAGCCGTTTCGTCGATGCGCGGAGTGCCGCCATAGCCCGTCACCTGGCAGAACAACTGGTAAAGCGGCACGGAGGCGAAGGAGAGGCCCACCATGGCCGCCACCAGACCGAACAGCAAGAAGGCTGTCCGCGCTGGTGAACCGGTGCGCCGTTGTGGCGCGGAGGCGTTGAGGGCCTCCGCCGCCTCGTCTCGCTTCTCCGTCTCGGTCATGTCCATCAATCCACTTGGGGTCCCGAACCGCCGCCGCTACTCGGCCGGCTGCGGGCGTGGCGGTGCCTGGTGACCTGCCGTGCTCCCTCCAGCGCCGATTACGGGCAATTCCTCAAAGGTGTGGAACGGTGCGGGCGACGGCACAGTCCATTCCAGCGTTGTCGCACCCTCGCCCCAGGGGTTGGCTTCCACCGGCTTTTTGTAACGGTAGAAGCTGTGCCAGATCACGTACAGGAACATGAACGTCCCCACCATCGTGATCAGAGCGCCGATGGAGCTAACCAGGTTCCAGCCGAAGTAGACGTCCGGATAATCAGGGATTCGCCGCGGCATGCCAGCGAGGCCCGAGAAGTGCTGAGGGAAGAAAAGCACATTGACGCCGACGAAGAATACCCAGAATTGCATCTTGGCAAGCCGCTCGGAGTATCCCACGCCGAACATCTTCCCGGCCCAATAATACCAACCACCGAACATGGCGAAGATGGCGGCAATCGCCATCACATAGTGGAAGTGCGCAACAACGTAGTACGTGTCGTGCAAGGCGAAATCGATGCCGGCATTGGCCAGTAGCACACCCGTGACACCACCAAGGACAAAGAGCCATATAAAGCCGATGGCATAGAGCATCGGCACCTTGAACTCCAAAGAGCCGCCCCACATCGTGGCGAGCCAACTGAAGATCTTGATGCCCGTCGGCACCGCGATGATGAGGGTCGCGATGGTGAAATAGGCGCGCGTATCAGCACCGAGCCCCACCGTATACATGTGGTGGGCCCACACGATGAAGCCCACGAACCCGATGGCGACCATGGCATAAGCCATACCCAGATAGCCGAACACGGGCTTCTTGGAGAAAGTGGAGACGATTTGGCTGATGATTCCGAAGGCCGGAAGAATGATAATATAGACTTCTGGATGGCCGAAGAACCAGAATAAGTGTTGCCACAGTACAGGATCGCCACCGCCGGCCACCTCAAAGAACGTGGTGCCGAAATTGCGGTCCGTGAGCAGCATTGTCAAAGCGCCCGCCAGGACGGGCAGGGCAAGCAGCAGCAAGAAGGCCGTGACCAGCATCGCCCATACGAACAGCGGCATGCGATGTAGCGTCATGCCGGGCGCCCGCATGTTAAAAATGGTGGTGATGAAATTGATGGCGCCGAGGATCGAGCCGGCACCGGCCACATGCAGCGCTAAGATACCAAAGTCGACCGCGGGCCCGGGGTGAAAATCTCCCGATGACAGGGGCGGATAGACCGTCCAGCCCGTACCTGGGCCGGCGCCGACAAACGCCGACGTTACCAACAGGATCAGGCCGGCCGCTGTCAGCCAGAAACTGATGTTGTTCATGCGCGGAAATGCCATATCCGGCGCGCCGATCATCAATGGCACAAACCAGTTGCCGAAACCGCCGATCATGGCCGGCATGACCACGAAGAACACCATCAAAAAGCCGTGGGCGGTCACAAGGACGTTGTAAAATTGGAAGTCGTCGATGAGCTGAATGCCGGGAGCGGCCAGCTCTGCGCGGATCAGCCAGGACATGGCGCCGCCGATAATCGCAGCAACGATCGACAAGATGATGTACATCGTGCCGATGTCTTTGTGGTTGGTGGAGTAGACCCAGCGCCGCCAGCCCGTGGGATGATGCTCGTGGTCTTCGGCACCGTGTCCTGCGGCAATGCCGTATGCCATGCCTGCGCCCTTCCTCTCGTTAAGCCGTCTTGACCGTTTTCAGTCCTGTCGATCGGTCGCGTGGGTGTTCAGCGAACGCTCGGGTCCGCTGCATCCAATGCGTCCGATGCCGCAAGGGTTGCGTTCGGCGTCTGCACTTTAGCGAACTCCGCCTGCGCTGTCTTGACCCACGCGTCGAATGCATCCCGGGAGACGGCGCGGATCTCGATGGGCATATAACCGTGGTTAACGCCGCACAGCTCCGAGCACATGCCGTAGTACGTGCCCTCGGTGTTGATCTCGACCCAGGTTTCATTGACCCGACCCGGTGTTGCGTCCTTCTTAAGGCCAAGAGCCGGCACGGCCCAGTTGTGAATGACATCGGCGGACGCCACCAGCACCTGAACTTTGGTGTTGATCGGCAAGACAACCGCATTGTCCACCGACAACATGCGGACCTGGCCGGCTGCCACGTCTATATCCTCGTCAGGAATCATCAGACTATCAAAGGTAAAGTTACCGTGATCAGGATATTCGTACGACCAATACCATTGATGCCCAATGACCTTGAGGGTCATCTCATAGTCGTGGGTTTTGTCGGCAAAATAAAGAAGCCGCAATGACGGGATCGCGATCACAACAAGGATAACAATAGGAACAGCAGTCCAGATCACTTCCAGTGTCGTATTGTGCGTGGTTTTCGAGGGCACTGGGTTGCGTTTTGCATTGTAGCGCCAGATGATATACGCAAGCACACCAAGCACCAGCGCCACAATCCCGAATTGAACGACCAGCAAGAAATTGTGGAAATCGTGGATGCGCTCCATCACCGGTGACTGCGCTTCCTGGAAGTTCATCTGCCACGGTGCCGCCTGCCCGACCGCTTCCGCTGCCGCAACGCTCGACCAACCGGCAAGCGCTGAACAGAAAGCGGCAAGGCGTCCCATTGTCGATCCCATCAACATGTCCCAAATGCTCCGATGCCGGTCTTAAGTTATCACGTGCCCGATATGACACGACAGGGGAAGTCTGTGGAGGAAAAATCTCCACGAATACCCGTGTTGCCAAGTCGGAAAAAGCTTCCGCCGGGCAATCCTGTTTGTGGATCGCATATAAATCTTAGCTAACATCAGCAAACCGTAATGAAAAGGATTTTCTTTCCCGCCAAGCCACTGTACGAGGAACATTGAACAGGCTCAATCGGATCGGGTGACATGACCGCGTCGGCCGATTCGTCGCAACCCCCGTCTCCGCTACCGGGTCGAAATCAGGAGAGGACCATGATCAACCGCCAAACCATTCTCGCCGTGATCCTCGCGGGCGCTGCGCTATTCATGTACGTCAGCATCATGATCAAGGTGGCCAACGGCTGAAACAACCCTAGCCTGCCCTTCGCCATGCTCGCCATCACCGATTTGCCGCATGTCAATGCTGCCCTCAACGGGGCCAGCATCATCTGTCTCGCCGCCGGTCTTTGGTTCATTCTGCATGGGGATCGCGCGCGTCACCGCATCAGCATGCTGTCGGCCCTGGCGGTGTCGGCTGCGTTTCTGGTGACTTACCTAATTTATCACTTCAACGCCGGGCTGGCGAAGTTCGGCGGTGAAGGCATCATCCGGCCCATCTACTTCACAATCCTCATCGTGCACGTCATCATGGCAGTCGTCATCACCCCGCTCGTGCCCTTGACCGTCTGGCGCGCCTGGACCGGCCGGTTCGAACAACACCGCAAGCTCGCGCGCTGGACTTGGCCAATGTGGATGTTCGTCGCTGTCTCCGGCGTCGTCGTTTACGTGATGGCCGTCCACCTCTACCCGTTCCCGGGAGGGCCCTATGACCGCGGCTGACCAAGCGCACCTTGGAACCGGTTCACTTGCGCCGGCTCTGCAGCGTGAGTTGTACGGTTGGACCGCCCTCGCCGTCGGGGCGCTCGCCATTGCGGGCATTTACGCCTTCCTGCTCGGCGTCTCTAGGGTTCCGGGCATCGAAGCGGTGTTCCCCTGGCCCGTCGGCTTTTTTCACAAAAGCCTAGTCGTGCATGTGGTGTTTTCGTTCGTTATCTGGCTGCTTGCAATGTTTGGTGCCCTCGGTGCGCTCTCTGTGGCCCGGGAGGAGGCACCCTCGGGCTCCGCAGCCGGAATTGCCTCGGTGTGGCTTATGGCAGCGGCCTTTCCGCTGCTCTTCGCCCCGGCATTCCTGGATCGCGGCGAGGCGAGCCTGAACAACTATGTGCCGGCCATCATCGACCCTGTCTACTACACCGGCCTGATCGTTGTTGCGCTTTCGGCTCTGCTGTCGGCCGCGCGGGTAATCGGCACGGTGGGTTCGTCCGCCCCGCGCCACTCGGACCCCCTGGTACGAGCGGCGGTGGCGGCTGGTGTGATCGCCCTATTGGCAATTGTCAGCTTCGCCATCGCGGCCGCCCTGTTGTGGGGAGAGACGCCGTCACCAGCGTTCAATGAAGACCTGTTCTGGGGTGGCGGCCATGTTCTGCAGGCTCTCAACACGCTCCTGATCCTGATGGCCTGGTGCCGCTTGGCCGGGAACGATACGCCGGCGCGGACCGGCCGTGCGCTGAGTGTTGCGGCCTTGTGGCTGGTACTCGTGGCCCTAGCGGCTCCGGTGATTTACGCCGTGTCGGACCCATTCAGCGTCAACCAGTATCGGGCGTTTACGGCGCTGCAATACTTGCTGGGACCGCCGGCGATCCTCGTCGCCGCCGCTTTGCTTCGCGATCGCCATGGCAGCCTGGCGTGGCACAATCCCGGCCACCTTGCGCTGATCTTGTCGATGGCGCTATTTGCGCTCGGCGGCACCCTTGGTCTGTTTATTGACGGCGCGGACACACGCACGCCGGCGCACTATCATGGCGTCATCGGGGCCGTAACGCTCGCCCTCATGGGCATGGTCATGCTCGTTGTTTTGCCGGGATTGAATCGGCCTGCGGCTCGCGATCGCACCGTACGCATTCAAGTGTACTGCTTCGCCGGTGGCCAGGCGGCGGCATGCCTTGGTCTGTTCCTGGCCGGCGGCTACGGGGCACCCCGCAAGGTTGCCGGCGCGGCCCAGGGGCTGGAGCACATCGGGGCCCATATCGGAATGGCGCTCAATGGGATCGGCATGCTGTTTGCCGTCGCCGGCGGCGCGATCTTTGTGTGGCTGGCAGGCCGAGCCTTGTTGCGCCGCCCGTCCGTGGGTGAAGCCGGAAGAAATACCGGCGCGGTGCTGCCACAGGGGCGGCCCGGCACGGAAGCACCCTAGCGTCGTCCCTCCTGGCCCTGACAGCTGCACCAGGGGGGTCAGCCCTCTGCGGAATGCAGTTAACGAGGCCCTGAAGGTGTGGAATGATGAGCGGATGGGTTGCGTGAGACAGCGGCAATCGCAGGGCCGGAACAGCGCTAAAATACCGGTCGGCGCGGCCGGATCGATGAGGCCAAGGAGGAACGGGTGTTGAGTGCGGGTACCAAGCCGGTTGTGGACACAGCACCGCGGCTGGAGCGCCGTGCGCCCCGGTTTTCGCTGCGCGACCATGCGGTTTTGCTGAAGCCGCGGGTGATGTCGCTGGTCGTGTTTACGGCCATTGTCGGGATGGTCTTGGCACCGGCACCCATCGAGATGATGACGGCGATCATCGCTATCGCCTGCATCGCCGTTGGCGCGGGCGCCTCGGGTGCGCTCAACATGTGGTACGACCGGGATATCGATCGTGAAATGGTGCGCACGTGCGACCGGCCCTTGCCCGCGGGCCGCCTGACGCCCGAGCGAGCCCTTGGCGTGGGTATCGTGCTGGCACTCGGTTCCGTCGCCACCATGGCTTGGCAAGTGGGACTGGTCCCCGCCGGATTGCTTCTGCTCACCATCGCCTACTATGTGTTCTTCTACACGATGTGGCTGAAGCGACGCACCCCGTACAACATTGTGATTGGTGGCGCTGCAGGCGCGTTTCCGCCCCTGATCGGCTGGGCGGCCGCCAGCGGGACGGTGGGGCCTGGTGCGATTGTACTATTCTTGATTATTTTCTTGTGGACCCCACCGCATTCCTGGGCGCTCGCCCTGTTCCGGCAAAGCGACTATGATCGCGCCGGCGTGCCAATGCTGCCCGTCGTGGCCGGCCCGGCCGAGACCGGCCGCCAGATCATGATCTACACTCTGATCCTGGTGCCCGTGACGCTGTTGCCCGTGGTTGTGGGCACGGGGGGACTGCTCTATGGCATCGCCGCCGTCCCTCTCGGTGTTGGAATGATCGTCCATGCTTGGCGCACGCGGCGGGGCGATGACAATGCAGCGGCGCGAGCGTTGTTCTTCTATTCGATCCTGTATCTGTTTTTGATTTTTGTTGCTCTGCTGCTGGACCGCGCCCTGTCGCCGCTGATTGCCGTGTCGTGACCGCCTCCAAGTTGAACGCCTCGGAGGCCACCGCCTACGGCCGGCTGGAAGCCCTGTTTCGCCAGCTGGACGCTTTGTCCGGAGCAGAAGCGATGCTGCATTGGGACATGGCGACGATGATGCCGCCGGGCGGATCGGACGCACGGGCCGACCAATTGGCCTGCCTGCGTGCCTTTGGCCACGAGCGTCTGACGGCGCCCGAGATGGTCGAGCTTCTCGCCCAAGCGGAGTCCGAGGTCAGTGTGGATCAGCAACCCGAGGCCGTCTGGCGTCAGGCCAATGTCCGCGAGATGCGACGCCGCCACGCCCATGCGACGGCGCTGACGTCCGAGCAGGTGGACCGCCTGTCGCGGGCTGTCTCCGCTTGCGAGGCCGCCTGGCGCTCAGCCCGCGCCGATAGCGATTTCGCGGCCGTACTGCCGAGCCTGGAACGTGTTCTGGCCGTCGTTCAGGAAACGGCGGCGGCCAAAGCCGAGGCCCTCGGCTTATCTGCGTACGACGCGTTGCTCGACGAGTACGAACCCGACGGCCGGTCCGCAGAGATCGACCGTGTGTTCGGGGAATTGGCCGGCTTCCTGCCGGAACTGCTCGGCCGGGTGCTGGAGCGACAGGCCGTTGGCCCCGCGCCGCAACCCCTGCAGGGACCGTTCCCCATCGAGCGCCAGCGGGATTTGGCAGTGGAACTCATGGGCCACTTCGGTTTCGATTTTCGCCATGGCCGGCTTGACATCAGCCTCCATCCGTTTTGCGGCGGCACGCCTGACGATGTCCGGATCACGACACGCTATGACGAGAGCGACTTCACGTCAGCGCTGATGGGCGTGCTTCATGAGACCGGTCATGCCCTCTACGAGCGTGGCCTGCCGCCCGCTTGGCGTGGCCAACCCGTGGGCGAAGCGCGCGGCATGGCCATGCATGAGAGCCAATCCCTCCTGATCGAGATGCAAGTGTGCCGCTCGAAGCCGTTTCTCACGTTCGCGGCCCCGCTTGCCCGGACGCACTTGGCGGGAGCCGCGGCTCAAACCGCCGCTTGGTCCGTCGACAATCTGTATCGCATCTACACCCGGGTTCGGCCCGGCTTCATCAGGGTCGATGCGGACGAGGTCACCTATCCGGCCCACGTCATCCTGCGGTACGAGCTGGAGCGGGCCATGATCGCCAGTGATCTGGCACCGAAGGACCTGCCCGCCGCCTGGAATGACGGGATGCAACGGCTCCTCGGTCTGGTGCCGCCAGATGACCGACTGGGTTGTCTACAAGACATCCACTGGTACGACGGCGCCTGGGGTTATTTTCCCACCTACACCCTCGGCGCAATGATCGCCGCTCAGCTATTCGAGGCCGCCACCGCGGCCATAGCAGACCTGCCGGACCAAATTGAAAACGGTGCGTTTTCGGCCCTCATCGAGTGGCTGCGTAGATCCGTCCATGGCCAAAGTTCCAGGCTCACGACCCGGGATCTCCTCATCAACGCCACCGGCCGGGATTTGGACCCATCTAGCTTTCGCCGCCACCTAGAGTCCCGCTATCTGGTCTAACCGACTGGACAGACAATGGGATTTCGCCGGCCTTGGGCGTGCTCGAGAAGCCGGATTCGCCGCGCTCAAAATGTTCACGCATGTTTTCGCGGCAACGGGGTGACAAAGACGAAGAAATGACTAAGATGAAGTCACTGAGATGTGTGCGGTGTTGAGTCCGGTCGAGTTCTCCGGAGCCCGTTGACCCCCGATCACCCAGGTCCTGGGGACAGCACCGAATGGGTGGAGTCATCGCTTCGACTTCACCACAAAAACAGCAAGCCTAGCGGCGGTGATGGCGGGATCGGGAGCCAATCGCAAACGTCGCGCAGTTACACGTCGGCCCCATTCACAGGTCGACACCGAGCTGAGCGGGATGGTCCAACTCGATCCTTGCGCCACGAGTGACCGACCGGACCAGCTGCGCGGGAGCGATCATGAACGACCTCAAAACCGTCGTTGCCGACGACGCAGCCGGCGGCCCTCCGAAACTTCTGACCAAAAGTCTCTACAAAGTGTTCGGACCCAACCCGGATGCGGCCATTGAGCTTGCTCAAAAGGGAGCGGCCAAGGACGAGATCTTTCGCAAGACATCCAGCGTGGTTGCCGTCAACGACATTACCATGGCCGTGGAAGCGCGCGAGATTTTTGTCGTCATGGGGCTTTCCGGATCGGGCAAATCGACGCTGATCCGCTGTCTCAACCGCCTGTTCGATCCGTCATCGGGATCCATCGAAATCGATGGCGAGGACATCGTCGGCGTCGACAACGAAACGTTGCGCCAAGTGCGCCTGAACAAGATGACCATGGTGTTCCAGCACTTCGCCCTGCTGCCACACCGCTCCGTTGCCGAGAACGTGGAGTACGGCCTGAAGGTGCGGGGGCTGGACCCTGCGGTCCGGCGTGAGCGGGCCATGGAGGCGCTGACCGTGGTCGGTCTGGACGCCTGGGCCGACTCCTATCCCCACAACCTTTCCGGAGGCATGCAGCAGCGCGTTGGCCTCGCCCGCGCGCTCGCCGTGGACCCGGAGATCATGCTGATGGACGAGCCGTTCAGCGCCCTCGACCCGTTGATCCGCCGCGACATGCAGGATGAATTGTTGCGCATTCAGGAGCGATATCAAACGACCATCGTCTTTATCACCCACGATCTTGGAGAGGCTCTACGCCTCGGCAACCAGGTTGCGATCATGAAAGACGGCCACTTCGTGCAGGTGGGCCGACCGGACGAAATTGTCACCCAGCCGGCCGACGATTACGTCAGCGCCTTCACTCAGGATGTGGATCGCGGCCGCGTGTTGTCCGTGGGCTCGATTTTGCGTCCGGTGACGGCATTGCCGCTGGACGGCGCCACCGTCGCCGATGTCCGCCGAAAGTTTCAGGAGGAGCAGGTGGACGCGATCTACGCCACCGACAACGGTGGCCGCCCGGCGGGGATCGTCCTCGCCAGGGACGTGACGACCCAGGATGACAGCAGCGGCATCAAGGACCTGCTTCGCAACGACTTTCCGGAGGTGGAGCCGGAGGAGCCGATCTTTGAGGTTTATGAGCGTTGTTCCATGGGCCTGCCCTTAGCTGTTGTCGATCAGGACCAAGGGCGCTTGTTGGGTGTGGTCACGCCCATTGACATCTTTGCCGCGCTGAACGCGGCCGATCAGGACAACCCCAGCGACGCGGCACCGGATATCTCCGCCGGCGCGCCTATTACGGGAGGAGCGGCATGAGCGACCAGTCCACGACTGAGAGCGGCGGCATAGGCCAGATCCTAGTCGACCTGCCTGAGTCCTTGAGTTTCTCTTACTATGGCACGATCCCGCTTGATGACGGCATCGACTGGCTGGTCAAGGACTGGCTCGTTCCCAATTTTCGGCCCTTCTTTCGGGCCCTGCAGTGGCCAGTGGATCAAGTGCTTATTGGCCTCGAAGCGTTTCTCCTCGCTGTCCCATTCATTCTGTTTGTCATCGTGTTCGCGCTGCTGGCCTGGCGCTTCGCCGGCCGCGGCGTCGCGATCTTTACCGTCATCGCATTGTCTATCAACGACGTTATCGGGGTCTGGGAAGAAACCATGACCACGCTTGCGATGATCCTGACTGCTGTCCTGTTTTGCGCCATCGTCGGTATCCCGCTTGGCATCGCCGCCGCCCGCAGCAACACGGTGTCAACCATCGTCCGGCCAATTCTGGACATCATGCAAACGATCCCGTCGTTCGTTTACCTGGTTCCGATTGTCATGCTGTTCGGCGTCGGCATCGTGCCCGGCGTGATCGCCACGATCATCTTTGCGTTGCCGCCGATTGTGCGGCTCACCAATCTCGGCATACGCCAGGTCCGGGACGAGATGGTGGAGGCGGGCTTCGCCTTCGGCTCCACCCGACGCCAGGTGTTGTTCGAGATTCAGATCCCGCTGGCGCTCCGCACGATCATGGCCGGGCTTAATCAGACTTTGATGCTCGCCTTGTCGATGACCGTCATCGCTGCCTTGATCGGCGCCGGTGGCCTCGGTCTGACGGTCTACACTGGATTGGGCCGGCTTGATGTGGGCGGCGCTACAGTGGGCGGCATCGGCATCGTCCTGATCGCCATCGTGTTGGACCGCATTACGCAGGCCCTGGGCACGAAACAACCTGATGGGGCACGGCGCACTTTTGCGGGTTTGGCTCGGCAGTGGTTCGGAATCCGACTGGGGCGCAACGGAGCGTCCGACCTCAGCAACGGTCGGGTCGACGTTGTGGCCCAAAAACCGTAATGGTGCTGGCCATGCAAACCATTTATGTCGAATTGCACACAGGCTCAATAAACCCATTAGCGTACGGGAGACCAACCATGACCCTCAAATCAATGTGCATTACCGGCGGCCTTGCCGCCGCCGTCAGCATCCTGGCGTCGGCCGGGATCGCCACGGCGGCTGACATGCCCGGCGACGGCAAAACCATCAAGCTCGCCAGGGCCAGTTGGGACACCGGCTGGTTCCAGGCCGCATTGTATCAGAAGGCCTTCGAAGCGTTGGGCTACGAGGTCGAAGGACCGACAACGCTGGACAACCCGCCCTTTTATCAGGCTGTCGGCCAGGGTGACGTGGATGTCTGGGTCAACGGCTGGTTCCCCCTCCACAATGACTACAAGGATGATTTCGAGCCCGGCGCGAAAGTGATCGGGTACGTTGCCGAGGGTGGCGCGCTCCAGGGGTACCTCATCGATAAGAAAACCGCAGACGAGCACGGCATTACTAATCTGGAAGACTTCAAGAAGGACGAGGTCAAGAAACTCTTCGACTCCAACGGCGACGGCAAGGCCGAGTTGGTCGCCTGCCCGCCCGGTTGGGGATGCGAGAAGGTCATCGCCCACCACTTGGACGCCTATGACCTGCGCGACCACGTGGAGCCCATCAAGGCTGCCTATTCGGCGTCCATGGCTGATGCCATCGGCCGCTACAAGAACGGCGAGTCGATCTTCTTCTACACCTGGACTCCCAACTGGACCGTCGGTGTTCTGAAGCCCAACGAGGACGTCGTGTGGATCGAGGTGCCGCGTCCGGATCTGCCGGCGGATCAAAAGGAATTGGAAGACAAGACCATCATCGAAGGCGTGCTCGGCTGCGTCGACAATCCGTGCGAGATGGGCTGGCCCGCCAACGACATTCGCCCCGTGGCGAACGTCGCGTTCTTGGAGGAGAACCCCGCCGTCGCCAAACTGCTGGAGGTCATGTCCGTGCCGTTGGAGGACATCTTCGTGCAAAACGCCCGGATGAACGCCGGCGCCGATGATCCCGAAGACCTCGTCCAGGACGCGGAGTTGTGGATTGCCAATAATAAGGATCAATTCGACGCGTGGATCAAGGAGGCCGCTGCCGCAACCAACTGAGCATTGTGGCAACGCATCGCTATGACGATCGGGGGGCGCCGTGAGGCGCCCCCTTTAGCGTTCGATCGTGCTTCGCCGTGAGGTTGGTCGGACCGGTTTTTGTTGACATGCGCCCCGAAGCGGGCCTTCACACACGGGAGTGTTCAAATCGACGGAGCCGATTCCGGCCGTGAGGTATGTCAGCACGCGTGGCGAGGGTGCGCCGCTCGCCTTTGACGATACGGTTCTTGCGGGTCTCGCCCGCGATGGCGGCCTGTACGTGCCCGAGGCTTGGCCAAAGCTCTCGGGCGATGATCTTGGCGCCCTGTCCGAGCTGGAGTATCCAGCGCTGGCGGCCCGGATCGTGGCACCCTTTGCCGAGCCGGCCGTGTCGGAACGGGAGCTTCGCACGATCGCCGAGGATGCCTACCGCGGCTTCGCCCATCCGGACGTGGCACCGTTGGTGCGCCTGGACGACCGCCACCACCTGCTTGAGTTGACCCACGGACCCACGCTCGCATTCAAGGATTATGCGCTGCAGATCTTGGGGCGGTTGTTCGACTTGGTCTTGGCTCGCCGGCGTGAGCGGCTGACGATCGTGGGCGCCACCTCCGGCGATACCGGCTCGGCGGCCATTGAGGCCTGCCGTGACCGGGATGCCGTGGATATCTTCGTCCTTCACCCTCACGGCCGAGTTTCGGAAGTGCAGCGCCGGCAGATGACGACGGTGGTCTCACCGAATGTTCATAACGTCGCCATCATGGGCACCTTCGACGATTGCCAGGCCTTGGTGAAGGCCATGTTTAATGACCAAACCTTTCGCGATCGCCTGTCGCTTGGCGCCGTCAACTCCATCAACTGGGCCCGGGTGGTGGCACAGGTGGTCTATTATGTCCACGCCGCCCTGATGCTGAAAGGCGGTCGCCAGGGCGTCAGCTTCGCCGTGCCCACCGGCAACTTCGGCAATGTGCTCGCTGGCAACGTGGCCGCCCGTCTCGGCGTGCCCATCGAGCGCCTGATCATCGGCTCCAACCGCAACGACATTCTGACGCGGTTTTTTGCGTCCGGAACCATGGCGACGGACAGCGTGGTGCCCACAATCAGCCCCAGCATGGATATTCAGGTCTCCAGCAACTTCGAGCGCCTGCTGTTCGACCTCTATGATCGCGATGGCGCCCAGGTCCGTGACCTGATGGCGGCCTTTCAGCAGAGGGGCACGTTCGCGGTAGACGCCCGGCGACTGGCCCAGGCGCGCCATCTATTCGCCGCCTACCGTTTCGACGATGACGAGACGGGGACCATGATCCGGCGCACCTTCGACGAAACAGGCCACATGATCGACCCTCATACCGCCGTAGGCCTTCTCGCCGCACACGCCTATGCCGATGGGCCGGAGGGCCGGGATGGCAATGATCCCATCGTGACACTGGCGACGGCCCATCCGGCCAAGTTTCCCGATGCGGTCGAGGCCGCCACCGGCGTCCGTCCTCCGCTCCCGGAACGGCTTGCCGACTTGTTCGAGCGGACCGAACATTTTGTCGTCCTGCCCAATGATTTGGCCGCGATCCAGGACCACGTCTCCCGGACGGCGCGCACGAAACACCAGGCGGCATGACCGAACCAAGAGTTTATAGCGGCGGGTGCCTGTGTGGCGCCATCCGCTACGAAGTGATCGGCCCGCTGCCCCCGGCCTGCCACTGCCATTGCTCGATGTGCCGCAAAGCCAGTGGTGCGGTCGCCATGACCTGGATTTCCGTGCCGCGACAGCGCTTTTCCATCATTGCCGGAACGCCCGCCCGCTACGCCTCGTCAGAGCATGCGGAGCGGACTTTTTGCGCCACCTGCGGCTCATCGCTTACGTTCTTCACCGATGTGTCGCCCGAGGACGTGGACATCGCGCTTGGCAGCCTGGACGCACCCGAGGATCATCCGGCCGACCGGCATGTGTTCGTGGACGGGACATTAAAGTGGCTCAGTCTCGACGAACACCTGCCGCACTACGAGGAATGGACCCCGCCTGGCCATGGTCGGCCGTTCAACGCCGGTTGAACCCGTCAGTTTGAGAGGAAGACGTCAGGCTTGCTCAAGCCGCCTCGACAACCTCGACGGACGGCTCGCTCGCGCCCGTAACGGTTCGGGGCAGCCGGGTGGCTTGATCGATCGTCGCCCGCGCCAGCTGCGCGTCGGTAAGGCCGCGCGCCCGCGCCAGATCGGCACCACGCAGGTCGGCGTCGGTGAGGTCCGCCCCCTCAAGGTCCGCACGACCCAGATCCGCGCCATGCAGATCAGCATCGCGCAGGTGCGCACCGCGCAGCTGCGCCCGGCTCAAGTCTGCATCGCGCAAGTTGGCCCATCGCAGCTCGGCATTGCAGAGATCGGCGCGCGACAATTGCGCACGATGAAGGTCGGCACCCTCCAGGTCGGCGCAACTCAAGCTGGCCCGCCCCAGATTGGCGCCATGCAAATCCGCATCACGCAAAACCGCGCCGCGCAAATCGATGGTCCGCAGATTGGAGAGCCGGAAATCAGCCCGTTTGCCCATCTCCCAGCCGGAGCAGACCCAAACGGCATGGCGTTCGACCTCAGCTTGAATCGTCAAGGCGGACAACCGCCGTTCCGAGCTTGGCTGGCGCATCAACTTGCCGAGAAAGCTCTTCATTGCCACCCTCCGTCCGGTCGCAGATTACGAACCAATAACGGCGTGCTCTTACCCAATGGGGGTAATACACAAAACACTTTCCATCGCAGGTAACATACTACTTAAATTCGTGATCATTGACCAGAAAGACTGAGCGGCGGATTGGGAAATGTTGCCGCCGCTCAAAGGGGTATCCCATCCCCATGTCATACCATGGCCCCCCTGGACCCGATGGCGGGCGGATGCGTCGTCACGGAGCGGAGGTTAGGGTCATGCAAAACGATCAGCCGGAACCCATCCTGGACAGCCTGTCTTCCCTTGATTCGCTCGATTCGGTAACCGACGAGGAGATGCAGCCACTCATGGACGATCCTCGATTTCTGGCCGCCGTTTGAACGCTTGACGATGGCTACGGAACACTCGGTCTCGCCGGTGAGAACGCCTGCGGCGGGGACCTGTCGTCGATTCCGTCCTATCTCGACCCAGCCCGGTTTCTTGAGGCTATCAACCGCCTTCTACCAGAGGTATTCCAATCAATGTTGCTTGAGCAAGTCCTCAACCGATGCCAAGCTGGATTTGTCCGGCCACCAGGGCTAAACGAGGATGTTCCCCATGTGTTTGAGCGGGAGCCGCTCCTTGACATAAACTCATAATGAATGGACCTTAGGCTCAAGAGAAGAGCAGTCTTCATAAGTAGCCCGACGCGCACCTCGCTGGAAAAAGGGCTCGTCGCCAGTCGACCCCAGCCAGGATTTAGCCTGGGCCATGGACTTTCCGTCACGCCTATCCTTGCACTTGTCGCCGTCTCCCGATAAACCGGCGCGCTAATGGCCGACGGTTCGGCGCCGCCCGCTGGGTCACGGTCCTCCCCGCCGTCGTGCGGGCTCTGCGGCCGTGTCGTTCGCCCTACAGATCAGCCCCTACCAGAGGTCCGAGAGCCGGGAGATAGGAAACAATGCGCGCCTATTACGATCGCGATGCCGACGTCAATCTTATCAAGGGCAAGTCCGTGGCCATTGTCGGCTATGGAAGCCAAGGTCATGCCCATGCGCTCAATTTGCGCGACAGCGGCGTGGGCTCCGTCGTCATTGCATTGCGTCCCGGCTCCGCGTCGGCCGCCAAGGCCGCTGCTGCCGGCTTTGAGGTGATGGACCCGACGGCAGCGGCGTCGAAGGCGGATGTTGTCATGGTCTTGGTCCCGGACGAATTGCAGCGTGCCCTCTATGTGGAGCAGCTGGCGCCGAACATGAAAGACGGCGCCGCGCTCGCGTTCGCGCACGGCTTCAACATCCATTTCGGCCTCATTGAGCCCCGCGCCGACCTGGACGTGTTCATGATCGCACCAAAGGGCCCGGGGCACCTTGTCCGCTCCGAATATGAGCGTGGCGCTGGCGTCCCCGCGTTGGTTGCGATCCATCGTGACGCCTCCGGGAATGCGCTCGAGATCGCGATGTCGTACGGGTGCGCAATCGGCGCCGGCCGCGCCGGTTTGCTGGAAACGTCGTTTCGGGAGGAGTGTGAGACGGACCTGTTCGGTGAACAAACGGTGTTGTGCGGCGGCCTATCCGCGCTGATCGTGGCCGGTTACGAGACACTGGTGGATGCCGGCTACGCGCCCGAGATGGCTTATTTCGAATGCCTTCACGAAGTGAAGCTGATCGTCGATCTCATGTATGAGGGCGGCATCGCCAACATGCGCTACTCCATCTCGAACACTGCGGAGTATGGCGATTACTCCCGCGGCGGGCGCGTGATTACCGACGAAACCCGCGCCGAGATGAAGCGCATCCTGGAGGAGATCCAGACTGGCCAATTCGCCAAGGAATGGATGCTCGAGAACGCCGCGGGCCAACCCAGCTTCAAAGGCCGGCGGCGGCGGGCGGCCGAGCATCCGATCGAGGACGTTGGCGCTCGCCTCCGGGCCATGATGCCGTGGATTGGTGAGAAGCGCCTGGTCGACAAAGCCAAGAATTGACGCTCGTCCTTGATCGCCCGGCCCGGCGCGTGGTGGCGCGACCGGACCGGCGAAAGGCGGGTTAGAAACGGGTCCGGTCGATGACCAAGGTGCTCAAGTGGGTAGCGGGCGGCATGCTGATCGCGTGTGTTGTGCTCGCAGCCTCGGGCGGCGCGCTCTATCTATGGATGCGGACATCGCTGCCCGTGCCGTTTGCGGAACGAGCGGTTCCGGGTTTAGCGAAGCCCGTTGAAGTCCTGCGCGATCAATACGGCATCCCGCACATTCTGGCCGAGAGCGATCGGGATGCTGCGTTCGCACTGGGTTATGTTCACGCTCAGGATCGACTCTGGCAAATGGAGAGCATGCGCCGTCTCGGCGCAGGCCGACTGTCGGAAGTGATGGGGGATTTCGGGCTCGCAACCGACCGTTACATGCGGACGCTCGGCCTCTACCGCCGCGCGGAAGCGCAAATCGACGTGCTTTCGCCAGAGGTGCTCGAAATGTTGAAGGCGTACGCCGATGGCGTGAACGCCTGGTTGACATCCCGACCCGGGGCGCTGCCGCCCGAGTTCGTGCTTCTGTTTCACGAGCCGGCGCCCTGGCGAATCGCTGACTCCCTGGTCTGGGGCAAGTTAATGGGGTGGCAGCTTGCCACCAACCGAATTGAAGAAATGGTCCGCGGCCGCCTCGCGCAACGGCTCTCGCAAGAACGGATCAAGGAGCTCTATCCGGATACATTCGAGGACGGACCGGTGACAGGGGTCCATGATGGTGAGGCTGGCGCAACGCACGCCGCGGACTCTCGCCATATCAACATGCTCGCTCATCTGGTCAGGCAGGAGGGGGCGCTCGGGGCCCGTCCGGGGGCATCCAACTTTTGGGTTGTCGATGGAAGCCGAACGGTCACGGGTCATCCCATTCTGGCCAACGACCCGCACCTGACGTTGACAAATCCAGGCACTTGGTACCTCGCGCGGTTGATCACGCCCGAGCGCACCCAGGCCGGCGCCACCGCCCCCGGATTGCCGTTCGTCGTTCTCGGCCACGCCAACGACCACGCCTGGGGCTTCACGACGACCGGCAGCGACCAGGAGGATCTGATCATCGAACGACTGGTCGCCATCGATGCCGAGCGCTACGAGACACCGAGCGGCACGGCACCGCTCGACGTCCGAGAGGAAATCATCGATGTCCGGTTCGGACCGCCCGTGGCCTTTATGGTTCGTGAGAGCCGTCATGGACCAATCGTCACCGACCTTCTGCCACCGGAGATTACGCCGCAATCGGAGGGCGAAACCGCGGAGGTGGTGGCACTTTCGGCCGCGTACTTGCGCGCTGACGATACGTCGCCTGATGCCCTCTATGGCATGGCGCGAGCGCGCTCGTGGCCAGAGTTCTTGGACGCCTTGCGCCTGTTTCGGACCAGCCAGCAAAACGTCGTCTACGCCAACCGAGACGGCACCATCGCTTTCGTGTCCGCCGGTGCGGTGCCGATCCGGATCGTATCCGATGATGCGGAACCCATCCCGGGACGCCAGCCCGCCCCTGGATGGAACGGGGACGGCACTTGGAGCGGCTATATCCCGTTCGAAGACCTGCCCCAAGCCGTGAGCCCCGCTGGCGGGTATCTGATCAACGCCAACAACCGCGTGGAGCCGACCGGCTACGAGTATGATCTTGGCGCCATCTACGATCCCGGCTACCGGGCCCAACGGATCAAGGATCTTGTTGAAGCCGTTGACCGCCACGACTTGGACAGCCTGCACAGCATTCAGTACGACACTACTTCGCTGGCAGCACAGGCCATTCTCTCGACTCTGCTCGAGACTTTGCCGGAGACGGACCGCCACCGCGAGATTATTGACGCGCTCCGTGGCTGGTCCGGTGAGATGGATCGCCATCGTCCGGAGCCGTTGATCTATGCTGCGTGGATGGAGGCGGTGTTTCTCGCCCTTGTCGGCGATGAATTGCAGGAAGATGCCAGTCTGGTCGATTCCGACCGACCGTGGTTTTTCCTTCACGTTTTCGGCGACGGCGGCCATTGGTGCGATAATGTCAATACGCCCGCTGTCGAGATTTGTCCGGCGCTGGTCGTGCAGGCCCTCGAGTTGGCAATCGCGAAGCTCGGCGATCGCTTCGGTGAGGACTGGACCCACTGGCGCTGGGGCGATGCCCATCAGGCGGTGTTTTCGCCCCGTCCTTTCGGCCAAATTCCCGGCCTGTCCGCGTGGGCAAGTCGCCGCGCCGAGAGCGATGGCGGACGACATACGGTCAATCGCGCCGCCTGGTACGCGATCGGTGAGGAGCCGTTTCGCAACGTTCACAGTGCCGGCTACCGTGCCGTTTACGATCTGGCGGATCTGTCGCGCTCGCGCTTTGTCATCGTCCCCGGTCAGTCCGCCAATCCGCTGTCAACCCACTACGACGATATGATTGCGTTGTGGCAGGACGGCGGCTGGGTGGAGATGGGGAAAGATCCTGCGATGCTCCGTAAACAGGCTTCTGGCCGCCTGCTTCTTCGTCCTGCCGATCCGGTGTCCGAACCCTCGTCCGACGGCGACGCCGGGCAATGACCGTCGATCTCGCCGCCGTGCAGTCCGCCGCCGCGATCCTGAACGGGCGCGTTGCGCGCACGCCGACCGTGCCGTCCGAAGGACTGTCACGACTTGCTGGGGCCGACATTTGGCTCAAGCTGGAAAACCTCCAGCCCACGTCCTCGTTTAAAGTCCGCGGCTCATGCATTCGGATGAGCCGGCTCGACGCGCCCGCCCGCGCGGACGGCGTTGTGGCCGCGTCGGCTGGGAATCACGCCCAAGGCGTCGCTTATCACGCCGGGCGGCTGCGCATTCCGGCCACCATCGTGATGCCCAACGGCACGCCTTTTACTAAAGTTGGCCGCACCCGAGCACTCGGCGCCCACGTGGTCATTGCGGGGGATGATTTTTCGCAAGCGCAGGCCCACGCCCTCCGTTTGGAAGCCGAGCGCGGTCTCTCCTTTGTACACGCATACGATGATGAGGACGTGATCGCCGGTCAGGGCACCATCGGGCTTGAGATGCTGACGGAAGCGCCTGGCCTGGACGCCTTGGTCGTGCCGATCGGCGGAGGCGGGCTGATTGCTGGCATCGCGATCGCCGCCAAAAGCCTGAAGCCGGCACTCCGGATCATCGGGGTTCAGTCGGAGTTGTACCCGGCCATGCATTGTGTGGTGCACGGAAGAAAGCCTCCAACGATCACCGGGCGCACGATTGCCGAGGGCATTGCCGTAAAGGAACCTGGGGACTTGACTCGGCCGATTATCGCCAACTTGGTCGACGATATTGTCCTCGTCGACGAGCCATCGATTGAACGGTCCGTCTACAGTTTCTTGGATGTGCAGCGCTTGGTAGTTGAGGGTGCTGCAGCAGCGGGGCTCGCCGCCGTTCTAAACGCACCGGAGCGGTTTGCCGGACAACGGGTTGGGCTGGTGGTGTGTGGCGGCAACATCGACTCTCTCATCCTTGCCTCCATCCTACAACGCGGCCTTGCTCGCGACGGTCGGCTTGTCCATCTCAACATTGGTATTCATGATGCTCCAGGCATGTTGGCGCGTGTCGCCACCATCATTGGTGAGGCTGGTGCTAACATCGTCGAGGTCTTTCACCGCAGGCAGTTCTTGGACGTGCCGGTAAAGATGGCGGAAATCGATGTGCAGATCGAAGCGGAAGGGCCCCACCAAGTGGCAGGCTTGATAGCAAGCCTGCGGAAGGCCGGCTTTCCCGCGCGGCTGACCGCGGAAACGGGGGACGGACTTCGAGGTTAGGCCTACACATTAGGGGGTGCTGACAGTTTTAAGTGAGCGAGACAAACCAGACTTTATTCGCCATGTCACGGAACTTCAGAAGAACAGGGCTTGGTTGTCCCCGGATCCGAGGAGTGATAAGCGTTTCAGTAAAGGCGCACCGCTTGGCTCAAGCCTCGGATTGGCACGGATTGCTGTGAATCATGAGGTGCTGCCGCCAGGGCGGCGCACCGCTTGGCTCAAGCCTCGGATTGGCACGGATTGCTGTGAATCATGAGGTGCTGCCGCCAGGGCGGCGCACCTCTTTGCCTCAGGCTCATAGCCATGACGAGGAGTTCATCTTTATCCTTACCGGTAAACCTGATCTCTGGATCGACGGCCGGATTTACCCGCTGGTGCCGGGCAATGTCGTTGCCTTTCCGGCCGGAACGGGCATCGCCCATACCGTCATCAACAACACCGAGGAAGACGTTCGCATCTTGGTCGTTGGCGACGCCGATCAGTCGGAAGACAGGTGTCTATATCCGCTTAATCCGGAGCTTAAGTTCGTGGACGACATCCCGTGGTGGGAAGATGCGCCACGGCGCCCGCTTGGGCCCCACGCAGGGCGCCCCAATTGTCGCGAATGAACACCGAACTTCCTTGCGTGACCGTGAACCCCGGTCAGCGGGAGTAGTACTCGACCACCAGGTTAGGCTCCATCTGCACGGGATACGGCACATCTGCCGTCTTCGGTCCCCGGACAAAGGTGCCCTGCATCTTATTATAATCGACGGTGAGGTAGTCGGGCACGTCGCGCTCGGCCGATGCAATCGCTTCCAGCACCAACAGCATCTCGCGTGCCTTGCCCCGAACCTCGATGACGTCGCCGTCGCGAACCAAATAGGATGGGATTGTCACGCGCCGACCATTCACATTGACATGACCATGGTTCACCACTTGGCGGGCGGCAAACACGGTCGGTACGAATTTCATGCGATAGACGACCGCATCCAATCGCCGCTCGAGAATTTCGATCAGATTCTCGGAGGTGTCGCCCGTGCGTCGGACCGCCTCTTGATAGTACCTCCGAAATTGCTTTTCACTGATATTGCCGTAGTAGCCTTTCAGCTTCTGCTTGGCCATGAGCTGTGTGCCGAAATCCGTCGGCTTGCGGCGACGCGCTCCGTGCTGGCCGGGGGCGTAATCGCGTTTGTTGATCGGGCTCTTCGGTCGCCCCCATAGATTAACGCCCAGACGGCGATTAATTTTATACTTGGATTCCAGACGCTTGGTCATGGTGATCGAGATCCTTGTCCGTGATCTTTGTTGATGTCCTGGTAGTCCCGTTCTGCCCGTCCTCATCCAATTGATGAGGTCAAGTCAGTGGGCGGGGTGGCGCGATCACGTGGGTCCCTATCTGATCGGTGCCCCGGGCGTCACCCGCATTCCCAGGAATGAGCGCAGGAGTATACGGATCTCGGGCGTGCTGTCAAAACCTACGTTGCCCGTCGCACCGTTCCCGAACTGGGATTTGCGCGTTTTCCGCGCATCGGGCATGCGATATTGTGTGATCTTCTTTACTTTCGCGTTGCGAAATTCGCGTTACCTTTGATCCAATTCGAAGGGAGGCGTCCAAGGTTTGATTGACTGGCGGGCCCCATGGGACCGCACGCGATTAAGAGGATATGACCATGAACCTTGATGCCAGAATTGGACAAAGCGCAACGGTGATTGCCGTTGTCCTCGCCATCCTGATCACGGCTACGGTTTTCGGCGTTTTCTGGGAAGGCTGATTTGTACCCAGCCGCGTGACCCAAATTGGCCGTCGCCGGGGTCTGGGCTCGGACCCCGGCGCCGCTCCTCCCCTTGCAAATCACTGCTCTTCCGCGTAATCGGAGCTTGAAGCACGGCTCCGGCGCTTAATCTGTGTTGAAGCCGCGGATGGTATGAGGTGTTCAGTTATGGGTTATCGTGTTGCTGTCGTTGGGGCCACCGGCAACGTGGGTCGGGAACTGTTGCGTCTGCTGGATGAGCGGTCCTTTCCGGCTGACGATGTTGTGGCACTCGCCTCCGAGCGGTCCGTCGGCTCGGAAGTGTCCTTTGGCGAGGATGACGTTCTGAAGGTTCAGGATCTCGGGACCTTCGATTTCCGCGGCATCGATATCGTGTTGTCCTCACCGGGCGCGAAAGTGTCCGCCGTGTTCGCGCCCAAGGCCGCGGCCGCCGGCGCCGTTGTGATCGACAATACCTCCCACTTTCGAATGGATCCGGACGTGCCGCTGGTGGTGCCGGAGGTCAATCCCGGCGCCTTGGAACACTTTGGCAAGCGCAACATCATCGCCAACCCCAACTGCTCGACGATTCAGATGGTGGTTGCCTTGAAGCCGCTACACGACCTCGCTGGCATCCGCCGAATCGTGGTCGCGACATACCAGTCCGTCTCCGGCGCCGGAAAGGAAGCCATGGATGAGCTGTTCAACCAGACCCGTGGCGTCTACATGAACGAGCCAGCCTACAAAACGCAGCAGAAATTCACCAAACAGATTGCTTTCAACGTCATCCCGCACATCGACGTCTTCCTCCCCGATGGTTCCACCAAGGAGGAATGGAAAATGGTGGCGGAGACGCGAAAGATCCTGGACCCGGACATCGCGGTCACGGCCACCTGTGTGCGTGTGCCGGTGTTCGTCGGTCACGCCGAGGCAATCAACATCGAGTGTGAGCAACCCATCGACGAGGAAAGCGCCCGGGCGGCCCTCCGCGCCTCGCCGGGCATCAGCGTCATCGATCACCGTGCTGACGAAGGCTATGTCACGCCGGCCGAAAGTTCGGGCGAAGATCCGGTCTATGTCAGCCGCATCCGCAGTGATCCGACCATTGCCAACGGCCTCAACCTCTGGGTCGTGGCGGATAACCTGCGAAAAGGCGCGGCGTTGAATGCGGTCCAAATCGCTGAGACGCTGGCCGAGGTCCACTTGCCCGTCCCGGCCCAGGTGCACTGAGCGTCAACCTACGGCTTCCGCGGTGAAGCGGACGGGCGGGTCATCGACCGCTGTTTGAGTTGCCACCAACCGAAGCTCGTCCGCGTTGACTTCGCTGGTGGCTGCGATGATTCCGAATAAGGACGACACGGCCTGACCAAGCGCCCCGTCGATGGCACCGGACTGCAGCAGGCGCGCCACCAACATCGCGGCAAGGATATCGCCGGCTCCTTTGGCGCGCAGTGGCAAGCGCGGCGTCGTCACACGCCAAGCTTGCCGGCGACCGACAGCCATGGTTGTGATCCGGCCCGGCCCGTCGCGTGGGTCTAGCACGGAGGTAACAGCGCACCAGGATGGCCCCCTAGTCAGCACATTCCGAGCCGCATCCAGAACCTCTCGCATGGTTGCCGTCCCCTTCCCGGTCAGCGCTGCCAGCTCGAACGGGTTCGGCACCACCACGTCGGCCGCCGGAATTAGTATCTCGGTGATGGCCCAACAGACCTCGTCGGACACGTAGGCGCCCGTGTCCGCATCCCCCATGACGGGATCACAGACGAACAGCGCATCATCCCGCTGCCGCTTGACGCGCTGAACGGCATCCAGCACCACCGCCGCCGTATCGGCTGAGCCAAGATAGCCGGACAACACCGCATCGACCCGACTCAGCACACCGATCCGATCCAGCCCGGCGATGATCCCGGACAGCTCGGCGGGATCACGGACACGGCCACCCGGCGCGCCGTACCCCGGATGGTGGCTTAGATGGACCGTATCCACGGGCCAGGCTTCGATCCCGGCACGGCGGATCGCGAACACGGCGCCTGAATTGCCCACGTGCCCATAGCTTACGGACGACTGAATCGTCAGCACGTCCAGGCTCACCCCGAATCCTCCGCGTTCGCTTGCTTAATTACAGCGACGGCGCTACCTTTTTTCGCAGGTGCGAAGCGGGTTCGGCGGCCACACGCTGGGCCTCGGTCTTCGGCACACGCATCGCCCGATTCACAGACAAAACGCCCGTTCCAGGGTGTGGGAGGAAAGCAAGCCATGGCCACGACCGCCCGTCCCCGTCGCAGTGTCCTGTACATGCCGGGCTCCAACGCCCGCGCGCTTGAAAAGGCCAAAACGCTCCCCGCTGACGGCCTGATCCTTGATCTGGAGGATGCCGTCGCGCCTGACGCCAAGGAAACGGCCCGCACCCAAGTGTGCGAGGCGGTCCAGGCCGGTGGTTATGGCATGCGGGAGTTGGTCATCCGTGTCAATGGCTTAGGGACACCGTGGGGTGCCGCCGACGTGGCTGCCGCCGCCGCAACCCGGGCCGATGCGATTCTGATCCCCAAGGTCGAGAGCGCGGACATGGTCCGCCAGGTCGAGATGCTCATGGCCAACAACGGCGCCCATGACGACATGGCGATCTGGGCGATGATGGAAACACCGCGCGGCATGCTGGCGGCGGCGGAGATTGCGGCGGTGCCACGCATGAGCTGCTTTGTGATGGGCACCTCGGATCTGGCCAAGGACCTACACTGCGCCCACACCCGCGAGCGTTTGCCGATGATCACCTCCTTGGGCCTTTGCCTCCTGGCCGCGCGGGGCTACGGCGTCGCCATCGTCGACGGCGTCTATCTGGATCTGAACGATGACGAGGGCTTCGCCTACGCCTGCCAACAGGGTGTCGAGCTGGGCTTCGACGGCAAAACACTGATCCACCCCAAAACCGTCGCCGCCTGCAACGCCGCCTATTCGCCGAAGGAGGCGGAGGTGGAGTGGTCCCGCAAAATCATTGCCGAACACGCCGCTGCATCCGCCGAAGGCAAGGGCGTGGTCGTTGTGGACGGCAAGTTGATTGAAAACCTGCACGTGGAGAACGCCAAGCGCCTAGTCGCCATGGCGGAAGCAATCCAAATCATGGAATCCGCCTCAGCCGCTTAAACACGTAGACTGTCCTCACGCGTCATCAAGGCCGGGCTTGTCCCGGCCATCCACGTCTTACACCACGATCACCTTTGAGATACCATGCCCTCAACGCCTTAGGGGGCAAGCGTGGCGCACGACACGAGCTACACCACCAGCCTGATCGGCTCCATCAACGACACGGCCAAGTCGGCGCTGCGGGGCGTGGGATTCAGCAAGGCACGGTTCTTAGACACGGTCTTTGATCTCGCCGTTGTGCGCGGCATCGATTGGACCGCTTTGTCATCGGACGATCTCGAAAATCTGCTCCAGCAGCTCACCGCGATCACAAACAACGGCGTGAAGACGCTCTCATGCGTGCCGAGCGCTTGAGGATGCCTTCCACTGAGCCGTCAAACCAAGGTGTCGCCTGCCGAAATAGCGGTCCTGAGCGATGCCACCACTAATCCACGCTGGCTCCCGTGCCTTCGGGAGCGTATCGGGACCGTGAGGTCGCGTACGACCTGGCGCTTGCCCCCTTCCTCGCCAAACTTGCGGAAAGCGTGTTGCAATAAGGCTAGCGTCTCGTGTCGAAGCCTTAATCGGTGACAGCGAAAATCCGGGATCCAAATGTCGTTACGCGGAGTTTGATCGCGATCTGCTCCTGAAGCATGGCGGGGCTTTGCCGTTCTGGTTGCGTGATGAACTGCAGCGTCACGTAGACAATGTTCTTTCACCCGCTTCCGCGAACTGAGCAACGGCCCGCTCACCCGGTTGTTCCCATCAGCGATCCGTGGTAGCCAGCGGCCAATAATCGTGCGGCCTGCCTTGACCGCCCCTCAGCACTTCGTCCTCAAAAAAGGAGCCAGTGATGGCCGATCAGCCCGAAGACGACACCACCCCCGGCTCCGAAGGCTTTGCCGCCGGCGATTCCGGCAGCAGCGAGGATGCGGCTGCGGCTGCTGACGCACAACAAGCGGGCCCGCCGCCGCTGGCCGTCCTGAACCAGTACATCAAGGACATGTCGTTCGAGGCGCCGACGACGCCGGCCGTGTTTGCGCGCTTGCGGGAGGAGCAGCCGAGCATCAACGTCAACGTTAATGTTCAGGCCAAACCGCTCGCCGCGCAGCAGTACGAGGTGGTCCTGTCGCTCCGCGCCGAATGCAAGTTTGGGGACGATGTGGCGTTCTTGACGGAGCTCGACTATGGCGGGGTGTTCCAGATCCAGGTGCCGGAAAACCTGTTGCGCCCGGTGCTGTTGATCGAATGCCCGCGCTTGTTGTTCCCGTTCGCGCGTCACATCCTGGCCAACACCACCCGTGATGCCGGTTTTATGCCGCTGATGCTGGGCCCCGTGGATTTCGTGGCTCTGTTTCAACGCCAAGCCCAACAGACGGGCCAGCCCGGATTGGAGGAGTTGGGTCTCGCCGCCGGCCCCAGTGGGACGCCACAAGCAACTGCCTAAGCCGCTTCACCTCATCCCGCGTCCAGTTTTCGCCAGATCGGGTCGTTGAGCCGGTCCAGAAAAGCCGCGTGCGCCGTCAATTCGTCCGCCGTCGGCTCGACGACCCGCGGCGTTCGGGCGATTTGCGTCGTTGCCACGACCGCTTGGCTAGCCTCGGTCAAATCGAAGCCCGGCTGACGTCCGCCGATCAGCTGCAGATACACTTCCGCCAGCAGTTCGCAGTCCTTCAACGCCCCGTGCAGAACACGATCGGAAAGATCGATTTCAAAGCGTCGGCAGAGAGCATCCAAGCTTGCCGGCGCCCCGAAAAACTTTTCCCGCGCGATTGGTAGCGTATCAATGGCTCGATCGCTCGCCAGAGGCTCATACCCGGCCCGCTTCAACTCGGCATTCAAAAAGCCCATGTCAAAAGGTGCGTTGTGGATCACCAAGGGCGCCTCGCCCAGAAACGCTAGAAACTCGTCTGCAATCTCAGCAAAGCGCGGCTTATCGGTCAGGAATTCATCACTGAGGCCGTGCACAGCCTCGGCCCCAGCGGACATTGTTCGGTCGGGATTCAGGTAAACTTGATAGGTCTGCCCTGTCGGCACGTGATTGAGCATTTCGACACAGCCGATTTCAACGATGCGATCGCCCGCGTCGGGGCTCAGGCCCGTCGTCTCCGTATCAAGCACGATTTCGCGCATCACGCCCTCTCCCGTTCCTAACGCTCCAGCGTCCGTTTTGGCGGCCAATGCTGTGGCATCAACGTGGACGCCATCTCCATCACCCGCCGCAGGGTCGCGCGCGTGTGACCGATGCTCAAGCCCGTGCGGATCACGATATCGGCGCGACGGCGTTTTTCGCCATCGCTCATCTGGCGTTTCAGGATTGCTCGCAGACGATCCCGGTCCATGCCAGGCCGAGCCAGCATCCGTGCTTCCTGTAAAAACGCCGGAGCCGACACCACCACCACCGCATCGCACATCCGGTCCATGCCGCTTTCGAACAACAACGGAACATCCAATATGGCGACAGCCGTCCGCCGTCGCGCACGGATACGCAAAAACCGCTCCACCTCCGCTCTC
Source organism: uncultured Rhodospirillaceae bacterium (assembly GCA_964619055.1). Classification (GTDB taxonomy): domain Bacteria; phylum Pseudomonadota; class Alphaproteobacteria; order Rhodospirillales; family Defluviicoccaceae; genus CAYVUM01. The sequence continues at coordinate 71,125 of CAZUDB010000009.1, forward strand.
ACCAGCGGGTGCAAGATCGCTTCCAACTGGCTTAGTGCCGCCGGGTCACTGAACACTTGCCTTGCCATTGCCGGTCGATCAATCTGGCCGTTCACCACCACGCCGGTAAAGACGGCCGCAATCGTGGGTACAGCTTTTCCGCTTCGGCCGAGCAATTGATGCACCGACCGGTCAGCATCAAACACAGCGGCTCCTTCGCCGCGAAAGATCCCTGCGGCCGTGGACTTGCCCATGGCAATGGAACCGGTCAGGCCGAGGATTACCACGGCCGCATGCTCACGCTTCGTCCAAACTGTCGATAATCCGCCCGCGCAGCTCGGCCGTCACCTCGGGATCAACCCCAAACCAGGCGTTGAACGCCGGTCGTGCTTGATGGAGCAGCATGCCGAGCCCCTCCACCGTCTGGCAGCCCTTATCGACCGCCGCTTGCAGAATTGGCGTCACCAACGGTCGATAGACGATATCAACCACCACCGCGTTTACCGGCAGATCATCCAGGACGATCTCGAGGGGCGGTTGATGAACCATGCCAAGCACAGTCGTGTTGACGAGCAATCCCGTTTTCGCCAGTGCGGCGCTACGGTCCCGCCACTCAACCACTTGAACTGGGTCGCCCAGGTGAGCCGCGAGCGCCTCTGCTTTCTCCCGACTGCGGTTGGCAAGCCGGATCTCTGACACGCCGACGTCGACGAGAGCCGCCACAACCGCCCGCGCAGCCCCCCCGGCACCGAGCACGACGGCAGCGTCCATGCCTGGCCGCCAGGTTGACCCGGCCCTGATACTCTCCATAAAGCCGAAGCCATCGGTGTTGGTGCCATAAAGCGACCCATCGTCTCGAACCATGATGGTATTGACCGCACCGATCCGCATCGCCTCCGAGCTCACCTCATCCATGAACTCCAAGACTGCTACCTTGTGCGGCACCGTGACGTTGGCGCCAGCAAAGCCCAACGCGCTGAGACCGCGGATCGCCTGCTCCACCCTCGTCGGAGCCACGGCAAGGGGTACATAAGCGCCGTCAATGCCGTATCTTTGCAGCCAATAACCATGAAGGCGCGGCGACAGGGAATGATCGACCGGCCATCCCATCACGCCGGCGACCTTGGATTTGCCGCTCAAGCCATCGGCAGATCCAACGGGCACCATCATGAGTGCAGAAAGCCAAGGCGGCGCAATTCGGCCAACAATGGCAGCATGGGCAGTCCCATGATCGTCGATTGGTCACCCTCGATCCGCTCGAACAACTGAATGCCCACTCCCTCGATTCGATAGCCGCCGACACACGCCAAAATGTCCTCAGCGTGAGCGTCACAATACCAGTCCAGAAACGTATCCGAAAATGTCCGCATGTGCAGGACCGCTATGCCCGCATGTCGCCACAGCACACGTCCTTCGGAAACAATAACGACGACACTGATGAGGCGGTGACTTCGCCCACGCAGTCGCGCCAGAGAAGCACGGGCCTCTGCGACCGTTGATGCTTTCGTTAAAATCGCGCCGCGTGCCACCGCAATCTGGTCAGCCCCAATCACCAGATCGTCGCTGTAAGAGCTCGATGTTCGCAGGGCCTTGGCTTCCGCCAACGCAAGTGCAGTCTGACAAGCAGACCTCTGCTCGATGGTGCAACGATGCCGAATCGCGTCCTCATCCACGTTTGCCGGTCTAATCACAAACGGCAGTCCTACCGCCGCGAGCAATTGTCGCCTTGCCGCACTGGCAGACGCCAACACCAGCTTCCTTTCACTCATCGCTTACCGTCTGCGGCGGATGCCAGTAGCGCATGGATCTCCTGACCCAACTCCGCAAGCGATCGATGCGAGGCATCGACCACGTGCCAATGGTGGCGCTGAAACAGACCAAGGGCCGCGAGCAACTCGCGACGAATACAATCGACGCGGCAGTAGTCTTGATTCAGTGCCTGGGGGTGGCCGCCCATCTTAGCGCGACGACGCTTGATCAGCGTCTCCGCGCGCGCCGTTAGAGCGAACACTGGGATATCAGGGTCTTTTAATGCCGCCGTCTCAATCACCTGGCCATCGATGACAGGAATATTGGCAACCCGCAGACCTGTCTCGGCCAAGTAGTGGGCCAATGCAGTCTTTCCAGTTTGGGAAATTCCGACCAGGATCACGTCGGGCGGATCCTCGGCAATATCCTCCTGGCCATCATCATGACAATCAGCAAAACGCTTCGCACGTTGCGCGCTAGACTTAGCACGTTCATCGGGAGACACCCTGTGAACCATTGGGTGGAGCCCTTCGTATCGATTGGGGAAAACGGTGCGCCTCCGCTCGCGTTCAACGTTTTTCTACCCGGTGCCATCAAACGATTCGCGTTAGTCGTCGGACAACTACGAGCCAATGAGATTACCTGAAAAACCGGATTCAGCGCCGGAAATCGCGGTTTATCCCCCATTTTCACATATTTGTAAGAGAGGGTCTAAAGCAATTGAATCAACCGCTCTCCATATATTTGCAGGCGAATGTCCTCATCGCCAAAACAGCGTGGCGCGTGCGCCGCTTCAGGGGATAATGCGGTGAATAGAAACTTTTCCCCACTTTTCTCCGCCCCATCATCAACCTAAACCTTTTTATCTAAAAGAATGGTTATGATTAGGTTAAGCGATGCGACTCGGGGGCAGCACGTGAACCAGCCAAAGGCACAATGACCGAAAAACTGCTTCTTCGTGCCTTTGAAGGCCCGACTGATTCGCGGCCACCGTTTTGGTTGATGCGCCAAGCCGGGCGTTTTTTGCCCGAGTATCGTGCGTTGCGAGCGCAATGCCCTAACTTCCTGTCCTTCTGCGCCACCCCGGAGCTGACGATCGAATCAGCGCTACAGCCGCTTCGCCGCTTCCGTATGGATGCGGCCATTCTGTTCAGCGATATCCTCGTGGTTCCGGCTGCTCTTGGTCAGCCCGTGGCATTCGTGGAGGACAAGGGACCCGTGCTGGAGCCGGTGCGCGATGCGGCTGCTGTGGCTGCTTTGCAGCCTGATGGCGCCTTGGAACGACTCCAGCCGTCCGTCGCCTCGGTGCGCGGGCTGAGGGCGAGCCTGTCTAACGAAACCGCGCTAATCGGATTTGCTGGAGCGCCGTGGACCGTGGCGCTTTATATGGTCGAGGGGCGAGGCGGCACCGACGGGCCGAACGTTCGCCGTTGGGGCTACCGTGCGCCGGACGACTTTGCGCGATTGATTGAGGTTTTGGTTGACGTCACGGCTGAGTATCTGATCGCACAAATCGAGGCCGGTGCTGATGTTGTGCAGTTGTTCGACACCTGGGCGGGACTGCTGTCGGAACGACAGTTTCGCCGTTGGGTGATCGAACCGACGGCCGCGATCGTCGGTCGCGTCAAGGCGTCTGTGCGTCCCGTGCCGATCATCGGCTTTCCGCGTGGCGCCGGGCCGCTGCTCGTCGATTATGCCGAGGAGACGGGTATTGACGGTCTCGGTCTTGACGCGGGCGTACCGCTTTCCTGGGCGAGCCGCGAGCTTCAACCTCACGTTCTCCTACAGGGCAACGTTGACAACCAAGCCCTGGTCGTGGGTGGTTCGGCTCTTCGATCGGCGGCACAAGATGTTTTGGAAACCTTGAGCGACGGCCGTTTCATCTTCAATTTGGGTCATGGTGTGTTGCCCGATACCCCCCCGGAAACCGTCGCTGAGTTGGCCGAGCTTATTCGCGGTTGGACCCGGCCTGGCGTGCCGAGGAAGCCGAATGTGCTGAGGACGCCGTAATGATCGGTGGCGTGAGCGGACGGGTTGCGGTGGTGTTGTTCAACCTGGGTGGGCCGGACAGTTTGGATGCAGTTCAGCCGTTCCTGTTCAACCTTTTCAACGATCCGGCGATCATTGGCGCACCGCAGCCCATACGTTGGTTGTTGGCTCGCTTGATCTCACAGCGTCGCGCTCCCGTGGCGCGGGAGATCTACCATCAGCTTGGCGGTAAATCACCGCTACTGGACCTGACGCGCGCCCAGGCCGAGGCCCTGGAGCAGGCCCTGCTTGACCGGGGGGTGGAGGCACAAACGTTCGTCAGCATGCGCTACTGGCATCCGCGAAGTGACTCGGTCGTGGCGGATGTGGCAGCGTTTGCGCCGGACCAGGTGGTGCTACTGCCGCTTTACCCGCAATACTCTCGCACGACATCAGGCTCGTCCATTGAGGACTGGCGGCGTGCCGCGAGCCAGGCCGGGCTCAACGGTATCGAGGCCACCGTCTGCTGTTATCCCGTGGAAGCGGGCTTGGTCACGGCCCAGGTCCAACTTATTGACGAGCAACTGCAACAACTCGATGGCAAGGATGAGACGCGGCCGCGGATCCTGTTTTCCGCCCACGGATTGCCGGAACGCGTGATCCGGGCCGGTGATCCTTATCAGTGGCAAGTCGAACGGACGACCGAAAAGGTTATGGAGATACTCGTCAACCGTCATGGTGCGGACGCGTTTGATCACGTCGTTTGCTACCAGAGCCGGGTCGGGCCCTTGAAGTGGATCGGGCCGTCGACGGAGGAGGAAATCGACCGCGCCGGGCGGGACCGAGTCCCGGTGGTGGTTGTGCCCATTGCGTTCGTCTCCGAACATTCGGAGACGCTTGTGGAGTTGGACATGGAGTATCGCGCACGAGCCGAGGCTGCGGGTGTGCCGCATTATTTGCGCGTACCGGCCCTGGGGACCACCTTCGCGTTCATTGATGGTTTGGCGCAAGTGGTGATCGACTCGCTGCAGCGGCTTCCGATGACGGCGCCGGATGGTGGCATCAGGCTATGCCCCTCCGATTTTCGGCGCTGCCCCTGTCAGGACGTGGCAAACGCGTGACGTTTGGATGATGCGGAAGGGAGCTAAGAATGTACGAGTGGGCGAAGGTTCTTCACATTCTGGCGTTTGTCGCGTGGATGGCCGGTTTGTTCTACCTGCCCCGTTTGTTCGTCTACCACACGCGGCAAGCTACCGGATCGGACGCGGACAGCACGTTCACCACCATGGAAACCAAGCTGCTGCGCTACATCATGACTCCGGCCATGATCGTAACCATTGCCAGTGGCTTTTGGCTGGCTTCGATCGTCGATGCCTGGGCTGAGGGATGGTTCCACACCAAATTGTTGCTGGTGGCCTTGATGGTTGTCTTCCATATGATGCTGGCGCGCTGGCGTCGGCAGTTCGCGGAAGCGAGCAACCGCCACAGCGAAAAATTCTATAGATACGCCAATGAGATACCGACAGTTCTGCTGATTGGCATCGTCATCCTCGTGGTCGTCAGGCCAATGTGAACGGCAGGTATTTGACGACCCGATGACATTCTCCGTTTGACAGACTGTGGTTTGGTGACCATTTTCTGTGGGTCTTAAGGTTTTTCTTATCCCGTCAAGTAAGGCTGCAATCGTCCTTCTCGGTATCGAGTGGGCACGTTAATCCGGAGTCGGCGTGACGGCGGCCTGTTCAGGTCACCGCGCCAACGACAATCCCGGGTATCGCATCCGTTTCCCCTTCCAAGCATGTTGGCTGATCCAGGAACAGGCCATGAATCTTAAGGAACTCAAGGCGAAAGCGCCGGCAGATCTGTTGACGTTCGCCGAAGAGTTGCAAATCGAGAACGCAAGCTCGCTGCGCAAGCAGGAAATGATGTTTGCGATCCTCAAGCAGCTGGCCGAAAACGATGTCGCGATCTATGGGGATGGCGTGTTGGAAGTGCTACAGGATGGCTTTGGCTTCCTGCGCGCACCAGAGGCCAATTACTTACCCGGTCCCGATGATATTTATGTCTCGCCCAGTCAAATCCGGCGTTTCGGGTTGCGCACCGGCGATACCGTCGATGGCCAAATTCGCTCGCCCAAGGAAGGGGAGCGCTATTTCGCGCTGTTGAAGGTCAACAACATCAATTTTGCTGACCCGGCGGACGTGCGTCATCGCATCAACTTCGACAATCTCACGCCGCTGTATCCGGAAAACCGCCTCGATATGGAGGTGGAAAATCGCCAGAACTTGAAGGACTTCACCAGCCGCGTCATCGATCTGATCACGCCTATCGGCAAGGGCCAGCGGGCCCTGATCGTCGCTCCGCCGCGCACCGGCAAAACGATGATGCTGCAAAATGTCGCCTACTCCATCGCCTCCAACCATCCGGAATGCTACCTGATCGTTCTCCTGATCGATGAACGCCCGGAGGAAGTGACGGATATGGAGCGCTCCGTCCGGGGGGAGGTGGTGAGCTCCACCTTCGATGAGCCCGCGGTGCGGCACGTCCAGGTGGCCGAGATGGTGATCGAGAAGGCCAAGCGCCTGGTCGAGCACGGCCGCGACGTGGTG
>CAZUDB010000010.1:0-66928 GCA_964619055.1 uncultured Rhodospirillaceae bacterium
CGCCGGGTTGCTTGCTGGTGATTTGGTGCTTGAGGCAGCGGGCCACCCGATTAGGGACGTTCCTGGATTGATCTCGATCATTCAAGAGACCGCGCCCGGCACTTGGTTACCACTGCAGATTTGGCGCGACGGAACCACGAGTCTCGTTGTGGCGCGGTTTCCGACAGTGCAACGAGAAACACCTAGCCCCTAACGCGCGCCATCCGGCCCAACCACTTCAGCAGCGGATTAGTAGCCACGGACGTGCCCATGTCTGGAAACACGACCGTTAAGCTTAAGGGCACGCGGGATCGTACTCAGGCATGGACGATCGGATTTTTTGCGAGCACCATTGGATATTGTTCGCCAATCGCCGGAGTTCGGCCTTGCCTCAAATCTCTGCCGGGAAAAGAAACACGTGCAGTATAAACATCTTACCGCACTTTACTTTGCTGTGGCGATCGTGGTGACGACCATCAACGCCTGGGCACAAACCGAGCCGCCGCCATCGGCGATTAGCAAGCGCATCAATAATGTTCTAGAGACTCAACGCACCGGCCAACCCGCCCGGTGGACCGATCCAGCAAGTGGTCATCAGGTGTCTGTGACGGTGACGAGAACATTTTACTTGGGTAGCGGCGATCCATGCAGAGAATACACGCGAACAGTGTCGGATGGACGCGCATCGACAGCCTATAATGGAACAGGCTGCCGTATAGCAGGCGGTTTGTGGAGTTTGACGGAAGCGAAAGCCGCATCGACCCAGCGACCATCGGTTGCCGACCGTGGATTTCTCGGCATCGGACGGGAGGATTCGGCGGGCAGGGACTCAGGTTTTCGCGACGCCCCATCGCCAACGGTAGCAATAGATACACCACCAGGACAGAAGCCGGCCCTGATTGTGGGAACAATGCCAACCATGTCGAAAAATTAGTATTTGACGACAACGAAACCATTCCGCCAAGCGACTCGGATATGCACCAGGCGAGTTGGGATTGGCGGCCCGAACGTTCATATCTCGTATGCCAAGCTGCATCAGCTTGATGTCGCATTGATCTCGGCGCATGACCAAAACTCGCTATGGTGACAACAGATAACGCGAACTCTCGTCCGCCTTCCCGACGTCAGACGTGGGATCGTCCGATGGCGCACGAAACGCCACCACGAACCTCGTCCACAATACTAAGCCTCAAAGCGATCGGTCCTGTCGTTATCGAAACCACCCTGTATTGGGACACCGAACACAGCGATCTGGCAATTCTGAAGTCGTTTCGCGCCAATCCTCTTGCAGAAGGACACGCCGATGCCACGACGGCCGAGCCGCTGACGTCGTCGCCCGATGCATCTCTCGCTAGCTTTGCTCGCGTTGGCGAGAAACTTGCGGGCTTGAAAGCCGACGGGCTCTTGTGCGTTCGGCAGTGCGGTCTGCGAAGCGGTTCTCCATTCTGGGTGATGGCGCGAGAGCAAGGCTCCCCCTTGGCAGCGATCCTTGCGGCCGAAGGGAACGGTCCGTCGCGCGTTGAGCTCGGCAGACTATTGGCCCAACTATTGGACGCGTTGGCTGTTGTTCACGAAGCCGGCCTGCTTCACCGCGACATCAAGCCATCAAATATTCTTCTGGGGCCGGATGGCCTACCCGTTCTCATCGACTTCGATGCCGCCGCTCTGATCACCGGGGTCGGTGCAAGTCTCAGCTTGCATGATATGAGCAGCCTGATCACCCCAGGCTATGCGGCGCCCGAGCAATACCTGAAACAGGGGCAAGAGGGCCCATGGACGGACCTCTACGGATTGGCTGCTGTGGCTTGGCATGTCGTTGCAGGCGTCGTGCCTGACGATGCCTATCATCGGCTCCGGGACGACCGACTTACGCCTGCTGCCGAGCTTGGCCGTGGGCGCTACTCCGACCACCTTCTTCGGTCGATTGACCACGCGCTGTCCGTGGAACCATCAGGGCGACCGCAGTCCGCACGCGAGTGGCGTGATGCGCTTGGCCCTCTCACTGTACTCGCCCCAACCGCTGCCGTGGGTCAAAACGAGGATCGTTACTCGGATACTCCCCAACATCATACGTTCCTGTCGGAATCTCTGCCTGCATGGGTCGATGACGATGGCCCGCCAACGGTTCGCATCGCGCGGCGCGCACTTCCCGTCCCAGCGATCGATCCGGAACCAATTAAAAATCTCTCAAATGATACCGACGAAAATGATGCCGATCACGTGCCCCGGAAAAAGCGCGTGTGGCCGATGGCCGCAGCGGCGATTTGCGTGGCTACGATCCTGGCAGGTGTTTGGACCGTCGGATGGGATTACTACCTAGCCAACATCAAGAACGAGTGGATTGTCGATCAATCGGGCGACGGTGACGTCCGGTCGATGGCGGAAGCCCTCTCACGTGCCAAGCCCGGCGCGTTAATAACAGTGCGGCCCGGGACATACACGGAAACTCTGATCGTCAATCAGCCCCGCTCTATTGTCGGCGATGGAGACGCGAGCAAGATCGTCGTGGCGCCGAATGCCGGACAACCTTGCTTGGTTTCTTCGGCACCTGGCGTCATGGTTAAGGGCATGTCGTTTCGGACTACTGATATCACCGCGCACAGCACTTCTGCCGTGCCCTGTTTTCAAGTTCCTCTCGGCCATGCCACGCTTGAAGCGAGCCAGATCACCGCTGCGGGAGGACCCGGGCTTGAAGTGTCTCGAAACGCGACGGCCAAGGTTCACGGGAACGACTTCCGTGGTAAGGGCCCGGCAGTCGTGATCTCCAGCACCAGCGACGTCCACATCCATGGAAACACGATGACGACAACGGATATGAGTGCTGTTGTCCTGCTTGCCGGCGAGGCGGTCCGCGTTTCAGAAAACCGGATCATCGGGACCGGCGGAGCCGGTGTCCTGATCATCGGCGGAACTGCAACAGTTGAGCAGAACCACATATCCGATACCGCACACTCGGCAATCGAGATCCGTGACGAAGCCAATCCAGTACTAAAGGGCAATGTTGTTGAGGGCGCCGGACAGGCAGGTCTTTTTGTTCATAACGGCGGACGAGGAACGATAACCGGCACCACCATAACCGGAAGTCGATTGTCCGCCGTCGTCGTTGCTGACGGAATACCCTTGATCCGCAATAATGCGCTCAAAAATAGTGATGAATTTGGCGTGCTTCTGCTAGAAAATTCGGCTGGTCGGATTGAATCTAATATCATTACCAATAATTCCGGCAATGGGATCGCCAAATCTACGGAGAGCATGACAATCATTTCTGATAATGTGATAGAAAATAATCTGGAACCACAGATCAAAATTGGTCAGATCTTAACAAAAAATGACACGCCCGACACCACTAATGAAGCACCTATCACCAAATCCAGTGATCGAGACAGCTAAGAAATGCGCACTTTTATTATCGGGCGATCGAGATATTCTGATATTGTATTGATTGACCAAAGCATTTCGCCAAGGCACGCGGAACTCGTCATCACAGATGACGGTCGTCACCATTTAACTGATTGCTGGAGCGATTTAGGCTTATGGCGCATCCGTATTGATCAGACCACCTTTAAGGAGATCAACAACGGCAGCCTGTCGACGCATGGAAATTGGCAACGGTTTCGGCAAGCCTTTGTGCACCCGAACGAGCCTGTCCGTATTGGCAACTACGACTGCACAACGACCTCGTTGTTGTCCCAGATCGTTGAATCTGTGGGTTTGGACCAATGGGACGGACGGTGGCGGGCACACGCGGCGCCCCGCGACAACACCGCCCTTGTCCGTGGTGCCGTCGAGCGTGACCCTGTTACCGGTGAGATCATTCGCCGAAGGTTGAGGGCATGAGCACGACGAGCAACTCCCAAGATCTCTCAGCAAACATTCCGGACGGTGCATCCCGACAACCGCAGCAGCCCAGCACGTCGTATCGACTTCCGATCCTTGCGTGCGCGTTGCTTGTTGCCGTTATGGCGATCTGGCTCATGAACACACTGTTGCCAGAAACGGCAGCTGTTATTCTCCTAGATCGAAATCGTGATATTTTTCCATTTACTGTCCAAAATACAATGTGGATCGTATTTGCTGTTGGCCTCGGCGAGATTATTGTGAGATTACGAGAAGCGACGCTGGAAGCACGCCAGCTGTCTCTTGGTTATTTACCGGAAGATGAACGAACAATGCTGCAAAAGACAAATCTTCGCGATATCTATGTAGTAGTGCGCGCAGCCGCCCTGCAACGCGGCATTGGAGAAGGTCGATTTTTGCCCCGCCTAATACAACGCGTCGTTCTTCAATTCCAAGCAAGCCAATCTATTGACCAAGCTAACGCCCTGCTTAACTCGTCACTTGATTTATACCTTCATGAGATTGACTTGAGATATAGCGTTATTCGTTATGTCGTTTGGGTTATTCCTACTTTAGGATTTATTGGAACCGTCATAGGCATTTCACTTGCCCTTGCTTTCGCCGGAGAAGTTGACATTCAAGACCCGACCTTACTAGCACAACTCACAACAAAATTAGCGGTAGCTTTTAACACGACACTATTAGCTCTTATGATGTCAGCAATCTTAGTGCTGTTGCAACATATTGTTCAAGCACGAGAAGAAAATGCACTCAATCTTGCCGGACAGTACTGTTTAGACAACCTGATCAACCGACTTTACATTGAAAAATTATAAAAATGCGATTAAAACGCGCGAAACATTTGGAAATATTGAGCATAAGCGCACTAGACCTTTTTGCTTCTTCACTGGCTGTTTTCATGATTATTGCAGTTTTTTTATTCCCATTCTATCTGAAATCACCAGCGGTCGATGCAGCACTTTCCAGATCCCAGGCGGCACTGGGTACAGCGCGAACGGAGATGCGCACGAGCAAGCATGCCCGTGACACCGCACAGGCGCGAGTTAGCGAAGCATCCGCGCGCGTGCAAACGGCTAAGGCCAACAACAAGGCTGCGAACGAGGACTTCGCCATCGCGGGGAAATCGAGCCGAGCAGCAACTTTGCGTCCAGGCGCCCGGTCATCGCGAGCACCGTCATCCTCCAGCCTCTTTTCAGTCGGGGACTTGGACGTTGTCTTCATCATGGATACGACGGGCAGTATGCGGGACGAAATTTCCGACATTCAGCGTAGCCTGCTGAGCATCATCCGCATTCTCGAAAAGCTCGCGCCGTCCTTACGAATTGGCTTTGTCGCCTTCAAAGACTATGGGGATGCCTACGTGACGCAAGCCTATCCGCTGAGCCCAATGTCCACCCACCATCGGTCGCAAATTGCCGCATTTGTGCGTTCGCTTCGAGCGCGCGGTGGTGGCGACGACCCAGAACCCGTACACGACGCGATACGCTCCGCTGTGGGCATGTCGTGGCGGTTATCGGCTTTGAGTCGCATCGTGGTCATCAGCGATGCGCCCACCCATCGTGGTGGCTGGCAGGAAGCGTTGCGTACAATCTCCAATTGGCGGAAAGCAGCCCCGCCAGCGGCGCACGGCCGCACGCTCTCTGCCATCTTTACCGGTCGAGATCCCGCGGGGCTGCGCTTCTATCAACAGTTGGTGGCAGCGGGCGGCGGCAATCTAGTCGACAACCGCAGGCAGCTGATGGCAAGCGTACTGCTCTCCATCCTGGATGGCAGCCGGCCGAACATGGCCGGCACAACCAGATAGGTCGATCGATGAGTCGGACTTTGAATGGGCCAACGAGTGCCGATCTCGAGTCAGGATGGCACCTGGTGGATCGTGGCACAACCGGAGTGCATCCGTCATTGCTGATTGGCGAAGCACAACTCCGTCATGCCTACCCTGGTATTACCATTGGCCGCCACCCGGCCTTATGCGAGCTTGTGGTTTCCGACGAAAGTGTCTCGCGTCGCCATGCCCGATTGAGCCTTGACGGTGACGCGCTCGTTGTCGAAGACCTCAACTCGCTCAACGGCACGGCACTAGATGGCCGCGAGCTTCGTCCCTTCGAGCTCGTAGCCGTCAGCGCGAACCAGATCCTCACCATAGGTGCCACCGCCTTCACCATAGAAAGAGTTGAAGCCCGTTCGACCGCGCACAAACCGAGCCAACATGTCGATGCCGACGCACCACACCGAGTCACTGACATACGAGCGGGCTTGGAGGTACATGACGAGAGCGGAAGGCTCATCTATTCAGGGCAAAGGCAACCTCTTCTAAAATTAGCAGCAATCTCGATTTTTCTAACATTTATTACCTCCGGGCTTTATTACTTTTGGGCCAGGAAACGTATCCACCAATACATTTGGAAAAATCTATATTTCTGCGGCTCTCCGTTATCCTATATCGGCACGGGTCGAGCGCTGTTGGTCGACGGACTGACGGCGTGCGTGCTGCTTTTATGCGTGGCCGGCGCGACGGTAGCAATCATTGCGTTGACTTGGGGTCGACCACCCTTGGCGCTCGCTGCTGGCGTGTTCACGGTCATCGCCGTTACGAGCCTTATGCAGGCAGTGAGGGTGACCGACGTCCATTACACGTTGACGCATACTGCCTGGCGTGGCGTCCCATTGCGGTCGACGGCGTCCACGGTCGCCTATGTCATGCGCTCACAAGCATGGCTTGCGGCGGTGTTGATCACGTTCGGCGTTGCCTATCCTTGGATGCGCATGGCTCAACATCGCTACCACATCGAACATTGCTGGTATGGAGCGGGTCGTTTTCACATACGCGCTTCAACGGGTCCTTTGTTAAAGAGCTGGATTATGGTTCTTCTTGCTTTGGCGATTCCGTTTGTCGGGCTTTTGGCGATTGAGACCGACCTGATGTCGACTTTGGTTGATAAAACGTTCTTTGCAACGGTGGCGCGCAGTGTTATTTCTTCAGAGACTGCAACATTGCCGGCGATAACAACATGGTCGGCGATCTGGTTACTTATCTTCACCCCAATCACGATTGTCGCCTACATTTGGTATCGCACGAACGAATGGAGGACAATCGTAAATGGCCTCCACTTTGTCGTTGATGGTGGTGGATATGAGGCTAAAGCCTCTTCACGCGCCCGATTTGGCCCAGTGCTTTCCGCTGGGATACTGGCTGGATTAACATCAGTTATTCTCATCGCTAGCTTGGTATCGGCAATTTATCTTATAGCCGGACCAAAAATATTTGATCAATACTCCAATTATATTCTGGAGGCCATCGTTATTATCGCTTTTCTGTTTCTGATTGGATGTTTTTTATTTAGGGCCATATTCGTCGGCGTAGTCATCCCGCACCTGACACAGACAACGCGTTTCGATACGCGAACCCCCTTTGATTTTGCGGTGCCAAGTGCGGATGGAACAGAACTATCGATGGCCAATAACGACGCGATACAGGGTTTGAACAATGCGCCGGATCAATCGTAGTGTTTCCATTTTTACGTTGTCGGCCTTGGACGTCCTTGCCATGGCTACCGGCGTGTTTGTCCTGCTCGCGGTATTTCTTATGCCGTACTATCGAAAAACATTCGATGCCGGCGCCAAGATTCAGGACATTGCCGTGGCAGCTGCCGAGCTGCAGTCTGACGTGAACGAAATGAAGCGGGAGACGGCAGAGCTGTTGAATGTCGCGGTGACGGCGGAAACCGAGGCTGAGCAGTTGGACGCAGCCGCCGCCGACCTTCGCGCTGCAGCGGAGACGCTGCGTCAGAACGCGGCGGCCAGCCACGGCAATGGACGAACGCGCGACGCGTCCCCGCGCACGATGGGAGAGACAACCGTCACACAGGCCATGGACCTGGTGTTCGTCGTCGATGCCAGCGGAAGCATGAGGCAGGTGCTACGGGACTTGGGCGCTTCACTGGCGGACATCGTTCAGATCTTAGGGCGGTTGGTGCCATCGTTGCGTGTGGGACTTGTGGCATATCGGGACTATGATGTCGGACCGTGGGTGGTACGCGGGCTGCCACTTCAATCTACATCCACCCAGCTTATGTCAATCCTCAACCACGCCGCCGGTTTGCGGGCAGCATCCGTTGGCGGAAGTTCCGTGACGGAGGCAGTTCACGCCGGGCTTGATCGCTCCGTCCGGATGGCATTTCGCTCAGAGGCAAAACAGGTGATCATTGTTATTGGCGATGCCGCAGCCCATCCGAATGAGCACGGCCAAACGCTCGCACTGGCACAAGCTTTTAAAGCGTCCGGGCGCAACCGAACCATTTCGACCCTATTTGTCCCGACCACTTCCTATCGTCGCTATGGACAAGGCGATCGGGAGTTTTTTGTGGCCCTTGCCCGCACCGGCGGTGGAACCTTCAACGATCATCGCGGCGAAATGCTTGAAAGCGTGTTGCTATCGATTTTCGAGAACTGAGGTTCGCCTCAAAATTGCCGCAATTACGGCGGGACGACGCAAATGAAACTCGTCAATTGTTTCGAAGATTGCATATACTGACAACGCAGGAATTGGGAGATCCTAATGTTCCGTCCCATCACCATTGCTGTTGTTGCGCTATCACTGGCTGCGTGCTCCGGGCCATCGTCCACTACCTATTCCCGACAGGACCTTGGACGGGTTATGGAGTCGACGGACGGAGTTGTTGTGTCGTCGAGAATGGTTGATGTGGAGGGTGAAAGCTCCGGCTTAGGCTCTGTAACGGGCGGCATCACGGGCGGCGCCGTGGGATCGACGATCGGTTCTGGAAGCGGGTCCGTTCTCGCGGGCGCCGCGCTCGCTATCGTGGGCATCATTGCCGGTGCGCTTGTCGAAACGGCACTGACGAGCGAAACGGGGGTCGAATACACAGTGCAAACCAACGACGGACGCGTGTTGACTGTCATCCAAGTCGCCGAATCGGACGATCCGATCCCGGACGGCTCACCGGTGCGCGTCCAGTTTGGTGGTCAATACACACGCGTCATCCCTGTCGTGCATGGCGAGAGCGATCGAATGATCCCACCAAGGGAGGGCCCCGGTGCCGCACCATTGTCGGAACCCGAAGCGATCATGACCCCATCAAGACCCGGCGGTTTTGGCACACCGTCCACACCCGGTGATCCGACGCTTGGAGATGACGATGTTTGGATTGATCCCGATACTGGCGAGCCGGGCGGTCGCTTCGGCGGAAGCGACGCACCAAGACGAGGCGTTACCGGCGATACCTCGCCCGGAACAAGGACCGAAACATCCTCCGATACGTCCGAAGACGGCTGGTCTGGGACGGATTCTTCTACCGGCGCCCCGGGCTTCGACCCCCCTTTTTAGTAAGTCAGCTTACCGCCCTGCGAAACCGACTGCCTTCGTAAACCCGCTCTGAAGCGAGTCGCGGAGCATTTTCTGCCCCACTCGGCGCTTCATCCCGCTGAATATCCCAGCGACTTGATCCGTAAATGTCCGCCCGATTTGCACTACGAGTGTTTGCCCTTCCCAGCGAACCGCAATAGAAACCGTGAGCGCACTGTTGTATGAGTGTGATGCAAAAAATTGACGGTAGACCGATACATAATAATCAGAAGCTTGGTAGACAGACTCATGCTCGAGAACGACGCCCGGTTGACCGTCAATTCTTGATTTTGACCACCAGTAACGATCTTCCACTTGCAGCAATGAGACTCGTGGGTTCGTAAGTGCTTTCGCAATATCTGGCAAGCCGGCTTCCAGCAACGGCGCAGTCGCCTCTAATGCTGTCCCCAGTTCATCCGCCGGTGAGCTTGGCGCACCTCGGCGATAGTACGGCTCAATGCCCACCAAACCGCGAGCAACATAATTTGAGGCACGATTGGCCAGGATATGTCGATATGCGCTCTCAAACGCTGCAACTTTTTCTGCCCTCTCCACCCGAGCCCACTCGCGCTTTGATAGATTGAGTTGAGATCCGGGACCACGCCCGATTTGTTCCAAAAACCAAGCAACATCATTGTCAGCAAACCTCAGATCGTTCATATCCGACGGCAAGGGCGGGATAGCGAAAGCACCCCGATTTCCCGTCTCGGTTGAGCGTGAGTTTGCTTTTGCCTCAAACGTTGCCGTAATTTCGGAGATCGGAAGTGCCACGCGTGACACCACGGCGGCGGCGAGTTCGTTGTCCAACACACGCTCCAGATCTTTCACCACAGGCTCGCCCTGCCACGCCTGCTTGAGTTCTTCTGGCGTCAGCGAAAAGGCATCGAGCAGCGGAGGCGCCGACAGCACCGAAGGTCGGGAGTCAAACGATGATTGAGCCGACACCGACGCGACCATCGCCAATGCGGCCAACAGCACGATTGAAATCCGAAGCACAAACTGACGTCGCGCCATTCTTGTCAGATCCGTTGCAGTAGCGAACGGGCGACCGGCATCCCGATGCGCTTCCTAATGCTGTACAAAGACTGCGGCATTGCGGATGCTTGCGTACCAAGGTTCGGCCGCCATCCGAGCAACCTTCTTCTTGGCTCAGGAGATCCCATCATGCTCCCTCGCTCGCTTTTTGGCGCGACGGCATGCGTCGCTATGTTGTTCGTCAGCGCCATATCGTCGCCGAAAGCCGATGAAATCGGTTCGGTCAGTACGGTTTGGAAGCTCATCGGCCCGAACCACAAGATTGTCGTTGAAGCCTTCGACGACCCCGATATTCCAAATGTGTCGTGCTGGGTAAGCAGGCCACGGACCGGCGGTTTGTCTGGCGCGGTTGGGATTGCCGAAGATCCATCTTATGGCTCGATCGCTTGCCGGCAACGCGGCCCTATCAACATTGACGATGAGTTGCGCGAAACCTTGATCGAAGAAACGGAGGATGGAGGCGAGCGGGTTTTCAAGGAGCGAACCTCCGCAATCTTCAAGACCATCCAGGTCACAAGAATGTATGATCAAGAGCGAAACACGCTGATCTATCTGGTCTGGTCAGACAAGCTTGTGGAGGGTAGCCCCAAGAACGCGATCTCCGTCATCGCCATTCAACCTTGGGCCTCCGGATCATAAGTGTGCTGCGCATCGGTCCGCGCTGTTAGCCGATGTGCTTTGAGAAAAACTCGAGTGTCCGCTCCATAGCCAGTTTCGCCTGATCAGGCGCATAATCCGCTCGCCGATCGCAATTGAATCCGTGACCGGCGTGGTCGTAGACATGAACAACGGCATTTGGATTGGCGGCGCGGATACGCTGCACGTTCTCCAACGGTATCGACGCGTCATTCTGCCCGAAATGCATTAAGATCGGCCCTCGTGGTTGTTCATTCAATAGATCGACAATGTGACGACCATAGTAGCAGACCGCACCTGCAAACGGTGCGCGGCAGGCAGCAAGCCATGTCCAAGATGCACCCCAACAGTATCCCACGATACCCGCCTTGGACGGAGTTTGCAGGGCCTCGGCCGCTGCCCGAATATCGTGCACTGGCACATCCCAGCCGATAGCCATGGACAGGCTTCGGCCCTCTTCAATGCCTTCCGGCGTATAACCCAACTCAACGTTCGGCCGGACGCGGTCGAATAGGGCAGGTGCGATCGCCGTGTAACCGGCGGCGGCAAATCGGTCTGTCACTTCGCGGATGTGCTGATTGACCCCGAATATCTCCTGAACCACAACGACGCCGCCGCGGCTGGCCGATGGCGGATCCGCACGATATCCATCAAAGTGATGGTTGTCCGCTGCTGTCAAACGTAGGAACGTGCCCATATGCCCATCCTGAGTGGCTTCGTTGAAGGCAGCCTTGCCGCGTTCAACGGAGTTCGAGACCGACCCTATAAGTTTGGCGTCGATCCACTCCAGTCGATCATCTCACGCGGCGGGCAGTCGATCCAGGCCTCACACGTTGAAACGAAATAGCAAGACATCACCGTCCTGAACAATATAGTCACGACCCTCAGAGCGAAGCCGTCCCGCGTCGCGGCTCGCCTGCTCGCCGCCGAGCGCCACGAAATCTTCATAGGCGATGGCCTCGGCGCGAATAAAACCACGCTCAAAATCGCTGTGGATAACACCGGCCGCCTGTGGCGCTTTGGTGCCTGTGTTAATGGTCCAGGCCCGGCTTTCCTTCGGGCCTGCGGTAAAAAATGTCAGAAGGTGAAGCAGGCGGTATCCCGCCACAATGATCCGCGCAAGCCCGCTTTCGCCGAGACCCAGATCCTGCAAGAAGGCAGCACGCTCCTCCGGATCAGCAATCTCCGCCAGCTCCGCTTCGATCCGGGCAGAAACAACAACCACGTTCGCACCGTCAACAGCGGCTCGCTCTGCAACGCGCCCCGAGAGCGCGTTGCCCGTTGCTGCAGAGGCCTCGTCCACATTGCAGACGAACAGGACAGGTTTGGACGTTAACAGCTGCAAACCTCTGACAAGCTTTTGCCTGTCCGCGTCAAAGGTGACTGTACGCGCAGGCTTGCCCTGCCGAAGCGCTGTAAGGATCGGCTCAATCACCGCAAGTGTGTCACGAGCATCCTGATCGCCGCCGCGAGACTTCTTAGTCAATGCCGTCTCGCGCTTCTCCAAACTTTCCAAGTCGGCAAGCATCAACTCTGTTTCAATGACGTCAGCATCGTTGAGCGGATCCACCGCGCCGGCAACGTGGTGAACGTCATCGTTCTCGAAGCACCGGAGCACGTGTAGAACAGCATCCACCTCCCGGATGTTGGCAAGAAACTGGTTGCCCAGGCCCTCTCCGCGGCTGGCACCAGCAACCAGTCCAGCAATGTCGACAAACTCCAACTGCGTGGGAACGACCTTCGCTGACCTGGCGATCGACGCGATGCGGTCAAGGCGTACATCAGGCACGCTGACGCGTCCCACATTGGGCTCAATCGTCGTGAACGGAAAATTGGCCGCCTCCGCGGTCGTTGAGGCTGTCAGCGCGTTGAAAAGCGAAGACTTGCCCACATTGGGCAGCCCGACAATGCCGCAGTTGAATCCCATGTCGCGAGCCGTCCCGTCGCGTTAGCGCTCATCGCCGCTTTCATTCGCGGATGCGATAGGAACCATAGAGTGTTCCACATTTGACAATCGTGGTTTTGGAGGCTGAACTGCCAATGCAACCTTATTCATAAACCCAGCGTCGTCTCCACTTAAGAGAAGGCCTGCGTTGTCAGCAACCGCGTCCAACAACGGCTCCCGCCACGACTGATCGGCCTTGGCGAAGTCCGCAAGGACATGGCGCAACACGCGATCCTTGTCGCCTGGATGACCAACGCCGATGCGAACCCGCCGAAAATTTGGCCCAATGTGAGCGCCGATGCTGCGAAGCCCGTTGTGACCGGCGACCCCTCCCCCGGTCTTCACTCGCAGCTTACCAGGAGCAAGATCCAATTCGTCGTGAAACACGATCACGTCTTCAGGTGCTAGCTTGAAAAACCGTACGGCCTCGGACACCGCACGGCCGGACTCATTCATGTACGTCAACGGCTTGATGAGAAGGACACGCTCGCCGTTGAGTGCTCCCTCAGACACCGCCGCCTGAAAACGGCTCCGAAAAGATGCAAAGTGGTGTCGACGCGCGATCGCCTCGACGGCCATGAAGCCTACGTTGTGGCGATGACCGCAATACTGGGGACCCGGATTGCCCAGGCCAATCATCAATGTCAGCGGCGACAGCATCATACGGCCCCACTGGTCTTGCGGCTCACTCTTCTTCGAGCGCCTCAGGCTCAGCTTTACGGCCCGACGGTACGACGATCGTGACCACGGTTGCCGTGGGGTCGACCGAGCCAAGTGTGACACCCGCCGGGAGAGTGAGGTCCTCCGCATGAAGCGCGGCGCCGGCTTCCATCCCGGTCAGGTCGACAGCGATCTCCTCTGGGATGGTGCCGGCCTCACTGACCAAGTCGATCCGGTGCATGACAAGGTTCAAAACACCACCCTTTTGTATGCCAGGGCTCTTGGCTTCGTTGATGATAGTGACGGCTACGTCAACATGAACGGTGCTTCGTCGACTGACCCGCAAAAAATCAACGTGATGGGGCTTGCCCGTAATGAAATCACGCTGAATCTCGCGTGCCAAAACACGGTGCTTTGTTCCATCCACATCGACCTCAAAGACGTGGGAGCGGAAGCCATAGTGGTTGGCCTGCTTCTCCAACTCGATGGGATCGACCGAAATTGACAATGGCTCTTTGCCATCACCATAGATCACGCCCGGAACCCAACCTTCGCGGCGAGTCTGTCGCGCGCCGCTTTTTCCTGTTCGGGTGCGACTGACGCCGGAAAGCGGAATGATATCTGCCATTGTTCTCGTCCTTTTTGTGTTGCAACCGGCGGTCGACAGCTCCCAAGGCGCTTGATCGCCAGATGAGCCTCAGTCGAACAGACTTGAGACCGATGATTCCTCGCTGATCCGGCGCACCGCCTCGGCCATCAGGGGGGCGATGGTAAGTTGTTCGATGTTGTTGGACACCCGAACCGCCTCCGTCGCCGCGATGCTGTCCGTGATTACAAGGGTCTGCATCGGAGCAGCGCTCACGCGCGCAACAGCGCCACCGGACAGGACGCCGTGCGTTGTATAGGCCGCGACGGAGTTTGCCCGGTGCTCCATCAACGCGTGCGCCGCATTACAGAGCGTACCGGCGGAGTCAACAATATCGTCGATCAGAATGCACGTACGGTCCTTGACGTCGCCGATGATGTGCATGACCTCCGACACGCCAGCACGCTCTCGCCGCTTGTCGATAATGGCCAGATCTACATTCAGTCGGCTTGCGATGTTGCGGGCGCGCACCACACCGCCAACGTCCGGCGACACGATCATGATGTCGTCGGAGTTGAAGCGAGCCTGAATGTCTTTCACGAACACGGGCGCTGCGAACAGATTATCGACCGGGATATCGAAAAAACCCTGAATCTGGCCTGCGTGAAGGTCGATGGTAAGGACGCGGTCGGCTCCGGCAACCGTAATCAGGTTCGCTACCAGCTTGGCGGATATGGGCGTTCTCGGGCCGGACTTCCGATCCTGACGTGCATAGCCGAAATAAGGGATGACGGCGGTCGTCCGACGGGCCGAGCCACGGCGCAAGGCATCCAACGTAACCAACAGTTCCATCAAGTTGTCGTTGGCCGGATAGCTCGTGGATTGGATGACGAAAACATCCTCTCCACGCACGTTCTCCTGGATCTCAACGAAAACTTCCATATCGGAAAAACGCCGTATAACAGCGTCGGTCATTGGTAAATTGAGATAAGCCGCGATGGCATTCGCGAGCGGCCGATTGCTGTTACACGCAACGAGTTTCATAGCACTCCAATGTCCCACAGCCACGTTGAACGGGCAATGGCTCTCGACCTACAGTCACGACGGTCGTAAACAACTGGCATAAAACCCCGAAATTCGCCTTTGAGCGATGTCGCGGACCTTAGCAGCCCCTTCTAAGATCTGCAAATGCAGGTACACGCCCCTGCTGAAAGCAAAGGCGCACGCGACCGTGCCAATCACCCACTCAAGCTAATAACGCAGGTTCCAAGCATGATGACGACAGTGAACAGCACGAGATAGATGAGATAAGGCACGGGAGGCTCTCTGGCGATCCTAAAGCGGATCGCGAACAACGAGGTCGAGGGGCGACTGTGTTATGGGCTCGGCGCTTCGGTCCCCGATCAGGACCGTTTGGCCAAGCGTCATGGCAATACCCGCATCGGAATCCATGATAATGATATGGCAGAAGAAGACCATTCCAGATGTCGCGGGCTCCGGATTGTCATGGTACAACATGGGCCAGTCCATCCAGTTAGGCTGGAAAGTTGCGCCTAGGCTGTAGCCACAGGCATTCAGTCGGTGGGCGGACAAACCCGCCCCGTCCAAGACCCGGGCGTGGGCATCGAATGCCTTGCCGATGGCTTCGCCAGGCTTCAGTGCTGAGGTCGTTTCAACCAAAGCCTCCAGAGCGACTTCATGGAGATGGCGATGTCGGGCCGTGGCTTCGCCAACACAGATCGTTCGCATCAAACAGGCATGATAATGTCGATAGGTTCCGGCCCATTCCAGCGTCAATTGATCCCGCGTATCTAAACGGCGGCGACCGGAAAAGTAACGGCACAATAAAGCCCCCTCGCCAGAACTAATGATGAACGGATTGCCCGGGTAGTCGCCGTCGCCCTGCAACACGCTTCCTTGCATTTGGGCAAGAATATCCGCCTCATGCGCGCCAGCATGGGTCCGGTCAATGGCAACGTCATAGGCCCGATCGGCCAAGGTGGCGGCATACCGGATGTAGGCCAGTTCTGCGGGGCTTTTGATCGACCGCAATCGACTAACCAGGCCTGAGGCGTCCTCTGTGATGCAGAAGCCGTCGAGCGCTGACGCGAGCTGAAAGCCGAGTCGCGCCGTCAGGCCGTAGGCGTCCCATTCGATACCGACCCGGTCCCGGTTGTGGCCATGCTCAGCCAACAGGTCCCGAACGAGTAGTGCGGGTTTCGCATCGGGCCCATCGACCCAGATGCGGATGTCAACGATATCGGAGGTATGGCGTGCTTGGCGCAGATCCGCGGAGCGCGTTACCAGTGTCATGGCGCCATCCGCTCCCAAGTACAGCGCTTGGAAGAAGACATAACCGAAGGTATCAAAACCTGTCAGGTAATAGAGGCTTTCCTGGCGAAACAGAAGAAGTGCATCAAGACCGCGCGCGACCATGGCTGCGCACGCTCGCTTGCGCCGGTCGAACCGTTCGTCATCGCTGAAATGCCCACCCACCGACGCACCACTAATCGACCATCGTGATCGCCGACAGCAATCGGCCGTAATCGCCGCCGCCGTTGAGCGTGGTTCGACGATAGCTGAAAAAGTGATCGGGATCGGCGCACGTGTCGGCGGGCGATGGAGCGACAGCCGCCAGCGCCAGGCTTTCTAGTCGACGTCTCACATATCCAGGCAGATCGAAGCGGCTGTGTCCTGCCCGCCCGGACGAACAGAAATCGGCAGGGTCCGCGAAGCGATCACCAGCAAAGGCAATCACGAACTCGGGCCCAACCTCATAGGACTCTTGATGAATGCACGGGCCGACGGCGGCCCGAATTCGATCCGTCCGAGCACCGTGCTCAACCATGACCGAGACCGTTTTCTCCAAGATCCCAGCGTGGGCACCGCGCCAACCGGCGTGGGCAGCACCAATGACACCTGCCTCCGGATCCGCAAACAGAACGGGAGCGCAATCGGCCGTCAGAATGCCGATCGCAACGCCCGGTGTGGTTGTGACCAGTCCGTCCACCTCGGGACGCTGCTGCACGGTCCATGGCCGATCAACAACCGCCACGCCAACAGAATGGACCTGGTAGCCGGTTGCAAGGGCGCCACCATCCAAACCAAGGTTTGCCATCGCACGTGCGCGATTTTCCAGCACTCGATCCACGGCGTCACCCGACCCGAGACCACAGTTTAAAGAGGCGTACACACCATCGCTCACGCCACCTTCGCGTGTAAAAAAGGCATGGCGCAGGCGGCCGGAGTCTGCAAACACGGAGGCCCTAATCACGCGGTGTTCCCAATCATGATGTGGAGGTTGGCGGTGACCGCGACCGCCGAGCACACAATCGATCGCACAGGATCATCGATTAGCGCAAGACCACGGCGCAGGCGGCGAGGGATAACCGCCGGGAACCAATCAGGTATGGCCCGTCGGCGCTACCTTGATCGCATCGGTTTGGGCGAAGGTAGGTCTTTCGCCCGTACTACGGAAGTTTATGCAAAGCTGAGAAGTTTCGTCGGCGTCCAAACCCTGGCCGGTCAATCCACACCGCATCGCGATATCCGGCGCGCAAGGCGGCACTGGCCCCTCTAAATGGATGCAATCATCGCAGTTGCCAAATTCCGAAAGCCCGGAGCGATCCGCCATGATTCGGATCAGCCTTTTCAACGCTGCGCCGACGGCATCACGTTCGTCGTCGTCAAGGTTGTCTGTCGCCGCTACGAGCACGTCAAATGGATCGTTGCTCAGTGCGGCGCGACCCGCATCCGTGAGGTTCAACTGCGCGCTTCGACGGTCTCGCTCATCGGTGCGCCGAGCAATAAGGCCTTTAGCCTCCAGCGACTTTACAAGTTGTGAGGCCGTGCCTCGCGTTGTCGACTGGAACGCAGCCACGCCGGAGACTGTGCGAGAAAAACGATTGGCCCGGGCCAAAAATCGCAATGCCGCCCATTGCGCTGGCGAAATCGAACCCGGCGAATCACCCAAATGGGGTAGCCGGCCCAAGTAAACCAACATCTCCGCTAAGCCGAGACTGCCCGTCATGGTTTTCCACCTCCAGGATGCAGATAGTATCGCACCGAAACCATCTTGACATCAACGGGGAAAAGGATCACCTCAATGATCGCAGGGCGTAAGAGAGGGACGGAAACACGATGCAGATTAGTAATGATGCGTATCTCGCCGTTGAGTGTTTAGCTCGTTTGCGAACGTGTACCCGGGAACGTCCCGGAAAAACACTGTGGCTTGCACGAGCCATCAACCGTTCCGTTTCCTATACCGAAGCAATCATGTCGCGGCTTCGCAGGGCCGAATTTGTCGAGGCTAAAAAAGGCTCCGGTGGCGGTTATTATCTTAGTCGCTCTGCCCACGACATCACAGTCGAACAAGTGTTCAGAGCCTTCGACCAACCGACGACACCGGCACGCCTGACCTCCAGTCGGCGAACTGCGGTGCGCTCGGATGGCATCGCGGATACCCCTTCCAGAACCCCGGGCAATGGCCAGAATGTTGATGGTCATGGCGACGCACACCTCCGAAATAACGGTGGTAAGAATGGATCGGGCGCTGATACCGGTCACGGTGGAGACCATCTCTGGGAGGATCTTCGTTCCTACGTACTCATGGTCGTGTCTGGCATCACGATTGCGGATGTTGGCGAGCAGGGTGTTCGCGTGGGCGTTGTTGCACCGACAGCAACCCAACGTCCCCATGGCGTTGCTTCTTGTCAGCCGTGCCAGCCTTGTCAACCGTGTCAGCCCGCCTGATCGAGCTACCGCTGGTTGATCAACTAAGGCTAAAACTTGTACGGTTGACACGTTTTTCCTACGCCACTTGGACCAAAACGGTTGGCTGTGGCAGTTAATTGTGCTGTTCGCGGAGCCACGCCAGTGTTTGGTTTAAACCCTCGGTGAGTGGCTTGTGGTCGATTGCGCCGAAATACTCGTGAAGACGGCTGACATCTGCTACGGACCGATAAATATCACCGGCTCTCGATGGGGCCAGAGTAATATTCGATCCGGACCTGGCACTTGAAGTTATGGTGTTTGCCAGCTTCAGAACAGCTGTCTCTTGGCCTGTCCCCACGTTGATCACAGTCTTGTCGCACACATCTGACAGGGAAGCCTTTGCAACGAGATCCGCGACGTCTCCAACGTAGACAAAGTCTCGCGTTTGGCTGCCATCGCCGAAGATGATGAGTGGCTCTCCAATCAATGCACGCACACCAAATATGGAAATCACGCCCGAATAAGGGCTGGCAGGATCCTGGCGTGGCCCATAAACATTGAAGAATCGGAAAGCCGTGTAAGGAAGGCCGTGGACATCCGCATAATAAGACAGAAAATACTCGCTACCGAGCTTGTCGATACCGTATGGTGATAATGGTCGAAGGGCTGCATTTTCATGGACAGGAAGTTCACGGACATCGCCATATACTGCGGCTGACGATGCAAAAATAACTTTCTCGACATTACAACAGCGAGCGAATTCGAGAACTTGGACCGTGCCGATATAATTGTTACGGATATCCCCGAAGGGATTACTTATGGACTGCATGACGGCTGTCTGTGCCGCAAAATGGATAATACGATGAACTTGACCGTGGCGGGCCAGCACACCCGTCAAGGACGCAAAAAGGCCATCTGAAACATCGGTTTCAATGACTTCAAGCCTTGGGTCATCCTTCCATTGTGCAAGATTTTCGCGTCTTCCCGTGCTGAAATCGTCGATCACGATGACGTGGCAACCTGCCACGATCAATCGATCCACGGTGTGAGATCCGATGAACCCCGCCCCGCCGGTGACTAGAACCGTTACTCCTCCGGAGTGCGCATTGCTCACGTCAATCGGCCTCCTGCATCAGCACATTCTCTCGCTGAACCACAGATACGTGTAGCTTCGGCTCCCGGAATGTGTATGGCTCCTTACCTCAGCGGGGGAGTTCTTGGCAACCCGCCCGCAGCTTTGCGGCTAGGACCACCTTGCCACCGCTGCCGCCGCTTCCTCCTTTCCGTGTGCGTCCAACTGGCGTACGGTGTGCCGCGTTCCATCCGTTCGTCTGCCCAACAGCTGAGATTGCCGCCATGTGCGAGACCGCCTCTCGTGTCCGCAACGTCGCTATTGTTGCACACGTCGACCACGGCAAGACCACGCTTGTCGACAAGCTCCTTCAGCAATCCGGAACCCTGTCCCAGCGCGGCACCGACATCGAACGTATCATGGATTCCAACGACTTGGAGCGTGAGCGGGGCATTACGATCCTGTCTAAGAACACGGCGATCAAGTGGGAGAACTGCCGGATCAACATTGTCGATACGCCCGGACACGCCGATTTCGGCGGCGAAGTCGAACGCGCGTTATCGATGGTCGACTCCGTCCTCCTGCTCGTCGACGCCGTCGACGGTCCCATGCCACAAACAACATTCGTCACAAAGAAAGCGCTCAACCGTGGCCTCAAACCAATCGTCGTCGTCAACAAAGTCGACCGGCCAAGCGCTCGACCCGACTGGGTTGTCGATCAAACATTCGACCTTTTCGACCGTCTTGGGGCTTCCGACGACCAGCTGGATTTCCCCGTGGTATTCGCGTCGGCTCTGGAGGGATGGGCGATCATGGACAAAGAGGATCGCCGCGTTGATTTGACGCCCTTACTCAACGTCATCATCAACTGTGTTCCCGCGCCAGACGTGGATATTGATGGCCCACTGCAACTACAGGTTAGTGCTCTCGACTACTCCAGCTATGTTGGCGTAATCGGCATCGGTCGGATCAATCGTGGTCGCTTGCTGCGAAACTCCAGCATTGCCGTCGCCGGTACCGACGGCTCTGTGCGGCGCAGCCGAGTCCTTCAGGTATTCGGGTTTCATGGTCTTGAGCGGATCGAGCAGGATGAAGCCAAGGCAGGTGACATCGTCGCCTTCACCGGTGCCGGCGACGTGAAGATCTCTGAAACCCTTGCCGACCTTGACGCCGTGGAAGCGTTGCCGTCATTGATCGTGGACGAACCGACGATCGGCATGACCTTCCAAGTCAATGATTCGCCTCTTGGTGGAAAAGAAGGCAAGTTCGTCACAAGCCGTGTTTTGAAAGAACGGCTGGATCAGGAACTTCTCCATAATGTTGCGTTGCGTGTGGAGGAAACTTCGTCTGCTGACAAGTTCAGAGTATCTGGGCGGGGCGAACTCCATTTATCCATATTGATAGAAAACATGCGCCGCGAAGGATACGAGCTTGCCATCTCTCGGCCCGAGGTTATTCTTCAAGAGATAGATGGACAAGTCTGTGAACCTTGGGAGACCCTCGCCGTTGACATTGACGAGGCTAACCAGGGGGCGGTGATGGAGAAACTTGGTGAACGGCGGGGTGAACTGACCGCAATGGTTCCCGACGGTCAGGGTCGAGTACGGCTTGATTATCGAATTCCAAGTCGCGGACTAATCGGATTTCGCCCGGAGTTTATGACCATAACGTCCGGTCGAGGAGTCATCTATCATTCCTTTGATGTCTATGGTCCGCGCGTAACTGGAGATTTAGGACGGCGCAAACAAGGCGCCCTTGTGTCAATGGCTTCGGGCAAGGCCTCCGCATACTCCCTGTTCAATCTGCAGGAACGAGGACGCCTTTTTATCAAAGATGGGGAGGAGGTTTATGAAGGCATGGTTATTGGGATGAACTCCCGATCAGAAGACCTCACCGTAAATCCGGTAAAGGCCAAGCAATTGACAAATATTCGTGCAGCAGGATCCGACGAAAATTTACTTTTAACTCCACCCATAAAAATTACTCTTGAGTTTTCTCTTGATTTTATAAATGACGACGAGCTTGTGGAGGTAACACCAAATTCTATACGAATTCGCAAGCGATTCCTCAAAGAACACGAGCGCAAAAGAGCGATGCGTGCAGCGTCATAGAGTAGCAAAATCCGTACTGAACACTGGATAAATTTGTTAATATCTGCGGCCTTGACGACGCACTTGATTGTAAGTCCAGGCGTCTAACGCGACCAACTCATCCTCAGCTTGATCAGAGCCTAGGATGGAAACTGCCAAATCTTCGAATTGCTGACGTTCCGCCCGGCATGCTGCTATCAGCGAACGCCCGATGGCCCGCGGTGCCGCTACGATGGAAACCGACATTCTGTCCATGCGCATCCGAACACAGTCTTGGACCTCGGCTTTCGCCGATCGTAGCATCCCGTCCTGGCGAGGAGTAACGGGTTGGTCGGCACATCCGGCCAGCGCCAGTATCAGCACCCCTCCCACCGCCACCCAACGTGCAACGGGTCTGCGCAGATCCAAATCCGATAGTAGAGGGTCCGTCGATACCACGCTGTGTGACGGATCGACCGCAGATCTGGTGGTGTTCGAGTCCAGTGCCGACGTCATGAAACGGAGCTAACCCCTCATTTCGCGGCAAACAGCCGCCGTTGCCCTTGGCGCCAGTCCAGGATCACGAAGCCCTTGATCGCCTCACTTGTGATCCCGACCAGGGCCTCCCGCACGAAGACGACACCGGTATCGGTCCGGCCTTCCGCATGGATGCTGTAAACAGCTGACTGAAAAGACACGAGATCACGTCCAGTAGAGCCGAGATCGCTCTCCCCTTCGTCCACTACGTTTCCGCTGGCCTGCAATCGGGGCGTTCCGCCTCCCCCGAGGCCAAATCCCGTCCCTTCCGCGACACCCTCGCTCGGCGAAGCCACCAAAGCACCTTCTGCCACAAGATCCTGGATCACCGGGGGTGATTTTGTGAAGTCCGGTGTTTCGGATGCACCGTGAACAGTAAGCGTCGGCGCGATCAGATCGAACAAATCAGATGTCATGCCGAATACCTTACGCAGCTCGGCCAGATGCTCGAAAGGACCATCTTTTGCACCATGCTGAGCACCAGTGGTGAGGTAAACATCGTCCTCTGCTCCATAGGGAAGGGTGTCGTGATCGCGGTCGCGGTAATCAGCGATGGAATCGGCGATCGCTGCCGCGACGTCCGGTGCAACGCCAAGGGCGATAAAGACCGTCGCGAGCCCTTTCGGCGGGGTTCGGTTAAGATCGAACTTTCCAGTTTCGTCCTGGATCGTGAATCGAATCACTCCGGAATCGAACTCCCAGGTTTGGAACGATCCACCCGTTTGGACCAAGCGACTTCCGGCAGACCGAATCAAGTCTAGAATGGCGCGCTGCAGGCCGGCATCAGCCAGCGCCTCGGCCCTCGCGTTCTGGACCGTATTGCGAGCCAGATCCATCCCGGTCCGAGTGCTCGCGCTGAACGACGTTGCGAGCGCGGAGAGCAACACAACGGCCCATAGCACCGTGATCAGCGCTAAGCCACGCTCTCGTCGCCCGGACTTTGACTTAGCCTCCACGAACGCCCTTCACACGGAATTCTTCCAGGATCGGTCGCAGACGCCGCATCCGTTGGTTCAGGGAGTCGGTGGCTTGCCGCGCGGTGCCCCGATCGCGCACCACGCGCGGCGTGATGATCACGACCAGCTCCGTCCGCTCGAACGTGGAAGCCTGGGTGCCGAATAGAAATCCAATGATGGGAATTTGGGAAAACCAGGGCACACCGCTATCGGTTCGGCCGCTGGCGTCGAATATCTGCCCGCCGAGCACAACGCTTTCACCATCGTGGACAGCGACTGTGCTTTGCACCGTCCGCTGCGTAAACGCTGGTGCAAAGGTGCCGCCCACATCACGAGGCTGGTCGTCCACGTCACTGACCTCCTGGATAATCTCCAGGGTGACAAGACCGCTGTCGTTGACTCTCGGAATCACACTCAAGATCGTACCGGTCTCACGATACTCGATGGAGCTGACGATTGGCGCATCGGGAGAAATGACAGACTGTGATGTACGCGTCGGAACTGGTTCTTCCCCGCCGACCTGAATGCGAGCTTCTTGATTATCCAAAACAAGCATGTTGGGGGACGAGACAATGTTCGTCTCCGTGACGGTTTGAATCGCTTGCAACGTCGCCCGAATGCTCGAGTCATTTAGGGTCAGCGCCCACGAAAAGAAGCCCGAGACCCCCGTGACGCCCGACACAAGGTCTGGCAGAGTGAACGTACTGCCGCCGCTCTCGAATCTCCACTGCGTTCCAAATGCGAGGTCGTCCGTCAATCCCACCTCGACAAACGTCGCTTCGATGAGGACCTGCAGCGACTGGACATCCAGCCGCTGCAAGGCCGCTTCCACCTTTCGATAATCCTGAGGCGTGGCGCGTATGACCAAAGCGTTTTTTATGGGGTCAGCAATGATCCGGATATCATCCGGCTCCGGGCTGACAAACGAGCCGGGTCCTCGCGCGGCCAATGTTGGCGGTCTGCGAGGCGGCACTCCCGCTTCGGCGCCTCCGTCAACTTGATAGGCTTGGCCGAAAGCGTCGGTTTCGCCGGCCCGCGCAAACTCAATACTCTCTCGACTGCCCAATCGATCGTCACCGATGGTCGCCGCCTCAAAGCCTGGTGCCAATTCGCGGCGCGGTGTGGCCGTCGTCGCCGGTGAGGCTTCGTTGAAGATCTGATTGAGAACATCCGCCAGTTCCTCGGCGCGGGTATTCTGGCAATAGTAAACATAGACTCGTGGCTCATCGCTGTCGCCGGCATCCAACCGCCGGATCCAAGTCTGTGCTTTAGCCAAAAGCTCGCGACGTGGAGACATGACCAAGATGGCGTTGAGTCGGTCCACGGGAACGAAGCGAACCAAGCCAGCGCGCCGCCCGCCCTCGTTGGTTCGAAAAATCTGATCCAAGTCGTCTACCATGGCCTCCGCTGAGCCCGATTGGATCGGCTGGATCGCAAATGACATGCCTTCGAGCCAGTCGACGTCAAAGGTACGGACTAGCTCAAGAAGCTGCTCGCGTTCACCTGGTGTTCCGCCCAGGATCAGGAGATTCCGATCCGGATCCACACGCACCGTTGCGCTCGGCGGCGTAAACGGCTTCAGCACTTCTTCCATCTCGATCGCGGAGATGAACCGCAGCGGCACCACTTGGATCCCGGAACCGCGAACGCGACTGCTGCCAACGCCGGAGGATGCCAATCCCGCCGAAGCGGCGCGTTCCTTGGGAAGGACCTTGAAAAGGCCGTCCGATTGAACCAACGCGGCGCCGTTAATACTCAGCACATCGTCAAGAGCGTTGATCAGTTCGGGCCGTGACATGGGACGGCTTGTTTGCAACGTTACAGTGCCTTGAACCTCCGGATCGACCACGTAGTTCTCGCCGAGGAGATCTCCTAGGATCGCCTTGATAACCTCGCGCAAGTCCGTTTCGACGAAATTGAGCGAGACCGGTCCAGTAGTTTCGGCCGCATAGCCAACGGTTCCGCCGCCGGCGGGAGGCGCACTGAATCGATCCGTTCCCGGGTAGGTACCGCCGACGCGGCGGCTCGGTTCTGAAACTTCACTTCGGGACGTCACCAATCTGCCTGTCTCCACACGCGAACTTGGCACCAGTTCAAACGGTGCAGCGGCCACGTCATCGGAATGGACAAACCGCCCGCCCCCTCCGGGAACGGACCTAGAGCAGCCGGCGGTCGCCAACAAGATCGCTACAAACAGAAGGATCACGAACGTGGGCCTAATGGCGCAAAACCTTTGATCGGTGCAACGAGTAGCCTTACCCATCGGTTGCCACGCCAGTGCCCTACGGGCCCCGTGAGGGTGAACGGCGTCAGCGTTAGTTGGCATCTGCGAACCTCCAAGGGCTCAAGCTCACGAGGTGACGAAACTTTGCATCAATCCATCAGGTCGTCGGGCTCAATTCCAGTTCCGCGCTGATCCTTGGTCTCGCGCGTCAAGGCCTCGTCCAGCCGTTGTCGCCGATCACGCGGTCGCTTTGGCGCCACCTTCGGTGCCACCGCCTGAACCTCATCACGGCGCGTATCATCGAGCGAAAACTCAGCTTGCTCCGCGCCCCGTTCCAGGATCACTTTATGATCCTCAACGATGGCCACGGTCCACCCCTCAACACCCTCGCCAGCGCGAACCGTCGTTGTTCCGGCCTGAGCTTCAAACAGCGCAATGCGTTCGCCACCCGCGACAACGATCGTCCCGCGCAAGATAACCGCTGGCTTGTTTATGGCTTCCGTTTCCAGTGACGGGGTCGATTCGCCCTCGATCGGTCGACGGCCCTCGTTAAACAATGGACGTTCGACGGCCTCCGCGTAGGCGTGAACGGGATCCATCCTGAATTCTACCGTTGCCTCGCTCGGTTCTTGTTCCAATCCAGAACCATAATCAGCAGTGCTTACGGACTGTTCGGCGCTTGACGAGGAATGATCCGCCTCGCTTATGGTCCGAAGCAAGAGGGCACCGAGCGCCAGACACACCAAGGATAGTGCGATCGGCAGACGCCAACCCTGGATGCTCCGAAAGCTCATAATCAGCTGCCACGCATATAGCCGGAGATGTCGAACGCTACATTTAAGTCCGATTCCATGACCTTAGCGTCGGTCCGCCTACGCTGTCTCGCTCGACGTCGATTGGAGCGACTGCCCATATCAACGTTATCCAGAAACAGCATCGGCTTTGCAGCCTCTAAGCGATACAAGGTCTGGAACACCGCGTCCATAGTACCGGTCATGTTGATCCGGGCTGTAACTTTTCGCAAACGGCCGTTGGATTCTGCCGGCAAAATTTGGGTACTGTTCAGAATACCACCGGCTTGTTCAACAGCCTGCTTGACAAAATTCTGAAGTTGGGCCGCTGCCAGCGCCTCGGTTTCACCCGACAGATAGGCGGCGTTTAAAAACGGCTGACCATCCGCCTCATCGAGATAGGCACGAAGAAGGTCCAAATTTGCACCTGAGCGACGGAATTCGCTCAAGAGTTCGCGTTGATCCTCAATCTGAGCACTCAAGTCCAAATGCTGCTGGACAATCGGCTGAATTACCAGATGGTAGGGAATGGCGAGCACCACAATCAAGACCAAGATTGCGAACAATCTGCTGAGACGTGGCGTCATGGTCATTGTGCAGCCGCCTCGGCGGTATCGACGGTGGCGCTTCCCACAACACGAAATGTTAGATGAAAGCGCTCAGCGTTTGCGGCCTGATCACGCATCACCGGCGCACGAAACTGAGGGTCTTGGAACATTAACGAGGCCCCGATCAAACCAATCAGAGCCGATGCGGCTTGACTATTGCCGTAGGCCTGGACCTCACCATCACGATACTGAAAGCGAAACAACCAAGTATCGTCGGGCATCGCGCGGCTCAGTTCGTCAAGAACTGCGACAACCGGCGGCTGCTGCCGCTTCCGATTCAGCAGAAAGGCCTCCTCTGCCTGCAAACTGTTGATCTCATTCTGCAACTCAGCGCCCTCCGCGGCAAGAACGCGCGCATTGGTGATTTCGCCGCTCAGCTGCTCCACGGCCGCTTGTTTTCGTTGGAGGGGAATGTAGACAAGTGCAATGATCAGGCCGGTAGCGATCACGGCAAGAATGGCCGAGAGCGCGAGACGCAACTTGCCAGAGGACCGCCCGCCCTTCGACTCCATCACCGTCCAAGGCGACCAATCGGAGTCTGACTCGGGATAGCCTAAGACACGATCGGGCGTAACGCCCCACGACCGCACCAACGTTAGCGCGTCGTCCACGCGTTGCCTGGGAACGACATAGAGATTTAGTCGGATTTTGCCGTTCTCGCGATCACGACCCACGATATCGTAGCCGAAGTAAACAGCTTCGGCTGCGAACGGCGTCAGCCGATCCATCTCAAACTCAAGTAGCTGCTCCAGATCGG
Source organism: uncultured Rhodospirillaceae bacterium (assembly GCA_964619055.1). GTDB lineage: Bacteria > Pseudomonadota > Alphaproteobacteria > Rhodospirillales > Defluviicoccaceae > CAYVUM01. Next base: position 27,789 of record CAZUDB010000010.1, read on the forward strand.
GCTCGGCGGCCGCCGGAAGTTCAAGGCTGGTTGCAATCACGTCATCGGGCGGTAGAGCCAGAACGACCTCCGAAGGTACTCTCGCAAGGCCGCTCAGAACGGATCGGACATGTGCTCGAGTGGTTTCGGCCGCCTTGCCGTCGAAATTGACCGATCCCAGTTTCTGCTCGCTTCGCTTATGCAGGTAAGTAAAGTCCGCACGATCGAGCGTGATCGCAGCGATCAAGCGGTCTCCAGAACGTGCAAACACACGCTCGAACACGGGCATCACCATGACCCGCATCTCACCGATCCACCACTGCCAGACGGCTACCACCGTCGACGTTATGCTGGGAAACAGTGTTGTCACGGCGCACTCATCACACTGCTAACCGGGCTCTCCGGCTTCGGCAGACCACGCGATTTGCCGAGGTTTATGCTCCATAGGATCTGCATTCCGAACCAGATGGCGCCATTCGGTTATCTGTGGGGCAACGACCAGGTTAATGGGGTTACGAACCTGGGCATCAGCGAACGTGATCGAGACCTGGATCAAATCCGGTAATGCGGGCTCATCGCGCCAAGTCTCAAACCACTCTGTACTCTGCGACTGCCCCGATTGACTGAACCCAAAGTACTCAAACGTTACGACATCAATTCCTGTCAATAGAACCACCGTCTCCTCCTCGCGATAGTCTTCCGGTGGCGGGATATCCCATTGCAGCTCGCGCCATGCGAGAACCAATTGGCGTTCACCGGGACGGCCTTCCGCGGACAGCCGCAACCAAAAAACAGCGCCCGGTATGGCGTCCGCCGGCGACAGTGCGACGAAGTCGAGCCGGTCCGACGTTCCTGAAAAAGCGATCCGACGAACGGTTGGCTGGTAGCCAAAATGCGGAATGGCCCGTCGCAAAACACGGCGAAGCACCGTGCGTGATGCCAGATCGTGCTCAAGGCTCTCAAGCTGCTCTTCACCCACTCGCCACACGGCCGTGCCCAGATGAAGGCCGCCGAACAACAATCCGGTCAAGATCCCAAAAAGCGTCATCGCAACGAGGATCTCAAGAAGTGTAAATCCATGGACGCGGTCGCGGTCAATGAGCATAGTTGGCGCCAACCAACCGCAAGGTTACCAATTCCACAGTGCTGCGATCAGCACCCCACTGGACGATGGCACGAATGGTGACGGGCACGATCTCCGCTATCGCTGTTTGGTCGGCGTCCATAACCGCAACGTCGTAGGGCGAAATCGTCACTTCCCACTGAAAAGGCTCTTTCACCCCGGTTCTCGTGCCAGGCTCGATTTGGGCTTCGGCTGCCAAGTCGTCGATTAACGTTCGGGCGAGCAAGACAGCATCGGCGTATTCGCGCGACGCCGCGATACCCCGCGCACCATTACCGAAAATCTGGAGGATGGCACCCAAGCTCATCGCCAGGATAACAAAAGCGACGAGGACTTCGAGAAGCGTAAATCCCGATGGGCGCTGCATTATCCTGACGTATCCTGCAAAACTGTGACGCGTCCTGTTAGCCACTCGACACGAACCCGAAAAGTGGAGCGGCCATCGCTGACGACTACCTCGCCGCCAGTCGAGCTGCCGTCGGGAAAGTAACGGATCTGGCCTGCAGCATCGTCAAACAACTCCGATCGCGCTGTAAACAGCCCGATCGTCAGGTCTTCGGGCAGTTGGCTGGCCGGCTGGCCGGAAACGACATACCGGTTGTTGGCAATATCGACGGCCATCACCGTTTCGGCGTTCTCGGAAATGGCCCGCCCCCGTGCAGTCCGAAGTGCCGCTGCCACTTGAGTGGCTGCAAACTCCGCATCAGCATTGAAATCCCGCAAAAATGTCGGAGCGACCGCCGCAGTAAGAACGCCAATAAGAACGAGAACGACCAAGAGTTCGAGAAGGGTGAACCCACGAGGTTCCCGACCACGCGGTAGGCCGGCCCCGCCTCTACCGTTGCCAGCTGGTAACGTCCTGATCCTCCCCTTCTCCGCCCTCGGTATCGTCCGCACCGAGGCTATACAGATCATACTCGCCGTTTTGTCCCGGATAGCGATAGCTGTACATCCGCCCCCAGGGATCGGTAATCGCTTCGGTGGATTTAAGGTAGGGGCCATTCCACGTACTGATGCCGGTCGGCCTTTCTACAAGCGCCAACAATCCCTCATCGTCCGTTGGGTAGCGCCCCACCTGCAATCGGTAGAGATCCAGAGCGGCGCCAATGCGTTCGACTTGGATCTTTGCAGCCTCAGACTTGGCCGTGCCTAAGAACTGAAACACTTGAGGCCCGGCAAAAATCGCCGCCACAATGCCCAAAATAATGAGAACGACCAAGATTTCGAGCAGCGTAAACCCACCGGAGCGGCGGGCCCTTGCTTTGGCGCTCGCAAGCGGCTCGGATGTGTCGACAGTTGAGGGACGAGCAGTCATGATCAGGCTTTCCAAATTAGAAGGCAAACTGGTGAATACTCAACATCGGCACAAGAACGGACACGATGATTCCCGCAATCAAGAGCGCCATGCCGAGTGTTAAAGCAGGCGTTAGTAAAGTCAGCATTCGTTTCGTGTCCTGCTGAACTTTTTCTTCATACATCTCCGAGACACGGATAAGCATGTTTTCTAGGTTACCGCTTTCTTCGCCGATCCGGATAAGGTGAATGGCGTGTTCGGGAAACACGCGCGTTCGCGCCAAAGGATCGGCAAGTGTTCGCCCAGCCTTTACTTGTGCCTCGGCCTCGGCCACCGCCTCAGCAAGCGCGGCATTGCGCAGGGCCGAGCGGGCGACCGACAACGCCCCCAACAAAGGCACACCGTTGCCAATTAACATCGCAAGGGTATAGCTAAACCGCGCGACTTCGGACTTGGTCAGAATAGCACCAAGCACAGGCATCCGAAGTGCCAGCCGGTCCAGCTCCAGGCGCCCACGGGGTGATTGCCGGCGCTGCATGGTTAACAACACTGCGGCTAATCCACCACCAACCGGGACCCACCAGTAGAGTTCTGCCACATGGCCTAAATCCACAACGATCCGAGTAGCCAAAGGCAACTCCACACCAGCTTGGCGAAAGATGTCGGCAAAGTTGGGAATGATGACAGCGATGATCACGAGCACGGACAAGAGGGAGGCAACGACGAGGATGACCGGATAGACCAGTGCTGATCGGAGCGTTTGCCGTGCTCGTTCTGAGTTCTCCAAGTAGGCGGCAGTTTTCGCCAGGGCTTTATCGAGGGCACCGCCCGCCTCACCGGCGCGCACCATCCCTAGACCAAATCGATTGAACGTGCCCGATTGGGCAGCCATGGCACTGGACAGTGTGGCACCGTCGCGAACGCTGGCCTGAACGCGCGACATCACCGCAGCAATCGGCGGCCGAGCCGCATAGGTGATCAGCATGTCCAGGCTCTGATCCAGGGCCAGCCCTGCAGACAGCAGCGTCGCCAACTCTCGGTAGATGGAAATCTCATCAGCGCGGTTGAGGACGCGTTTACGCCCCAGGTCAAAGCGGAAACGCGATGTCCGCCGCTCGCCCGTTTCCTGCACGCGGAGCGTCATGAGCCCGCGGGCTCTCAATTGTTCGACCAAAGCTCCTCGGTTGGCGGCCTCCAGGTCGCCTTCGACAATCTCTCCCGGTTGTGTCAAGGCGCGGTAATGAAACGTCGGCACGCTTGAACTCTCACAGGTCAACGACGCTTAGGCATCACGCGTAACACGCAAGACCTCTTCAAGGGATGTTACACCTGCAAGCGCCTTACGGATGCCGTCCTCATACAATGTGCGCATGCCCGATGCGACCGCACATTTATGAAGATCTCGCGCATCTGCTCTGCGCAAGGCCAGGCGCCGAAGTTCTTCTGTCATCACGAGCATTTCCGCAATGACCGACCGACCGACATATCCGGAGCCACCGCAGCTGTCGCACCCGCGCGGTCGGAACAGGTCGATGGGGGCATCATCGGCATAACGATGCAACTCGAACTCACGGGCCAAATCAGAGACTGCGGGGTGGCGCTCGCGACACTCAGGGCATAAGACGCGTACCAATCGCTGGGCCGCAACACCGTTCACCGTGGAGGCGAGCAGGTAATCCTCAAGGCCGATGTCGAGCAACCGCGTCACCGAGCCCGCAGCGGAGTTCGTGTGCAAGGTTGAGAGCACGAGGTGGCCGGTCAACGCAGCCTGAGCCGCGATCTGAGCCGTCTCGCGGTCTCGGATTTCGCCGATCATGATGACGTCGGGATCCTGGCGAAGAATGGATCGGAGCGAGTGCCCAAACGTAAGGCCGATTTGCGGCTTCACCTGGATTTGGTTGATACCATGCAGTTGGTACTCGATCGGGTCCTCGACCGTAATCAACTTAAGGTCGGGTGAGTTGATCCGCAGAAGCGATGTATAGAGCGTTGTCGTCTTCCCGCTCCCCGTCGGTCCCGTGACCAACAAAATCCCATTGGGTTGTTCCAGAATTGATAGAAAAACTTCCAGTGTATCAGGTGCAAATCCGAGCGCCTCGAAATCGAGAACGGTAGAGCGCTTATCAAGCACACGCATTACAACGGATTCACCATGGAGTGTCGGTAGCGTCGACACGCGAAAGTCGATCTCCTGTCCGCGAACAGCCAATTTGATGCGGCCGTCCTGGGGCAGTCGTCGCTCAGCGATATTCAGTTTGGACATGATCTTAATCCGCGACACGATGGCGGACTTCAGCTCTGTCGACGGCGCATCCATAACCTTCAGGACGCCGTCGATGCGATATCGAACGCGCAGGTCGCCCTCGAACGGCTCAATATGAATGTCCGATGCCCGCGCTTCGACTGCGCGCCAGATCAGAGCATTGACCAGCTTAATCACCGGTGCCTCGCTGGCCATGTCTTTCAAGCGTTCGGCGTCCTCGGTCGCTTCGTCTGCGTCGGAGGTTCCGGTGAGAACGCTGTCGGTGGCCCCGACGGCGGAGCCGAAGATGCGATCAAGCGCGCGCTCAATATCGGCGGGAATGCCGACACGCCGTTCGACGGCTAGGCCCGTCGCCAGATGCACGGCCTTAGCCAAGTACTCATCCAGCGGGTCTGCCATAGCAAGCGTGAGCGTGCCGTCGGCTAGCGTAAGTGGCACGGCCTTTACTTCTTTCAGGAACTTTGAGCTTAAGCGATCTTCTGCGACCGGTTCATCAGGATACTCAAAGGGAGAAACGAGGCTAAGTCCGAGGGCATCGGCCAACGCGTGGGCCATGTCGGCTTCGGCAACGAGTCCCAGTTTCACGAGGATTGCGGACAAGCGATCATTGGCCGCGGTGTCGGCGACTCGCCGCGCACGTTCGAGTGACGCGCCATCGAGCTTGCCTTGAGAAATCAACAGCCGGCCAACGGCTGCGTCGACGGCGTCTCGTTCAAAACCCTCGGGCATCGATCATGCCATCGTCGAATGTTTGTTCAGGGTCCGGGGCAGTGGATGCGGCACGGCCCCACGTCCTACGTCTTCAGCACAAACGGCCCATAAAGCCAAGTATACCATGTTGCGGCTGCCAGATACGGGCCGAACGGAATTGGTCTGTCAAGATCCCGAGAGGCACGCGATACACGCTCCAACAAGGCAACGGCGAGCGCCAACACGGCGGCGCCTAGGATTACGCTCGCCAGGCCTGTCCACGACAGCCACGCGCCGGACGCGGCAATAAGCTTGGCGTCGCCGTAACCGAGGCCGTCTCGACCCCGTAGGGACTTGTAAGCCAAGGCAACGCCAACGAACGCGATAAGTCCCGCTACCGCGCCGATGGCATGATCGACAACGTGCGCAGCGGGCAAGAATGCAGATGTAACGAGGCCAAGCAGCAGAAGGGGTAGCGTGAGCTCGTCCGGCAAGATGAGGTGTCGGACATCTATCACCGCTAGAGCCAAGAGGAACCAACCGAGGACGCACGTGGGCAACAACAACCATCCATCCACTACCGCCGCGGCCCAGACGGCAATGAACAGTGCTGCCACCTCAACACACGGATAGAAATAGCCAATGGCTTCACCACAATGCCGGCACCGACCTTTTTGGATGACCCAGGAGGCGAACGGCACCAATTCGAGCACAGAGAGCCGATGCTTGCATTTGGGACAGCGCGATCGGTCAAGGATCAGCGGCTCATCTGCAGGCAGCCGCACGATCACGACGGCGAGAAAGCTGCCAACAAATGGTGCGAACACAATGACGATCCAGGGCTCGACTGATACCATCAGACTTCAGGTGGTTTTTTGGAGTTTAACGCTTGCTCGGGTGATTCGGTCGTTGACCAGGATAGCCGTTAGGGTTTCGACGCCCCTACCATGGATGCGGCCAATGCGCCTTCTCATAGTCATAACGATAACTCTGGTGGCCGGCATCGCCAATGCCAAGTCAAACACCATCACCAGTTACGCGGTGGTCCAGGACAACGCCACATTGAGAATGCGAGGGGAGACAATCCGTCTGGTCGGAGTATTTGTTCCGGACATGGGCCGTCAATGCCGGTCCACAGTGCTTCCCATCCGTTGCGGCCTCAGTCGCGCAGCAGAAGCCCTGGATTTCGTAATTCAGGGCTTTGTTCGCTGTCGGATTGTTCAGGCATATTCAGATGGAAGCGTCGGGGGGTTTTGTGCCACTGGCTACACGAGTTCCTCCAATGGCACGGACCTTGGCGGCTATCTTGTCTCGGAAGGCTTGGCTGTTGCCACGGACGGAGCACCTCCGCAATATCGGGCTTTGGAGCGAATCGCCCGAAGCAACGGTCTTGGTGTCTGGGGTTTTCAGGTGGACGTCATTCGCTAAACTCCGCACCGATCATAGCTCCAGGGTCGACCCCCAGGGCCGTCCGGTTTGGGAAGGGTTAGGACGATGTTCCGTTTCGGATTAACGTGCGCCAACGCCCTGCCAAAGCACATAATGTTCGCGGCGAGCATAGTCCTAGCATCCGCTTTCGCCAGTCCCGTGGCGACGCAAGAGCGCCTTGTCGTTGAATTGGAGGAAATCAGCGCCGTCGTCCTCGGCGATTGGTACGATGTCGATACCGTCGATGGCGACCACACGGAGTGGATCCGGCTCGAGCCCAACGGTCGTTTTTTGTTTGGCACGCTCGCAAACTTTGGCCAGTACCCCACGCGTTGGGAAGCACGGCGATTGCATCTTGTTAGTCGCGAGTCCCTCGTCATCCATTGGCCCAACGGCGCCTTCTGCGCCTACTACGTGACGATTGAGCGCTCCGGCGGCTTCGTCACCATGCACTGGCAGCCCGATCGCGACGATCGCGATTTCGGACCCTTTGACGGAATCATTACTCGGGCCGTAATGCCATGGGGAAACTGTGCTCCAACGGAGTGGCGGCGACCACGCTCAAGTTCTCGCCCATAACGCCAGAGCCGTTGCCTCGTACCATCCAATGCGGCTTACAAACCGTCGGCACGTTAGTTATTTGACCACCGACCGTCACGCGGCATGAAGAACTCCACATCGCCCTGACGAAAGACCACACCAGAAGGCGTAATGGAAGCAACGGTTAAGCCGTCGCTAACCGAGCCGCCTTCTCGGACCATGCGGCCATTAACCCGAATGAATCGACTGGAGGCGTTCGGAGTGTGGCTGTGAACAGTGATGTTAATGTCCGGCAGGGCTTCCCGAGCGGGTGATGACAATTGATGGGCCGTGGGAAGCGCCGCGGCCCGAAACCCTTTGTCGCCATTAGGCGACGCCAAGGCTGGCGCTATAGGTTTCGTTCGGGCTGCCGAAACGGGGGTGCTGCGCGCATGAGGTCGAACAAAAGAAGAACGACTGACTTCGGGTTCCCGACGCGCCAAGGCGGGCTCAAACGTCTTGGGCTCCTCAGCCAGAACAACCGGTGGCGCTGCAGCGACCATCTCAGTCGGCTCATCAGTTATCGGCTCAACAACACCATCGTCTTCGCTCGTCCGGCCGTTTGAGATGATGTCTGCCGGTCCCTGTGGGCTGCTCTTCACCTGCGCGGTGGCCGCCGAGTCCACAAGCCTTGGGATTGTGGACCCGAGCTCTCTTGTGCCCGGCATCGCACCCGCACTGTTCGCCATGGTGGTGGAAGCCCGTGTGGCAACCTCTTCGGTAACAGCGGGAGATTCGTCGGGCCGAGAAGGTTCAGATTGATCCTCCGCGACAGCGCCGGTTTCGTGAGCAACGACCGCAGTCTCTGAACCGCTACCGAACGACACCCAATCTGTCAGGACGATAGCAAGGGCAACCGTCGCAACAGCCAAGCCTACAACCGTGATGGCGAGGGTGAGGGGCGATCGCCGGACGGTCCGCTTGCCATGGGCTGGGCTCGCAAGCATGCTCGGTAGAGTGCCGGTTTGACGGCTACCTTCTACCGCTTTCAACGCATCAAGGATGTACGACATGGCTCATGCGCACTTCAGCTATATTGCTAGCGACGAGGCGCCGAAGCGCTGGCCGCTGCCGTATTGAGCCGGATGATCGTTCTCGGCCCCACAAGCCCATCGGGTGTTAGACCATTGGCACGCTGGAATGCGATAACATCCTGAAGCAAGCTCTGGTCGAACACGTCGCTCTCAGACGCTGGTTGAGCCCCACCGCGACTTGAAGCAAGCGTCGTACGAAGCCAGCGAACAAGCGGTCCTCGCTCCCCAACAGCGATCGGATTGCGATACCCGGGCGGCGGCTGCCATAGCAGACTGAATTCGCCATCCCACGCACGCCTGAATTGGTCATAGTTCCAACTGCGCTGATCGCCATTGATAACGACCAATATAGTATCCTTGTCGAACTTGGTAACGGCACCGTAAACGCTTCGCCCGTCCACATCGAGACGAACCACTGCCGGCCGATTGAGCGTGGAGAGCGATTTCAACGTGCCCCAGTCGTGGAGACAAACCAGACCCGTGTCTACGACATGTTCGCACGGCTCAATCTCTTCCGGAACAGCAGGCAATCTCCAAGCGCTCAAAACCGCGTTGAATGCTGTTCGCCACGATGGCGGCTCAGGTGACCAGACCGAATCTGAATCGTCGACCAGAGCGCGAAATGGGTCGGTGCCACGCTGCAAGGCGAAAAATGCCGCGAGAACCTCCTCAGCACTGTATCGATCTGGTCCAGGTGCGTGGGGGAACGGGGCATCGATCGGCGCGTAGGCTGGCGCAACCGTGCTCTTAGGGGAATCCGAGGACTTTGCGACGAGCATTTCGTCTGTGGCGACCGAAGCGGGCTGCGTTGCCGGTTCGGAAACGAACGCTGCGTCGGGCTTTGGCTTTGGCTCCACCTCCGGCTCCGAAACCAGGGCCGACCAAGCGGCGCTGACGCGCGCTACGACGGTGCTGTACGACACCCCTTCAGGCGATACCAACGAAAGCGCACTCAGCGCCAAAGCGATCGCGCCAATTGCGAGACCGGCGAACCCGAGAGCTTGACCGCTGGAGCGCGTGTCGCGTGACCGTTGCTGGTGCGGTTGCGGACGCTTTACGGCGCTCCCGCCACAGACCTCGCGCGATGCCAAGTCCATCGTATGCCGGTCAACCGTGCTTCGTCCCTGCACGGCGGCACCGAGCAACGCCCGGTCGCAGTGGATGTTAACGAGCCTCGGGATGCCACCGCTTAACTTATGAAGCAGCCGAAGTGCACCAGACTCAAACAATGGCCGGTTGGCGCCGACAAAATTGACTCGATGATTAACATACTCAGTGACTTCTGATTTCGACAAAGGCTGGAGATGGTAGCGTGCGGTAATTCTTTGGGACAGTTGGCGGAGCGCCGGTTGGGCGAGTAAAGTTCGGAGTTCCGGCTGTCCAACCAGAATGATCTGCAGTAGTTTAGAAACGCTTGTTTCGAGATTCGTTAGAAGCCGAATCTGTTCAAGACCGTCAACAGACAGGTTTTGCGCTTCGTCAATGACCAAAACGATAGACTTACCAAGAGCATGCCGATCTAAAAGATGGGTATAAATACGATCGAAGAATATCTTTTTTCCTTGTACATCAGATGGGTACGATATCCGAAACTCATCACAGATAGTTGCGAGCAGCTCGATATCCGTGAGCCGTGGATTGAATATGAAAGCTGCTTCGCAATGATCAGGAAGTTGACTTAAAAATGTCCGGCAAACGACCGTCTTACCAGTCCCAACTTCACCTGTGAGCAGGACGAGCCCACCGTTAGTCACGCCATGTACGAGATGGGCCAGAGCTTCCCTATGACCATCGCTTAGAAAAAGAAAACGCGGATCGGGAGCAATCGAAAATGGAGGTTCAGTTAAATCGAAATGGCTGCACAACATGGCGGCGTGTTCCGTCCAAGGGTATCCGACAGTCGTGTACGCGTTAGATCCGTTATCGTGCTACGAAGACAACCTCATTCTTGGCATCATCGACAATCACCTTGAAGCGACTGAGAAAGCTCATGCCGAGCAGGCCCCGGTCACCAAGTTGGTTGTCATCAATAAAACTGACTGCGACGTCCGAGGCCTTGGCGGTCCCCACAGCCAAGCTCCCGAGGACACCACTCCAGATACGCACACGACCGCCGGCCGTATCGGCCCAGCCAGCCCTCACGGTCGACGCTTCAAATCCCAGATCATCCATAACTGAGATAGGCAAGACAACAGTCGTAGCACCTGTGTCAAGGACCAAATTGGATTTAATCATCATCCCGTTAGGGCCGATTAAAACCGCAACCAATTCCTGGTGATTGCCGTTCTTTGTTGTTTGCACGGTTGTATGGCGAGGGCGCCCGGATGTCACAGCCGGGTTGGAACGGCCCAGAATCCGCACCTCCGCAATGGCGCCCCGAGGATCGTTGACGACCACGTAATCAAAGCCGTCGAGCACGACCTTCAAGACCTCGATCGCCGGCTTGCTGTGCGCCACCGCTCGCATCGGCTCGCCCGTAACACGCTCAAGTCCGTGTACACGGAACTTTGCCGCCGTCGACAATTGCTGCAACTGATCGCGCAAATCGGTGCCGTTTGCCTCAGGCGACACCGGAGCCTCCTCGGTCGCAGCGCTGAGAACCACCCCTGCGGCGAACAGCGAAGCCGTCAGCAAGCGACCGCACCACAGTCGGGCCAAGCAGCGGGTCACGGCCGAAGCAACTGGCGCTCTATCGCGAGCGTAACGACGTTTCAAAATCCAAGGCACCGATCGAACAGCCTCAGTAGCTCCCGGCGAGGTCGACCCGCCGCGGACGGGCGTGGTTCAAGCCTGCAAACACTCGACTGCATGTAGCATTTTTGAGAGCGACCTGCGACCGGCTTCACTCCCTTACCGATCGGGGGACATCAGGTCGTCCAACTCGCTGTCGGCGCCGGGTATCGACCCGCCACTCCCACCGGCGGGTGTCAATCCAAGCACTTCGACGCTGATCACGGAGGCCACGCGGTTGGCGTTTTCCGCATCTTCGCGACCGGCCACGGTAAGGGCGTCGAGCGTGCCGGCCTGGGTCTCACTGGTAGCCGAAATCGTGAGGACGCCCGGTGCCACCACGGTTGGCGCGTCGCCCGCGCTTTGGGTTTCACCGGCCACCTGGATGTTCACCGCATTGATGATGGTCTCGGCCGAAACGAACAGGTTGCCGGACGATCTGATGCCCGCTTCACCCGCGCTGATCGCTCCCCGCAAAGCCCCCAGGAAGACGTTGCCGACGGGCGCCCCTGGCACGGAAACGGTCGTAAAGATCCCGGCACCCGTCACCAGCGCGCCAAAGTCCACCAGCGTCCCCAGCACATCGTTGGGCAATGTCTGCAGGCGTGGGAAGACAGTATCCGTGCGCCGTCCGCGACCGGCGTCGATGTCTCCAAACGAGGACACGATCGTGATGTCACCGCCTTGAAGCGTTCCTGTGCGGCTTGCGAACACGTTGAAGTCATCGTCGGTGAACACGTTGATCGCACCACCGCGAAGGGTCAACACCCCAATGGCGTCCGGCGGCAGCCCCTCGGTGGTGTTCAGCGGGCCGACCAGAGCCCCACCACCGGGCCCAAGGATGTCGATCTCACCCCCGAATTCGGAGCGGACCAAGGCGTTGATCATATTGAAATCACCCGTCTGGACTTGGCTGCCCGATGCGCTTCGGTTGTCCGAATAGCCGGCCGACTGCGGGAACAGCGCGTCGATGGCGGCGAAAGACTGCGCAGTGTCCCCGGTCTGGGTCGCCTCGCGCAGGGTCTCGAACAGCAAGGCCTGCGCACCACCCTCGCGGGCACTCCCCGGCTCACCCAGGAGCGCGTCCAAGGCATCGGAGGTCCCCAGAACCGTCGTGACCTCCTGGTCCGGCAAGCCCAAGTCGAGCCCGAACTGCGCGCCGAACAGAATGTTGATGTCGGCGCTGTCTTCAGCAAGGAACGGATTGATGCGATTGCCGACGGCCAAAATGCCACCCGGCAGGAAGCCGGAAAAAGGAGTATCGGGCTCGAACCGAAGCGACTCAAACCGGAAATTGACGGATGTAAAGTCCTCCGTGAACCCTTGCAGGGATGGCTTCAAGTCCAGCGACCCTCCGGCCGCCAGGACGAACTCGCCCGGTCCAGAGATTACGAACGTGCCGCCCCGCGGCTCGAGGACTGGGGTTTGGTCTAGCCTTTGGGCGTTCTGGACACCCTGATCGAAGGTGATGTCGCCACCGGCCTGGATGATGGTGACGTCATCCTCGGCGTTGTTCTGACCTACGAACGACAGGTTGAGGATATCGCCACCGGCCAACATGGTCGCCGGCTCGTTGACATAGATGGGGAGCGGCGCGGCCCCGAAGGTGGCCACAGTCGGATCGCCCGGTTTGTTGGGATCAAAGCCGCTGATCATGTCGCCCGTCAGCGCCACGAACCGGCTGGGCTCCTCATCCGCCGCACGCAACTCCGGATCGGATCGCACCACGGATTTGGTGTAGACGGCGCTGCCTTCTTGATCGAGCGCATAGCCCTCGTCAATTTCCCTCACTCCTGGCACGTAGTCACCCGCCTCGATGGGGCGCAGTGCGGAGTCGTCCGCGGTTGCCAGGAGCCGTGGATTGATCGGGCTCACCATCGCCGCAGGCTCGGCGTCAAAAAACTTGATTGACGCGGGAATGGGCAGAGGCTCACCACCTTGCGCGATCAAGTTTTGCTGGGTGTTTTGGTAGTAATAGATCGATGAAAAGGCGAGCACGTCCAGGTTGCCCACATCCGCCGGCGACACGGTGATCCCGCCGACCAGTTCGGCACTACCGCCGAGCGAGGCCAACACCGTAGTCGGTGGCAAGTCCGTGCGTGGTCCCGAATCCAATTGGTCGACGTAGGTGGACACAACGTCGTTCCCGGTCAGGAATGTCCCGTCCTGGGCGAACGGAGCCTCACCGCCGCCGTATCGGCTGAGGTACTCCAGATTGACTGGCTCGAGCACCAGGTCGCCCGCGACAGCCACGGCTTGCAACGAAGCGCTGTCGTTAAGCTCCAGATTAGGGTCGAAGCTGTAGTAGCCCCGCGCCGGGCCATCCTGCGGTGCCTCGTCGTAGGTTTCTCGTGGGTTTGAGTTCCCGGTGGTTGGCCGCGCCAAATAGCGGTTGAGGTCCTGCGTCGTCGCGATCGCGCCGATGTCGATGGACGTCCTGGCCTGAACGTCCACATCCGCGTTGCCCAGGAAAAACAGTGACGGCAGCGGCAGGAACTCACGGCTGTCCGGATCAATCCGAGCGTTTGCGCCGCCGCCAAGGGTATCGAAGGCAACTAGGTGGTTATAGCTGGCGTTCAATGCACCGCCGGCCTTGATATTGGCACGGCCGTCCTCCGCCAATGTGACGATGCTGCCCACATTATTGCCAGCCGCGACGGTGAGGTTGCCGCCACCGTAGGTTACTAGCTCGGCCGGACCGGACGCATCCGGGTCGTTGGTCTTGCCGCCGGTGGCTCGGAAGCTGGACACGATGGAGAACGAGAGGTTACGAACGTCCTGCCCCGCGGTGACGGTAACGTCCCCGCCACCCAGGGCGGCAACCCCTTGCTGAAACGCGCCCGTAACGACCCAATGCGCGCTTTGCTGGCCATCCCCACCGAACACGCCCGTGGCATCGGAGTCGACGCTACCAAGCCCCTGGCCCCACAACCAAGGCGTGAAGAGCTGTCCCAGGTAAGCGACGTCCGCGAAGAAGTCGCGAGTATCTGCGGAGGCGCTGCCATAGTTAATGTCCGTCAGCGTCCCAACCTGCCTTGAGCTACGAAACGAACCGAACACACGAACGTTCTGGCGTGAGGACACATCGCGATAATGCTGCTGCCCAACGATGCTGCCGTTGGGGGCTTCGAAAACGATATCGCCTCCGAACGTCGGAAATACCGGATCGGTGGACTGCAGTCCGGCCAACTCCGGGTTAACCCCTTCCACCGTGACGCCGTCGCCGTTTAGGGCTCCGAAACGCGCTGGAGCATTGTAACGATCGGCGAATGTTTGTTCAGTGACGTTCTGTCCAAAACGTTCGTTGACTCCAAACAGTCCAATCTCCTCGTCATCCACAAACCCCGACTCATCGGGCACATGGACGCCAGCGGTGTACACGACCGCCGACGGACTGGTCAGCAGGATCGCGGCGTCCTCGGGCGCGCGAAGCCCCGCTTGCAGCGCGCGCTCGCTGAGGGTCGGTGCACGATCGCCCATGCCGCGCCCACCGGCCCCAATGTCGATGGAGCCCGTCCCGGTCCGCACAACAACATTCTCGCCCAACGGCGGCGTGCTGTTCTCAGCGTCAACCCGCCCACGATTGGCGCCGGAGGTAAACAGTGTTGGCGGCGTCATCGTCGGCTCGTTGCCGATGACGACGTTGCCACGGTCCTTCAGGGCCCCGGTCTCGAACGTCGCTACGGGTGCCACCGCCGTCGGATCGGCGCTGTCCAGCCGGGCCCCCGCCACGATCCGGTAGGACCAGGACTGTGGGATCTCGCCATCGGGTGATATCGCAAACAACTCACCGGCTACAATCTCGTCGGTGTCCAAGACGCCATCGTTGTTGATGTCGTCAATCGTAAAGCCATCCGTCAGGCTGGCCGTGACCGTCACATCGCCGATGGCGCGCAGCGTCAGGACGCCCGGCGCGTCGCCAACGCCGTCGCCGTCCAAATCAAAGCGGTGCCGAGCGAAATCCTCCGAGGCCGAGATCTGAATATCGCCTCCAAGGTCCGTCGTCCGATCGTTGAACAACTCGAGCCCGGGCGTGATGCGAAGCGGTTCGGTGTCGAACACCTGGTTTGCCTTGGTGACGAACGCTTGGAACTCGGCCGGGCTCTGGTTGGGATCAAAATCCTGAAAGACCTGATCCCATCGGGCTTCGTCCAAGGTGTCGTCAACACGGATTTGCTCGTAAGGCTCCAGCACGATCGCTGTCGGGGCCCCGAAGTCGGCGGCGAGCACATTGTCGCCAATGATGCCGTCAAGGCCCTGGTTGTTGTAGACGGACACGAAGGGGATGCGCAGGTGAACGATGCCCCCCGCCTCACCGGGCTGCGGAGGGTCCACATCCCGGTGCACATCCAAGCTGGCACCGTCGCTCAGGTCCAAGCGGCCATTGGGGCCAACTCCGATGATCACCTCACCATGGCGGAAGGCCGGATCCGTAATCTCGCTTGCGGGCTGGGCTGCGTTGGCAAAGGCGAGCAGTTCTGCATTGCCGAGGAGCGTAACCTGGTCGCGCCCATACAATTCGATGGTGCCGCCGATCGGGCCGGTGACGTCGATCCGACTGTCCACAATCACCTGAGCCTGATTGTCATCGGCGGAAAGCGCGACCGTGCCGGCAACCAGGTCAGTGTAAAGCTCAAGGTTGCCCTGGCCGCTGCGCACATCCAGCGCTTTGCTGAAACCGCCCGCCACCAGTTCCGGTGCGAGCAGCGGGCCGGTCGCGTTTCCTGGCCGCGCGTCCAGCTCGACCGCGCCGAGCGCGTCCAGCTGGAAACTGCCGCCCGAGCTTGAGTCGCCGGCCGTGCCGCGCCCGTCAAAGTACTGTGGTGCGTCCGCGTCGCTTTTACCGTTGTTCAAGACAAGACTATCGCCGGCCATGATCTTAAGCGTTCCGGCGCTGCCCTCGTCGACACCACTGACATCAACGGTCGCACGCTCGCCGTTGGCGACGTCGGCACCGTCGACGATCACGTTGCCCGTGTCGGCGCGGAGCACGACCGTTCCGCCATCGGCCGAGACGACCTTGTCCACGAAACTCCGCGAAAACCCGGAGACGTCGACATGTCCGTTGTCCACGATGTTGATATCGCCATCGCGGGCGAGGACGGTCACGATCCCGCCCTCAGCGGAGACGGTACTCTCAATGCGAACGGAGGCGCTTGCTTCCAAATTGACGCGGCCCGCGAAGGCACTGCGCGTCGGCATCCCGTCGGCCGCCGACGGTGCCAGGAGTTGCAACACACTATCCGTGCCGGCGGCGTCCAACGTGAAGTTTGCGCCTGTTCCCGCCTCCACCAGCGGCGTCACGAGATCGATGTAGCCTGCCACGAGGAGCGTTCCCGGATCGGGGCTGTCCCCAGCAATGACCCGCTCGGACACGACCGCTTCGAACGAAAACCCATCCAGGCTGGTACCGACTCCGCCAAGGATCAGGGTTTCCGCCTCAACGGCGAAGTCGACGGAAGCCGTCGACAATGTGTCGTCCGGCCCGGCCGACCTGTTCGTCAAGGTCACAAGATCAGACGCGATCGTGACGCCATCGACTGGGTTGGCCGCGGCGAACTCGTTGACCAGGGCCGGTGTGTCGAAGGTGACGTCCTGCAGGCGGCCTGAGAACTCGAGAGGAGCAAAGAAGTTGATCGCTGACCCTGCCTGAAGCGTCAGAACCTCGGCATTGGTCAAACGCAGGAGCTGACTTTGGCCGATATCGACGCCGTCGCTGGGGCCGCCGTTGCTGGTGTCCCTCAGGAAGTTGATGGTGTCGGCTGTGATCTGGATCAACCGTCCGCCCAAAATGGCGGAGTCGTCCAAGTTGGTCCCAGCATCGGCTGCGAGAAGCAGGGAGGCGATCGGGGTCAGCGTGACGTCCGCCTCGATGTCGATGACGCCCGCTTGCGAGACTTCGGCATCCTCGCTGGCCAAAATGCCTCGCTCGGCGTTGGAGGCAATGACAAGCGCCCCGGTCCCGGCAAGGCCAATGTCCGGTGCGCGCGCCGCACCCTCCCCGGCCGTGCCCAGGATCGAGCTACCTTCGCCCACCAGCACGGTGTCTGTCGCGGCAAAAATGATCTCCAGATTCTCGAGCGGGTCACCGGACGTTGTGCGGATTTCAATCTCTGAGGCCACGGGTTCGATCTCGGTGCCGTCGGGACCCGTTGAGCGTATCCCGCCAAACAGCACGCTCTCGGCGTTGAAGCGGGCCACATCGTCGGGGGACAGGACCAGGAAGTCCTGGTTCGTCAGGTCCGCGCGGAAGGTGTCATCGGCCGTCGTTCCGGGATCATCGGAAACAACGGCAATTTTCGCAAAAGACAGATCGACCTGTCCGCCACGTCCGCCCGGCTGGACGCCGAACCGCAAATCCGCATCCAGAACAAAACTGTCAACCGCCTGGAACACGACGCGACCGGCATCCTGCGGCAGCCTAGGGACGGCTCGGTCTGCGGCTTCCGCCGCCGCCGTGAAGAACGGCCTCGCGTCCGTTTCAAGAATTTCCGAGAAACCGCCCCAGACCACCTGCGACTGGAAGGCAAACAACTCCGTGCGGCCACCCGTGGCGGACGGCCCTTGGCCGAGCGTCCCCGGCGCGATGAGCGTGCCATCGGGCTGGGGCAGAACGGTTTGAACCAGCGCGCTTTCTTGACCGGGCACGACCTGGACCCGATAAGCACCCGGCAGGGTCGCGTAGCGCCCTGGCAGCAGCACATATGTTCCGATCGGTAATCCCGGTAAGTCCTCAGTGATCGTCAGCGTACGCCCCATTTGCCCGTAGTCTGGGGCAACGAACGTGTCGTCACCGGCGACCCGCCCGCTGCGGAAGAACGGGTCCTGCGGCGCTACGGTGAACACGTCCGCCGTGTACCCGGGAACGATGGCGTAGACCTCCGCAGTCGGATCGGTGGTGGTGCTTTCGGTCAGAACATCGCGGGACCCGCCCAGGCCGGGGATGAACTCAATGGCGTAGACCTCGCCACCACCGGATTGGTCGATGACCGCACCATCGGACAGATTTTGGTTGGCACCAAGGACGACCACCGTCTTCTCAGGCGGCGCACCGATCAAGACCCCATCGGGGCCGAACCAGTCGGCCTGCTCCACAGTAAACCCGTAGGGCACCTGCAGGCCGACCAACGACGTTGACGTCACGCTGCCGTCTCGGAACTCCACGGTTTCGGTGGGGACAAACAGCGACCCCGCGGTGGGACGTTCAAGCCCCAGGGCGGTCAGGAACCCTTCCTCATCTTCGAAACCCATGAGGATTGTGCCGAGCGGCGCCCGAACAACGCCCTCGTGGATGATAGTCTTGGCGCTCACCAGCATCTCACCGCCCGCGGAGAGCGGCGCCGCACCTGCGGCTCCGTCATAGGAGAATGTGACCGTTTCCGACGTCATAATGACGGCCTGGGCCGCCGTTTCGGGATAGACCAAGGGCGAGGTGAGTTGAAGGTCGCCCGGCGCACCCAGGATCGCTTGCCGAACAAGTCCGCCGTTGGTGGCCGTGGAGGTGACAAAGCGGATCGCCTCTCGCCCCGTCAGGGAAACGGCGTCGACATGCTGCAACTCGAAGAGACTGGCGATATCGATGACGTCGCCGGTCAAATTCAGAAACGCCTTAGGCTCGCCGGTCGGATTGGCCTTTGTCAGTTCCAACCCAGATATCGGCTCCTCCGGCAACACCACGGAATTCGGATCGCTTGGCTGAGCCCCGGCCAAGGCGATGTAGGGAGCTTCGATCGAGGCTGTGCCTTCCCCGCCCACCAACTCCGGCAAAAATGTTGTTTCACTGAGCGGTGGAAATAGGCTCAAGAACTCGCCTTCCGGAAGCCAGGTTATCGAACCTGGGGTAGATGGGTCTCTCGTACCGGTTTGCTCGAAAATGAAGGACCGATCGAGCGAAAGATCGAGGTCAGCGGTGACGGCCAATCGGTCCGCATCGATCTGAAGCGATCCGATTCCAGAGTCCTGGATACTATTGTTGCCGAGGGCGAAAAAGCCGCTGAAGTCTCGAAGGAGGCTAAGGAGTTGGTTCGGGTCGACCGCGAGCAACCCATCGTCGTTCGTATTCAATAGGAGGGTGTCGGGCGGTGGCGTCTCTTCAAAGAGCTGAACGTCTGTAGCGTTCAACAGAAATGTCCCGCCGAGCGCCTGGGTTCCCGTCGGCCTCGCCGCCCGGATTGTCCCATAGAACACACCAAAGCTGGTCGTATCGATTGAGATCGTGCCGGCATTACTGGCGATGGCGACGAAGTCCTCGAGATCAAAGGGCGCCAACGCCTGCGCGGCTTGAACGCGGTCGTTAAGCTGGCGGTTTGCCACCGTCGCCGCCACGCCGTCGGCTATGAGCGCGCTGCCCTCACTGCCAAACAGGGTCGTCGCGGTAATGGTAATTTGGCCCCCGTCAAGAACGATCGCCGTCAGTGCATCGGCAAGGGGATCGCTGACAATCGCTCCGCTAACGTCGGCAGCAAAAGTGGGTGCCAACGACAAAGCAATGCCGTCGACCGGAAAATTGTTGGTGCCTTGATTCTGGTTGTCATTAACGAAGGTGTAATAGAGGAAACGGAGGCCCGGGTTCGCATCATCCACTGCGTTGATCGTCACGCCGCGCTGAACAAGGGTGATGTCTCCGGCCGGCGCCACGAACTCGCCGTAAGCGGTAAGCTGGCCCTCCGCTTCAACACGGATGCGAGAACCGGGGCTGCCGGTGATTGCGCTGCCCTCGCCCAAAATGAGGGCGTTGCGCAAGGTGAAACCGGGTAGTCGCCGCGGGAAGCTCGCACTTGAATTCGGAGTTGCCGGCAAGCGGAACGCCACATCGGCGTGATCGGTCCACCCTCTTGCCGTCAGGCTCAGGTTCATCGATGGGCGTTGCGCGTCCGTGTTCAAGCCAACGGCTGCCACGTCAGTCAGGCTTTGCGCGCCTTCCTCGGCGGCAACGAGCTGCCACTGCGGCTGGACCAACTGCACGTCAGTGTCGGGGGCAACGTCGACCCGAAGCAATCCGGTCATGTCGTAGCTGCCGAAGCCGACGCCAAAGAAATCCGGATCAACCAGGATGCGCCCCGTCGGCGACATGATGGGGTTGCCGGAATCATCGACCGCTGGCTCCATGCCCGTTGTCAGTGGAATCCCGCCGGGGCCAACCTGGCCGAACTCCGTGTTTGGGTACAACTCCGCGAAATCTTCTGCCTGCCCGATAAGGATCTCCGGTGCCTGCAACCGGAACGTGCCGCTACCTTGAAAACCGGTGGCCACGATCGCCCCATCGAGACGCACCTCATCGTTGATTTGTTGGCGCCGCTCCTCAGCGGCGATCAAGCTCCCAGGGTTATCCGGATCCTCGAAAAACTCCTTATCGAGGGGAACGATGGACGGCCTCTCCGCATTTTCGCCGTGCAACAAAATCGCCAGATCGCCACCGGCGCCAAGCGGCACGCCGCTATCATCCCGCGCGATCTGACCGTCGGTCCCCACATAACCACCGCTACTCAAATTCACCCCGCTGCCCGGCTCAAACACAGTCGAGGAGACACCAGTCACCGGGCCAGAGCCTTCGACCGGCGTCGTCGTAATTGTGATCGAGCCGGCGTCAATGGCGTCGGAGCCGACCAATGTATCGCGCGTGGCGCCGGTGTCATTAACCCAACGACCGGACACGTCGAGCAACGCACCTTCCTCCAGGAGGAAGGTGGCGACGTTTTCGTTGAGGCCGCTGAACTCGTTGCCATCCCCATCCACGCCTCCGTTCTGATAGAGGTCCTGGGCGAACAGGCGATCGGCGTCCGATTCAACTTGAAGATCGTCGGGTACGACACCGACGTTGCGCGACGGTAGACGGATTGGGATTTCCGGCACGGCGATCAGGTCGAACGTCAACGTTCCCGCCGGTGCATAGATCTGCGCCGCCGAAACCTGCCCGTTCACCACCTCACTTCGGAACACTACGTCCTCGGCGGTCAGCGAGAAGCTGCCCTCCGGCGGCAGGATCAGGGTCGCGTCCGGCTCAAACGCCACGAGACCGGTATTCACACTCAGCGGCGCGGAAACGGTAATGAAATCGACTACCGGCGCCGTCGCCTGGCCATACTTGAAATGGCCGGCACCGCTTGTGTTCAACGCATCCGTCGACACGGTAACGTTAATGAAATCGCCCACCGTCGGCATGGTCGGGATCGCACCGGCCGGATCCTTTTGGAAGGTGATTTCCTTGGAAATCAGGCCGGAGAAATCCAGCGTCGCCAGATCCACGGTTCCACGGGTTGGCGGTGGGTCCGTATCCAGCCCCTGACGCGCGCTGCCATCGCGCTGGTTGGGACCGACGAACACCCCGGCCTGAATATCGCCCTCAACGATCGCAAGGCCCAAGAATGCCACCTCACCGCCATGGCCGCCGTGGTCGTATCCAGGCTCCAGGATCGAATCAGTGCCCCCGAGCCCGATGCCGTCAATGGATTGACCCTCGCCAAAGCGGTCGTTGACCGGTGTGTAGACATCGTCAAAGAGCTCATACTGGAGTTGTGGATCTGCATCGGCGATGTTGACGAGGTTGTTAGTGGGGTCGACCAGGTAGGTCGACCCAACCACCGCTGAGTTAAAGGAGATATAGCCGCCGGCGGCAAAGATCTCGGCCCCCGCCTCAAAAACCGTGACGCCGTTGATGTCGAGGGAGCCGCCATCAATCATGACTTGCTCAACGGGCAGCGGCACTGCGTCAATAAAGCCGGACGCGTCAAACAGGGGTGAGCCCTGCCAATCCCGTCCGTCCTCGGTCACGTCATTAACGCGTTGGTCGATGGTCACGCTTTGACGCAGCAACGCCCCATCGCGCTGTTGCGGCACGTCGGCCAGTTCATTGAGGCCCAAGGGCAGTGTTGTGATGTAATGCTGCGCGACGGAGGCCTCGACCCCCATCAGCCCGGAGACATCAAGGACTGCACCCGACTCAATGTAAACAGTCGGATCAATCAGGAGCGTTTCGTCCGGATCGTTCGTGTTAAGGCCGAGAGCCAAGTTGACATCGTCGTTGTTTCCGACCAGCGCATTTATCTGAACGTCCCCGCTGGGAACATATAAAATGCTACCGGACTGAAAGCGCACGTCCCCAAAGCTGACGGCAAGCTCGCCAACCGGAGACGTCAGTTCGTTGGACGGGTCGACACCGAAAACATCAGTATTAAGCCGTGTATTGCCGCCATCACTGGTGCTGCCCGGCCCGATCTGCGTAACAGCGTTGTTGACGCGGTTACCGGGGCTCAGCTCGATAACGACGGAGGATTGGACGAAGTCGTCAAACGAACCCGCCGGAATGGTCCGCTGTGATCCGTCCTCCGCGATGAAGTCGTCCGGCAGGACCGTAATAATCGATCCGTCAAGGAAGTTCAGGCTTGCAGCGGCACGGTCGTACTCAAAAGTGCCTGAGAAGCTATTGAGTATGCTGAAAAAACCGACATCCTGCCCAACGATGCGAATGGAGCCTTCAGCGTTAACCGCCGTGGTGGCGTGCATCATGCCGGCATTATCAAACCGGTTGGCCACAATCGTCACATTGCCGCGCGGTGCCGATACAAGGCCTTCATTGTAAATTCGGCCCGGATAAGCCAGCGGCGAATTCGGATCATCCGCTAGGGATAGCACAGGATAGAGCAGAAATTGATTGTTTGGCAAGTTCGGTAACTGAAAACCGAACTCATCCATAAGACCAACTCGGATCAAGGCCCCGCGAACACTGGGGTCGTCCGGAACGTTGATTGTGCCTGGTCCAGACTGTTCTGCCAAAAGATCGTTGTTGTACAAGGTGAAGTTCCGCCCCGCAGCAAGGACCGCCTGGCCGTCCGGCGTGACGATGCTGCCGTAGTTTTCGACTATAGGTGCGGCTAGAACGACCCGCCCAAGCGGGCTGCCTTCGCTGACGCCGGGGGTCGCGATCACGGCGCCCTCTTCGACCAGGATTCCCACCTCCCGGTACTCAGCACCCGCATTGATCGGATCGCCGATGGGTACGTGCTCATAGCGGGGGATAGCGCCGTTCTGGACAACCTCAAACCGGGAAACCTCGACGGGGTCTGTCTCCAAGGTCCGGACGTTACCAATGTTCTGGACAGACCCATTCCCGTCCGCGTCAAGCTTGAAACCAAAGCTGAAGGACAATCTCCGCGGGTCCGGCGGGTTGAGGAAATACTCATGCCGCTCGGCACGGGTCATGTCCGATTCACCGATGTTGACCGTCGAGACAACCAATCCCCTCGTGTTGATTTGGGAAGTGCCCGTGAAGATGATGCCGTTGCGGTTGATGGCCATCACCTCGCCCAAGGCTTCGATGCGCCCCAGAATTTGCGATGGAACACCGGAGGGATCGTCGACTTGAACCAGCATCGACCAGTCGCTCGCGTCCTGATCGAACCGCAGTGTCGTGTTCAGGCCGATATCGAAGCGGGACCAGGTTGAGACCGCGCGCTCGGCGAGCTGATCGACAGTGACCGTGTAATTTCCGTCGGCGGATATCTCTTGGGTCGGAAGCGACGCGTTGATCCAGGCCCCGTTGATATCGGGCAGGAGACCCGTGACGTCTTCCCCGTTTTGAGTGACCTTGACGACCATGCCAGTATTGGCGTCCGTCTCGATGACGGCATCGGGATACTCGTCTAAAAGCCCGTCCAGAACGCGCCGGAGATCTTCGGTGATGGATCGCTCGTTGGGCGTGCCAGCGCGCGACTGAAGAGCGCCCAGGGCCTGACCGGCGCGGTAGCGATGCTGCGCCGCCTTCATGGCCTGCAGCCGTTGCTGAGCATTCAGTTGTTGAATCTGGCTGGCGGCATTGCGGGCTTGGGCACGCAGTGCATTGCCGGATTGTGTTAAGCCGGCGATGGCTGCAGCCCTGGCCGCAGCACGAGCGGCATGGTTACCGCCGACTTCTGCGGATGGTGAGCCTTGCGGCCCCGCCGTCGGTACGCTCGCGGTGCCACCAACAGCGCCGCCAAAGGTCGGCCGCCCGGCACGGCCAACGGCCTCTGCCGGACTGTGCACGAACGCAGCGATCAGCAACGCCGAAACGCTGACGCTAGTGAGGAGCCAGTGCCGGCTGGGGCAATCGCGCTCTTTTAGGACTCCGCCCGCCGAAGACTCGCGATCGATTACCGCGGCGGATCGCCCGGACAGACCGTTCTTCTTGCCCATCCCGCGCACGCTCCCTGCCCCCATGCCTGCCTCCTCCGAAACAGAAAGACCAACACCGTGCTGGAACCCCAGCGTGTCGGTCCGAGATAAAGCACATTTCGCATATTTTCGCTGTAAACTTGTTATCACAGCGGCGTTGCGGGAGGTGGGAAGGTAGGAGCCCCGAGTCAATCGCCCTATCGAGAAATCGTACGCAGTGTTGCTTTGCGATGACTCGGAGGATTGTGGCACCGAAGCCTCGGGCCCTGCCGGGGTCGCGGCCTGCAAGACGGACCGGTTGATTTTCTCCTCAGGCAGCGCGCGTTAAACTCCAAGTGGACTAGGGCCAAACGTTAGCCCCCTTGTCGAGCGAATACGCGACTTGAGCCGAACTGACCACTATGGCGTGAAGTCAGTCTGAGCTGCGACAGGCTTCGAACCGGGGCGCCACGCTCCCGATGCCGCCCGCATTGGCCCGTCGGGCGCTCGCCTCGGCAAACGCACGGGCTCCAACAACAAGCACGCCGCCACCGCGTCCAAACCATCATCGTGCCCATGCTCACCTGGTCGCCATTCCCGGATTTCCTGCAGAAATGGCGTGGATCGGACACTCGCATGGACGTGCAGGCGTCGGGCCGCCAGGATCGGATCAAAAGCGTCCAGAATCCGAAGCGCTTTCTGCCGCGAAGACGTCCGCTCAATCACGGCGCACGCCAGGCCCGCTTCCGCGAATTCGCGACGCAGCAATCCGGGCAAGAATCGACCTAGCCCGTTTGTTTCAATGCCAACGGCGGGAACGTGGTGGTGCTCCGCGAACGCAACCACTTGCTGACAAAGCTGAGTCGCTGCATCGGTCGTCGTCAATAGCGACGGTTCGTGCGTAATATAACGAATTGCGTGAAGCCAGTACGCACCAGATTCACTCGTATAAACGACTGCAACAACACTCGCATCCCCTTTGTCAGGCGACCCAAATGACGGATCCCAACAGCATGATACCGAACGTAATTTTTGGCCGTCAACCATCAGGCACGACTGGCCGTTTGACTGTCTAAAAACTAAATCGCAATCATACCAATTGAGCAGATCGGCATCCAACCTTGCTTCTTTTAAATTTGTAGGTTTTAGTAACATCTGGCTCGAAAATTTTTTTGGTCCTGTTTGGGTACGGATTTCCTCGATGATCTCAGGCGGAAAACGTTCCGGCCACGCACTATTACCATTATCGTCGATAACAGGTAGCATCAATTTTTGATAACCGGTTAGAAAAGGAGATTCATCCATCTCCTCTGTTCTGTCGTTCTCATTGTCTGTTCTATAAATGGTAGATATAGAATGTGGAGTTCCAATATAGAGGCTTAAACCTCCAGGAACCAACACGTAGTCGATCTCCGCAAGTCGCTCACGAAGATCCCTTCTTTTCGCTGCGGAATCACATGTGTTTGGAACTTCGACATCATCACATATGACAATGTCAGCTCGTGAGCCTGTTACATTGGATCCAATACCTTTTGCTAACATTGACGGATCACGATATTCGCCGGTTCTGTTAACCGTGAATTGATCGGATGCCCATTGTTGACTCCGTGGTGGAATTAAGTTCTTTGTAAATGGATGTTTTTCGATGATTTTTTTCACGTTCCGCACCATTTTTCGCGCAAGTGCGTGATCCGCTGCCCAAACAAGTATTCTGAGGTTTGGTTCACATGATAGCAACCAAGCACAGAACAGGCCTATAACTGTCGATTTTCCGGCATTTCGAAAGGCACAAAGGACTAAGCGTCGATTTCCTTTCTTCCAACTTTCAAGAAGCCAGCGACACATATTTACATGAATTTGTGGCGTTTCTAGATTTTGCAACTCATTCCATTTTTCGAAAAAATCAATGAAGTCTAACGAGTCGGCCGACTCGAAGAATATTCTCGTTCCAATTTTTTCATTTTTATCTGGATAAAATATCATTTTGCCCAATCCTCGACTTTTTGTTCACCAGATCTCATTGCGACGACAGGCATGAATGAAGCTATACTGCCTATTTTAATAGAATTTGTATATCAGTTTAAAAAAATAACGTGGATATTATCAATAAAAAAGATATACATTTTCTTTAAAAAGACATCGTAGATTCTTATCCTTTTCAAAGTAGCAGTGAGCTAGGCGCTACCATCCAAGCGAATCCACGAACTGGGCCCAATAACACTATCAATGAGCTCGACCACACTGCCGTCTGTGATCGCGACTGCCGAGCCTTCAATTGCCTGGAGCCCCTCAGCCATTAGCTGCACTGGTCCGCCGGACCTATTGACAACGGTTATCTGGCCACCCTCGTTCATCGCCGTTGGGAGATCGATCTGGAACGCACCGCTTTTGCAGACAAGTCGATCGCCGACCTGGGCCGCGAACGGCGACGTGGCAACCACGGTCCACTTCGCTCTGGCATAGCTGCCTTGCCCTGGCGCCAAATCAACGTCTTGATCTGCAAGCGTTATACTCCGATCGACCGATACGGCGTCCGCGTCGAATGCGATCCGCTGAGGCCCCTTAGCCACTGCCAGGTTGGTGACCAAGGTGGCTCCTGAACCGTTTGGCGCGATGGTGATGTCGCCATTGGCGGAGCTGACGATAGCTTGACCGTCAACGTCCAAATCTCCACCCAGTTTCGGCGTCTTATCCTCTCCAAGCGTGTTTAGTCCTGACACGACCAGATCGGCGTTATCTCCATCATCCGTAAAATGCAACCAGAACATACGGCCCTGCGGGACGGTATCTTGACCATTAAATGATTTTATATTAACACCACCATTAAATTTTATGAATCCAAACCCACTTTTTTTTCCAATGAGCAAGTCATGAGTATCAAATACGCCAGCATTGAGGGTCCATGTTTGATTTCCATTTTTTGTTCCGTTAAGTATCTTATTTAGATCCGTTTTGTTAAGACTTTTGGCAGCGCTTACTGAGGCATTGGCCCTCTGTCTTTCTAGGCTGTCAAAAAGCGAGTCTATTGCGGAGAGGTGAGATTCCACGTTCCCCGCCGAGGCACCATAGTTCTTTGGTAGAAGATCGACTTGAATGTTATCGGCATCGAAGCAATCGCTAGACACCGCATTGGGATCGTAGATCGCAGCCAGCATGTCGCCACCGCCAACCGCCGCTGCCCACGCGACATCGCCGTCAGTGTCGGACGCCTTTGCCAGCACTTGCCCCATCGTGCCTCCCGATGGAAGCGCCTTTTGCAAAGTCCTCTCGTCGACGAGGGTGGTCCGATTGCCTGCCGGCCCCATGTAGATCGCGGCCGAAACGTTCGTCAGGTCAGGTTGATACCGCACGAAGTTGGGTAGAAGGATCGGCAGACTATCTTTCTCGCGAAACAGCCGCTTCCAGTGCGGTCCCGTGATCGTGTTGTCCTCCACCCTTACCCAACCGGGGTAACGCGTCAGGGAGATCGAAATTGTCGAACCGGCCGCTTCGTCTGTAGGGGCGGGTGTCACTGTCACGGCGCCGCCGTCGGTCGTAACGGCGGTGACAGTGAAACCCGTGTTGTTCCCGTCCAGGGCCGCGCCGGTGACCGTCAGAACATCACCGACCCTTATCTGGCGCAGCCAGTTGCGGGTATCTCTGATCTCGGCGGCGGCGGCATTGAACGAGATTGTGGTGAAGTTGGTCAGAAGCCCAACCGTCCAATCCTCGTTGCGCACTACCTCGTTGACAGCGGCGGCAAAATCCTCCTTCAAACCCGTGATAATGTTGTTAGCGAACTGGACGCGTTGACTGCCGCGACTCCAAACACAGTAATTGATGTTGCCGCCATACGGCACACCGTCGTAGACCTCGCCCATGTCGTCGAAAGTGTTGGCCTCGACGATCACGTCAGAGGTTCCCCTAAGATCAAGACCGGTGCGCAGTCCTTTGAAGTGGTTGCCGAACACCGAGGCACGTGAGCCAGGCAAGCCCAGCACGTCGCCGCCGATGCTCGCGACTGTCGCTGTAATACCAGCGGAGCCGTTTAGGAAACGGCTTCCCGTAATTGTAATCCCATTCAGGCCACGCTTGAGCGTGACGCCCGAGGCGTTGCCTTCAAAGAGACAGTTCTCGACCTTAAGTTGCTCCCCAAAGAGTTGAGATGACCCGCTAAAGTAAACCCCCGTATCGGGAAACCCGCGTGCGGAGCAATCCCGCAGGATCACCTGCCGGCAGGCGCCTATGAAAAAGCCGGTGTCGGACTGATTGCCATCACGGAAGGTCACGCCGGGGTCTTTACAGTACGTGTGCGCGTTCTCCATAATCGCGCGCTCGACACGGGTATTACCGACAAAGTGAAGACATGATTGCCCTGATCCAGTACCAAGAAAACTCTGCAAACGGGCATCAAATTCACCACCGGTCCAATGCCAACGTAGGTCGGTGGCGCCGTCCGCAATTCGGAAGATTGCCCCCCACTTAGCGTTCGGCTGAAGAACAAAGATCGCTTTCGGCGACGCGAATACATAGAAGTCGTTGGCGACGTCATCAACTTCAACCGCATTGTCGAGCCGATAAGTCCCTGAGGGAATCAAGATTTGCCGATGCCCGGCCGCGAAGGCCGCCTCGATGGCGTTACCCATCGCCGTGCCAGCGTCCGAAGCTCCTGAGTTATCGACACCGCCGTCGGCCACAACGTCGTACCAGCGGCTAAGCTTAGTCTTGTCTTTCGCCGTCATGACGCCAGCCAAGGATTGTGTAGCCGCCGGCAAAGTGACACCGCTGCCAGTTGTGTTGGCGATCGGTACCGTTTGGGACGTGACGGCGCCCAAGCTCAGATCGCCGCCGCTGCCGCCGGCGACATCATCCCACACGGTGTTGTAATCGGTGTTGTCGACCTTCTTGAGGACCTGCCCGGCCGCGCCTCCCTGGGGCAGCAGCACGGCATCGCCCGGCTGAACGGCCGTGTCGGCGAGCAGGCCCTGAGCAAGCGTTGCTTTTGTGTCTAAAGCGGTTTGCAAGCCCAGGATGTCACCAACACTTGTTCCATGCGGATTGCCACCCAAGCCAGCATGCGCATCGCCGATCGCGCCCGCCGCTGAAGCGCCATCCTCAATGTTCAGCAAGTTCCGCTGTTCGGCCGTGTTCGCTGCCGTGAGCATCGCACGACCGGCAACCGTGGCATCCGTAATGTCTGCAGTGATAACGGAGCCGCCACCGTTGTTGGACGGCGTCACCGCAACGACTTTGAGCGTGCCATTGTCATTGACGAACTGAGGGACCTTGCCGGCTAGGTCGGCAATGCCGCCTGCAAGCGACAGATCCACCGAAGATGTGCCGAGCGGGCTCACGTGGAGAGTCCGGCCCGCGAGCGCGGCCACATCCTGCAGCGCAGCTGTTTGGTAGTCGAGTTCGTCGTTCAGAACTTTTGCGCGAAACTCTCCTGAGTCTTGAAAATCCGTAGTACGCTCGATCACCAAGGCGCGTCGCAGGACAACAACGGCACCGCTTGGCGGCGGCAAATCAAAACTGACGGACCCGCCGTTACTGTCACCGGCACCCGTAACCGTGAAGCCTGTTTCCTGCTTAACACTGTCGACATATACTTCAATATCGCTATTGTCAAATATTACAAAATTAAAAAAAAATTTATATTCAAAACCACTCGATACATATTGTACTAAGGATGGAATATTAGAGATTTTTAAATGATCAACCATCTGCGACTCCTAGCGTGGAAGTTATTTTTCTTGTTAGTCGAGGAGAGAGTGATTATTTAAGCCTCTGGCAACCAGGCCAGCCCCTGATCGAACCAGGCTTTGCCTTGACTCAAGCAAATTTCTGGTGCGGCCGCCTGTAAGTGAGGTGTTGATGGTCCCAACCCGCGCTTGCAGCTGGTTGTGTGCTGCTCTCTCCTGCTCCGCCGCTTCGGAGACGAGACCGCTGAGGACACTTCGTGACGACCCCTCAAGACCAACGCCGGACGCTCCGAAGCGGGCTCGCTTTGCCGCCAAGGCTCGCTTTAGGGCGCGGGCGCGCTCTTCAGAATCAGACCGCCGCACCTGGGTTAGGTGTTGGACCTGTTGTTGCGCAGTTGCGGTGGCAATCGCCTCGTTCGTCTGGTCGTGCTGGGATCGCTGCGCAGCTTCAATACCCATCTGCAGCACCGCTTGCGCGACTGCTGGGGTTAGAGCACCCATGGCGAAGCTCCTGACTTGCCGAAAGATTAGAAGGCCTGCTCGTGCACGGCCCCTCGGAGTAGCCTCTCGAAGGAATCATTGTGTGCACGAGAAACGAAGGGTTACGTGCAGCGAATGCATTTTTCGATCGCACCGCTACACTAAGGGCGGGCAAAAAGCGTTCATCACTCGATACAGAAAGATCGGTCAGCCGTTGATGCTGTATTCGGACGTGACGGACAGCAACGAAAACGGCAACGGTGAGTCTTGCTCAATCCGCCATGAAGTGGTGATGGGATCCCTTCGCCACCCCACGAGCCTAATCGTCCGGTCGCCTGTGAAGGGCTTCGGGCCCATATCCAGCACGGGCCCACCAAACACTCGGAATGGAACGTCGCGGATCCCGTCGCCCAGGTCGAGGCTCAGCGTAAAGGTCTCATGCAAACGAAACGTCACCGAGATCGGTCGAAAGCGACGAGCTCCGCTGGCCGTCCCAGTGCGGCTAACGTTGAGGGGCAACGGTTCGATCTGATGGGTAAAGCCCAGGCCGACCTGGACCATGAGCGCTGCTTCATCCAAGACGATCTGGCCACTGATGACGAGGGCATCCTGGCGTAGCATCCCATCGGCGATCACCTTAACGATGCTTCCCTCTAAGTGCGGATCGACCGGCCATGTGAGCATCGGCGTCGGCGACGACGTGAGCCGTCCGGAATCGACTCCGAGACGCTCGTCAAAGACCTCAATGCAGTAAGCAGGCCCCCGGCGCACCAGCACATAGATGTCGTCGCCGACGACGCCAACAGACTTGAACTCGCCCGCCGTTTCCTGAAGCGTCCAGGCGGTGACCTGTTCGGCGCGATAAATGGTCAGGGTCGCGAGCGCGCCGTCACGCATCACCACGTGCAGAAGCCGGGTCGCCTGGTCGTAGTCCATGTCAAGGGGCGTGTTCACCAGGTGAGGCGACAGCAACGCAAGATCGCTGGCTTGGTAGGCCTGCTCCACATCCGAGAACAGAAATTCTCGGACCTGTTTGCCGTTGCGCGGAACGAATATCGTCGCGCCGTCCACATCCTTCGGCGGCACGGAGCGATCGATGGGAGAACCGATGCGGGTCTGGCGATTCAGCTGGATGTTTGTTGGCGTTAACGGATCACCTGTGACCTGCCACTCGGCACCGGACGTGAACACCTGTAGGTGCCGGCCGGAGAACACGGCCCTGATTGCGTTGACCTGATCGGACAACAGCGCGAATTCGATTGCTTCGTCGTCAAGGCCCTCGCCTTGATCAAAATTGAACAAATCAGAAGACCTGGACAGCCACAGCCGGTTGGGCAGATCTCGACTGCCGCCGATAACCAATCGATCCTGATGAAAAGTCACCGCAACGGGCCATCCACGCACGGCCGAAAAGGCCTGCTCTGTCCAGTCCTTTGCTTCCGTCGCCGTCGCTGCAAGGCTGTCGACGGGCGCAACGGCGGCTTTGTCGTAAAAGCCGCCCACCTGCGTGCCACCGGCACCGACCACGTCCGTGATCACCACTTCCCGATCCTCAAAGCGAAAACGGGTGTTGACGTGAGCTGGCGAAAACACGTGGGTCGAAGCCGTCAGAATCACAGGCGCGACGGTACCGGAGCGTGTGAGCGTCGTGTCCAGTGGCGCAAACTTATAGTGGGGAGCCTCGATGCGACCATTGTCCTCAGCGAAGAACGTCCAGTCCTGGATTCGCCACGTTCCGTCCGCCTCGCGCGTGATTTGTTTTGGGGGCGTGCTTGGGTGCGTGACGAGGAGCGTGTCGGCGCTCTGCGTCCAATTGATCTGAGTAACTTGCGATTCGGACCAATCCGTATCGATCTCCGCCAAACGCGAGCCGGATTCAAACACTTCGATCTTTCGATCAGTAAAAACCAACAAGTAGACCTGCTCCACATTGAACTCGAAGGGAACAAGCCGCCCGGGCCCCAAAGCCGTTGCGATGAAACGCAATCCCGGGCGCCGGTGGAGCGCTCCCGTTGGTCGGACGCAAACGTTGCGCAGCCGCGCGGCCCCGTTCTCATAGGCTGTCAGATCGCCGCGCCCGAGCAACACTTGGGACACCTCCCCGGCGGTGAAGTTTGTTTTGGTGGTTCGGTAGCGGGCCATTAAAAGCGCTCCGCCACCAGATTGAAGGCATCGATCCCTTGCGGCGTGTCTTCAAGGGCGTCGCACAACTTTGCGCGTCGCAGCTCCTCCTCGGCGCGGTCTTGGAGGGCCTTCCAGCGAGACGTGCTGTCCGTCAATGGAATGCAGAATTCCGCGGCCAGACGAGCCACCATCGCCAAGCTGAAATATGGTGGAAACAGGGCTTCGGCGGCTTGGCTCACATAAGTCACGACGACCGAGTCGGACCCGGCATGGAGTTGGTCTCCAATGACCCGATACCGGATACCCTGGCTCGAGTGGCCGGCGCCCGCTGACAAGACACGCAAGCAGTCGGCGGGAAGTTGAAAGGCATGGCCAAAATCAACGTTTGGTGAACTTGCGAGTCTCGGCAGGACTTGCTGGACGATTGCAAAGTTCCAGGGATGAAAACTCAACATCGCGTCACGAACCAGGCCATAGAGGCTTCCAGCCACACGTGCTTCGACTGTTCCGTCCCCAAACGAGCTGATGGGCTCGGAGCCTACCTTGACGAGGGCACGGGAACACAAATCAATGCTGGTTAAGGCCATTGTGAACGCTCCACTGTGGGTCCGGCGGCCGAGCTCGCCAAGGGGCGAGCACGAATGCACGCCGCAACGGTGTGCGGTTTGGTCAAAAAAAACCGCCGCCCCGATAGGTCGGAGCGGCGGCATCGAACCTTCGCAGGCGAAGCAAGTCATGCCCGTTTGGGAGAAATAAAACCCAGGATACTTAGGCAGACGCCATAACAACCACGTCTACGCTGTCAGGCGCGACCGTTTTGACCAAATAAATGCGAGCTTGATTACTTGCAGCCTTCGTAAATACGAAGTCTCCTGGCTGCATAATTTTGTCAGCTTTATTAAAATATCCACCACCGGAAACTGCTGTTGCTGCATGAGCGGTAGTGTATTGCCAAAGAGTAAAACCATTTGAATACGCGAGAACACTTAAATTATTTGGCTCGAATTCCATAGAGATAAATCCCCTTAGTTCTCGACACAAGGCATGCGAATCACGCCTTTTTCATCGATCAGGCAAGCGCCCTGGCTCATCATGTTGTTAACGAAATAGGAGGCACGATCACCATGCCACGTGATGTCGGTCTTGACTTCCGAGCCGATGGCATGAGCGACCGCAGTCTTATGAAACCAAAAGCAATTCCGGGCATTACCGGTTTTTGGCAGGCCGGAGTGAGGAATCCAGAGCGTACCGAGCCACCGCTTTGCCTGGGTTCCTTTCCAGGGCAGTTCTTCGTTTCCGACGTAGTCAGCATTGGCGAAGGCATCAATCTGAAGAAGATCCGTCCACTGCTTCCAGCCAATGATGGCAAAGCGCTGGCCGTCATCGGGAACGTCTTCCTCACCAAACATCAGAAAGGCTTGCAGCGCCTTGTCGAGCGTCAAACCTTCCGTGGCGCTTACCGTCGTGCTATACGGCGTCGTCGATAAACTCTCGATAATCAGATCGTCCGTTTTCCGGCCCAGTGCATAAGCACCGGCCCGTGCAACCACTTGCCGCTCATCGATGTTGGTTTTCAACTCGTCAAGGGAGTCGACCCAGTCACCGGCGTAGAAGTCGTTCAGTTCGCATTCGATGGCTGTGTGGGTCACACTCATCACCGGAACCTTGCCGTGACGTGCTTTGGTACTCGCCGTGCCCTTGCCCACCTTTTGGAAGGTGGTGGACATTCCGATCACGTTGTTTTTGGTTCGAACGGTATTGCGCAGCTTCGATCCGGCTTGTTGAAACTGGAGGTGCACCTCCGCTTCAAAGCTCCGGATAAACGCGTTTTCAACGTGGATAGACATCCAACGCACTCCTTATCTTAGTCCAGTCGACGGATGGGATGAACCGCAGGCCGTCCGGTTCCGGTCGACCGCCGGCAGCCAACGGAGTTCGAGCCGGGCCAGCACCTCAGCCGCGTTACCGTTGCGATTGCGCAGGCGTCGACGATGGGCGCTGGTTGTCCGGCCCAAGAACGAAAGACACCCCGGTCGCAAAAGACGGGTCCAGGGCACAAATGGCGGCGTTGAACGGTCGAGCCCGTCCGATGTCGATGGTTGGAAGAGGCTAGTCTGGGTAGAGCCGGCGAAAACCCTCCTGAACCTGCTCGACAAATCGTGGATCGCGCTCGCGCCAATAACGAGGGTCGCGCATCATCTGGCGCAAGGACGCCTCGCTCGGCGCCCCGTCGATCGTCGGCTCTCCCGCGATCAAGCCTGGCTCGTCGCTCAACATCATGCGATACATCGCGACAACGCCTTCGTATGTCGTTGAAAGTGCCTGATAAACACTCTCCGGGAAGCGGCTCTTCCCCCATTGGGAGATCTGGCGTGATGTCTCCCGCCACCGGTCGGCGCCGCCAAAGTGGTCGACCAGCCGTTCCACCTGGCGTTCAGCCTCAAAGGCCGTCGCCAACTCGGCAACAAGCGGCGTCAGTCGCTCCTTCGCCAGATCGTAAACCAGTTGTGCCTGCTCGCGGCTAAAGCCCGCCTCGTGCAGTCGCTTGTTGATCGCCGGATCGCTGGTGATGACCTCATCATCGCACGTGATGTCATACTCGTCCGCACTGGCGGGCAGCGCTTCAGTCGTTGTGCCGCCGAGCTTCCGTTCCAACTCCAGGTATGACTTGATCAAAGCATCGGAGCGCAGTTCGCCGCGCGCAACGTCCCAGAACTTTGCGGGAATGCCGTCCGGGCACGCCGCCTCACGAAGGCTGTTTGGCGTTTCGACGGAGGGTTCACCACAGTCGGGAGCCGTCGGGCCATCCGCACGAGGTGCAGCAGGATCCTGCCGACCTCCATCCATGGCGGCTGGAGATGAGTTGAGGAGATTCTCAGCCATAGTCGTCTTCCCGTTCGTGCTCAAAGGTGGGAACGCCGCTGGTGTCATCGGCGCCCCGGTCATTGGACGTCAGTCGGCCACCGCCACGTTCGACCAGGGCGGCGATCGTGTCGACCAGGTGCCGTTGGCCCTCGACGAACCGAAGAACGGTGTCCGGCGTGTCCGGTCCGAGCCGGCGCTCAATGGTGATGGCGCGCAGATGGCTCAAAACGCGGCGACCGGCGGTACAAGAGAAACAAGCGGCATAGGCGGCCGCCGTCGGGTCATCCGAACCGCTGCGCCGATCCGATGGCAGCGAGGGTTGCGCGTCTGCAGCGGACCACAGCCACGGGTCATCATTGCTCATTGGTCGTTGCCCCTTTGATCATCTCACCCGGATCACCGCCTAACAACGGCGTGCCCACATGGCCCGGCGGCTCCTGCGCGGCGAGACCGGGAGCAAGAGCATCCAGCAAGGCGCCGGCAGCGGTCTCCACGTCCACAGTCAGTACCGGCTCGCGCAGAATCTCTCCCGGCACTCCAAAGGCCCGGGCCAACCAACGGGCCGCCGCACCCGGGTCGACGATGGCGGCGGCGTCTGGCCCCAGGTCCTTGATCGCGCCAAGCCAAAGCAGCGTGTTTTGGGCATCCTGTTGCGCTCGATACCGGGAATGCGGTGTCTGCAACTCCAACACAACGTCCCGGCCATCGATGGCGACGGGTGGGATTTCACCCCGGCGCGCCAACAGCGCCAACGCCCGTTGAATCAAGGGCGTCAGAAACTCAGACTGCAGTCGGGCAAAAACAGCGCTCAACACCCGCGCCATCTCCGCGCTGCGTTCGAGCACTTCCGTTGCCGTCATCCGCGGCCCGGCGACCTGACCGAGCTGATCGACGAACAGGGACTTGCGGATCCGCTCGCGCAGCTGCTCCAAAACCAGCTCGGAGATGTCAAACCGGCCCGGCGCCTCTAAGGGCGTCAACCCCGCGGACCCAACAGCTTTGGGGATGATCGTGCCGGGGATGAGCTGAATGTTCGCCGGGTTCAGCACGCCGTCATCGTCCGCCTGCCAAATCCCGGTCACGGCGATGGAGGCGTTCTTCAACACCAGCTCGACCACCTTGTTGGCCGTCTTGATGTCCGGTAACGCCTTCATCACCGGCGACCGGCCATAAACTTCGCCCGGGGCTCGTAGCCAGCGGAAATTGATGAACGGCGATGCGGCAAAGCGGCCCTCGGCGAGCAGGGCGGTTGCGGACGTCGGATCATCACCATCCAGAACGGCCCGGTAGGCGTATCCCGCACCTTCCGGATAGATCGCCTCAACGACCGTTGCCCGGGCAGTAGGGTCGGACTTGGCGCGGCGGATCAGATCATCGCTCAAGGGTGCATCGGGAAATCGGCCCTGGAGCTGTGCCACCGTCAACGCATTGCGGCGAAAGGTCGTGTCCAGTCGTCCCGTGCCGCCGTCCTCCAGCGCCACTTGGTTCAGCGGCACGGCGGTGAATTGAAATGCCGACAGTTGGCCGAAACCGGCCTCCTCGAACAGCAAGCAAGCGGTGCCGGCCGTGATCAGGTCCAGAAAGCACTGGTGAGCCTCGACGGCGAAATTGGAGCG
The DNA here is from genome assembly GCA_964619055.1 of uncultured Rhodospirillaceae bacterium. Classification (GTDB taxonomy): domain Bacteria; phylum Pseudomonadota; class Alphaproteobacteria; order Rhodospirillales; family Defluviicoccaceae; genus CAYVUM01. Next base: position 64,803 of record CAZUDB010000010.1, read on the forward strand.
TTCGAAGTGGGCGTGGGCGATCGTGGTAATGCGATCCAATTCGCCGGCCATCGCGGGCAGTTCGTAGTCGCTCACGTCCGGACCCGGGCGAAGCGTGAACCACCGGCCCGCCGCCGGCGTCAGATGTGCCATCAGCACGGAGGCCAGTTGATCGACCGCATCGGGCGCGGTGCCGTCGAACAGACGCTCGGTCCGTTTCTCGCCGGGACGCCCGCGGTGAAGGATCGGGCCCCGCTGCGGCAATGCGAACTCGTAGCACTCCTGCCAGTGGTTTTCCCAGTTGGCGCGGCTCTCCAAAGCACGCCGATAGCGCGCCAGGACGTCGTTCGGTTCAGTGGTGCTCATCCGTCATTCCCCGAGAAGGGTTTTGCGCCCGGGCGTCGTGTCGTTCGTGGCGAGCAATCCACGTGCGGACGTTTTCACCGTTGCCCGGCGCCCTCGGCGCAACCGTTCCACGGCGGCAAGCCGTTGTTCACGCTCGGCTGCATCCGGGTCCGCGGGCGCGGGCAGCTTGGGCACTTGGATCGGTGGCGGCGGCGATGGCGGGGCAAACAGTGTGCCCATGCGGCGGCTCCTTTTTGACCGGCGGACTGTCATAGACGTCGATGCCCTGTTGGGGTGTTGTCGCGGGCGCTGGTCCGGATTGGGGACCGTATGGTGGAGGCCGCCTGAGGGGCGGAGTCCACCCGATCACTTCTAGGATATCTAACCTATAAGGGCTCCGTCGGAACCCCAGAGGCGGCGGTTTGTCGCATCAGGCATCGGAATAATTGCCTAGGTGTCAGAACCCACGGTTCGTGCAGGCCCAGAACCCGCTTGACCGCTTCCACGCAGGTGTAAGGCCGGATCGGCGCCAGGGTCAGCGGCGGCCGACGGGTCTCGGTCTCGACCACGATCATCCCATGATCGCGATACCATTCGGCGAGCGCCCGGGCCGTTATCCATGGCACGGTGAACATGTCCGTGCGGTGGCTCATGGGATCGCAAATGATCCAGTGATGCTCGCCTTGCACGGCCACGAAGCAATGGCGAAAACCGGGCGCGAGCAGCCGCAACCATCGAAGCGACGTCCCGTGGACGAACATGACCAACGCCGGCGCGGGCGTGAACGGCGGGGCCGTTTCGGGGCGTAGAGCGCGCATGGTTACGGTCGCAGGATGGCCTAAGGGCCTGGCGGCTCACGCCACGATGCCTTTGGCGCGAAGCGGCAACGTTAGCCGATCCAGCGCCTCGTCCCACAGGCGGGCGGCCGCCAGTTCTTCGCCGCGGCGCGGATCGGGCGGGCGGTCCAACACGCCGAAGCGGGCCAGCACCTGCAAATGCCCGCGCTTCAAGGTGCCGCTCCGGTAGAGCCCCATGGCCGCTTTATAGATGTCGTCGGGATCGCACGGCCGCTCGAACCGGCGCACGGAACCGCTGAACCGCGCCCCCTCGCGGCGCAGGCGCTGGCAGCGCGCGAACCAGAACCAAGCCTCCTCCACACCGTAAAACGCCGTGGCGACGGGCTCGTCCGTGATCCGGTCTGGCCGTCGAAGTGGGGTCACCAGCGCCTCCCTTCGGGCACACCTTGCCCTGTCAATCACCGGCTGAGATAACCCGACTGGGGCGGTCAGGAAGCGTTGCGACTAAGAAAAAGTTCCTGCTGCAATCGGACCGTATTCATAGGATATATCTCCCATGTTGCGGCATGCGGACATCTGGCGCGCCATCGACCGGCTCGCCGCGCGGAACGGGATGTCCCCGTCCGGCCTGGCCCGCACCTCCGGTCTGGACCCCACCACCTTCAACCGCAGCAAACGCACCAGCCGGGACGGCAAGTTGCGCTGGCCCAGCACGGAGAGTGTTGCCAAGGTTTTGGAGGCCACCGGCACCTCCCTGGCGGCGTTCGTCGGCCTGATCGGGGATCAGGCAAACGGCGGGGATTTGGGTCGCACCTTCCCGCTGATCGGCTTGGCCCAGGCGGGCGGTGCCGGCTACTTCGACGATGCGGGGTATCCGAGCGGGGCGGGCTGGGATCGCATTCCGTTCCCGGACGTGGGCGATCCCCACGCCTATGCCTTGGAGATTTCAGGCACCAGCATGGAGCCCGTCTATCGCGACGGGGACATGGTCATCGTCTCCCCCGC
>CAZUDB010000011.1:0-39195 GCA_964619055.1 uncultured Rhodospirillaceae bacterium
GTTGTCCCCGAACTCGAGGCCCTGGTGAGAATGAGCCTTTGCCTCTCGATCGCGGTAGTCGAACGTTCTGTCGGCGTGGCTGGGCGGAACCCGCTTGGCCGCCTCTGCAAAATGCCGAGCCGCCTCGCGGTAGCGCAGACGGGTAAGCGCGAGTTCACCAAGCTGCGCAGCTGTTTCCGCAGCCTTGAGCAATCGTTGCTCCACCGCTGCATCTTCCGCCGCAAGGACCTTCTTCAAAAGCGTTTCGGCGTTGTCGAGCCGGCCGGCCTCCAAAGCCAGCCTAGCATCGTTCTTGAGGCTGGCAATGTCCGGCGGATCGTCAGGACTTGCCGCTACTTGGCCGCGCAGCCGATTGTACTCGGCGGCAACTTCCGCCAGACGACTCGGCTGTTGCTCTACCGGTACATTGGCGTTGCCAATGTCGCGGAAAAAGGCTGAAAGTGCGCCCTCACTCACCTGCAGTTGGTCTTTCAGCGAAGCGATGATTGTCTCTTGCTCTTCGGTGAGTTGTTGGTAGCCCTTAACCGCTGCTTCGACGATGGCACCAATCTGCTCTGGCGGGACTCCGGTAATGATTGTGCTATCGCGGATATCGCCGCCGACGGCGACGCCTCCATGGGTCGCTTCAACCCGTGGCCGGAGGACCATGGCCGCTTAGCCTTTGGTGTCCGGCGGCGGGGCTGGGTCATCCGCCTTGCCGGTCGGTGGGTGGGTCGTCACGGTGCTTCCGGTCATGTCGCGGCCGACGGCCACGCCGCCACCCTTGGCCGTGACACTAGGATCTCTCCGCAGAAGGACCTTGACCACTGCCCAACCGCCGCCGGCTACGGCGGCAGCCCCGCCGCCAAGCCACGCCAACGTTGTCTGATTCTGCGGTTCGATCAGCCACTCCCAAATGGCCTGCAAGTCCATGTCGCCCCCTTACGCAGCACAAAGTCCGATTGACCAATCGTTGCAGTTGTCCAGCCGTTATGCAACTGCGTTGCCGGCGAGACCCATACAGCGCTTAGGGCGGCGGGGCGTTGACGGGCGCCACCCATGATCGGCAGAGTGCGCGGCATGTCAGCGACCCTCGCTCAGCTCTATCGCTATCCGGTCAAGGGCCTGTCCCCGCAGGCGTTGGATGCGACGGACCTCACCGCCGGAGCCGGCCTGCCGGGGGACCGGCGCTATGCGTTGGCCCTGGCCTCCGCCCCGATCGATCGGGACGATCCGGCGTGGATGCCGAAAACCAACTTCCTGGCATTGATGCGAAACGCCTCCCTGGCCGCCCTCGCCACCGACTATGACGAGGCGGCGGAGCGCCTGACCATTCGCCAGGGGGGCCAGATCGTGCTGGAGGCGATCCTGAAGGCGCCGGAAGGGCGCGACGCGGTGGAGGCGTTCTTCGCGGCCTACATGGGTGGGGAGATCAAGGGCCGGCCGCGGTTGGTGCGGGCCAGGACAGGCGATTTCTTCGGCGACCACTTCGAGCCGGACATCTCCCTCATCAACCTGGCGTCCGTGCGTGACCTGGAACCGGTGGTCGGCACGTCCGTGGACCCGTTGCGGTTTCGCGGCAACCTCTACATCGACGGGGTGCCGGCCTGGAGCGAGTTGGAGTGGGTGGACCGCACGCTCACCATCGGCGACGTCCAGATGACTGTTACACAACGGACGGAGCGCTGTGCCGCCACCAACGTGGATCCGGACACGGGTCGCCGCGACCTGAACATCCCGAAAAGCCTGAACCAGACCTTCGGCCACATCGATTGCGGTATTCAGGCACGCGTGACAGTTTCCGGCCGCATTGCTGTCGGCCAAACGTTAACGCTCGAAGTCTAACCCATGTCTCGTACGCGGCCGATGTGATCAATGGCCCAGGCGAACAGGAGCCTCCTGCCGCGCGAACAGCATCGACTTAAAAGCCGGCAGGCTGACTCAGAAGCCGGCGGGCTCGGGCTGCTCGGCCCCGGCAGCGGCGGGGGCTTCCCCAACACCGTCGGCGGGCGCGGGTGGGGCCTCCTCCGGCTCGCCTTGCCGGTTGCGCTGGACGGACCGATCGGCAAATCCCTCACCGTTCATCACACGATAGTAATGCTCGGCAAACTGAAAGAAACTCTCGGCAGCGATGATGTCGCCCGCAGACGATGCATCGCGCGCCAGGGCGAGGTACCGGTCGAGAACCTGTTGGGCAGTCCCTCGAATTTTGCCATCCGGACCGCTGCTTTCAAACAACTGATGTCGCGGAGTCGGATGACGCTTGCCATTGTTGCGGCTTCGCAGCCGCCTCGGATTTGTGCCGTGTTTCATATCATCCCTAAGCACTTGCTGAGGGTCGCCCCTACACGCGCTTATCAGGCGCGGATACCGGCATCAGAATTACCTTCAAAGGACCGGCCAACCGCTTGCGAGAGGGATCTTGCTTTTTTTGAGTGACCGACGGGCTTGCGAACAAAAACCCTGGCCGCCACAGTCAAAAAGGACAGTAGTCGGGAAACACTTGGTTTCCAAGCTTTATTTTTCCCCGCTCCGATGGGCCGCGGCCACCACCACGCATCGTGGGTGTCCGGAAAGATCCGCTTTGATTTCAAGGACCTGCAAGCCATTAGCCGCGGCGCAGGCGGACACGGCCTCCGTCTGGTTGTATGCAATTTCCAGCGCGGCGATGCCTTCGCGATGCAGCAGCCCGGCAAGCGACGGAATCAGTGCCCGGTAGCAATCCAAGCCGTCGGCCCCGCCGTCCAGCGCGGCGCGCGGCTCAAAGCGGCTCACCTCCGGCTCCAGCGTGGCCAGGTCGGCGCTCCGGATATAGGGCGGGTTGCACAGGACCACGTCGAAACGCCCGCGGACCGGTGCCGCCCAGTCGCCCCGGAGAAACTGCGCCCGATCCTGGAGGCCCAAGTGGACCGCATTGGCTTCCGCCACCGCCAGGGCTTCGGCCGACAGGTCGAGCCCGATACCCGAGGCCAGGGGCCGTTCGCTCAGCACCGCCAGCAAGAGGCAGCCGGAGCCGGTGCCGAGGTCCAAGACCCGGCCGTGGGCCTGGTCGGGCAGATGCTCCAGGGCCGCTTCCACGACCGTTTCGGAGTCGGGGCGCGGGATCAGGGTCGACGGCGAGACGGCGAGGGGAAGGCTCCAAAATTCGCGCATGCCGACGATGTGGGCCATGGGCTCACGGTTGGCGCGACGCCGGACGATGCCGGCCAAGCGGCCTTGCTCGGCCTCGGTCATGGTCCGATGCGGCTGGGCGAACACCGTCGCCGGGTCGAGGCCGAGGGTGTGGGCGACGAGCAGGCGCGCCTCGAAGCGGGCTTTCGGCACGCCCGCGGCATCCAACAGGGCCGCCGCCAACTGCACGCCCTCGGCCACCGAGGACGGGCCCGCGGGCGCGTCGCCGGGTGCACCGCTCACGCCATTTCCGCCAGGCGGGCGGCTTCGTCGTCCGCGATCAGGGCATCGATCAGCTCGTCCAAGTCACCGTTCATGACCTGGTCCAGCTTGTACAGGGTCAGGTTGATGCGATGGTCGGTGATGCGACCCTGCGGGAAGTTGTAGGTTCGAATCCGCTCCGAGCGATCACCGGAACCCACCTGACCCTTGCGGCTGGCCGCGCGCTCGGCATCGGTCCTGGACCGTTCCGCCTCATATAGCCGGGCGCGCAGGATCTTCATGGCCTTGGCGCGGTTCTTGTGTTGCGACTTTTCGTCCTGTTGGCTGACGACGATGCCGGTCGGCAGGTGGGTGATGCGGACCGCACTGTCGGTGGTGTTCACCGACTGGCCGCCGGGCCCGCTGGCACGGAAGACATCGATGCGGATGTCTTTCTCTTCGACGGCGATGTCCACTTCCTCCGCTTCCGGCAGCACGGCCACGGTCGCGGCTGAGGTGTGGATGCGCCCGCTCGACTCCGTTTCCGGCACGCGCTGGACGCGGTGGACGCCCGATTCGAACTTCAAGCGCTCGAACACGTTGCGGCCGGTGACGGAGGCGATGGCTTCCTTCAGGCCGCCGATGCCGGTCTCGCTCATGCTCAGAACTTCCACCTGCCAGCGCTTGGTTTCGGCATAGCGCTGGTACATCCGGACCAGGTCGGCGGCGAACAACGCCGCCTCGTCGCCGCCGGTGCCGGCCCGCACCTCCAGAATGGCATTGCGCTCATCCGCTTCGTCCCGCGGCAGCAGCAGGCGCTGCAGTTCGCGCTCCAAAACGGGCAGGCGATCCTGGACCGAGTCCAATTCCTCGCGGGCCAGTTCCAGCATGTCATCGTCGCCGTCGGGGTCGGCAACCATCGCTTCCAGGTCGCGGCCTTCATCGCGAAGCGCTTGATAGGCCCGGATGGCATCGACGACGGGGGCCAGCTCCGCATACTCCTTGGACAGACGCACGAAATCGGGCGAGCTGGCCGCCTCGGCGTCGGCCAGCACCACGGCGAGCTCGTCATAGCGCTCGGCGACTTTCTCCAGCTTTTCGTGCAGCGCCATGCCTTAGCCTTGTGTGGTGTCGGAGCCGCGCGGCGGTGCCGCCGGACCTTGTATTGAGCCTGGATCCTCCCCGAATGCCGGCGCGTTCGGTGCGTCCAGCGCAAACACCCGTTGCAGCGCGCTTGTGATCACGGCCAGATCGTCGGGGGCCAGCGCCGCGGCGGTTCGTAGCAGTTGCGATGGTTCATGCAACAGCCGGCTTGCCATGAGCCGGGTCGCGCGCTCCGCATTGCCGCCGCCATCCCGCAGCGCTTCGGCCCGCACCGTTTCGAAACGCTGGCGAAGTGCGGCGATCAGCGGCACCGCAGCCCGCTCAGCCCTTCCTTGGATGTACTGGGCGACGGCGTCGGCGATGAGGTTTTCCGCGGCTCCGGCGCATTCCTCCCGTTCCGCCCGCCCGGCCGAGGCACGTTCTTCCAAATCGGCCAGCGTGTAGCGGAAAACCCCGTCCTGATCGTCGGCCGCCGCATCCACATCGCCGGGAAGGGCACCATCGATCAACAGGATCGGTCGATTCCGGCGATGTCGTAGGGCCACTTTAAGGTCGCGTGCGGTGATTGCGGGCTGGCGCCGCCCCAGGGCGCAGACGACGATATCGGCGTGCTGCAGGCCGTCCTGCACCGGATCGAATGGAAACGCGTGACATGACCAAGTCATGGCCAACCGCTCAGCCCGCGCGGCGTCCGGATGTGTCACGGCTAGGCGTGTCATACCCGCTGCAGCCAGGGCGTCCCGGATCATGGCGCTCATCTCGCTCAAGCCCATGAACAGCGCAGAGCATTTGGCCGGTTCACCGTGCAGGTCTCGCACCACGTCGACAGCGGCCTGGGCCATGGAAACGGGCCTTCGGGCGATCCCGGTTTCGGTCCGAATCCGTTTGGCGACCGCGTAGGCGTCCTGGAACAACGCTTCCAGGGTCGGGCCCATCATGCCGCCGTCGCCGGAAATGCGATGGCTGGCCTTGACCTGACCCAGGACGTAGGGCTCACCGATTACGACGCTGTCCAGCGACGCGGCGACGCGAAAGACCTGCCGCACGGCATCGCTATCGACCAGAGAAAACGTGTGACCGGTGACGTCAACGGATGTCATGCCGGCCTGATCCCCCAGGAATTCTAGTAGTGCTTGGATCAGGCCATCGGGCTCGGACGCGGCGGCGACGATTTCAACACGATCGCATGTGGTGATCAGCGCGGCTTCATCCACACCCATCGCACGCAAGCGCTGAAGCGCTGCCGGCATGGCATGCTCTTCGATCAGAAGTCGGTCCCGCACGGACGTGGACGCAACACGGTGGTTTGCGCCAACGACGACGATCCGGCGGCCCGTCGGCGCCCAGAGGGTAACTTGCTCAGCTGTGCCGTGAGGCGGGCTGGGCGATATCACCGGAACCACAGGCGTTTCTCGATCCGCATCCGACATGGCCAAGCCTATCGCCATGGGCCGAGATGGTCGATCAGCGCCGACAGGGTAACCTCGTCCTGCGCGCCCGTTTCCATGTCGCGAACGATCACGGCGTCGCGGGCCAGTTCCGCGTCGCCCATAATGACCGCGGCCTTGGCGCCAAGCTTGTTGGCCCGCTTCAAGCGCTTGCCGAGGGCACCGGAATAGCCGAGTTCGACGGTGAAGCCCGCGCCGCGGAGCCGATGGGCCAGAACCTGGGCGGCTTGCTGTTGGGCTGCTTCCACAGGGGCGACGACAATCGGCGCTGACCGGCTTGGGGCGTCCGCAATCATCAAAGACAGCCGCTCAACACCCGCGGCCCATCCAATCCCGGCAACGGCCGGGCCGCCCAACTGCTCGGACAATCCGTCGTAGCGCCCACCGGCCATGACCGCATTCTGCGCACCGAGCGTGGTTGTGGTGAATTCGAAGGCCGTGTGGCAATAGTAGTCGAGGCCACGCACGAGCCGAGGGTTGATCCGAAATGCCACGCCGACAGCAGTCAGACCGTCTTGAACCGCGTCAAAATGCGCGCGTGATTGGGCGTTCAAGGCCTCCAGCAAGGACGGCGCGTCGGCCACGACGGCTTGATCGCCCTCATCTTTGGAATCGAGAACGCGCAACGGGTTGCGCTCAAGCCGCTCCACACTGTCCGGCGACAGGCGGTCGCGATGGTCGCTCAAGTAGTCGACCAGAACTTGTCGGTAAGCCGCGCGACTTTCGATATCTCCGAGGCTGTTCAACTCCAGCATGACGTGATCCTGAAGGCCAAGTTCCTTAAGAATATCAGCGCCAAGTGTGATGACATCAACATCGGCTGACGGCTCGTTCGATCCGAGCAGTTCAACGCCGATCTGGTGAAACTGCCGATACCGGCCCTTTTGCGGGCGCTCATACCGAAACATGGGCCCCCGGTAAAACAGCTTCACCACACTCTGCTGGACGAGCCCGTTGTCGAGAACGGCCCGCACGACCCCGGCCGTGTTTTCAGGGCGTAGTGTGAGGGACGTTCCGCCCCGGCTTTCGAAGCTGTACATCTCCTTCGACACGATGTCCGAGGTGTCGCCAAGGGAGCGGGCGAACACCGTCGTTTCCTCGAAAATGGGGGTCGAGACCTCGTCAAAGCCGTAACGGGCCGCAAGGTCGCATGCCACCTGCTCGATATGGCGCAGACGCCGACACTCGTCCGGAAGAATATCGCGGGTGCCGCGAACCGGTTTGAAACTCACCATAGAACTTTGAACACTGGCTACTGGGCGGCACTCGACGTGGAATCGGTGACCGCGTGATCATTGCCCCGGCGCACGAACCGGGTCGCGACATAGTCCTCGACGATGTCCTTGAATGCGTCGGCGAGGCCGGGACCGCGGAGTGTCGTGGTCTTGCGGCCGTCGATGAAGACGGGCGCCGCCGGCTCCTCGCCGGTGCCGGGCAGCGAAATGCCGATATCCGCGTGTTTGCTCTCGCCGGGACCGTTGACGATGCACCCCATCACCGCAACCGACATGGTTTCGACACCATCGTAGTGCTGCCGCCAATCGGGCATCCGGCCGCGTATATACCCCTGGATCTCGCCCGCCAACTCCTGGAACACGGTGCTGGTGGTGCGGCCGCATCCCGGGCACGCCGCGACCAACGGAACGAAGGAGCGAAGCCCCATCGTCTGCAGAATCTGTTGAGCGACGATGACTTCTTCGCTGCGGTCGCCCCCCGGCTCAGGGGTCAAGGACACCCGGATGGTGTCACCGATCCCATCCTGCAGCAGGACAGCCATGCCCGCGGTCGATGCGACGATCCCCTTGGACCCCATGCCGGCCTCCGTGAGGCCCAAGTGCAGAGCATGATCCGAACGATCGGCCAGTGCACGATAAACGGCGATCAGCTGCTGAACATCGCTGACCTTGCACGAGAGAATGATCCGATCACGTCCGAGACCGATTTCCTCGGCCCGCAGGGCACTGTCAACGGCGGAGCGCACCAAGGCCTCGCGCAGAACGGCAGCCGAGCTGACCGGCTCCGGACTGGCGGCATTTTCATCCATCAGATGGGCGAGAAGTTCCTGATCGAGACTGCCCCAATTGACCCCGATCCGAACGGGGCGCTGATACTTGAGAGCCGTCTCAATCATCATGCCGAACTGGCGGTCCTTCTTGTTCTTGAAGCCGACATTTCCAGGATTGATCCGATATTTGGCAAGCGCCTCGGCACAGGCCGGATGGTCGGTTAACAACTTGTGGCCGATGTAGTGAAAGTCGCCAACGAGTGGGACCTCACAGCCCGCAGCCGCCAAACGGTCCCGAATCTTGGGCACGGCCGACGCGGCCTCGGCGCGGTCGACGGTAATCCGCACCAGCTCCGAGCCCGCCTCGGCAAGCACGCGCACTTGCTCCGCCGTGGCGGCAACATCGGCCGTATCGGTGTTGGTCATGGACTGCACCACAATCGGCGCGTCGCCGCCGACGACCACGTCACCAACACGCACGGCGACGCGTTTTCGCCGAAGGCCGGCGCCGGATGCCGAAGTCGAGTCACGCTCTATGGACATGGTGGCTTTGATCCTTTGGGCCGATCCGCACGCCGGGCGCGGCCATCAATCGGGTTTTTGCCGTAGCCAGGTGATCGTGGTCAATGGCCGATCGGCCGATGACGCCTCTGGACATCTCCGATCACGGCCGGCATGCGAGGGAAAAATGCCGCGTGGTCGCAACCACAGCGTGAGCTCCGCTGCAGGCTCAGGGCGTATCCGTGGATGCAGCGCGAAGGGAGCTGGCATCCAACGGGATGCGGCGCAGCACGACGCCGGATCCACCCAAGGGCGGCAGGGCCTCGCCATCGACCATCACGACCAAGCCTCCCGCGTTGCCGACGGTCATGCGTAAACCGGGCCGCTCCGGCACGTCAAAGCGCTCTCCCGGCTTGAGGATACGGCTGATTAATGAGGCGCCGCCTTCGTCGAGAACCTGAACCCAACTTGCTTCAGTCGCGGTCAGAACAATCCCGTCCGCGTCGGCAACGCCTGTGCTGTCATTGGTGGTCGTGGCCGGCGTGGAGGAGTCGGACGTGGCTGCTGAAACCGGCTCGCTGGGTGCTGCTCCTGAGGAAGCATCATCGGTCGTGTCGCCCCTGGGATCGGGCGCAGCGGCCACAACCGGTTCCGTGGGCGCAGGTTCGGAGGTCGGGTCGGCGTCCGGGGCAGCGGCGGAGCCGGTTGTCGATGTTGCGGTGTTGCCGTCGGCCGATGGTGCTGTGGCGGCCGCCGCGGCGTCGGCGGACTCTGCTTGCGCGCTGGACGTTTCGGTTGGGCCGCCGGCCGGGGCGGTTGCCGGACCGGGCGCGGATGTGCTGGGAGCCGGACTTTCGGCAGGCGCATTGCTCATCGGCGCACGATGGGGCGGCGGAGAACCATCGACAATATCAACGGCAACGCCGTCGGTGCCCTCGCTCGCCGCATCATCGGACGTAGACGGCAACAACTCCGCCAACCGATCGGGTAAGGGGCCGACGACATCGGAGAGCGAATGCCCGTTCCGCGCCAGCATGTACCAACCGCCATAACCAAGTGCGGCGATCAGCAGGCCCACCAGCAGGATGCCGCTCTTCGGCACCGAACTTTCCGAGTCGGGTTCAGGAAAATGAAGCTCGTGGGCGGCATTCAGTTCCGACGCCTCTGAACGAAACCGTCGCACCACCTCGTTGGCATCGAGGCCCAGATAATCAGCATATGCCCTGAGAAAGCCGACCGCGTACGCTGGCCCCGGCAGATCGCCATAGCGACCTTCCTCAATGGCGATCAGGAACATCTGCCGGATGCGAAGGGAACGCGCGACGTCTGCAACGGACAAACCAGACTTGATACGGCACGATTGCAATAAACCGCCGACACCGGTCGCGCGATCGATCATAATTTCACCATCCATCTCTCGCACCTCTCGAAGGCCATGATGCCAAATCGCGCGACTGCTAGAGGCGTCGGGGGCGCACAGGCATGACCGATGATGTGGCCATGCCGCATCAATCGATCAGAATATTGGGTGATGGGCACATTGCGGACCATCGAGAGCGCCAAGGGTAGAATACCCCTCAAAAGGCTTTGCTTGCTTCTACCGACTAGCGGCATTGTCCCGATGCTCGGGGCATAATGCAAGATCCAAGCTCTACTTATTGGGCGACGCCATGATCGCGTACATAGGCCATGAGCGAGGTTCTTACGCTGGCGCTCGAACGAGCACAAACAACTTTTAAGTAATGAGCAAGATCATCTCGGTGTAAAGTCCGGATCATTGTTTTAAGCGGGCCGACTTTTGCTGGTGAAACCGAAAGGCGGCGCAGCCCGACGCCAATGAGAGCGAGGGCTTCCAAGGGCCGAGCAGCCATCTCACCGCACAAGCTCACCGGCACGCCTGCGGAGTCGCAGCGCTCGACAATGTCGCGAATCAGCGTCAGCACAACCGGTGAAAGGGGGTCGAACCGCGTTGCCATGCGCGAATTGCTGCGGTCACTTGCGAACAGGAACTGCAGCAAATCGTTGCTTCCAATCGCAACAAAATCGGCAACGGCAAGTAGGTCGGGTAATTGGAGCAGGAGCGACGGCACCTCCAGCATCGCGCCGACTTTGATCTCTGTCGGCGTTGCGCGGCCGGCAGCTTGTTCCAAGGTCGCTTCCTCTTCCACAATGGATTTTGCGACCCGGAACTCCTCAACTAAGGTGATCATTGGAAACATCACCGCGAGCTCTCGCCCGGCGGCGGCACGGATGAGGGCGCGGGCTTGTTGGCGCAGCATCGCCGGCCGGTCCAGCGAGATCCGAAGGGCGCGCCAACCCATGGCGGGGTTGTCCTCGCGAGCGGTGCGCCAATAGGGCAGAACCTTGTCGCCGCCCACGTCAAGTGTGCGAAACACCACGGGCATTGGCCCGGCGTAATTGAGGATCCGCTGATAAAGCGCAGTCTGGCTGTCCAGGTCCGGCAGCGCGGATCGCACCAAGAATGGCACCTCGGTTCGGTATAGGCCGACTCCGTCCGCTCCGAACTCCGTCAACGACATCATGTCGACCAACAAGCCGGCGTTGACGTGGACCTCAATGCGATGGCCGTCGCGGGTCACGGCTGGTACGTCGCGCTGAGCCGCATACCCGGCCACGCGGGCCTTGCGTGCCGTCATGGAGGTGGCGACCGCTTGGCGGATGTCATCGCCTGGGCGAACGAACACCTGGCCATGGTCCGCATCGATGACCACGGGATCACCGTCGTCGATCCGGCGAAGCGCATCGCGAACCTGGCCAACGACCGGAAGATCCAGAGCGCGGGCGACGACGGCGACGTGGGCCATCGTTGTTCCCTCTTCGAGCACCAGCCCGCGGAGGCGGTGGCGATCGTAATTGAGCAGCTCCGTCGGTCCCATGGTGCGGGCGAACAGAACGATATCCTGGGTTTCGGGCTGGGGTGCCGACGGCGCCGTTTCCCCAACGAGATGACGCAGAAGCCGGTTTGCCAAATCCTCGAAGTCGCTGATCTGGTCCCGCAGAAACGCATCGGAAAACTGGCTGATGCGCGCTTGGATATCGTTGGTGACCTTGCGAACGGCGGCTTCCGCGGTTAGTCCCTGATCGATCGCATCGCCGATTTTGCGTAGCCAGCCGTGGTCGGCCGCAATCATCCGGTAAGCTTCGAGCACATCGCGGTAGTCCTGCTCATCCGGACCGCCGCCGTCCTTCAAGATGGCATCCAATGCCCCGTGCATGTCCGCCACGGCATGGCTCAACCGCTTGTGCTCCTCGTCGATGTCGTCAGCGACAAAGCGGCGGATAATGACGCGATCATCATGACCGACGGCAACGCCCATTCCGATGCCGCCAGCGATGCTGATGCCTTCCAACCGCATCGGACCGACCGCGATGCCCTCGGTCTGGGCAAGCTCGGACGGCGGCACCAGGTCACCGCGCGCGATCATGTCTGCGAGCACCAGGGCAACGGTCTGAAGAGCCTCGATCTGCCTATCCGTGTAGTGCCGATGATCGACAGTTTGGATTGCGATGACGCCCAAAACACGGCTGCGACCAACAATCGGCACGCCAAGCATGGACTTGAAACGGTCCTCCCCGGTCTCCGGGCGGTAAACGAAATCCGGCGCGCTCTGGGCGTCGGCTCGCGCAAGTGGCCGGCCGGAGGCGGCGACGGTTCCGATCAGACCCTCGCCAAAGCGCAGCCGCGTCAAGTGCACGGCCGACGGCTGCAGACCGTGGGTCGCGAACAGCTCCAGCACTTCGCCGGCGCGGCGGACATAAACGGAACAGACGTCCGAGCCCAAATCTGTGGCGACCAGGCGGGTGATATCGGCCAAGCACTGTTCGGCGCTATGGCATTGAGACAACGTGTCGCGGATGCGCAGCAGCAATTCGCGGAGGTCGGTCAACGGACGGGTGTTCCCGCGGAAAGTCCGAACCGGCCTCGTGCGGAGGCACGTGCATATCGTCCCGTCGAAGCGGTCCGTGCACGAGAAACGAAGGCTGGCGTGCCGTGTCCGTGCATTCTTTGAATGCACCGTTGCACTAGGTGACCGGGTGCTGTCGGGCGGTCAGGACAGCACACGCCTGTCCAATCAGGTCATCAATGACCTGTTGCGTTGACTGCTCTCCCTGGACCATGCCGACGCTCTGGCCCGCCATGAGCGAGCCGTTTTCAACGTCCCCATCAACGACCGCCCGCCGAAGCGCGCCGGCCCAATAGAGCTCGATTTCCAGTTGGGCCTGCTCCATGGTCAATTCACCCTGGCGAAAGCGGGCGGACACCTCACGCTGGGTGTCGTAGAACCGGCGGGTTCCTGGGTTGGCGAGGGCGCGCACCGGGATCACCGGCAGGTCCGGGTCGATCTGGATCGACGCCACCGCGTCTCGCGCGCTGGCTCGTATGAAGGCTTGCTTGAACGCCGGATGGGCAATGCTCTCGGTCGTGCAGACAAAGCGAGTTCCAAGCTGACAGCCCGATGCGCCCATTTCCAGGTACGAAACGATGGCCTCGCCACGGCCGATGCCACCGGCGACAAAGACCGGTACTTCTCGCACCACGGGCAGGATTTCCTGAGCCAGCACACTGGTCGAGACCGGACCGATATGGCCACCGGCCTCGGATCCCTCCACGATGAGGCCGTCGACACCTTGGCGCACCAGCCGCTTGGCGATCGCGGCGGCGGGAGCGAAGCACAGAACGCGAACGCCGGCGTCCTTGATCCGACGGATGGCGCCGGCGGGCGGTAAGCCGCCTGCGAGAACGATGTGGCCGACGCCGCCGGCCAGGCAAACATCGATCAGGTCATCAAGATCGGGGTGCATGGTGATCAGGTTGACCCCGAACGGCTTGTCGGTCATCGCCCGGGTTCGCTCGATCTCCGTGGTCAGGTCCGGCGGACGCAGCGAGCCGCAGGCGATGACCCCGAAGCCACCAGCCTCCGAGATGGCAGCGACCAGATGGTGCTCCGACACCCACGACATGGCGCCGCCCAGGATCGCGTAGCGGCTTCCGAGCAGATCACATCCGCGAGCCCATAACTGGTCCAACGCCGCGAGACCCACGGTCATTGGATCGGGCGCGGGTGCTTGATGAGCAATGTCAAGAGCCATCGAGACCATATGCCGCATGCAGAGCACGAATGGCAAGCTCGGTAAACATTTCGTCAATAAGAACGCTAATTTTGATCTCGGATGTTGAAATGACTTGGATATTGATCCCTTTTTCGGCAAGGACGTGAAACATTTTTTCAGCAACGCCGCTATGGCTGCGCATGCCAACGCCAACGACGGAAATCTTTACGACATTATCGTCCCATATAAGATCTCTGTAATTGATGCTTTCAAAGTTGTTCTTGATGACATTGACAGCTCTTTCAAGATCGGGCTGGTTGACTGTAAAAGTAACGTCCGTAGCATTACTCTCAATGCCGACGTTTTGAACAATCATATCGACATTAATATTTGCGCTTGCCAGCGGTCCAAAAATAGCGGCCGCGACTCCTGGCCGATCGGCGACATGAACCAATGTGATCTTAGCCTCGTTTCGGCTGTATGCGATGCCGCTAACCAATTCTTGTTCCAGCACTTCATCATCCCCAACGACCATGGTGCCCGGTACGTCCGTAAAACTGGAAAGGACTTGTAGCCGAACGCCCTGCTTCATCGCAAGTTCCACCGCACGCGTGTGCAATACCTTGGCACCCAGCGATGCTAATTCCAGCATTTCTTCAAAGGTGATTTTGGAGAGCTTTTTGGCTTTACTTTCGATGCGAGGATCCGTGGTGTAGACCCCATCAACATCCGTAAAGATATCGCAGCGGTCCGCACGCAAGGCTGCAGCCAACGCCACGGCACTGGTGTCCGAACCGCCGCGGCCGAGGGTTGCAATTCTGCCATCGGGCGTGACGCCTTGAAAACCAGCGAGGATCACGACCTCGCCCCGGTTCAGACGTTGTTCAAGGTTCGCCGTCTCAATCCGGTCGATGCGCGCTTTGCCATGGGCGTCGTTTGTGACGACCGGCACTTGCCAGCCGTGCCACGATCGTGCCGACAGGCCGCGTGCCTGCAATGCCAGCGCCAGCAAACCGCTCGAAACCTGCTCACCGCTTGCCACAATTGAATCGTGCTCGCGGGCGTCAGGGACCGGCGTGACAGCTGCTGCGAGGTCGATCAAGCGATTGGTCTCGCCCGCCATAGCCGAGACAACGACTGCGACCTGATGGCCGGCATCGACACTATCCTTGATTCGATCAGCTACCGCGAAGATCCGATCGATCGAACCAACGGATGTCCCCCCATACTTCTGGACTAGCCTTGCCATCATCAATCCATCATCGTTGCGCCGAAATGTCCGAGCGGCGGTCTAACGGTGGGCGTGTGAACCTTCAGTACCCGGCAGCGCTGCACGGTGAAGTGGATAAATTCATTGCAGCAATAATAGGCGGAAAAGATTAGATACTGGCGCGAGTGAGCGCTGGCAAGGGATGCGGCAGAAGTATGATGGCAGTCACGAGGCAAGCGCATCGCGCCCAGGGCCAAAACCGTTATGGCGCAGCAATGGAACAGCAAGGCCCCGCCACGGTTCGCGCAAGCGAGATTGCCCGGTTTTCAGCCTCGGCCGCGTCCTGGTGGGATCCGGAAGGCCCATTTCGTCATCTCCACCGGATGAACCCCGTTCGCATCCGATTCATTCGAGACAGCGCCGCGGAGCTGTTTTCAATTGATCCTCAAACCATCCGGCCATTCGATGGCTTGGCGGTTCTGGATCTTGGCTGCGGCGGCGGCCTTGCGAGCGAATCATTGGCCCGTTTAGGGGCGCACGTAACGGGGATCGATGCCAGCGACGCCAGCATTACCATCGCGCGCGCCCACGCCAAGGACGTCGGCCTCGACATCGCCTACCGCATCGCTGCCCCGGAGGACCTCGTCGCCGAGGGACGGACATTCGACCTGGTTGTTTCGCTTGAGGTCATCGAGCACGTAGATGACGTGGACGCGTTCATGGCCGCAGCCGTCAGCCTGGTCCGGCCGGGGGGCGGACTCGCCATCTCCACCTTAAATCGTTCGTTGCGCGCCCTGCTGCTTGCGAAGGTTGCCGCTGAATATGTCCTGAATTGGGTGCCGCCCGGCACGCACGACTGGCGTCAGTTCTTGCGTCCGTCCGAGTTGGCGGCTGCGGGGCGTCGGGCCGGTGCCCGTCTGACGACCCTGGCCGGGGCAAGCTACGACGCGGTCAATGGACGATGGTTGTTGAGCTCATTGCCCGCCGTCAACTACCTGGCGTTTTTTGCTAAAGACCACCAAAATTTGCGCTAAATTTGCAGAAATCCGCTCTGCCTTATTTCTGCCATAATACAATTCGCGGGTGTCGTGATCAGGCACGCCGCATCCTTTGATTTCGCAGCTGCGACCATTGATTTGCCCCGTCTGCGGGTAATTCAATTTTAACGGGCTCCAGCCATTGTATTCCTCAATTGGAGTTGCGTAGCAACACAATTGCGCACGCAGCGACTTTGCTGGTAGGGGCTTGCTATGATTGAAAAAGGTGCAATCGGAGCCGGTGCGCTCGTCGATCTGGTATCAGATTTTTACAGTGCGAGCTTGGATCCACGGTTCTGGCCCACGGCGCTGACCAAGCTTCGCGAGTCCCTGGATGCCATGGCCTGCGCTTTGGCGTCCCACGATTTTGCGTCATCGGCCAGCCTGCTACACCACTCCGTCGGCATTGACGTCGGCTTTATCCAGACCTTCGCCGACGTTTATGGCCAGGGCCAGCCTTGGTTCGAGCGCGAGGATGAGTTTCGGGTGGCCGGCAGCGTCATCACTGAGGACGCACCCAGCGCCCAGTCCAGCTCCGTCAGCAGCGAATTCGCCCGCTTGTGGCTTCGGCCCCAGGGCCTGAGCCACCAGGTGTTCGGGGTGCTGGATCGCCAGGGAAGCCGAATGCTGTATCTCTACGCCCTCCGTGGTGAGGATGCGGGGCCGTTCGGCGAAAGAGAAGGCGCTTTGATGAAGCGCCTGCTCCCCTATCTGCAAAGAGGTTTACGGGCAGGCCAGCTTCTCCAGCGTACGCAGTCCGCGCGCCAGGTCGCCCTTGATGTGCTCGATGGAATGCCGATCGGCGTGATTCTGGTCAGCGGCGCCGGCGCGGTCATGGGCGCTAACCGTGCGGCGAGGGAGGCCATGGCGCGCCGTGACGCCTTTACGGTCGGCCGCGCCGGACTGGAGGTGCTGCGCGAGGGACGCCCTGTTCTGTTGCGTGACTTCGTGGCCGCTCAGGCGGGCCGGATGGCCAACCGCCAGCCCCAACCGCTTGCGTTCTCCATCGATCGGACCAATGGGTCGCGTTCGCTGACCGTGCTGATTTGGCCGGTAGCGGACGCCGACGTGGCCGGTTGCGACGACCCGGCGGCGGTCATCTTTGTCGGTGATCCAGACAGAGCCGTTGACGTGGATGAAGGCCGACTACGCCAGCTCTATGGCTTGACCGGGGCTGAAGCACGCGTGGCCGCACTTTTGGCGCGCGGCTATCGGCTCGACGAGATTGCCGAGATGCTGGGGGTCGCCTACGAAACGACCCGCAAGCACTTGAAGCAGATATTCGGTAAGACCAACACCGCCCGTCAGTCCGAGCTGGTGCGGATGGTGATGACTGGCCCGGGCGGTTTGATGATCTGACGCGCTCGACGGTGCGGGCGGGCCGCCGCAACTGGATCCGCAAACACCCCTTTTGTTTCGATAGGTTTTGTCCCATCGCGGACCTTGAGGCATGATGCGTGCGCTGCTGACAGTGCGGCGGGGACGGCGCGGAGGAAGCCATGGTCCGTGTGTTTGCCATCGACGGTGTCGTTCCCGTTGTTCATCCGACGGCGTTCGTCCATCCCCGCGCCATCCTGATCGGCGATGTCCATGTGGGAGCCGGATGCTACATCGCGCCCGGCGCATCGCTGCGCGGTGATTTGGGCCGAATCGTCATCGGCGACGGCGCCAACATTCAGGATCATTGCCTGCTCCATTGCTTTCCCTTGGCGGAGTGCGTTGTTGAAGCCTGGGGCCACATCGGCCACGGCGCCGTACTCCATGGCGCTCACGTCGGTGAAAACGCGCTCGTGGGCATGAATGCCGTGCTAATGGATGGCTCGGTGATCGGTGCATCGGCGTTTGTTGCGGCGATGTCGTTCGTTCCCGGCGGTGCCGAAATTCCTAAGGGCCACCTCGCGGCGGGCGTTCCGGCGTCCGTTAGGCGGGCGTTGACCGAGGACGAGATCGCGTGGAAACGGCGCGGAACGGAGGAATACCAACGGATCGCCGCGCGCAGCCTCGCCACCATGGTCGAGGTGGACGCCCTAACAGAAATCGATGCCGATCGCCCGGCCCTGCCCGTCGAACGCCACCAGCCCTTACACGTCGTCCGCGCCCAAAATGCCAAGCCGGCACCGGGCGCGGCCAACCATAAGGTGTGATCGTCCGGCAGCCGACAGGGATTGGCAACGCCGGACCCGACAATCCGCCAACAACGATCGCCATGCTCCGCTGGCGACATCCGTACGAGTTGCTTTCTTACCCTGTGGCGCCCAAGCCAGTCGCAATGGCATTGACAGTTAAAAGGAGCTGGGATTCCAGATCCTTCAGCGCCGCCTGATCCTGGTCCGAACGGCGAGCCCGCCACTGTTTCAGTACGTCGATCTGATGGCGGTGCAGAGCGCGCAGACCATCCTGTCGTATGCTCAAGGTGCCGTGAATGCGGGGCCTGCGTTCGTCCAGCGGTCCTCCGAACACCTGTTCCAGGATTTTCCGCGTTCGCTCGTACTCATCGGCAATCGGTGCCATGATCCGGTCCCGGATCGCTTGATCCTCCACAAGCCCGGCGTAGGCGTACATGGCGTAAAGGTCCGCGCTGGCGACGCTGGTGGCGGCGCTGCTGATGATGTAGCGCAACGGGGGCCAAACGAACACTTGCCCGCAAAGCGCGTCAAAAGTTTCCGGATCTCGGGTTTTCAGATCTTCCAATGCGCTGCCGACACCGTACCATCCGGACAGGTAGAAGCGCGATTGGCTCCAACTGAACACCCAGGGAATGGCGCGTAAATCGCCAAGAGTTCGTCGCCCTGTCCGGCGTACGGGCCGGGAGCCGATCTGCGCGGATTCAATGGCGTCAATGGGTGTCGCCTGACTCCAGAACGTCATGAATCCCTCGGTTCGGAGCAGGGCCTGATAGACCTCTTTGCTGACGTCCGCGAGCCGATCCATGATCGGCGCCAACGGATGGTCGTTCCAGCCCATGGTCTGCTGTTTGAGGGTTGCTCCGAACACGCCGGCCAGCAGCAACTCCAGATTGTGTGCCGCCGTGATGCGGTTGGCGTACTTGTGTGAAATCACCTCGCCCTGTTCGGTCAACCGAAGGTCGCCCTGAAGCGCACCGTGGGGCAGGGCGTTCAGAAACCGATGCGTGGGGCCGGCGCCCCGGCTGACGGTTCCGCCACGACCGTGGAAGAACCGGATGCGGACGCCGGCTTGCCTTCCGACCTCCACCAATGTCTCCTGGGCTCTGTACAGCGACCATAGGCTGGTCAGAATCCCGCCGTCCTTGTTGCTGTCGCTATAGCCGATCATCACCTGCTGAGTCGGGCCATCCAACCCGGCGATCTCGGCCTGGTGGGCTAGCGACCGGCGGGTGAGGGGATGCGCGAGATAGTCCCGCATGATCGCGGCACTCCGCTGCAGGTCGTCGATGGTTTCGAACAGCGGAACGACGTGGAGCTGACAAATCGATCCATCCGGCCCGTCGGTGATCAAGCCGACCTCCCGGGCGAAAAGATAGATCACGAGCATGTCCGAAACGCTTCTGGTCATGCTGATGATCAGCGAGCCGACGCCCTCCGGTCCATAGGCATCGATGTGCTGCTTGAGGACGCGGTAGCAGTCGAGGGTGGCGTTCCCTTCGGGACCGACCGTCAAATCGGCGCGCACGAACGGCCGGGGCGACTCCAACTCCCGGTTGAGAAACTCAACCCGCCGCTCCTCATCCCATTCGGCGAAGCCGGCACCATCCAGCCCGGCTACGGCCATCATCTGGGATAGTGCCAAGTCGTGGAACTGGCTGTTCTGTCGGATATCAAGCCGCGCTAGATGAAAGCCGAAGGTCGTTACCGTTGCGATCACGGGCAGCACTTCCGCGATCGCGACCCGTCGCGCCCCCACTTGGATCAAGGCATCGCGGAGGCTGGTCAGATCCGCCAGCAACTCTGACGCACGCTTGTAGCTGAAAACGTCACCCGAGAGCGGCTCGCGTTCTCCGGGTCCCCGCTCAATCGGCAGTCGCATCCGCATCAGGTCAACAAACTGGCGCCAGGATTCCTCCGGATTGCGATGCAGCGCTTGCTCGCCGCGCCCGCCGCTCAGCCGAACGAGCTCATCAATCCTGGCGACGAAGTCCGCCGGCGGTTTCTGAAGGCGATCCGACAAGCTGAGTCGGGCGGCCAGGCGGTTCAGGCACTCGCACAATAGATCCAAGGCGTTGCGCCGCAACTCACCAAGGGTGTCGCGTGTTACGTCGGCCGTTACCAACGGATGTCCATCGCGGTCGCCGCCAACCCAGGTGCCGAACGACAATCGCGGACGACGGTCCGGGTCCTCAAGAATGGCGGGATCGAATCCGGCATCCTGCCAGGCTCTGTGTAACCGCCAATCGATAAGCGGCAAAATGCTCGGGAACACTTGGCGCAGATAGTAAACAATGTTGCGAAGCTCCGAGGCTACATTGGGTTTTTTTAAAAAGATCTCGCCTGTTCGCCAGAGAAGTTCCAAAATTTCCTTGATTTCGTCACGTACCGCCTCCTGTTCTGCCGGCGTATACATCGTGTTCTCGCGTTTAAGCAACAATAAATATAATTGTCTGTGATGTTCGAGAACGGTTTGGCGCTTAGATTCGGTTGGGTGAGCCGT
The DNA here is from genome assembly GCA_964619055.1 of uncultured Rhodospirillaceae bacterium. GTDB lineage: Bacteria > Pseudomonadota > Alphaproteobacteria > Rhodospirillales > Defluviicoccaceae > CAYVUM01. The sequence goes on from CAZUDB010000011.1 coordinate 20,356, forward strand.
AAAGACCGGTTCAACGGTAATAGAACTAAAATGTACTGCAATATTTTTGCCATCTAAACCGAGATTTTTGAGTTGAGTTAGGTTGTCCTCCCAAGATCCTGGGTCATCATGCAGTTTATTTTCAATCTGGAGGGCGCGGCGATGCTGGGCGATCGCATTTTCCTCGACCATGTTGAGCAGCTCAAAGGCAATACAGTAGGCTTGCACCCCATAAACCGACCGTCCCATTCCCACGCGCTCGTCCTGATCATTACGCCAAGGCAGACAACGAGCAATTTCATGCTCGCCAATCTCCTCCAGAACGTCACTGAAACACTGAATTAAATACGCCAGATCGCTTCTGAGCTTGCCGTAATCGAGCGGTAAGGGTTCTTGTCGGGTCATGAGAGCCACTCCTGTATCAGCGGCTGGGTCTTGCTGCCGTTGTGCGGGGGCTGGCCGTCACCGGACGCTGATGCCTGGCTCGACCATCGCGAGTCGGGCGGTCTGCGTTTGAGCCCTTGGGAGATGTTCGGACGAGTGACCCGAACGTCAATGCCGCTTCGACGTTGCGAGGATGTTTTGACGATTAAGCCTCTTCGGGCGATGGGCCTGCGCCTAAAGGAAAAAGGCGGGTTGCATGTCCCATTTTACGCCCGGGAGCGGGTGCGTTTTTGCCGTATATGTGCAGGGCTGTGGCAGGACCACGGCCGAGCGACTGCCAGTCGTCGACGGCTTCGCCCAGGAGATTGACCATGACGGCGTCCGCGTGGCGCCAGGTCGAGCCCAAAGGCCAGCCACAAATCGCACGGCAATGCTGCTCAAACTGGCTGACGACGCAGGCGTCCAATGTCCAATGCCCGGAATTGTGGACCCTTGGCGCCACCTCGTTGACGAGGAGGCCACCCGGCTGCGAGTCACAAACGAACATTTCCACGCCCATGACGCCGACATAGCCAAGCCGCGCGACGATTTCCTCGGCAATGGCGCAGGCCGTGCCCGCCAGAGCGTCCGGGATGCCGGCGGGCACGATGCTCTTGCAGAGGATATGGCGGTCATGGATGTTGCGCACAGGATCGTAACAGAAGGTGTCGCCATTCGCGCCTCGCGCAACGATGACGGAAACCTCGCAAGCAAAGTCCACGAAGGCCTCCAGGATGGCCGGAGCCCCTTTCAGCGATCCCCAAGCATCCGCCGCCTGGACCACGTCTTGGATTTTTGCCTGACCCTTGCCGTCATAGCCGAAGCGCCGCGTCTTCAGGACCGCCGGCGCGCCGATCTGGTCCAGTGCGTCCCTCAGATCCCGAGCATCGGCTACGGATGTGAAGCGGGCTGTGGCAATGCCCGCATCTTGAAGAAAGGTTTTTTCAAACAGCCTGTCTTGACTGACGGCGAGGGCGTGCGGTGACGGGCGGACCGGAACCAACGCCTCAAGGTAGGCTGCTGTTTCCTGAGGGACGTTCTCGAACTCATAAGTGACGACGTCCACAGCCCGCGCAAAGGCGGCGAGGGTCGCCTTGTCCTCGTACGCTGCGATCGTGGTGGTGGCCACGACTTGCTTGGCTGGGCAGGCACCGTCAGGGCTGTAGATGTGTGACCGAAGCCCTAACCGCGCTGCCGCCATGGCCAGCATGCGGCCAAGCTGCCCGCCGCCCAGTATTCCGATGGTGGCGCCCGGTGGGAGCGGTTTCGGGGGTGTTGAAGCGGTCACGCTCGCTCGGCGGTTTCGGACGCGGGTGTTTCACTCACCGCCGCCGACTGGCTGTCTCGCCAAGCCTGAAGGCGCCGCCCAAGGTCCTCGTCATGCAATGCGATCACCGCCGCGGCGAGAAGGGCGGCATTGATAGCCCCCGGCTTGCCGATGGCGAGCGTTCCCACCGGCACGCCGGCCGGCATCTGCACGATCGACAACAGGCTATCCTGACCTCTGAGTGCGGCACTCTCCACGGGAACGCCGAAAACGGGCAGGATCGTCATCGCTGCGGCCATGCCCGGCAGATGGGCAGCACCCCCGGCTCCGGCGACAATCACTTTTAGGCCGCGCTCCTTGGCACCCTGGGCATAACGATACAGGCGATCAGGGGTCCGGTGGGCCGAGACAATGCGTGCCTCGTATGGCACGTGCAGCGTCTTCAGAATCGAGGCGGCGTGTTGCATGGTTTGCCAATCAGACTGGCTGCCCATGATCAGCCCGACCTCAGGACGTCCTTCCATAGTGTGATGATATCCCTCACGCGGTTGACGGGCGCTTGTGCGCTGCCGGCTGTGCACCCACGATCGTGGAGCGATCGAATCGGAAGAGTATGCACATACGTGCCACACCCTGCGATGTGGTTCCGCGCGCGCGGTCCAAAGCGACCCGTCGCGTTTGTCGCCGTGGCGTCCTCGGCGCCATCAGGCCGGTGCTGCCGGTGTTGCCAGAGCTTGCGGTTTTCGGGCAAAAGCAGCCAGCTGCAGACCAAAGCCGGCACTGCACCAAAACGCCGTCCATAGCTCGGCCAGTCCCAAGGCCCGAACGGCACAATTTACCTTCGCGGAGTTGATCAGGCGATGGAGCCCGCGGCGCCCGACGCCCAGGACGAACGATGTAGAGCGCACGCTCTCGAAACCTGCGTCCAGGAGAGCGTTCCGCAGCGTGCGGCGCGTGAACCAATCTTCGATGGGCTGATTACTCCAGGCTCGGCCGCCACCGGGTATGGCTTCCATCGTGCGCCGGTTGGGCGTGGTCAACACGAGGTGCCCACCCGGTCGGAGCAGGTCGTGAGCGACGCGGAGATATGCGATTTGCCGCGAGGCGGGCACATGCTCGATGACCTCCTGGCTGACGACCACGTCAAAAGGCTGGGAGGGAACGTTCCAGTTGAGGATATCGGCCGTTTCGAAGGTGCAGTGGGGATAGCGGCGCCTGGCTTCCGCAACGTCGGACAGATCAACGCCGTGCGCAGTGGCGAGATGCCCCAGCACGCCTGTGGCCCAGCCGGCACCACATCCGAGATCACAGATGTGACGATACTGTTGGGCCTTCGCCAGGTATTCCAACACCTTGGCAAGCCGGAGCAGGTCCAGTGGTGATGGTTGTGTGAAAGCGGCCCAACGCCCGTCATAGTAATTCGCCTGCGTCTCAATATTGGTCATGCCATGCGCCCTGCGGTTTGGACAGCCATTAGCGTCGTCACTTCCGTGCCGTCAATGCTGCTGCCATGCTCGCCCGCCTCGGTGCCGGTCCAGCAGGGGCACGCCGTTGCAGCCGGGCTCGCACCGAACCACCGGTTGGCGCGGCGGCAAAAATAGTGTGCGATTGCGAACGTTTGGGGGCCAATCCTTGGCCGATACTAACGTGCCATGGTCGGCGTCGTGTATGTGGTCGCACAGCAATCCGACGAGCTGTTCCGGAAATACCTAATTTTATTAGTGTTTTTCGAGCCCCGCAATAACTGCATATCCGACTTAACCTCGTGGTTGATATGCGCGCCCGCATCACAATATGCTGCAATTGCGAGAATAGTGAGGGCTAGCCATGCGCGAGATCATAGAACAACTCGATAACAAGCGGGCTCTTGCCCGATCCGGTGGTGGCCCGGAACGTGTTGCGGCGCAACACAAAAAAGGCAAGCTGACCGCCCGCGAACGCATTCAAGTGCTGTTTGATCCAGACTCTTTTGAAGAGTGGGACATGTTCGTGGAGCATCGCTGCCACGAATTCGGCATGGCCGACACCAAGGTTCCCGGTGATGGCGTCGTGACGGGCTATGGCACGGTTAATGGCCGCCCGATTTTCGTCTTCGCCCAGGACTTTACGGTCCTTGGCGGCAGTCTCTCCGAAGCCCATGCGGAGAAGATCTGCAAGGTTCTCGACACGGCAATGAAAATCGGTGCCCCAGTGGTGGGCATCAAGGATTCCGGCGGTGCCCGCATCCAGGAGGGGGTCGCCTCATTGGCCGGTTACACGGAGATTTTCTACCGCAACGTTCAGGCCTCAGGGGCCGTGCCGCAGATTTCGGTCATCATGGGCCCGTGCGCCGGTGGTGCGGTCTATTCACCGGCGCTGACGGACTTCGTGTTCATGGTGCGCGACCGGTCGCATATGTATCTGACAGGACCGGACGTCGTTCGCCAGACGACGCACGAAACCATCACGCACGAAGATCTGGGCGGAGCCAGCGTTCACACCACCAAGTCGGGCGTGGCCGACGGTGCCTTCGACGATGACGTAGAGGCGCTGCTGTATGTGCGCCGGCTGCTCAATTTCCTGCCCGCATCGTGCCGGTCAACGCCACCGGAGCGACCAACGTACGATCCGGTCGACCGTGTCGAGATGTCGCTCGACACGCTGGTGCCGGAGAACCCCAACGTCCCCTACGACATGCGTGAACTGGTAATCAAGGTTCTGGACGAGGGTCATTTCTTCGAAATCAAGCCGGACTTTGCGCTGAACATCATCGTCGGCTTCGGCCGACTCAACGGTCGCTCGGTCGGCATCATTGCCAACCAGCCCACGGTGCTCGCGGGTTGTCTCGACATCGATGCATCCATTAAGGCCGCCCGCTTCGTCCGCTTCTGCGATGCCTTCAACATCCCCTTGGTGACCTTCGTCGACGTGCCCGGCTTCCTGCCCGGTGTCGATCAGGAGCACACCGGGATCATTCGCCACGGCGCAAAGCTCCTCTACGCCTACGCGGAAGCGAGCGTGCCGAAGGTCACGGTCATCACCCGCAAGGCTTACGGTGGGGCGTACGCCGTGATGGGCTCAAAACACCTGCGCGGCGATGTGAACTTCGCTTGGCCGACGGCCGAAATCGCGGTGATGGGTCCGAAGGGGGCAGCGGAGATCATTTACCGTGGCGAATTGGATGATGCCGAGCGGATCGCGGCACGGGTCGAGGAGTATCGCGCCGCCTTCGCCAACCCGTTCTCGGCCGCGCGCCGCGGCTTCATTGACGACGTGATCCTGCCGCACAACACGCGGCGCCGGCTGTGCAAGGCATTGACAATGCTTGAGGGCAAGCAAGCCGACGTACCACAGAAAAAGCACTCAAACCTGCCTCTCTAGGGGGAGACCCGCCGTGTTCAACAAGATCCTGATCGCCAATCGCGGAGAGATCGCACTTCGCATCAATCGCACGGCGCAGCGCATGGGCATCCCCACCGTTGCCGTCTATTCCGATGCCGATAAGTACAGTCCCCACGTCACGGCTTGTAACGAGGCTGTTCGCATCGGCCCGCCGCCGGTTAAAGAGAGCTATTTGCTCATCGACACCATAATCGCGGTCTGCAAGGAGACTGGCGCCGACGCCGTTCACCCGGGCTACGGGTTTTTGTCGGAGAACGCTGATTTCTCCCGTGCTCTGGAGGCGGCCGGTATCACGTTCATTGGCCCTGGTCTGGAAGCCATCACCCTCATGGGTGACAAGATTGCCGCCAACCGTCAGGCCCGCGAGGCGGGCGTGCCGACCATTCCGGGCCATTGGGAGATGATTCCCAGCGCGGATGATGCCGCTCGTATCGGCCAGGAAATCGGCTTTCCGGTGATGCTGAAGGCCGCCGCTGGCGGTGGTGGCAAAGGCATGCGGATTGCGCATACGGAAGCCGAGTTGCGAGATGCGTTTCGCGTCGCTTCGAGTGAGGCGCGAACAGCCTTCGGTGACGACAGGGTGTTCATCGAGAAGTTCATTGTGAACCCGCGCCACATCGAGATCCAGATCCTGGCCGATCAGCACGGCAACACGCTATATCTAGGTGAGCGCGAGTGCTCCATTCAGCGACGCCATCAGAAGGTGATCGAAGAGGCGCCGTCACCCTTCGTAAGCCCTGAACTGCGCAAAAAAATGGGCGAGATCTCGGTTGCGCTGGCCAAGTCCGTCAACTACCGCTCGGCCGGCACCGTCGAGTTCGTCACGAACCCGAAAGGCGAGTTTTTCTTTCTGGAGATGAATACCCGCCTGCAGGTTGAACACTCGGTGACGGAGTTCACGACCGGTCTGGACCTTGTGGAGTGGATGATCCGCATCGCCGCCGGTGAGACGCTGGATATCGCCCAAAGCGAGGTCAAACAGAGCGGCTGGTCCATCGAGGCCCGAATCTACGCGGAAGACCCCAACCGCGGGTTTCTGCCGTCTATCGGTCGCCTCGTACGGTATCGCGCCCCGCAAGATACCCCGACGCTGCGCATCGACAGCGGCGTCTATGAAGGTGCCGAGATCTCCATGTTCTATGACCCGATGATCGCCAAGGTGACGACATGGGGTCGCGACCGGCCGGCGGCGATCGAGGGCCTCCGCCGCGCGCTCGACGACGTCTACATCAAAGGCGTTCGCCACAACGTGGAGTTTTTGACAGCTCTAATGGCCAACCCAAGGTTCCAGAACGGCGACTTCAGCACGCATTTCGTGCAAGAAGAGTATCCGGACGGGTTCACGCCGGTTCCCCTGGACCCCAAGGACTTAGACGACATCATCGCCGTCGCCGCGTTGATGCACCTTCGTTATGTCTATCGGGCCACCCGGATCAGTGGCCAAATGCCCAACTATGGCAAGCGCATCCCTATGGATTGGACGGCCGTCGTCGACGGCGAGTTCCATCCCATAAAAGTCGTGCCGCCGCATGACGACAGCTCGGAAGAGGGCTTCGACCTCCTGATCCACGATCATGCGGTGGCCATTCGCAGCGATTGGCAGATCGGCGACCCGGTCCTTGACTGCACGGTCAACGCCAAGCCACGGGCCTTCACGGTTGAGCGCAGCGGGCTCGGCTATCGGCTCCACCACTTGGGCGCCGAAGTCGACGTGATCGTTCATCGGGGCGATGTGGCCGAACTTGCCAAGATGATGCCCGAGCGGAAGCTCCCGGACATGACGAAGTTCCTGGTTTCTCCCATGCCAGGTCAATTGCGCTCGCTCGCCGTTGAGGAGGGTGAGAAGGTGAACCCAGGCGATGAATTGGCGGTGGTCGAAGCTATGAAAATGGAGAACGCCTTGCGAGCCGCGCAGAGCGCGCAAGTGGCCAAGGTTCGCGCCAAGCCGGGCGACGTTCTCGCGGTCGGCCAAGTCATCCTCGAATTCGAGTAGGGGCGCCAGGTTCTGCCAGGGCCGCAGTGCCATCAAGCGATCGGATGGCGGCACCAGGAAACCGCGGTGCCGCTATCTGCTCTTTGCATGCCTTCGTTCGGACAAGCCCGATCGGGAACGGACCGGCGGTCACAAATCCAGCTCACCGTAACCCTGCTTAGAAATAATCGGAGCGAAGGACCTCGACGGACGTGAAAAACACCACTCCGTGATGCTTCTCAAAAACGGCGCCCACCTCCTGAGCAATTCGCTCTGCCGTCTCGTCCGCGACCACGACCACGATCATGACTTGTTGCGTGGAACTGGACAGATCAGCCAGATCCCACTCGACGTGGTGCCCTTTGCCGGAAATTGCGCGGAGCACGGTGTATCCGGTCACGCCCAACTCGTCGAGGATTGCCAGAATTCGCCGCAGCAGGGGGGCTGCGATCACGATTTCGACCTTCTTCTTGGTAAATAGCTGCATCGACGGTCCCTTGCCTGCGTTAGGGGACAACCAGCGCCGAGGCGATGGCGTAGTAAAGTGGAATCCCGATCAGAACATTAAACGGAAATGTTACCGCCAAGGACAAGGTCAGATAAACTGCTGCATTGGCGCTTGGGAGCGCGATGCGCATGGCCGCGGGAACGGCGATATAGGACGCACTGGCGGTCAGCACGGTCAGCAACAGGGTACCGCCCAGGCTGAGCCCGACCAGCAATGAGGCCAGCAGGCCCAGGCCGGCCCCAATCAGCGGCATGTAGATGCCGAACAAGATGACCTTCGGGCCAAGTGCGGTGGCGCTCCGCAACTGCCGGGCGGCCACCAATCCCATGTCGAGTAGGAACAGGCAAAGGACGCCGAGAAACGGTTCCACGACAAACGGCTTGACGGCTTCGAGCCCGCGCTCTCCCGTCGCCCAACCGATAGCGAACGCACCAACCAGCACGACGATGCTACCATTCAGCATGATCTCCCGGAACAGTTCGCGCGTGCCTTCTCCTGCATGCGGACGCTCCGCGGCTTGCCCGCCCGCCCGGTGGGCCAGCAACAGGCCCGAGATGATCGCTGGGGTTTCCATTAAAGCCATGATTGCGACCAAGTAGGTCTCGTAAGCCACGCCTTGCACATCGAGGAAACCGATGGCGGTCACGAATGTTACGGCGCTGATCGAGCCGTAGTGGGCGGACACAGCCGCCGCCGTGATCAGGTCCAGCTTGGTCGTCGCCCGTAACAGCGCAAATCCGAGGAATGGGATTAAGAAGCTGAGCACGATGCCGCTGATGATGGCGCCGATGAAGGTGGCATCAACGGTTCCGGATGCCATGGCGGCACCACCTTTGAACCCGATCGCCAGCAGAAGATAAAGTGCCAGTCCCTTACCAATTTGCTCAGGAATTTGGAGGTCTGACCGCAGTAGAGCGGCTCCAACGCCCAGCAAAAAAAACAAAATCATAGGTGAAATTAGGTTGGCTATTGCAAGATCGACCACCTCAGTCAAGCCGAGTACCCCTCTTGTTACGACTGATTTTTAAGTGACCGCCGTTCGATCCAGCGAAGATCATCAGGCTTTCCTCTGTTTATTGATACTGTGCACCTGCAGCATAACGCAAGCGAACAATGCTCAGTTATGCACCGAGGTCGGGCGTAGGAGGGGCCATGGGGGCCTACGATCGCCTTCAGCCGATCTGACTCAGAGCGCGTCATGAACCGGGGACGTTGGGTATCCGTACGACTTGAAGGCTACGGCAGAGGATCCGAGACACGATCATGCGGATGATTTGGTTGATGCTTTGCACCATTTTCATGTCAGCTTGCTCGGTTTTCGGCGTGCGCTCCGGAACTGAACAAGCCGGTTACAGCCAAGTGGCTAACCTCGCCGAGAAGACGGAAGTGCGTCGCTACCCACCCCAACTCGTTGCCGAGACATGGGTGACGGCGGCCGATGAGGACGAAGCCCGAAGTGAGGCTTTTCGTTCGCTTTTTGCCTACATCTCAGGGGCCAACCGAGCCCAGGTCGAAGTCGCGATGACCGTGCCCGTGGAGATATCCACGTCATCGACCCAAATCGCGATGACGGTTCCGGTGGAAACCCAAAGTGATGCGTCCGGGCGCTATTCGATGCGGTTTTTTCTGCCCGCCAGTTTCACCGCAGCCACCGCACCGGAACCAACTGACCCAAACGTGCGTGTGTTTGAAATACCGGAACGGACCTTAGCCGTCCGCCGCTTCAGCGGATCCCGTGATGCCGAGAAGGTTGCCGATGAATTGAGCGATCTCCGAGCCATTATCAAAGCTTCCGCCTGGCGAGAGAATGGAACGCCAACGACGATGTTTTATGACCCACCGTGGACGGTCTTCTTCTTGCGCCGAAATGAAGTGTCAGTGCCCGTCGAAACCAGGGGTGAATGATGTTCCGTGTTGCAAAGACGCATGGTTACGGTTGCACCAGTCTTAATTCTTATGGTCCAAAGTTCTTTTTTTGGGGCGGAGGACGGTTTCTGCTTCGCGGTCAAAGCGGCACGCGGCTAAAGGCGCTTGAAGTAGCGAGCGACCGGCCAGCGTCTATAGCCGGAGGCTTCATAGACGTACCTTGCGGGTTGGTGGCCTGAGTCGTCGATCGTTTCCACCATAACAATGATCATTCCGGTGCGGCGAATGTGCTCTTCCGCAAATGACATCAGCATTCGGCCGACGCTCTCTCTTTGATGATCGGGATCAACAGCGAGAATATGGATCTCGCCCATCTGATCTTCCGGGTGAATCCGCAACCCGATGAATCCCAACACGGACGCGCGGCGGCAGGCGAGCCAGCAGTTTGCACCTTCGGCGTCTAAAAAGGCCGCCACGTTCCGCGTCTGCTGTTCTTCCCAACCGCGAGGGTAGAATGCGTCGTAGACGTAGCGCGGGACTTCCTCTGCTGTTCTCGCGAATACGGGCCGCCACGCTCGGAGGGTGAGTTGAAGGACTTGGTCCTTGTAGGCTGTGGTGAAGGGCGTAATCGCTATCTTATCCATGGGCCCATCTTATCGATCCGCGAACACGGATCGCAGCGTTGTCCACATCCCGGTCATTCATCACCTTGAGAATTCCGTTGTTCCGCCTGCGGTGATCGATGGTGCGGGCACGCCAACCATCCGCTCAATCGGATCATAAGAAAGGCAAGTGACCCGAGCGGAGCGTGGCCCGCTGACGGGCCGTGCTCGCATTGGCGATGGTTGCTTAAAACCGCACGCGCACGTTGGCGGTTATCGTGTGGCTGGTGTGGATTTGGCTGGCCAATCGTCCATCATAGCCGAGGGAAATCGTGTACTCCTCGTCGTTGTTTCCCTCAAAATCACCGGTCAGAGTGGCGCCCAGACGGAGTGCTGAGCCGGAGTTATCCGGGACGTTGACGCTCCCCGCCGCATTGGCAGCAATCAGCGTGTAATCCACCTCGCGCCCGCCGTCGCCGAACTCGTACTCGAACCCCAAACGCAGTTGCGGAACCAAGGTCACGTCCTCGCCCTCGTAAATGTACTGAACACGGGCGCCGAGTTCGGCCGTATTGTTGAGAACTGACTGCCGGGCCACGGCCAATCGAATGTCGCCCTGGTTGGTTTCGGTGTAGTCGTCCACCTTGATACTGCCAAGGGTCCAGTTGAGAAACGGACCGAAGGCCAGAGCGTCGTCCTGAACATCCCACCCCACCAGCGCATTGCCCATCCAAGCCTGCAAGTCCGGCTCGCCCTGGGCGGTGAACGGCGTGCCTGGAGCTTGCCGGGTCAGCTTTGCCGAGCCCATGGCATAGCCGAGCGCAACGTTCACGTAAGGACCGGGCGTCTTTTCGTACTGATAGTAGCCGACGACGGAGCCGAGCCGGGTTCGCGTCTCCCCACCGTCGTCCAAGTCAGACGATACGGAACTGAACCCACCGGAGAGGCCCACAAGGCCGACGAGGCCAAGGTTCCGGAGGTGGTAGTCGACGCCGCCGGTGATCACGTAGCCATCGTAATCGCCGCCCGCTTGGAAACCCCGGTTGTCGAAGTTGCCGCGCAAGTAGCCGCCATCGATCCAGCCAATCAGGTCCTGATTGCCGAACAGTGGGACGCACGCCGGGTCACCGGCATCTTCCGTAGCTTGTGCCAAGGCAGCGCCGGACCCGTCGCCGTTGACCATCGGTGCCAGAGCCGCGAGCTTGGGCGACCCATCCGCGGTCTCGCTCTCTTTCAGTCGCTCCGGCGAGCAAGCATTGGGGCTGTAGGCGTTGCCGCGACGTGCCGGGGCACCGATCAACGCCCGCATGGCGACCGTTGCCAAATTGCCGATGCTGGCCAGGTTGTTGGGATCGGCCGGAACGGACACGATGGTCAAATTCAGCGCGTTGAACGTGAAGTTGTCGATGGATACTAAGGGGTCGCCACCGACGTTTGTGATGGTCACGTCCGTGACGGTCGGGTCTACGATGAAGCCGGCAAACCCGGTGTCACCGGGGGTACCGACTAAGGTGAAGGTCGGGAGACCTGCTGTCCCCGCCCTTACGAACACAAAGGCGGTTCCGGTGGGGCCCAGAACAAAATCGAAGCCAAACGCGCTGATCGGCCCGTTAGGGGTCACCAGAACCTCATCGGCTTGCGCTGGAAAGCCCGTCGATCTGAGCTGTACGGCGTTGCCGTCGGTGCCCAGAGCCGGTCCGAGGGGGAACTGCGCGCCGGGCGTTGTTGCCGTTACGGAAAAGAACGGTGTGCTGATCGCCGGTGTTTCAGTAACGGCGGGCAGACTGTTAAAGGTTTCAACAAATGGCGTGCCGATCGCGGCTTCGAAGGCCGCCCGATCCGTAAATTGTGTCAGGCTCTGGGACCCAACTGGGCTAGAAATGAATGTGAGTGAAACGCTCGCGCTGAGTATTGCCACAAATAGGGGTGGCGAAAATCGGTATTTCATTTTCCCGCACACGTCTCAATGTTGCGTCGAAAGCAAGTAAATTTTTAACATAATTGATAACAACGCCTGACTCGGTTTCGTGAGGTCTAAGGCAAGTTTGCCGTCGATGTGGCATTTTCGCACATGCAACAGCAATGGCCGCCGCCCGTAGCGGGTGGGGTCGATCGAGTCCCGATGTGTCGCCGGGGCAGTGATGCGACTGGAGCGTCGTTGGCCTAGGACGGCGAAAAGCCGCCAATGCCCAATGGGCGGGGGCCCATTAAGTGGCGGCGTGGGCGCGGAGCAGGTTTCGGGCCGGCCGTGATGCCGAGCACCGCTGCTGATGATCGCGGACGAAGCTCACGAACTCGTCCGGCGGCAGCGGCTGGCTGAACAGAAAACCCTGGACCATCTCGCAGCCGTGGGCCCGCAGCCGCGCCAGCGGAGCGTGATCGTCGATGCCTTCGGCAACGACCTTCAAGCCGAGGCGGTGCGCCATGGCGATGATGGCATCGACGATGGCCTGGTCGCCCGCATCGGAGGCGAGGTTGCGAACAAAGCTGCGATCAATCTTCACAACGCCGAACGGCAGCCGCCGCAGGTAGGAAAGTGAGGCGTATCCGGTTCCAAAGTCATCTAACGACAGAACGATGCCGGTGGTACGCAGGCGCTCCAGTGTTTCCTTGGCCTCATCCACATCGGCCAGGACCGCGCTTTCGGTGATCTCCAGGCACAGTCGCTGGGGCGATAGGCCGGCGTTCGACAGTGCGGAGAAAACGGAGGCGAGGACGCGGCCGCGTTGAAGCTGCAGACTTGAAACGTTGACGGCGACGTGGAGCGATCCGAGGCCTTCCGCTTCCCACCGCTTGGCCTCTTGGCAAGCCACTCGAAGCGCCCATTCACCGATGGCCTCAATCAAGCCCTGGTCTTCGGCGATGCCCACGAATTCGGCTGGTGACACGAGCCCAAGCTTGGGATGCTGCCAGCGGATCAGGGCTTCGGCACCGATGATGCGGTCCTGGTTGCGGAGCTTGGGTGAGCGCTGTTCGGGGCCATGATCGAGTGCGAGAACCGGCTGGAAATACAGCACCAGTTCCTCACGGTCCAAGGCGTAGCGTAAGTCCTGGCCGAGCCGAACCGTGTCTTTAGCTTTTTCTTGCATGGAGGGACGAAAGCACTGCCACGTGTTGCCCCCACAGCCCTTGGCTCCGACCAGGGCGTTGTCGGCGCATTTCAGGAGGGCGGCAATACGGTCGCCATCCTGTGGAAAGCTGGCGACACCGGCGCTCACGTGGATGATCAGTTCCTCCTCGCCGACCGGCATGGGCCGGCGCAGCAGCGAGAGTACGTGTTCGGCGGCATCGTCGCAGCGCTTGCGATCACCGGTCGGGATGAACACCGCGAACTCGTCACTGGCGAGTCGGGCGACGAGGGCGTTGGGGCCCGCCCAGGACGTCAGCCGTTCCGCGAGGGTTCGAAGGACGATATCTCCTGCGTCCGGACCAAGGCTGTCGTTGACCTGGCTGAACCGATCGATGTCGATGAGCAGCAGCAGGCCCGAGCGGTGCTTGCGATCCTTCCTGGCGATGCACTCTTCGACCAGTTCGAAGAAGCGGCCGCGATTGGGAAGGTTGGTCAACGCATCGTGTCGGCTGCTGTGCTCAAGGCAGGCCTCGGCCTCCCGTCGCTTGGTCACGTCCTCGCCGGCCATCACCACGTGGCTGATGGAGCCGTCTGCGCGGCGGAGGGTCGAGACCCGCTGATCGACGGCGATGGACCGGCCGTCGCGGCCCTTGATCCGCACCTCTCCGTGCCAGCTTGCGGCGGTGGCAACGGCTTCCGCAAAAGCGGCAAATGCCGGGTCGTCGCTGGCAATGGCGTCCAGCGTCCGGCCGATCAAGGCGTCGCCGGCATGCCCGGTTGTCGTCGAAAACTGGGGGTTGACATATTCGATCACGCCTTGTGGATCGGCGATCATGACCAGTGCCGGGCTCTGTTCGACGGCAGCCGATAGAGTGTGAATGGTCTCCGTGGCGCGGCGACGCTCAGTCACATCCCGTACCACGGCGAGCAGGCACTGGTCCCCCGACCGGTCGAGGAGGTGTGCCGACACCGATCCAACCCGGACGTCCCCGTCACGGGTGCGAAACCGGAATTCTTCGTCCGACAGGGCCCCGTGGCGGAACAAGGCGCGGCCGAGCCGGCGCACGTCGGCGGGCGCGGTAAAGAGCCTTAGATCAGCGAGGGAGCGGCCGATTACGTCGGAACGGAGATGGGCGGTTAGGCGCTCAAAGGCTTCGTTGACGTCCATGACCATGCCGTCAGCAACGCGCAGGACGAGGACAGGGTCAGGGCTGGTGGCAAACACGGTGGCGGCCAGCGCACTCGACTCTGAGCTTTGTCGTTCGCACTGGCAGCGGTGGATCGCGGTGCCGATCAGGCCGGCGGCCGCCTTGAGCGCCTCGATTTCGGAACCAGCCAAGGGTGGACGGGACGAGCCTCGATCGACAATCAAAGAACCCCACCACGTGGCTCCGGCCAACACGGGAATGGTCACGCGGTGGCCTGCCGCGTCGATGACGGTTTCGGGTACGCACCGCTGGTGCGCCTGGGCGCAGGTCGAGGCGATTGGCTCCGCCAGGGACCCGAGCGCAGCCAGGAACTCATCCTTGCCACCTTCGGACTTGCTGTCGCCGGCCGCAACGATCGCAATGCCGTCTGCCTCAGCGGCGGTGGCCAGCCGCTCCGTGATCTTGGGCAGGGCCCGACGCCAATCGATCGTGGCCAACAACAGCTCAGCGGTGGCACCGACGGCCTGCATGATGGCGTGCTGGCGCCGCAGGGCGGCATCGGCCTCGCGCTCGCTGGTCACGTCGCGGGCCGTGCCGCGATACCCGACGAACCGGCCGTCGCTGTTTTCGAACATGGCAACGCCGCTTAGAAGCAGGGAGCGTGAGCGTCCGTCCGCGTGGTGCACCTTCACCGCAACATCGCGGAAATTCCTCTTTTGGGCCAGAAAGGTGGCCAATCTAGTGGTCGACCTAAAGTCGCTGTCGTCGTCGGTCACCAAGCTCAACAAGGAGGTGTCGCGAAGCTGCAGCGGATGAAGGCCAACCACCTCCCACGCGCGATCGGAGGTCAGCTTGAGCCGCAAGTCGGCATCGGTCTCCCAGATCCAGTCGGAGACCAGCCGGCTGATGTCACTCAACCGTTCCTTGAGAACACGTGCGCCACCGGTTGGCACCGCATAGGAGGAATGTCCACCCTCTGCCCTGGCGAATGCATGGGTGAGCGACTCATGCCGAAGACCGTTGTTCCCGTTCCCGGGAAGAGCACGTCCGCGGACCTTCAGCGCGGTTCTGACGGTCGCCACCGTTTCATCCATTGGCCGCTCCAAGGCCTTCGAGGGCATCGATTGCGGCCACGTATTCGGGATCGAGCCGCCACCGGTGGACGACGCGTTCCGCATCTTCCAGCGCGATCCGATCGAACAAGGCAAGCGCCTTTGTGCGCTCATCCGGTCGTTGACGGCCGTTGGTCTCTGTCCCGACGGCGATGGTGTCCTGGATTGTCGCGAAGGTGGCGCGATCAATGCTGATAGCGCGGCAAAGAATGGCCAGCGACTCACCGTTACCGTCGAAGAGCAAGCGCCGTGTATCGCGATCCTTAAGACCCGTGGCGCGCGCAATCATGGAAACGAAAAGGGTGACCTCGCCAACGGTGAGGGCCTGGACCAGGAGATCGGGATCGAGCATTTGAGCTTCGTCGATTTCCTCGACGAGACGCTCCGCGGCCGTCGGTTCGTTGTCGCTGCAGGACTCGACGGCAGCCTCCGCTGCGGCGGCCGCTAGCAGCCGATCGACCTCGGCCGTATCGAGGTTGAACTGACGGATAATGTGCTCGCGCAGCGCTGCGGACACCCACAGGAACATCCGCCGAGCCAAATCCGGACCCAATTCCCTGCGCTGCAGGAGCGGTTCCTGGAAGGTGTCGACCCGACGCGATTCCTCCACGAGGTATCGCATTGTGGTCTCGGCAATCTGGGCATTGGGGTTGCGCAGCAGGGTTTCGATCACGTTGGTGTCCCCGACCTCGGCGAGGACCGCGCTTACGGACTCGCTCAAGGAAAACCGCATCGCAACGGCCACCTTGTGTTCGATGCTGCGGTGGCGGACGATCTCGATCAGGTCGGCGTTCTGAAGGATCGGGGAGCGCGTTAGGATCGGAAATGCCACCTCGAGGGTGTCATTGGCCAGGTCGCGAATGAGATCGTGGGGGACGTCATCAAGATCGGCAAGGCGCTCCGAAACGCGCTGTCGGACCGACATCTCCACGTCATGAACGACCTTTCGCAGGATATCGAACATCAAAACCCGTTCGCGGTCGCTAATCGTTCGGCCATGTGGAGAAAACAGATCCGTGATGGTCTCGGCTAGGCTTGTACGGCTTGCGACTGTTTTGCGCTTCGCTAGGTCGATCAGATCGTTGGCGGCTGCGTTCGGCATCGCGTCGTGGTCCTCGGCAAAACCTCGCCAGGAACGGCCCAATCCTGGGGCCCGCCCTCGTTTCTCCGAGAAGTGAGCCTGAAATTCCTTGATAGGGCCTTAACGCCGGGGTGTTCGACGGTGTTTTGGTGGCTGATTGCGCTGGCTACTCAGCCACCAACAGGAGAGTAGCCATCGAATATCTCGATTTTGTAGCGAAAACCTTGAATATTAACGGTATGTTTCCGACTATCATGGGACTGTAAAGGTGACGCGGAGGCGGCACCTCGGATCCCCAAAGTGGGTTGCCATTGGGAAGAGCAGCGTGGACCGACGGTATGTCGCAGCAATCAAATTCTGATGTGCCCGCAAAGGCAGATTCGTCCACCGTCGAAACCGATGGCGGGGACGCTTTTGCGTCACACACTGGCATGGACGGGCCTGTTAACGTGGCGATGCTCCACAGCGCGGCTGGAAGCTCGGATGCCGACGACCACGGGGCTGAGGCGCCAACACACGGCTTGAGCGGGCCCACACTGCAGATTGCCCAGGCCGGTTCCATGCCCACTCAGGAACCGATCGGCAACGTCGATAAGCTCGAGGGTGAAGCGACGGCGACCCGTATCGACGGCCAAGTCGTAAGTCTCGATGTCGGCACCCCAATGTTCCAGGGCGATGTCGTCCAAACCGGGCCCGACAGCCAGATCCGCCTTGCTTTTATCGATGATACGGTGGCATCGCTCGGGGCCTCCAGCGAACTGATCCTCGATGAATTGGTCTACGATCCAGGCTCGGAAAGTGGCTCCTTAGGCTTTTCGGCCGTGGGCGGCGTGTTTGTATTCGTCAGTGGTGCGATCGCAAAGACCGACCCAAACGCCGTGACGATCGATACGCCCGCAGCCAGCATTGGCATTCGCGGCACCACGTTTTATTTGCGCGTCGAAGAAGACCCCTTGACGGGTCAGATCGGGTCATCCGTGTTGCTGACGCCGGACCTGGACAGTGACGATCTCGGCGAGATTGTGCTCATCAACGCGACCGGCGCCTTTACCGTAAACACCGACACCAACACGATTTCGGTTGCGTCTTTCGACAGTGAGCCGGAGGTGCTGCCGCAGGACGCGATCTTCATCAATGATATCGGCTTGCAGCAATTGTTGGAATTTGCGGAAAGCTTAAATCTGGAAACCCAGGGCGATCCAGGATCAACAGAAGTTACTGGCGTGTTTGGGGTGCCGGAAGGTCTTTATCGGGTCAGTTTCTATGATGAGCCACCGGGCAGCTTATTTGGCGAAACCGAGCAGACGGACTCCGGATCAGAGACACCGGCGCGTGGATTTTTTAGTCAAAATATCCTTGATGCCGAACAATCTTCAAGTCAACCCAGAACGGAACAACAAACTAACCCTGTGGCACTGGAAGCCCTTGTTGACAGCAATAATTCGGGACCGGCGACCAGCACCGAGATCATCGTTGCCCCGGCCACCTTTCCTATCGCTGGATCGCCAGATCTTCTAGAGGACGCCACGCTTGCAATTCCGACGGCCGAATTGCTGGCCCAAGTCCCCAATATGGCCGCTGATCCCACGCTCCAAGTTGTCGGTGTCTCGTCCGATGGAACAAGCGGAACAGCTTCTTATCAACCCGGTGATGGGTTCGTCGTCTATAATCCAAGCGGTGCTTTCAACTCGTTGGGTGAGGGTGAGACCACGACCGATACCTTCAGCTTTACAGTTGAAAACGGTGTCGGCGTCCGGGGTGTCGGCGATGTAACGGTTACGATCACCGGCGAAAATGATGCGCCGGTGGCCGGCGCTGACAGTGTTGCAGATACGACGGGTGCGTTGTTCGAGGATGGTGAACTCATCATCGATGTCGTGACGCTGCTCAGTAATGATGCTGACGTTGACCTGATTGACCAGGCGGCTCTCAAGGTCATTGGCGTATCGCCTTTGAATACGGTCGGAGCCGTTTCGTTCGATGCGGGCTCGGGCAAGGTTTTGTATGAGACGAATGAGGCCTTCGAATTTCTCACGGGTGGTGAGACGGCAAGCGATACTTTCCAGTATGTCGTCGAGGATACTGCAGGCGATCGGAGCATCGGCGTAGTCACCGTTGCGATTACGGGCGTGAACGATGCGCCGGTTGCGGCGTCGGCCGGCAACGCGGCGGGCGGTGACGAGGACACGGTGATTGAGGGCGTGGTGCCGGCGGCGTCGGACGTGGACGACGGGTCGGAGGGTCTGCGTTACACGCTGTTGGGCGATGCGGTGCCGGGTCTGACGCTGGCCGACGACGGGAGTTTCCGCTACCAGCCGGCGGCGGATTTCAACGGCGATGTGCGGTTCCAGTACGCGGTTGTGGACGCGGCGGGTGCGGCGAGCGCGCCGCAGGAGTTTGTGATCACGGTTGAGCCGGTGAACGATGCGCC
>CAZUDB010000011.1:39295-66377 GCA_964619055.1 uncultured Rhodospirillaceae bacterium
CGGCGAGCGCGCCGCAGGAGTTTGTGATCACGGTTGAGCCGGTGAACGATGCGCCGGTTGCGGCGTCGGCCGGCAACGCGGCGGGCGGTGACGAGGACACGGTGATTGAGGGCGTGGTGCCGGCGGCGTCGGACGTGGACGACGGGTCGGAGGGTCTGCGTTACACGCTGTTGGGCGATGCGGTGCCGGGTCTGACGCTGGCCGACGACGGGAGTTTCCGCTACCAGCCGGCGGCGGATTTCAACGGCGATGTGCGGTTCCAGTACGCGGTTGTGGACGCGGCGGGTGCGGCGAGCGCGCCGCAGGAGTTTGTGATCACGGTTGAGCCGGTGAACGATGCGCCCGTGTTGGCCAGTGGCGCGTTGCAAACCGTCGAAGACGCCGGCTTGAGCCCGCTGGGATTTGAGGCGCCCGTCGACGTGGACGACGATCCGCTGACGATCACAGTTCTCGAGCTACCATCGATTGGAACCGTTCGCGACGCCAACGGCGCGGTCGTGGGCCTTGGTGACGAGATTGCCTCAGATGCGGTGGCCGGTCTTGCCTACGAGGCACCCACGGCGCTCGGCGAGGATGCCGATGCTGGGCAGGTAAGGGTTTTGGTTTCAGACGGAACCGAAGAAATCCAAGCGACCGTCGCGGTGAGCGTTGCAGCGAGGGATGATGGTCCAGTGGCCCGTCAGGATTTCTTCCGCAACGACTTACTGTTCCGGCCCGACGACCTGCTCCGCAACGATACCGACGGTGATGGTGGAGACACGTTGCGCTTCGTCGGAGTGCCGGAGTCGGTAGACGTGTCCGATCCGTTTGCCTACCGGGAGGCATTCCTGTCATTTGCTGAGTTGGATCTGTCTTCTCTGGACGGACAGCTCGTCTTTGACCTGAACACGGACCAAATCCGGTATCTACCGCCCGGCGGCGAGTACAGCAACATGGCGGTGGACGAGGATAGGCAAGTGTTTTTCGACCGCTTCAGCTATACGGTCACTGACTCGAGCGGCGAAACAGCAACGGCGACAGGTGAATTCAGGCTAAGCGTCAGCCGCTTTGACGGGCGGTCCGTGCCCGATGGATACCAAATCGCGCCCGCGGATGCGTCCGCTGACACGTCCGAAATCTCTGATCATATCGCCCAGAGTTTAGGCTAACGGGTACGAATTGTGGCCCAAACGAGCCAGTCAATTGGCTGAATTGGGTTAATTTTTCCTTTTGAACAATAGAGCCGTGTTGTAGAGTTTGGCGCTTCCTCCGCGACCTTAGGGTGCGCGGCACAGGAGAAAGTGCCGTGAAAGGCTCGACAGACACCGTGGGGAGCGACACCCGCGCCAGCCCTCCCGCCAAGCTTGGGTCCTCCGTCGGTGAGTTGATCGATGGTGACGCTCCATTGGAGCCATCAACGTCCGGTGTCGCCGTTGGCCAGCTCGTAATCCTCGACGGTGTTGCTGAGCGTGTCTTCCCCGACGGTTCGCGTAGCGTGCTGAAGACAGGCGATGATGTAGATGCGGGCGACACCGTACACATCACGGGCGGGCCGGCGCTTCTGAGGCTCCATGGCGATGCTGTCCGCGTCGCGCTTGCTCCGGAAACAACTGCTTCATTTCCCGCAACGGTCGCTGAATTGGGTGGGGCTTCCGAGGACGCTCCGACAGCAAGCCTCGTGTTGAACGAGGGCGCGGCTGTCCTGCTGCCTAACATGGAGTCTGTCTGCCCATCCCCACCGCTTGCCGTCACCGCCGCGGGTACGACCGTGTCAGCCAGCTCCGTTGGCGCCTTTATTGCCGTGGTGTCAGACTTTGCTGAGTCGCTGAGCCTGATTGTCACGGATGTGGAGATCAGTTTCTGCGAAGCGCCGAGCGTGGTGATTTCGACAGGGGCTGCTGTTGCGATGATTACGGATATGGGCTTCCTGGCCCACGTCAGCGGCGCAACGGGCGAGATCTCCGTCGCCCCGATGGATGTTGCGATGGCCTTTGGAGCGCCCGGTACGCTTTTGGCCTCGTGGCTCATCGATTGGGCCAACTCCGTCAACGGGATTTCGGATTTGTCCAAGGAGGATCTTGCGGAGCTACTGGCATTCGAAACGGCGGCCGGTGGCGAGAGCGTTGGGAGCAGCTCGGGAGCGGAGCCCGGTTTCGTTGTCGATGTGTTGCCGGTTACGTTACCGCAAGACTTTACGGTACGGCCGCCTGACGCGGTCATGCCGTTCGGCAAGCAGGTCGACGGTATAGTCAGCGAATCGGCAAACCCGCCATCGAGCGATCATTCGCCGGTGGAGATCGTGCTGACCGCACCGGCTCCGACTCCGACCATCAGCCCCACCCGAATCCGCGTTCTCTCGCAAGATGACTGGTCATTCGTATCCGGCGGGCCATGGACCGCGTTGCTGCCGACGGCCGAGCGCTTGACGACATCGTTCTATCGGGTCGACAGCGTTCCTGTGCAGGAAACTAGCGCGGGTGTGAATGGCTTCCTGCGCTTTCAATCTGCCGGCGATGGTCCCGGAGCCCTTGCCATGTCCATGGCAGAGTTTTCTTCGCTAGGCGGCAACAGCGAATCCGCGGCTGCAGACATGGCGGAATTCCTCGGACGCCAGTCCCTTAACGTCGCCGGCGAGGGGCATGACCCGGTGGCCGGTATGGTCGCCAAGAAGTCCGTTGGGATCGCACAGAACGATGCGATTATGTTCCGGTTTCTGTTCGATCCCGAGAATGGCAGTCGCTCGCAATCGGGAAGTGACGTCGCTTTCGTCGGTGTCGACGACGTTGTCCTGCCGATTGCCGATACCACGAAAATCGACGGAGCTGCTAGCGGTTGGCGTGTCGCCGTTGTTCATGCCGACAGCGGGATTCAGTCGTTTGCGCTCGGCCTCCTGAATCTGGGAGCGTCCACCGGTGATCCCCAGCTCCTGATTGACGATGTGAGAACCATCGCCAGGACCGAGGGGGCGATTGGCGAGGTCGTGAACATCGACGGTGAGATGTTGCAGATCATCGATGTGGTGGCCGACCCGTCCGGCGATGCATCGGCAACGATCCTGGCGCCGCAACCGACGGCGCTTTATGACACCGCTGGTGCGATGGTGTTGTCCGGCGTGCCGTTTGCCTCCCAAGAGGCCGGTGCCGCGAGCGTTCTCGCCAACGACACCGCACCAGCACCGTCCCATACGACGCTGGTCAAAACGACGGACGATGGTTTCGGCGATATGGTTCCGTTCGACTACGCACTTCGGGTCGCGGCCGTGGACGGTAACGCCGTCGGCTCGTGGGTATCACTCGAGCAAGCGGACGGCACCTACGGTGGTCGCATTCGGCTGTTCCGGGATGGTCACTACGAATACGACCCCGACGGTGCATTTGCCCGGCTGCCCAGAGGCGAGTTGAAGAGCGTTTCCGTCGATTACACGGTGGAGGCGGAGAGTGGTGGCTGGGACGTGGCAACTCTCACCCTGACCATTGTCGGTGATGAGATGATCGACGATTTCGAAGGCGCGTCGCCACGGGGCGAGATCCTGGCCGCAAGCATCTTTCTTGAAGGCGTTTCCAGTGTGTCCGTTGTTGACCGATATGTGGAACCGCCGTTCGGCGACAGTCGGACCTTTGACACGCTGGACGGCACCGAGCAATTCCTACGGTTGTCGTCCTATGCATGGAACGAGACCCACTCCGTAGCGGTCGGCCGGGGGATTGGCGATTTGGTCGCCTTCACAGGCGTCGATTTGACCGACCCCGAAAACGTGGCGACACTTGCCCGATACAACCATGAGCCGATCGGCGGGAGTGCGGTCAAGTATGACCTTGTGCTGCAACCCGGCGACGTCTTGTCCTTCTACTGGGCTTTCGACAACGGTGATTTGCCATCTTCGGCGGGGGCGGGTGAGGTGTTCAACGACCTGGCAGCGCTGATCGTCGATGGTACGATTCATCCGCTTATCAGTGGACGGGATGTGGACCCGCCAGGGGTGGACACAAGGCCCGGGTCAACAAGCATCATGTTCACAACCTTCACCGTTCCGTCCGACGTTTCCGGCGAGGTAAATGTTGCCTTTTGGGTTTCCGATGACGTTGCTAACCGCAATGACAACAGGTTTACGCCGGAGCCCACCACGTTGTTGGTCGATACGGTGCAGGTGAGCCCGCCGGGCAGTGTTGATGTGCCCGGTGGATATCAGGTGGTCGACCCGAGCGCCGCTGGCCCGCTGGTGACCTATGCCGACGTCGCTGCTGGTTGAGGAAGGCCAATGGCGCTAAGGCAGGCGGACGACGGGTCCATTAGCCGCTTCCGCGTCGGCAATGTCATGAGTCACAAGCACAGCAGGCAACCCCGCTTGGCGGAGCCGGTCGAAGACCAGCATGCGGATCTCACCGCGCAGGTGAGAATCGAGTTTCGAAAAGGGCTCATCCAACAGTACCGCCCGCGGATTCGACAGCAGCACCCGGAGCAGCGCGACCCGGGCTTTCTGGCCGCCCGATAGGGTAGCTGTATCGCGGTTGGCGAAACCATCCAGCCCAGCGGCGCCCAAGGCTTCGTTCACTCGTGCGGCGCGATGTTTGGTTCCTGGCGGCAGCGCAAACGCCAAGTTGCCGCCAACGGAAAGATGCGGAAACAACAACGGATCCTGAAACAGCAGGCCCATGCGCCGCTCTTCCGCCGCTGTGGCGGTCACATTGTCACCGTTCAGGAAAACCTGGCCCGACGCGCGAAACGCCGGGTCAAGAAACCCAGCGAGGTACGCCAGCAAGGTGGACTTGCCAGAGCCTGATGGCCCCATCACCGTCAAGATCTCGCCCGGCGCAACCTGAGCGTCGACCCTGACCAGCTCGTCGTCGTCCAGCCAGATATGTACGTTTTCAAGGCGGAGGCTTTGCATCATGACCGAGAGTCCAGCATAAGCCGGCGATTTCGCCAAATCACACGTGGAACAACAAGCGCAATCGCAAAGCCCATGGCCGGTATCAGGGCCTGGACCAGCGCCCAAACGCCGATCACGCGTCGGTCGCCACCGGTCGCGAGTGCGACCGCTTCTGTGGTGATCGTGGGCATGCGGCCCGCACCGAGTAACTGTGATGGCAGGTAAAGACCAACGCTGACGGCCAAGCCAACTGCGGATGCCGTCAGACATGGGGCCAGGAGCAGTGGCATTCGCACGGTCCAGAATCCACGATTGCTGGAGGCTCCGAGTGTTCGGGCCACCATCAACCAACGCGGATCAAGGCGGCGATACGATTCCGAAAGTGAGAGGTAGACATAGGGTAAGACGAAAACGATGTGACCGAGCGCGACCGGCCAAAAACCAGGCTTAATGCCCATGGATTCGACACCAATGACCAAGCCGAACAGAAACGCCACCTGCGGCACGATCAATGGCAGGTAGAGGATCCGCATGGCTATCGCGCCGGCAGGCTGGCCACGCCTGACTTCATTTTCCAAGGCCGAGAGCACGATCACGATGGAAACCAACGTCGCGATGATGCCGATTAGAACCGTCGACAGGAACGGATCGGCGAGTGACGGCCAAGCGCGCTCCCAATGGCGAAGGGTGAGTGCTTGGGGCCAGGCATCCGGAAACCGCCACACGCCGGCAACGGAGTTGACCGCTAGGCCGACCAATCCGAGGAAGGCGAGGGAGGCCGTGAGCGCCATGGCAACGGCGCCAAAGCCGGCGACGAGCCGATCCGTATAACCGCGTCCCCCGCTCTCAAGCCACGCGCGCGCCAGTCGGCCGACGAGAGCTTCCGCAAATCGCCACAGAATCAGCGCCGCGGCCGTAACGCCAAGCTGCAGCATGGCCCCGGCCGAAGCCACAAACCGCATCGACAGCTCAGGATCATTGAGCCAGCGGACGACGGCGACGCTGAGCGTTGGCGGATTGGTGGGGCCCAGGATCAGGGCCACGTCCACGGTTGCGGACGCGAACGCGATCACCGCGTACACGGGCAGGCGGATCAGGGGGTACAATCCCGGTGCCACCGCTTTCATCCAGGCCGTCACCGGTCGGTATCCGAGCGATCGTGCCATCGCGAGGCGGCCAGCCGCATCGATTTGGGGCAAGGCCGCCAAGCTCATCAGCAACAGGAAGGGAATCTCCTTGATGACCAGACCCGCCATCATGGAGATCCCCCACGGGTCCTGCACGATCAGGACATCGGGTGGGCGCTCCCATCCCGTCGCCCAAAGTGATACGAGCCGCGAAAGCAATCCGGACGGCGCAATAAGAAAGGCCAGACCAAAGGCGGCGGCGGCGTGGGGCACTGACAGCAACGGCGAAATGAGCCGCTTGATCCAGGTGTAGAGTCGTGTGCCCGTGAATCCAGCAAGAAACACGAACACAACGGCCAGGGACACGAATGTGGTCGCTAGCCCACTGATCAGGCTGACCCAGATTGATTGCGACAAACCGGGCTGGTTGAACAGCTTGACCCAAGGGTCGAGGGTCAGCGCGGTTCCCCCGATAGCCGGCATCCAGCCGAAAGCCGGCAGGATCACGCCGATCAGGCCGGCGATGATGGGGCCGACCAACAGAGCGACGGCAAGTACGGGGGCGGCTTTGAGCATACGCGAGCAGGACTCTGGTGAGCCGGGCGAGACTTGGCTGATTGGCTATATGGACGACGATCCGGCGGGTTGGTGGTCCTTAGCGCGCCGTATAGCGCTCGATCCAGACGGTTTCCAAGCGCTCCATCCAACTGGGATGGGGCTCCGGCACGGCCGGCTCCAGCGCCTCAGGCGGCAAGGTCGCAACACCAAGGTCGAGTGCCTCGAATCGGGCGCGATCTGCCGCGCTCAGTTTGTCCATGGACAGAACGGTCAGACCACCCCAAACGTCCGGATCCTGTTTGCGGGCCTGCGCCTCCGGCGAAAGCAGGAAATTCGCCAGGACCATGGCGCCAGCCTTATTACTGGCGTTGAACGGTATGGCGACAAAGTTGACGTTGCCGATGGTTCCACCGTCCAGCACGTAGGTACGGACCGTGTCAGGCAATTCTCCATTTGCGATGGCCGAGGACGCGTCGGCGGGACTGAACGAAAACGCAATGGCGATCTCACCGTCGGACATCAATCGTCGTAGCTTCGCGCCGTTGGCCGGAAACGTGCGGCCCTGGCGCCAGAGGTGGGGGTTAATGGCATCGACAAAACGCCAGAGCGGCGCGGCAACTGTATCGAAATCGGCCTCATGGACCGGGCGATACAGCGCCGATCTGTCTTCCGCCAACTCAATGAGTGCCTGCTTGAGGAACGTGGAGCCCAAGAAGTCGGGCGGCAATGGATAGGAAAACCGCCCAGGGTTAGCTTTTGCCCAATCCAGCAACGCCGGCATTGTGGTCGGTGGCTCACTGATCTCTGCTGTATCATAATAGAAAACGATCTGCGCCTGTCCCCATGGGGACTCGAAGCCTTCAACCGGGACCGTGAAGTCCTCGCGGATGGATGGATTGTTGTCGGGATCGGTCAGTGGGAAATTGGGTAAATCTTCCGCCCATGGACCGTACAATAAGCCATTTCGCTTCATGGCTGCGAAATTCTCACCGTTGATCCAAATCAAATCCACCGATCCTTCGATCGTATTGCCGGCGGATTTCTCGGCAACGACCCGGGAGACAGCCTCCGCCGTATCGCTTAACTTGACGTGTACTACACGGACGCCGAAGCGCTCTTCGAGCCGGCGCCCCGCCCAGGCGATATAGTCGTTGATTCTCGGTTCACCGGCCCAGGCATTCCAATAAACGGTTTGGCCACGCGCTTCTTTGAGCACGCCGTCCCAGTTCTTGGGATCGAGCGCATGCGCGTTGCCAGCGATCCATAAGACGGCAAGCAGGACACAGGAAAAGACGGTGAAAACGGAACGCAACATCGTGTGTGCTTTCCTTTGATGAACAGTGGCAGGCATCGTGCGGAGTCAGATGTCACTTCGACGATGATCATGGGCGTTAGGTTTCAGCCGATCTGCATCAATTCGAGACGACTAAACTCGTTTCGCACGCGCTCGATGACGCCGGCAGAAAGATAGCAGTTTACCCGATCTCTTACATGATCGACGAGAGCCGCATCGCTGCGCGCGGACGACCAGTCTTCTCCATCGGAGGCATTCGCCAAGCTCGTCGTAGAGTCCGAGACAACGCGCCATTTTGCGCACCAGGTTACAGACCAAAGCCACATGCCGCGACGAAGGGGAAGGTGCCAGGGCGAGAACGACCCGCTATCCTGACCAAATTCTTGTGCCCATCGAGCATAAGCGCCGGTAATCTCATCCACGGATAACTCGGCATATGTTTGGACATCCCACGTCGTCGACGTGAAGAGTGTGGCATGGGCAAGATCGAGGGGTGGATAACTGTAGCGGGCCTTCTCTAAGTCGACGAGGACGGCAGCGCCGTTGTCGCGAATGATGAAATTCCCGGGGTGCGCGTCGAACGAGATCAAACGCTTTTCAGGTCGTTCCAGGCTTGCGACGGGGGCTGAGAACAAGGCCAACTCCCGCTCGATCCCGGCGCGGCTCGGCGCCGACAAAGCGGCGTGGTCCAAGTGTTCGGCCTGATCAAGGACTTCGCTCAACAGCCCAGCGAACGGGTCCGGCTCATCAAGGAGAGGCGGACGGTCCGGGGCCTCCAGGGTTCGGAGCGCATGGATCTGGGCGAGGGCCGTCGCGATGGCGTTCAGGTCCTCAGGCAGCCGTGGCGGCCGTCCAGCGATATCCTCGACGATCAACGCGCCCCGTGGCAACTCAGGCGAGGGCTCCAGCACGAGATGGAGCCGGGGCGCGTGACCAGATCGGCTCATCCGCTCAAAACAAGCTGCCTGATAGGCCAGATTTCCAGATGCGGACAGGCGCATCTGACTTTGCTTCGGCACACGGGCGATCCAGCCTGAACCCTCCAACCGGATGTGATTATGGGCCAAGCCCATATCGGGAAGGAGCGTCAGTGGAGCGTCACCGAGTTGTGGGACGTAGCGATCCAGCGCACGCTTCAACCGGCTTCGTAAGGTGGCCCGCTCATGATGGACGCATACATCGGGGGCCTTGACACCGGCCCGAACGGTCATGCTGGTGCATGCACCATCGGCTTGGCGCCAAGGGCCTTGCGACGAGCTTCGCGGCGCCGATCCCGCAGCTCAGCCAGGATTGGCTTCGCAACCTCCGCATGAAAGCGATCGCACCCGATGCAGAGATTGGCGTAGTCGTCACCGATTGGTGTCTTGGTTTGGCAGGCGGCATGGAACCGGTCCACATTCCATCCCTCGGTCAGGCCCATGCGCTCGGGCTTGCCGGCATTGATGGCCTCGAACACCGGATGTCCTGCCAAGCTGTCCAAGATGTCTGTCAGCGGCTCCTCGGTCAGGTTGCCGATTGGTGCTCCGGTTTTCATGCAACACGGATAAACATCACCCGTCGGCTCTACGGAAACCTCGGAACCCGAGTACCGGTGCTCCAGGAAGTTGAGCCCACCGGACCACGCGTTGCAGAAGTCATCGGCTAGGTTAGCCCGTGACAATCCGTTGGACCAAGCGCGGCCGCGGGGCCAGATTTTGCCGATCCAGGCATCATCGGTGGCGCCGAAGAAACTGTAAACCGGGCCTTCCTCATGCATCCAGTTGCGGACGTCCGCGGCGAGACCGGAACGCCTCATCCCGGCAGACTCGAACATTTCCGTCAGCCGTGTTTCCAGGGGAATGCGCTTATCGCCTTCCATGCCTACGTGGAAATCGTCCATACCGGCGACCGAGATCATCCAGATGCCGCGCAGGAGCAAGGCATCCAGGATTTCAGGAGTCACCAAATCGCCCGTGGTCTGAATCACAATCTTCACACCGCCGACGTTACGGTAGCGGTCCCGAAGCGCCTCGATCGTTGGGTACAGCACGCGTTCGCGAACCGGATCAGTAAGCACTTCACCGCCAGAGAGGATGATCCGCCCAGCTTTTTCACGAAACCCTGCGACCCGATCCGGGTCGGGATCGGCCCGGTCCAAGTAGGTCATCGCATCGGGAAGATTGCCAACTATCAGGGGCGCATTACGCTCAGCTTCCGAAACCACGGTTTCGAGGGCATCTCGAACATAGGGGCGAAAACGATCTTCGTAGCAATGCTTACACTTACGATGGCAGTGCCAACAGATCGCGTAATAGATGGATTCCATGGAAAGACGACCGATCGGGAATGGTGTGGGACGCGAGCGAGGGCGTGCCGTTTATCGCGACACAATTTTACCTGAGGCTAACGGGCCACGGGGTGAAGGTGAAGTCAATTTGCTGCGATAAGGACGCAGGCCCTTATCCGACCTCCGTTTCGATGACGGCTTCGTCGCGGGCTTTAGCATCAGCCTTGTTGGCGATTGGGTCCAACAAATTTACCACCCGGCCAATAACGAACAGGACCGGCCCTTCGAAATGGGCCGCACTAGCTACACCGGCAATGTCGCCCAAGGTCGCGACCACGTGGCGTTGTGAGGGCCGGGTACCGCTGCAAATGGCAGCCGCGGGCGTGGTCGCCGGCAGACCGGCGGCAATTAGCCGGATCGCAATCGTCGGAAGATTGGCGGTGCCCATATAAACAACCAGCGTTGTGTCCGGATCGGCCAGACCATGCCAGTCGAGATCCAGATTAGCATTGTCGCGGCCATGACCGGTTACATACCGAACACCGCTGGCCAAGCCGCGATGCGTCAGCGGAATGCCGACTGCTGCGGCGCACGCGGATGCTGATGTGACCCCCGGTACCACATCACAGCGGATGTTGTGTTCGCGCAAGAACGCGATCTCCTCACCACCGCGCCCGAACAGGAAGGGATCCCCCCCCTTCAGACGGACAACGACCCGACCCTCGGTGGCCAGCCGAACCAGCAGCTGGTTGATCTCGTCCTGAGGGATTGGGTGAGATTTCGGCTGCTTGCCGACATTGATCCGCGGCGTTCCACGGGGGATCAGCCTCAGGATTTCATCACTCACCAAGCGGTCGTAAACGATCACGTCGGCTGAGGTGATCAGTGCATAGGCCTTGCGAGTCAGCAGATCCGGATCACCGGGACCCGCGCCGACTAAGTGCACGATCGACGACCTCGTCACAAGACGACCTTTTGTTCAAACATCGAGCTCAAACCAGTTACAGATGGTTGGCCAAGAACTGACGGGCGCGTTCGCTCTTGGGACTGCTGAAAACCTGCCCGGGCGGTCCGTCCTCTTCAATCCGCCCCTGGTGTAAAAAAACGACGCGAGTCGACGCATCCCGCGCAAACCGCATTTCGTGGGTGACGACAAGCATCGTTCGCCCCTCTTCGGCCAGCGAGCGCATGACCTGCAACACTTCCCCAACAAGCTCCGGATCCAGGGCCGACGTGGGCTCGTCAAACAGCATCACTTTCGGCTCCATCGCAAGCGCCCTGGCGATGGCAGCCCGTTGTTGCTGACCGCCCGAGAGTTGTGCGGGGTAATAGTCCCGCCTGGCGTGAATACCGACCTTGGCGAGCAAAGCATCGGCTCGGTCGATTGCATCCTTTCTGGGTATCCCCAGAACGTGGACAGGCGCCTCGATCACATTTTGCAAGATTGTCATGTGCGACCAGAGGTTGAAGCTTTGAAAAACGAACCCGATGCGAGAACGCAGTTTGGCAATCTGCCGCCCGTTCTCGGCCACCAAGCCGGTTCCGCGCTTCTCCTTTAGGCGGATTTCCTCGCCGGCGACCCGGATCCGGCCCGTGTTGGGTGCCTCGAGCAGATTGATGCATCGCAACAGCGTGCTCTTGCCGGACCCGCTGGCGCCGATGATGGAGATGACGTCACCGTCGTATGCCGAGAGCGTGATGCCACGCAAAACCTCGATCGAGTCGAAGCGTTTGGCAATGTCCTCGATCTCAAGCGCAGGTGTGCCGTTGATAGTCGGCGTCGGGTTTGCGTTGACGGTCCGCATGGCTGAACGGTCGGTGACATGTCATCGCCTGTCAAGTGGGCTCCACCAACGTTGACCCCATCCAGCTCCAGGACCAAGATGGGTATAACGCGAAGCAGACACCAAAGTTTGGGGAGGAGACGGCCATGACCAACGAATTCAAGGCCCTTGTTCTTGATCAGGCGGACAAGAGCGTTAGTGCGGCCATCAAAACGCTGACTGAGGACGACTTGCCCGAGGGGGAGGTTCTCGTCTCAGTCGCGTATTCGGATCTGAATTATAAGGATGGAATGATCCTGAAAGGGATCGGCAGGCTGGTGCGAACCTATCCTCATATCCCAGGGATTGATTTCGCCGGCACGGTCGCTGCATCGACCTCGCCCATGTATAAGCCGGGCGATAAGGTGATCCTGACCGGCTGGCGGGTCGGTGAGATTCACTGGGGCGGCTATGCTGAGAAGGCCCGGGTCAAGGCCGATTGGCTCGTGCCATTGCCTGACGGCATGTCGCTCGAGCAGGCCATGGCGATCGGAACCGCCGGATTTACGGCGATGCTGTCCGTGATGTCGCTGGAGGAGCATGGCCTGAAGCCCGATAACAACGGCGAAGTCCTGGTGACCGGTGCCGCCGGTGGTGTTGGCAGTATTGCCGTCGCCCTGCTTGCCAACCTGGGCTATCGGGTCGCCGCTGGAACCGGACGTCCCGAGACGGGCGACTACCTGCGCAACCTAGGGGCAACCACGATCGTCGGTCGGGATGAGCTGGAGACCCCGCCGAAAGGACCCATGGGGCCGGAGCGCTGGTCCGGGATCATCGACAACGTGGGTGGAACAATTCTGGGGAACGCCTTGGCTTGCTTGGCATACTGGGGAAGCTGTGCGTCCGTCGGCAACGCCGGTGGGATCGAGTTTAAGTCGACCGTGATCCCTTTCCTGCTCCGCGGCATCAATCTCCTCGGCATTGACTCGGCCACGTGCCCTCGGGAACGTCGGATGGTGGCTTGGCCGCGGCTTGCCAAGGAATTACCGATGGATAAGTTGGCAGACCTCACAACGGTCGTTCCGCTGTCAAAGGTGCCTGAGCTGGGAGATCAGATCCTCAAAGGTCAAGTTCGTGGGCGCACCGTCATCGACGTTCAATCCTAATGGCCTTACGACAATGACGATTGCCGAGTATACGCAAGTTGAACTAAAACGCGATTTGGGAAACATGATATGAACTCAATCAACTATTTCATCTGCGGGCTCTTTGTGACCGCCGTTTTGACAACGCCTGTCCTCGCCGACTGGCAAACCAGCACCGGCGAGAATGGGGCCAGCGCGTCCGTCGTGGTCGATGGAGACACTCTCACGATCACCTGCAATCCAAATGATCCAAAGTTTTTTCTTACGCTCAGTGGCGGACCGTTTCCTGGCATGAAGAACATCGATGACGTTAATGACTCGTTGATGATGTGGATCGAAGCGGCGGACGGTCGGACTGCGCGACATCCCATCGATGGGCACTATTTCGCACCCGATGCGACTTTTGTGGGCCGGTTTTTGACCTCGGACGTGGTGCTCGACCAATTCGCCGGCGGCAAGGTGATGCGCCTTACGGCTGTGACGGGCGAAACGATTCTGGAAACGACGATGACGGGCACCGGTAAAGCCAGAGCTAACTTCCAGCGCGCTTGCAAGCTCTGACGTTTCGCAGATCAAGGCTGATTTTGGCCCTTTACTAGGGCAGCCGTGACCTTGGTCGAGCCGATGCCCCATTGCGACAAACAATCGGCCACATCCCGGATACTGGCATCCAGCGGTGAAACCCGGTCCGGCTCGACGAAATGGACGCTGCCGACAGTGAGGGCTGGTGAGGATGGCACGAACACGGTTGTAGGGCCGCCGTCCCGTTCCTCAACGATGAAGGCCAGCACTGCGGTACCAGGTCCGTAGAGACTGACCAACGCCGGGCGGTAAGCGGTTCGCTTTTCTGCAAACCCGCGAAGCACGTTGCCGATGATCTCATAGCCCGGGAGCTTCTTGAACAAACGGTCCTCGACCGCCTGAAACGAGATCTGGCCCAGGCGCGTGCGCACTAGCGAGCCGACCACGAAGCAAACCGCAAGCACGACCAGTATCGCCAGAACTACAGAAACGATAATGCCAAAAAATGAGTGAATGCCAAAATTTTCAGCCAGTGGTTTACTGATTTGCGTTAAAACTTGAACCACCTGCGCGACAAGGAATACTACGATTCCAATCGGAATTAGTGCCAGAAGACCATATATCAGATTGGTTTTGATTGTTGACGTCATGGCAGAGCCCTTTCCTTAATCTACTTTTCTTGACGGCTCGTCCGCACCTGCTGCAGGGGTGGCCTCAGGTCCGGAGCCCCAAGGCCGCATTTTCCGTCCGTATCCGTACCGTAAGCAAGGCCGCGTTGACCACACTGAAGGCGAGGGCGATTTCCCAAGCGCCGAACATGAGCGGCACCACGGCGATCTCACCGATCACGACCGCGTAGTTGGGATGACGCATCCAGCGGTATGGACCGCGCGCGACCAACGGCTCGTTGGGGACGACGATGATCCTAGTGGTCCACCGACCACGCAAGCTCAGCAGCACCCAAGCGCGCGCCACTTGCAGCAGCACGAACGCGACCAATGCGGGGAAGTGCAATGGCGGGCTTGTGGGAACGAGGAGAGCGATGCTTGCCAGCCAGCCAACGTGCATGGCCACGAGGAATGAGTAATGGCTGGCGCCGACCTCATAGCCGCCTCGCGCAAGCAGGCGCTTGGTGTTTCGGCGCGCAAGCTCGAGTTCGGCCAAGCGAACGGTGATGAGGTAGCCGACGATGAGGGCATGGGCCGTCACGATCGTGCCAGCACACCAAAGCCGGCGGAAAATCCAGGGCCAAGACTGGATATTAGAATTCGCTTGGGCGGTTCGGCGAAGCTCAGATAGCGGCGCAGCACGAACAGCACCGTTGCGGCAGACATGTTGCCGTAGTCCCGCAACACGGCACGGGACGCGGCAAGACCGTTCGGGGCCAATCCCATAACGCTCTCAAGCGCTTCAAGCACACGCGCCCCACCGGGATGTAACGCAAAGCCGTCGATATCGTTCAGCTGTAGGTCGTTGGCGGCTAAAAATCGATCCAACGCCGCCGGCAGTTCGCGGCGAACGATGGCGGGGATGTCCGAGGAGAACAAGACACCGAACCCATCATCTTCGATAGTCCAACCCATGACGTCGAGAGTGTCGGGCCATGTGTGCTCGCCCCAGGCCAGAATGCGAAACGTCTGCTCCGGATCAGTCACCTCCGTCGAAACGACCGCGGCAGCCGTGCCATCACCAAACAAGGCCGTGGCAACGATATTTGACTTGGAGTGGTCGCCGCGTCGGAACGTGAGCCCACACAATTCGACAACGGCGAGCAGCACGCGCGCCCCGGGTCGGCTTATGGCCATCTGGGCGGCACGAGCAAGGCCAAGGACGCCGCCGGCGCAGCCAAGTCCGAACACGGGCAGGCGCTGGACATCGCCACGCAAAGACAACCGATTGAGCAGCAGGGCATCCAAGCTTGGCGTGACAATGCCCGAGGAGGAAACAACAACGATAGCATCGACGTCGGCTGGCCCCAATCCTGCTTCGGTGAGGGACTGTCTTGTCGCAGTTTCGATCAGATCGAGCGCGTGGCGTGCGAACAGGGCGTTGCGGTCTGCAAAGCCATGGCTCTCGGCGTACCAACTAAGCGGAACGCATGAATACCGGGTGTCGATAGCTGCATTGTCATACACTGGTGCCAGCCGATCGAACACGGTCGTTCCGCTACCAAAAACCCTGCGACAGAATCGCGCCACGTCCGGCTGTTCGAGCCGATAGCGAGGAACCGCCGTGGCCAGTCCCAATACAAAGGGCTCGCAGGTACGCAAGGCCGGTCATCCCCCAAGACACATCGGCCTCAGGGCAGCGAGCGCGAGGCCTGTCGGATTCTCTACAGTCCAAAACGTTTGACCCGGGTCGCCGAAAGGCAAGCTGCAACGCTGTTCGGCCCCGTCCCGACGGCTGGGTGCCCGGTCCGCATCCTGCGAGTTCGCGCCCGACGACGTGCACGCCTAAAAACCCCAAAACCACCAAGAGTTTATGCATTATTGGGATTTTTGAAACAGGGTCTCCCCGTAGACCGCTCGGGTGCGATCGCCATAACCGGCAGGTTCCGCTGACTGGATTTGCAGCGGAAATGGGGTCCGACCCTGGCCCTGATACGGCCTGTTCGGCCGAACGGAAACATGGGATAACGAGATGGGGGCCGGGGAGGCGTTCGTGAGAAGAAAAACACGAAAGGCGATCGCACTGGTCGGGGCGGCGCTCGTCGTTGGGTTGCTGCCCGTCCTTGGCATGCTCGGTCTCGGCTACGTTCAAACAATCGAACGGTCGCACCAAAGGCTCGATAACCTTGCCGAAGCGGTTGCGCGCCGGACCGAGGCCGTGTTGTTGTCGGTGGAGGCCGTGCTAGCCGATCTCCGGTACGAGGCTCGAAACGGCTGCACAGAGGTCCTCGTCTCCAATTTCCGTGACCGAACGGTTTCGGCATCGGCAGTCGAGGTGGTTGGTCTCATTGACACCACCGGGCGTCTCGGGTGTACGACCTTTGGCTTGCACCAGCCACCGCTTTTTGTCGACGCGGGGCCAATCGTTGCACCGCCAGGAAGCGTCGTTCGGTTTTCTCGACTTGAGCAATCCCGCTTCGGGTTGGATCCTCTCAACGCTGCGGAGTTGGCGATGGACGGAGGGGCGAGGCTCATCGTCGCTTTTTTACCGTCGTCGCTGCTTGATCCTGTTCCGGACGATAGTCTCGGTAAGGGCGGCCGATTGGTGGTGAGCGTTGCCGGCCTGACGCTCGGCGAGATGGGAACATCGGCAACCCGTGCGGCGGGTTTTCTTAATTCGGTCAGGGATGCCGGCATTTATGGCGTGACGATCACGGCGAGTGTCGGACGTGACTGGGCTTTGGCCTTGTGGCGCGAGGAAGCCTTGGCGATCGGCGGCTTGGGTGTGGCCATCGGCGGGGCCCTGGGTGGGGCAGCATACCTGTTTGGCCGCAAGCGGTTGTCGCTCGCGGACGAACTGAAGGATGGGCTGGATAACCGAGAATTCGAAATCCGTTATCAACCTGTCATCAAATTGGCAACGGGGCGGTGCAGCGGCGCGGAAGCGTTGATCCGTTGGCGTCACCCGGACGGGGATTTGATTCCTCCTGATCTGTTTATCGCTTTGGCCGAGGAGACGGGCACGATCATTCCGATGACACGGTGGTTGATGGAGGAGATGGTGGTCCAACTGGGCGCTCTCCTGCGGCAGGATCGGACCCTCCACGTCGCTATCAATCTGGCGCCCGCCCACACCAAGAGCTTCGACATCGTGGAGGATGCTAGACGGATCGTCGGCGAGCACGGGATTTTGCCGAGCCAGATTTTGTTTGAACTGACGGAACGGGGACTGATCGACGATCCAGCGTGCCGCGAGGTTGTCCTGGCGCTCTCACAACTCGGCAGCAGCGTTGCGGTCGACGACTTTGGCACCGGTTACTCAAGCTTGGCTTATATTGATAAATTCAAGCTTGACTATTTGAAGCTCGATAAGGCGTTCGTCTCTGCCTTGGGCGCGGGATCGCCAACGGAGCGGCTAACGGACGTGATCATCGATATGGCGAAGTCTCTCGGTCTGAGCATTATTGCCGAGGGTGTCGAAACCGTAGAGCAGGCCCAACATCTGACCGCCCAAGGCGTTGACTTCGCTCAGGGCTGGCACTTCTCGAAACCGCTTACCGCCCCCGATTTCGTTGCATTTGTTCGCTCAAATCACGCCGCAACAGAGATGCTTGTCAATGAACCAGCGCGCGGCGGACAACCCCTCAGAAACGAAGGCATGCTCTCACGCCAAGCGACCTAAGCCGACACGTGACGGGTTCGTTGCTGGTGTTTGTGCGGTGTCCCTAAAGATTGCGGCCGGCCGTCAGCCTATTGCTGTCCGTTAGACTGTGAACGACTCACCGCAGCCGCAACGCCCTTTTTCGTTCGGATTCCGAAACACAAAGCCCGACTGGAGCTTGCTTTCTTCATAATCAATTTCGGTGCCGATCAAGAACATAATAGCTGTCGGGTCGATGAACAGCTTTACGCCCTTGTCCTCGAACACTTCGTCAAACTGATTGGCGGTCTCGGCATACTCGATTTTGTAGGACATCCCCGAGCATCCTTTTGAGGCGACCCCGACGCGAAGACCCGCTACGGGGTTTTCACTGCGTTCGATGAGGTGCTTCACGCGATCAGCGGCGGTCTCGGTAATCGTGATCATGGCATCAATCCAGGCTTGCTAAGTCGTTATCAAACACAGCGATGTAAATCTCAGAACCAGCCAAGTGCGACCTTGGCAACTTCGCTCATGCGATCCTGGTTCCAAGGCGGGTCCCAAACCAGTCGGATGGCCACGTGGCCGACACCATCAAGTTCAGCGACCGCCTCTGCAATTTGAGTCGGCAGCTCACCGGCCACGGGACACGCCGGTGCGGTCAGCGTCATGTCGATTTCCACGTCTCCAGCCTCATCGATATCAACCCGATAGATCAAACCAAGATTGTAGATATCGACGGGGATTTCGGGATCGTAAATCGTTCGCATCACCGCTTCGATTTCGTCCAGGTCCGCAACGCTAACCCCGGAGGGCAGCGGGTCGCCGACGCGCGCAACGAAATCACCGGCTGCCGCTGCGGCCGGGACGCTCAAGGGGTTGGGAAGCACGTCAGTGTGTTCCGTCATGGCTACCTCCCGGGGCCACAGAGTCGCGCCCGTTCATGCGACCGAGCTTTTGCAGGTGTTTCAGCATCGCCATCATGCCAACTTGTCGCTGGGTGGTGAGAGCGCCCAGGTTCAGCTTGCGAACATGATCGATATCGAGGGCCTGCAGTTCCTCTCCGGTCAAACCGCTGAACGACTCCGTCATCATGGCAACCAGTCCATTAACGATAATGGCGTCGGAGCGCCCCTGAAACCAGTGGCGACCGTCCCTTGGCGTGTCCACGATCCAGACCCGCGACATGCAGCCGTGCATCAGATTGTCGTCCGAAATCCACTCATCGGGAAACGGTTGCTTCATGTGCCGCTTGCCGATGTCGATGATGTATTCGAAGCGCAACTCTTCATCGTCGATCATGTTGAGCGACTCGACGAATTCCGCGTAGCGATCCAGCGAAGGCGCGGTCATCCGAGCATGGCCTTTGCTTTCCGGATGCCCGCCGCTAGTGCGTCCACCTCTTCGAAGGTGTTGTAAAGGCCGAAAGACGCGCGGATGGTGCTGTCGACGCCCAACCTGTGCATGAGCGGTTCGGCGCAATGCTGGCCAACGCGCACCGCAACGCCACTGCGATCGAGGATCGCAGCCACGTCGTACGCATGGGCACCTTCGACGCCGAACGACACGATGGCGGCCTTTCCCGGTGCCGTTCCGTAAATGCGAAGTCCGTCGATATCATTCAAAGCCTGAGTCGCGGCATCCAGCAGGGCCTGTTCGTGGTCCCGGATCAGGTCTTTACCGAGAGATTCCACATATCGAATGGCGGCTCCGAGTCCGATCGCTTCGACGATGGCCGGCGTGCCGGCCTCAAACCGATGTGGCGGCTCTTTGAACGTCACCTCGTCGAAGCTGACGCGATCGATCATCTCACCCCCGCCCTGCCAAGGCGGCATGCTGGCGAGATGGTGCGCCTTGCCATAGAGAATACCGATGCCCGTCGGACCGTAGAGCTTGTGGCCCGTAAAGACGTAAAAGTCGGCCCCCAACATCTGCACATCCACAGGATGATGAACCACACCCTGCGAGCCATCCACCACCACCGGTACGCCGTGGCGATGGGACAGATCGACGATTTCGCCGATGTCGTTGGTCGTGCCGAGCACGTTTGAGCAATGCGTGATCGCGACTAAACCGGTTCGCGGCCCGAGGAGGTTTGCAAACGCCTCCATGTCCAACACACCGTCGTCTTGGATTGGAACCACCTGCAATTCTAGCCCTTGCTCGACGCGGAGCAGATGCCACGGCACGATGTTGGCGTGGTGTTCCATGGCGGACAGAATGATCTGATCACCTGGACGGAGCCGCTGGCGTGCGAAGCTCGCCGCGACGAGATTGAGCGCCTCCGTTGCGTTACGGGTGAAAACGATTTCGTCCTCACTGCCGGCATTGATGTGCCGTGCCACCGTGGCACGGGCATCTTCGAACGCATCGGTGGAGAGTTGGCTTAGTCGGTGGACCCCGCGATGAACGTTAGCATAGTAGCTCTCATAGGCGTCGCTCATGGCGTCGATGACCAGCAGTGGCTTTTGGGCGCTTGCCGCATTGTCCAGGTAAACCAGCGGCTTGCCATATACCTGTTCCTGGAGAATGGGGAAGTCGGCCCGAATCCGATCGACGTCGTAGGGCCTAGTCGCCGTGTCTGGGATTGCGACCGTCGGTGCAAGAAGCGATGTCATGCTGCTGTTCTCGTTTGTGCCAGACGTGCCGCCACCAGTGTCGCCATGGCGGCACGTACGTCCTCTCGGCTGACTTCGTCAAAGGCGTTATCGAGAAAGGCTTCAATCAATAAGCCGCGTGCTCGACCTTCAGGAACACCTCGTGATCGTAAGTAGAACAAAGCATTTTCGTCCAGGTCGCCGACAGTAGCGCCGTGGCTGCATTTCACGTCGTCGGCCCAAATTTCCAGTTCCGGCTTCTGGTCGATTTCGGCATCCGGAGACAAAAGCAAGGCACGGCTGAGTTGGTGGCCATTGATCTTCTGCGCATGCGGATGGACGACTAGGCGTCCTTGAAAAACCCCATGTGACTGGTCGCCGAGAACGCCCTTGAACACTTCGCGGCTGTCGGTGAGGGGCGCCAAATGCTCGATGACGGAGGTATTGTCGCAATGGTCACGGCCGTTCAGTACGTAGGCGCCGGCGATGGTGCACGAAGCACCGGTTCCCGAGAGTCGGATCGACGCTTCCAGGCGCGATAGGTTGCCGCCGAGAGTTAGCGTAAAGGATTCATAAAAGCCGTCGCGGTGCACGTCGGCAACCAGGGTGCCAACGTTAGCGGACGTGTTGTTCTCGGATTGTATCCGATAGTGCCGAAGGCGCGCGCCCGGGCCGACCATTACCTCGACCACGGCATTGGTCACGGCAGCCGATGCACCCAAGCTGGCTGCATATTCGATCAAATCGAGCGAGGACCCGTCTGGGACCACGATCAAAGTTCGTGGATGCCACGTGACCGGCACTCCGCTGAGACTGCCGACAGAGACGATTTCGACAGGTTTTTCGATATGAACGTTGGGCTCGACGACGACGACCGAGCCGGTTGCCGTCAACGCGGCATTGACGCCCGCCAGTGGCCAGATTTCGGGGTCGGCCAGGTTACCAAGCCGCCCCGACACCAGGTCCGGCCGCTCCGTCAACGCCGTAGCCAGTTCCACGACGGTAACACCTGTCGGCAGGCCATCCTGATGCGACAGAGCGGGGCGATACTGGCCATCCACGAACACAAGAGCGGCGGCGGTCGATCCGGCGCGGAGCGTGCTTGGTGCCTTGTCCAGGGAGGCTGCCTCGTGTGACGTTGCAGAGGGCGCCATTGGCATCCGGAGTACGCTGCGGAGATCCGTGTACTTCCACGCTTCGTTTGTCCGCGTTGGCCAACCGTGCTGTGCAAACGCCGCCCGACCGTTGGCGCGAAACTCATCGAGCCAGTCCACGCCCGCTCCAGGCAATTGCGGCGTCGCGCCAGCAGTCGCTTCAAGGTCCTGGTGAATGCGTGTGGCGAGGTCGCTTGTCGGGGACGCAAGGTTAACCATCATGCCGCCTCATCAACAAAACGCGCATAGCCCTCAGCTTCGATTTCCCGTGCCAGAGTGCGATCTCCGGAATGTTGAATACGGCCCGAGGCCAAGACGTGCACCACATCGGGCACGATGTACTCCAGCAGCCGCTCATAATGTGTGATTACGAGCATGCCGCGGTCAGCCGATCGCAAGGCATTGACGCCTGAGGCAACGGTCTTGAGAGCATCAACGTCGAGCCCGGAATCGGTCTCATCGAGCACGGCGAAGGTCGGCTCCAGAAGCATCATCTGTAGCACTTCATTGCGCTTCTTTTCGCCACCCGAGAAACCGACATTTACTCCACGCTTTATCAAATCATCAGGGATGCCGATGGCGCTCCCGACCTCACGGACTTTCTTGAGAAACTGCATGGCATCCAGTTCCTCCTCACCGCGGTAGCGACGGATACTGTTCATGGACTCACGTAGAAAGGTGCCGTTTGGCACACCAGGTATTTCCACCGGATATTGAAAGGCGAGGAACAAGCCTTCGCCGGCCCGCTCGTCCGGGGCCAAGGCGAGCAGATTCTTACCGTTCAAAAACACCTCGCCGGCGGTGACCTCATAGCCATTGCGTCCTGCTAGCACGTAACTGAGCGTGCTTTTGCCGGACCCGTTGGGACCCATGATCGCATGCACTTCACCGGCCGGAACGCTTAGGCTGAGGCCGTTCAGGATCTCCGTTCCATCAACGGTTGCGTGTAGATTACGAACATCAAGCACTGGCTAACCCCACCTTGGTGTTTAATCCGACAGGCACGTAGTGCCCATTCATCCCACGCTGCCTTCCAAGCTGATGCCCACCAGCTTTTGCGCTTCGACCGCGAACTCCATTGGTAGGTGCTGCAGGACTTCTCGGCAGAAGCCGTTGACGACCAGTGCAACGGCAGCTTCTTCGGGAATTCCCCGCTGTCGGCAGTAGAACAATTGGTCATCGCTGATCTTGGAAGTGGTCGCCTCATGTTCGATTGCGGCGGACCGATTTCGATTTTCGATGTAGGGCACGGTGTGGGCACCACACTGATCACCGATCAGCAGCGAATCACACTGACTATAGTTACGCGCACCTTCGGCTTTCGGACCGATCCGCACGAGACCACGATAGGTTTGGGTACCGTGTCCGGCAGACACACCCTTGGAGATAATCCGGGAGCGCGTGTTGCGTCCAAGGTGGATCATCTTTGTCCCCGTGTCGGCCTGCTGGCGATTGTTGGTCACAGCTATAGAATAGAATTCACCAACCGAGTTATCGCCTTGAAGTATACACGATGGATATTTCCACGTGATCGCCGAGCCGGTCTCAACTTGTGTCCAGGAAATCTTCGAGTTATCCCCGCGGCACGCGCCGCGCTTTGTCACAAAATTATAGATGCCCCCGCGCCCCTGTTCGTCGCCCGGATACCAGTTTTGTACCGTTGAGTACTTGATCTCGGCATCATCCATTGCGACCAGTTCCACAACTGCGGCATGGAGTTGATTTTCGTCGCGCATCGGCGCGGTGCAGCCTTCCAGGTAACTCACGTAAGAGCCGCGTTCGGCAATGAGCAAGGTACGCTCAAACTGCCCGGACTTGGCCGTGTTGATCCTGAAGTACGTGCTCAACTCCATAGGGCAACGAACTCCTTCCGGGACATAGACAAATGTTCCGTCACTAAACACGGCGGAGTTCAAGGTAGCGTGTTTATTGTCCGTGTAAGGAACAACCGAGCCCAGGTACTTCTTCACGAGCTCGGGATGATCTTTCACCGCTTCGGATATCGAGCAGAAGACGACGCCTGCTTCCGCCAGCTTGGATCGGAAGGTGGTTGCTACGGAGACGCTGTCGAATACCGCATCAACGGCCACACCCGCCAAGATTTCCTGCTCATGGAGGGGAATTCCCAGCTTTTCATATGTCCGGAGCAACTCCGGGTCGACTTCATCCAAGCTCCTCGGTCCGTCCTTAGCCTTCGGAGCCGCGTAGTAATACGCATCTTGATAATCGATGGGCGGAAACGACACCTTTGCCCATTTCGGTTCGGGCATCTTTAACCAATGACGAAAAGCTCGCAAACGCCACTGCAGTAGCCAGTCCGGCTCTTCCTTCTTGGCCGAAATGAAGCGCACTGTGTCTTCGTCCAAACCCTTCGGTGCAGTTTCAGACTCAATATCCGTGACGAAGCCATACTTGTACGCGCCGCCCGTGACGTCCCGAATGGTTTCGGCGGTGGCATCAGCTCTAGAGCTCATCATGCGTCTCCGTGCGGTCTTGGCCGGTTACGATCATCAAGCGTTGTCTCAAGTTGCAGGCCTACCCATTGATCGCCTGAGACGAGCCACGCGTTGTGGTCGCCGTGGTGCCGTTGGCGACAATCTCCGCCCAGGGCGCGGGGGTCAGGAAGTCTTCCAGCGTAACGCGCTCTAGGGCACTCCTGATCGCTTCGTTGACCGCGGCCCAGCCGCGCCGCGTCGGGCAGAGCGCTTCTACCCCACAGCGCCCAGGTCCCTGCTCGATGCACTGCGTAAGCGCGACTGGCCCATCGATTGCCGCGATCACGTCGGCAATCGAGATGGTCGCGGCCGGGCGCCCGAGCCGAAATCCACCCTTAACTCCCCGTACCGCCTCCAGCAGGCCGCATCGGGCGAGGGCAGAGAGCAG
Organism: uncultured Rhodospirillaceae bacterium; assembly: GCA_964619055.1. Taxonomy (GTDB): domain Bacteria; phylum Pseudomonadota; class Alphaproteobacteria; order Rhodospirillales; family Defluviicoccaceae; genus CAYVUM01. Next base: position 63,702 of record CAZUDB010000011.1, read on the forward strand.
CTTGCTTACGGTCGGCTGCGGCAAACCAGTGGCGTCAGCCATGGCCTGAGCCGTCTGCATGTCGTGGCTCGACGTGGCCATCTCACTCAACAGCATGACACCGTAATCGGCGAGGCGACTAAGCTTTAGCATCTTTGCACCGATAAAGAAGACTAAATTGATCAGCTTTTATATACGTGCTGCCAATCGCGTTGCAACGGTTTCCGAGCCAAGCCGAGGTTTGTCGCACGTTCCCGAGAAAAGTCTCAGTTTCACATCGCTTTCTGCCCGAGCGGAACCCGCGTATCGATAACGAACGGGCGGCCGGCGCCATCTTGACGGCACAGGCAGACCTCGGTGATCGTCAGATCCGCACGGCAAACAGGGGCGATCGCGTCAGCGAGCAGCTGTTGCAAGCGATGGCGTTCCTGGTCGTCGTCGATGGGGCCCGTCAGCGTCAAATGAAATCGATACTCGGCAAAGACGAAAGGATACCCCCAGCGTGACATCATTGCCTCCCGACGCGGGGTCAGCCCTCGCGCTCGCCGTCTTTGCGCGTCTGCTTCAGACAAAGGTGCTCGGAACGGGTCAAGGCCGCTAACGATCTCTCCGGCGAATCGGTCTAATGCGGGGCATGGTGACAGAGGGGCAAGTGCGAGGCACCGACCCAGTCGTGTCACATGCAATGGGGGCAGCTGAATAGGAGGTGTCGCTGCGGCCAGCGACATAAGAGCATCGCGCAACTGACCTGCCGTCCATCCCGGCGCCAAGTGGAACGGCGCCTTCAAGGTCGCATGCAGGCCATAGACGCGCGGCGCTTCGGTAACTTTCTGCCACTCATGTTCGGCAAGGCCCGAGATCGGGATGCGTTCAGCACCATGCCCTTCGGCATCGCGGCCAAACCAGCCATTACCAAATGCTTCTAGAGCACTGCCGGTCGGCGGTGCGAAGTAGATTGCAAACCGACTCATCCAGACCCGCCCCCTTGACCGTGGTAGCCTATCAAGCCCCAATGGTGATGCAAGCGCACGTTCACGGGAGACCGTTGTTGGCCTACGCCTCGCTCCGCCAGTTTCTCGATCGGCTCGAAGCGGACAACCACCTTGTGCGGGTCACCCAGCCGGTGTCCCCGATCCTGGAGATGACAGAAATCCAAACCCGGCTTCTGGCGGAGCGCGGCCCGGCGGTCGTGTTTGAGACCGTGGTCGGCGATGACGGTCGACCGTTTGACATGCCGGTGCTTGTGAACCTGTTCGGTACCGTTGAACGCGTCGCCCTTGGTATGAACCGGACGCCCGACGAATTGCGCCAAGTGGGGGAGATGCTTGCTTTTCTGCGCCAACCCGAGCCGCCGGGCGGATGGCGCGAAGCGCTCGGCATGCTGCCGTTGCTGAAGACCGTGATGGCGATGAAGCCAAAGACCGTGTCATCGGCGCCGTGCCAGGAGATTGTTCTGACTGGGGCCGACATTGACCTTGCCCGCCTGCCGATCCAGACATGCTGGCCCGGCGAGCCCGCACCATTGATCACCTGGCCGTTGGTCGTCACGGAGGGACCAACCTCAGGCAAGCGCGGCGGTGACCGGCGCGATGTGGCCAATCTCGGCATCTACCGCATGCAGGTCACCGGAGCCGGAACGACTTTGATGCGCTGGCTAAAGCACCGGGGCGGAGCACAACATCATCAACGCTGGAAAGACACGTCCAAGGAGCCGCTCCCCGCTGCCGCCGTGATCGGTGCCGATCCGGGATTGATTCTTGCGGCTGTAACGCCGGTTCCCGATACGCTTTCGGAATACCAATTCGCCGGCCTTTTGCGTGGCGAGAAGGTCACCCTGGTCGACGCGAAGACGATCCCATTGAAAGTGCCGGCGGAGGCGGAGATCGTCCTTGAGGGGCATGTTTCGCTGGAAGATTACGGAGATGAGGGCCCCTACGGTGACCACACCGGATACTACAATGCCGTGGAGTCTTTTCCGGTTTTTACAATATCGGCGATCACGATGCGACGCCGGCCCATCTACCTCTCGACCTTCACGGGACGCCCGCCGGACGAGCCGTCAGTGCTTGGTGAGGGGCTCAACGAGGTTTTCTTGCCGCTCTTGATCCAGCAGTTTCCGGAGATTGTCGATTTCTGGTTGCCGCCCGAGGGCTGCTCCTACCGGGTCGCCGTGGTGGCAATCAAGAAAGCGTATCCCGGTCACGCCAAGCGGATCATGTTCGGAGTTTGGTCCTATTTGCGTCAGTTCATGTACACCAAGTTCGTCATCATCGTTGATCAGGACCAAAACGCCCGCGATTGGAATGACGTGATTTGGGCGCTGTCAACGAACGTGGACCCGGCGCGCGATATGACCGTGATCGAGAACACGCCCATCGACTATCTGGATTTTGCGTCGCCAGAGTCTGGGCTAGGTAGCAAGCTCGGCATCGACGCCACGGCCAAATGGCCGCCGGAAACAAAACGAGACTGGGGGCGGCGGATCCGCATGACTGATCAGATCATTCAGATGGTGACCGACAAATGGCCTAGCTATGGTTTGCCGGGTAGCGGTCGTCCGATCTGGCGCTAGTGGTTTGACGCTAGTTGGTGCGACAGCGACTTCGGGACCTACGTGTTTAGACGGCTGCCCAGTCTTGATTCGCTTTGCGAACATACGATCGGCGATGAACGAGGTCTCGTGGACAGCTGGACACC
>CAZUDB010000012.1:0-64642 GCA_964619055.1 uncultured Rhodospirillaceae bacterium
CCGGCGGCGGCGCCTGGGACAACGCCAAGAAGTACATCGAGGACGGCAATCACGGTGGCAAGGGCTCTGAGGCCCACAAGGCTGCGGTTACGGGCGATACAGTTGGCGATCCCTATAAAGATACGGCCGGTCCTGCCGTGAACCCGATGATCAAGATCACCAACATTGTGGCCCTGCTGATCTTGGCAGTCCTCGCACACTAGGGCGAACGCCTTGTCGCGCGACTCCGGGCAATCGCTTGGCTGGGCACTCGCAGCGATCCACTTCGTGCGGCGGTGCAGTTTTTTTACTGCGCCGCCGCATCGGTGTTAATGGGACGCTATCCCTGGCCGCTTGGCCTAGCGGGTCACGGGTGCGACCAGAGAAGTGATTTTGAGAGGCATGTCAGGGGTGGAGTAGACGGCTCTATCCGCGTGAGAGCCGGTTTGCCAACCGTACCGAACCGTCGAACAGCGAGCTACTCTTCGAACCGGCCGATGTTGCCGACGATTTGATCCCAAATGGTGATTTCGTTGCCAAGGGTCGGCGTTTTGCGGTCCACGATCTCAACTTCGCGACCGCGTTCCTTGTCAAACTCCTCCCAATCACGAACGACGCCGCCGGCGTCGAAGCGCACAACAAGGACCTTCCGGTCCATTACTTCTGGCGCGAAAAATGCCAACGTTTCCGTGCGGGTGCCGATGTAGTACCAGACCTCGTTGTCGAACATCGACACACTGGAGGGAGATCCGAGAATCTGCTCTACATCGAGCCGCGTGTGTGTGCCGGGAACAATTTCCGCGATCTGCTCCGGTTCCGGCGCATTACCGTGAACGTTAACGCGCCCTTGGCAAGCCACGAGGCCTAGGCTCAGAGTGGCTATGCCGGCGATTGTCAGGAGATGTTGACGTTGCAAAGGCGGACCCACCATATCTCTCTTGCCGCGACTTGGTGCGGAATCAGCCAGATCATAATTATCATCCCGTCAGTCAACACGGGGCGTGACGCGCTGTCAACGTGGCCGTACCATAACTTCGAAGTGGTCACTGCGCTAAGGTTGTTCACTCGCCCATGTTCAGCCTGTTAAAACGCTTTCGGCGACCGACATGGCGTGAACCCGCCGAAGCTCTCTATGTTTCTGCGGTCAATCAGGCTCGCCAGGTTCCGTTTTACGCTGACCTCGGTGTCCCAGATACCGTGGATGGCCGCTTCGATTTGCTGATCTTGCACGTCTATATGATCCTTCGTCGTTTGAAGTCCGAGCACACTCGTACGACAGACTTGGCGCAGGAGTTGTTTGATATTCTGTTTGCCGATATGGACCAGAATTTGCGCGAAATGGGGGTGGGCGATATGGGAGTCGGTAAGCGGGTCAAGGGTATGGCAAAGGCCTTTTATGGTCGCGTCGCCGCTTACGATGACGCGCTGGAGAAAGCCGGGCGGGGCTGGCACGAGGCTGTTGGGGTCGACCACGCCGATCCGGTGACCGTGGCGTTGCGTCGCAATCTCTATCGCAAGACGGAGCCAAGCGAACAACAGGTCGCAGCTCTGGCGGCCTATCTTCGGCATCAGGTCGAATCGTTGAATGATCAGCCGCTGGCCAATCTCCTTGCTGGGCAGGTGCGATTCGCCGCGCCACCGTCGCTCGCGGGGCGTGGCGAAGCGGGCACGGGGCCGCTGCAGGCATCGACATGACGCAACAGCCGGAATTTCATCGTCCGTTGAAGGTTGACGATCTGGGCGACCGTCCGCGGACTTTTCAGATCGAAGTCAGCGCGGCAGAGCGCGTAGCTCTGGCCCAGCGTTTTGGCTTGGCGGATATCGTTCGGCTGACGGCTATCGGAACAGTGACACCCAACGAGTCCCGTCAGCGCTTTTACGTGGAAGGTCAGTTGGAGGCGAGCGTTGTTCAATTGTGCCGCGTGACGTTGGCCCCCCTGCCAGTAACCGTCAGCGCCCATTTCCAACGGCTGAAAGCACTGGACGTAACGGACGAATGGTCCTGCGATGCGGTCGACGGAGGCGATATCATTGTCGCTGAGGGTGGCGATGAGAGCCCCGAGCCGATCGAGGACGGCATCATCGACTTGGGCGAGATAGCGGCGGAAGTCATAGCCTTGGAACTGGATCCGTTTCCCCGTGCGCCCGGTGTAGGCACCGGTGATTACCTTGAAGACACCGAAAATGTTGGGGCACGGCCATTTGCGGCACTGGCCGCGCTAAAAAGCCGCACGGAACCGTACGGCTAACCCGGTTGCCCTGGAAGCGAAATTTGATTAACAACGCTCAGCCGCGGCCCACATGGGGCTGCCGCGGCTTGATCATCGTGCCAATTGCGATCGAGCCTTCGTGCCCTGTCCGCACGCGAGCCCTGAGCACAGCCGACGTGGCTCCACACGGCAGTCGCGCGGGGCCGCAAGCCAGTTTTGACGAGTTCAGGGGTCGAGTGTCCGTTCGGGAGCATTCATCGTGAGCGACGATATCGTCATTGCCGTTGATGCCATGGGTGGAGACAATGCGCCACGCATGGTTGTTCAGGGCCTTAATCGCTACTTGGCGCGATCGAGCGGTGTACGCTTCATTCTATTCGGACGCGCGGACGATCTGGCATCACAGGTCCGCAAGTATCGTCGGCTTCGCGATGACGTAGACATTCGCCATACCGACGTAGTGGTGTCACCATCGGACCGCCCGTCCGTGGCGCTGCGGTCGGGGCGACAATCCAGCATGCGCCATGCCCTTGACGCCGTGTCCGCCGGTGAGGCCCAAGGCGCACTCTCCGCGGGAAACACCGGAGCGCTGATGGCGATGGCGAAGTTCGTACTGCGAACATTGCCAGGCATCGACCGCCCGGCAATCGCGTCCGTTTTTCCCACTCAGCGGGGACGAACCGTCGTCTTGGATCTGGGAGCAAACATCGAATGCTCTTCGGAGAACCTTGTGCAGTTCGCGGTGATGGGTGAGGTCTATGCCCGCAACGTGCTGGGGATCGCCCAGCCAACCGTCGGCTTGCTGAATGTGGGGGCGGAGGAGTTGAAGGGGCACGACGCGCTGCGCGAAGCCGCGACGGTGTTGCGCGCGAATGCCAAAGCTTTCGATTTCCATGGTTTTGTGGAAGGCAACGATATCGGCCGTGGTGTCGTCGACGTAATCGTTACCGACGGCTTTACGGGAAATGTGGCACTGAAGACAATGGAAGGAACTGCACGCTTGTACACTCACCTGGTCCGGGAATGCGTTAAGGCGTCCTGGCTGGCCAGAATTGGCATGGTGTTCGCCCAACCGGCATTGCGCAAACTCCGACGCCGGGTCGACCCGCGATACTACAACGGCGCCATGCTGTTGGGACTGAACGGCGTGTGCGTGAAAAGCCATGGCGGTACGGATGGTGTCGGGTTCGCTAGCGCAGTCAAGGTCACTGTGGATTTGGTTGCCGATGCCGTTAACGATGGGATCAAGCAGGACTTCGCAACGTTTCGACCCAGCGAAAAAACAGACCTGCGAGTGATGGCGGGATCATGAATGAACGGCACACCCGCGTCATCGGATGCGGCTCTTATCTACCCGACCGGGTGCTAAGCAATACAGAACTGGCCAAGCAAATCGAGACGACGGATGACTGGATCGTCACGCGGACCGGTATTCATCAACGTCACCTCGCCGCCGACGATGAGGTCACCTCGGACCTTGGCGCCGAAGCGGCCCGGCGCGCGCTAGCGGTCGCCGGCCTGGATAGTGACGCCGTCGACCTGATCGTCGTTGCGACGACGACTCCGGACGACACGTTTCCCGCCACAGCCTCTCAGGTTCAGGTAAAGCTTGGCGTCGAGCGGGGAGCCGCTTTTGACGTGCAGGCCGTGTGCGCAGGGTTCGTGTTCGCTTTGGCCGTGGCCGATAACAGCCTCCGGCTTGGCCAGGCGAAGACGGCGCTCGTGATCGGCGCCGAAACGTATTCGCGCATCCTGGACTGGACGGACCGCACCACCTGCGTGCTGTTCGGGGACGGCGCCGGCGCACTAGTGCTGCAGGCCCAGGACGGTCCAATGAACCATGGCGATTCGGGCATCCTATCGACGCACCTGCACACCGATGGACGCCATCGCGACATCCTGTTCGTGGATGGTGGTCCGTCCCGAACCCAAACCGTCGGCCGCCTGCGCATGTCCGGCAAGGACGTCTTCAAGCATGCCGTTACCAACCTGTCGACGGCCGCCCTGGAGGCACTCCAGGCCAACGGGCTCGACGTTACCGACGTCACCTGGCTGGTGCCGCACCAAGCCAATTTGCGGATCTTGGACGGGGTCGCCAAAAAACTGGGATTATCGTCGGATCGCGTCATCGTCACCGTCGACCGGCACGCCAACACGTCGGCTGCTTCCATTCCGCTGGCACTCGACGAGGCGTGCCGTGATGGTCGGATCAAGTCCGGTAACTTGGTTTTGATGGAGGCCATTGGCGGCGGCTTGTCCTGGGGATCAGCACTCGTCCGATGGTAGAGACGCTATCAGGGCGAGGCTCGGACGCTTGACGGCCGGTCTGTGATTGGGAAAAAAAACATTATCCCTTTGACAATTGACGCCTTTCCGGACGCCAGATAGGCTCTCGGCCAATAGACATTGCAGGACCTGACGAATGGTGGACAAAACCATTACCCGTGCCGATTTAAGCGAGGCAGTCTATCAAGAGGTTGGCTTGTCGCGGAATGAGTCGGCGGATCTGGTGGAGTCCGTGCTGGAGTTGATCTCCGAAGCGCTGGCACGCTCGGAAACGGTCAAAATCTCGTCGTTCGGGACGTTCTCGGTTCGCCAGAAGGGCGAGCGGATCGGCCGTAACCCCAAAACTGGAGAAGAAGTGCCGATCTTGCCCCGTCGGGTTCTTGTGTTTAGGCCGTCAGCGGTCCTCAAGAACCGCATCAACACGGATCGCGCTCCCGAGCTTGATCACGGAGCATAGTCGGCGTGGCGAGGCAGAGTTTGTCGGCACGTACGACCGATAAAGCCCCAACTGCATTTCGCACAATCACTGAGGTGGCGGCGCATCTCGGCGTTCAACAGCATGTCCTGCGGTTCTGGGAAACTAAGTTTCCACATGTCCGGCCCGTGAAGGGAAGCGGCGGCCGACGGTATTACCGGCCGACGGACGTGTCCGCGCTTCAGGAGATCCGCGATCTGCTGCATGCGGAGGGCTACACGATCCGGGGTGCGCAAAAACTGCTGCGGACCCGTCATCAGCGCCCCGCCGGTCCCCAAGGCGCGATCCAGCCCACAACGCGGGTTCGTGAACAGCAGCACGACGCCGCGGCAGAAAACCCAACAGGCACGGATGATGTCCCGGGTCGCCAGAACCTCTTGGATATCCTGAGCGAACTTGAGGCGATCCGAATGTTATTGCCGGACGGAGGGCCGGAACGCGGCGGCTGAGTAAGGGGCTCGGTTGCCAGCTCACGCGATCATCGGATATGGTCGTTCCCGTGGCGGAGCGTGGCGCAGCCTGGTAGCGCACTACACTGGGGGTGTAGGGGTCGCCGGTTCGAATCCGGCCGCTCCGACCATAGTGGTCGGTCGATAAGCCGAACGCATCTCGGAGTCGTGCTGGGTTGCGGACCAACTCGATTTGCGCCGGTACGGCTATTGTCAACGATGCTGCGCCGTCCGAAGGTGTTGACATGCCCACATTCTGGGCCCTGTTGATTATCCTCGCATCTATCGTCACGCCCGCTCACGGTTCGGCACGTGCCGAGTCCGCCGCCCGGATTGACGACTTTTTTGGCGTCTATGAAGGAACAGCTGTCAGTCGCAATGAAGAAGGGATCACCACTCGCGATCTCGGCGTGGAAATCAAGCCTACTAACGACGGCTTCAACCTAAAATGGACCACGGTCATTCCCAAGTCCAGCGGACGGATCAAGCGAAGCGAATACTCCATCGACTTCGAGCGCACCAAACGCCGTAACATTTACGAATCCGCGATGCGGACGGACATGTTCGGGAATCGAATACCGCTTAACCCGTTGGACGGCGACCCATATGTTTGGGCCACACTGAATGGGCAAACCTTGACCGTCCATGCGCTCATAATTACTGATGACGGTACGTATGAGATGCAAACCTACGATCGAACCCTGGAGGAGAACGGCATCCATCTCGAGTTTCAAAGGGTGCGGAGTGGCCTCAATATGAGATACATCACGGGCACCCTCAAACGCGTTCGGTAGTGGCGTGGGGTTTCTTGCTCTGCGATGTCTTTAAGCGATTAGGTCAATTCGGTCACATGGCCAGCTGTTACGTCTATATCACCACGGAAACACGCAAAGAGGCGCTGGAAATCGCCCGAAGCCTTGTTGCATCCCGCTTGGCGGCTTGTGCCAACGTTCTGCCCTCGATCACGTCCGTGTTCTGGTGGGATGGGGCTGTCAAGGAAGGCGCGGAGGCAGCGCTCATCGTGAAAACTCGCACGGAACTGGTCGATCGCCTCACCGAGCACGTGCGAGCTTTGCATTCCTATCATTGCCCATGTGTCGTTGCCTGGTCCCTTGAGACCGGCAACGCCAGCTTCCTGGCCTGGATCGAGGCCGAGACCAGCAGACCGCTGTCGGACTAACCGCGCTCACGCCCTGCATTCATCGCCCAGCTCGCATCGTCGCTGTTATCCGGGCCCGACGTCCTTGCGCGCCTGGCAAAGGCACGCACCTTGGCATCGTACTGCGGGTCGAGCGTTCCGAACAGGCGGTCCCACCAGGTGAACTGGTTGGCGAAGTTGTAGCGCCAAAGGGCATGGTGGTCATCGTGATGCAACGTGCACACCAACGGCCATGGCCATCGTGCCCATATGCCGTCCACGTATTCGTGCCCGGAATGGCCGATCATGCCCCTAGTTTGATCATAGAGACGGAAGGCAACCAGCACGAGCGGGGGCACGGGCACGAAGATGGGGAGGATTAGGAAGAAGCTCTGGACCGAGAAACTGTCGATAAGCGTAAAGTTATCATTGCTCCAAACGGTCGGGGTACGGCTCGTGTGGTGAAGCCGATGCCAGCGCACCAGGGGCTTCGTGTGCATTAGGCGATGGCCTGCATAGAACCAAGCGTCATGGACCACCATAAGCACCAAGAACATTAGGATCGCGCTGCCAAGTGACAGCGAAAGAGGATCTGAGGTCCAGCTCTGAGCCTGAAGCGAAAGGCCGCCAGCAAGGCATGCGGACGGCACAATCAGGGAAAGAAGGCTTTGCCGGATCTCCCGACCTGTACGGCCGTCACCGCGCCTGTCTTGGATGCGTCGATGGGGGAACAGCCGATTGATCCGGCTCAGCGCCAGACCCACGATCAGGTAATAGCTGACCGTGGCTGCGTAGACGATCGCCAGCAAGATCGGGAAGTCGGGCAGGGTCATGTGAGCCGCCACGCTGCAGTTGAACCGTTGCAACCGCCTCAGCGGCAATACCCTCTCGGCGACCGGTGAAGCCGAGACGTTCCGTCGTTGTGGCTTTGACACTGATCCGGTCGGAGGTCACATGCAGGATATCGGCGAGGCGCTCAACCATCCGATCGCGATGGGGCCCGACTTTTGGCCTTTCGCAGATAATGGATATGTCGGCGTTGATGATCCGCCCACCGGCCGCGCGCACTAACTCTGCCGCATACACCAGGAATTGTGCGGACGCCGCGTCCTTCCATCTTGGGTCATGGGGCGAAAAGTGTTGACCGATATCGCCGGCGGCAATCGCGCCGAGCAGGGCGTCGGTCAAGGCGTGCAGTGCGACATCCGCATCGGAGTGTCCGATCAGACCGGCATCGTGGGGCACGCGGATGCCGGCCAGCATGACATGGTCGCCGGGCCCGAATCGATGAACATCGATGCCAATCCCCGTTCGGACCTCAAGGTCGGGGGCCGAAACTATCGGCGTGGCCTCACTCAATGCCCGCTCTGCACGCTCGAGATCATCCGGTGTCGTCACTTTGATGTTGTCCTCAGCACCCGGGACGAGTGCAACCTGCAGGCCCGCGGCCTCGGCAACCGCCGCGTCGTCTGTGAGTTCCCAACCCGCGAACCGCCGATGTGCATCCAAGATGTCGGGAAAGCGAAAGCCTTGCGGCGTTTGCGCCCGCCACAAATCTGTTCGCGGCACCGTTTCGGCGATCAGATCTGGTTCGTGCCGTGATGCGCGTTTGATCGTGTCCTGCACCGGCAGGGCCGGAATAGCGGCGGGCACCGTGGCCAGCGCGTCCAGGACGCGATCGATCACGTTTGCCGGGCAAAGCGGCCGGGCGGCATCGTGGATCAGGACCAAGCTGGGCGCTGCTTGCTCCAAGCTCTCAAGGCCCCTGAGAACCGATCCCTGGCGGGTATCGTCACCAGTCACGGGTGGCCAGATGTCGAGGCCCGCCGTTGCCGCCGCATAAAGCGCCTCGTCGCCAGCGCGGATCACTACGCACACGGTCGAAACGCGTGGATGGTCGCAGAACAGTTGCACCGTCCGGCGCAACATGGCCTCGCCGGCCAGGGTCTGGTATTGCTTCGGTACGTCGTGCCCAAATCGCGATCCACTGCCACCAGCGACGATGATGGTACTGACGGCGGCAATAGGCTCACGGCCTTGCAGCAGGCGATTAGACATCGGAACCCCGTCTCTGGCATTGCGTGCTCGCACACCCCCGTAAGCGCCAGCGCGCCGTTTGCCGGCACCTCGGATTTAGCCCTATGGTTGCGGTTATGGACATGGCTTTTCACAACGTCTCGACACTGGTGGCAATGCTGCCGGCGTCGGTGCAGATGTTTCGCACATCGCCGGCCCGCGATGCCGTGTACTGGATTGCGCTTGGTCTTGCTACCGTTGCGGCTGCGCTGCGGGCGGGTGTGATTCTTGCCGGACCCTGGCAGACTAGCCTGGCTGCCAATCTGTGGGTGACGAACGCGGGCACGCTTCTGGTGTTCCTCGGTTGTGTGATCGTCAGTTCGACTGCGTGGCGCTTGACACCGCTCGTCGTCGGCACGTTGCTGGTCCTCGGCATGGCCGCGGCGGTTTGGCAATCGGCACCCGGTCGGCCGCTGGCCGCGGGCTCGGAGGCGGGGGCATGGTTCAGCATCCATGTACTGGTGTCAGTGGCGACGTATGCGCTCGTGACGCTTGCCGGTGTTGCCGCGTTGGCGGCGTTCTTGCAGCAGCGCGCCTTGAAGCAGAAGCGCAGAACGGCCTTGACACGCCTGTTGCCAGCCGTGGCGGAAAGTGACAGCCTCGTTTTGCGCTTACTGCTTGCCGGGGAAGTCGTCCTGGCGGCTGGCCTCGCCTCTGGCATGGCGCTCTTGTACCAGGAGACAGGAGCGTTGCTGGAACTGGACCACAAGACGGTCCTCACCATGGCGGCATTTGTCGTCATCGCTGTGCTGCTCGCAATCCACGCCTGGACGGGCGTTCGCGGTCGGCAGGCAGCTCGGGGTGTGCTGTGCGCGTGGCTCTTGCTGACCCTCGGATATCCCGGTGTGAAGGTCGTGACAGACGTTCTGATGGCTTGATGACATGCTTACGGCCTTGAGCCCGGCCGTGTTTATGCTCCCGAGACAGGCATTTCCTTGAATTTGTGATCATTCTGCCCTTCAATTGGGCAAGCGTTGGTGGAGTCCTTCATGACCCTGTGCATTGGCGATCTGCATATCGATCCGCCTGTCTTTCTCGCCCCCATGTCGGGCGTGACCGACTTGCCGTTTCGCCGGCTTGTCAAGCGCTATGGCGCCGGCCTTGTTGTGTCTGAAATGATCGCGAGTCGCGCCGTCATTCATGCGAATCGCAAAACGCGTCAGCGCAGCGCCGCTGCGGCTGATGAGCAGCCAATGGCCATCCAGATCGCCGGCTGCGAGCCGGAGGTCATGGCCGAGGCCGCGCGGCTCTGCCGTGATCAAGGGGCCCGCCTGATCGACATCAACATGGGCTGTCCGGTGAAGAAGGTAACCAACGGTGACGCGGGCGCGGCTTTGATGCGGGAAGAAACGCTCGTTGGGCGAATTGTCGAGGCGGTGGTGGGCGCAGTCGACGTTCCCGTTACCGTCAAAATGCGCACCGGCTGGGACGACACAAGCCGCAACGCGCCGCGGGTCGCGCAGATCGTTGAGGCGGCCGGTGCCCAAGCTGTGACCGTCCACGGGCGCACCCGCTGCCAATTTTACAACGGCCGCGCTGATTGGTCTTACATCGGCACGGTCAAAGCGGCTGTCTCGATCCCCGTGATCGGCAACGGTGACGTGGCCAGCCTCGAGGATGCCCATGACCTCCTGCGCGCGTCGGGCGCAGATGCCGTCATGATTGGACGCGCCAGTTACGGTCGGCCCTGGCTGCCCGGCATGATCGCCCGCGGCTTGAGGGCAGGGCGAAGTGTTGCGCCGCCTGCGCTCTCCGAACAGTGCGCGGTCCTTCTGGAGCATTATCGGGCCATGATCGAGCATTATGGGGCTACCACCGGCATGCGCGCGGCCCGCAAGCATGTGGGATGGTACACGCGTGGCCTGCCGGATTCGGCCCGGTTTCGCTCAGCCGTGATGGCCGAGCCCGATCCCGATCGAGTCGTCGAGATGATCGGCCAACTTTACGAACCGCTCATCGATCGCCAGGCGGCGTAATGGACAGCCCCAACGATAGTCGCGTGGTTCGGCTGCGCCCCCCGTCCCAAGATCGCGCGGAGGCCGATTTTCGGAGTTTACTCAATGGGCTGCCCAATATCGTCATGGCCGTCGATCTTGACGGGATCGTCAGCTACGTCAACCATGCTGGAGAACAGTTTTTCCAAGGCAGCGCATCGCATTTAGCTGGGCAGCCGCTGCAGGACCTGATCCCGCCGGACAGTCCGCTTTTTGCCCTGATTAGGCAGGCACGCACGGGCGGACACCCAGTCGCCGAGTACCACGTCACGTTGGCGAGCCCGCGAATCGGCCGGAATCTGGTGAACATCCAGGCATCTCCTGTTGGTGACGCGTTGGATACCGTTGTGCTGACCATGCAAGAGCGCTCCATTGCGGCCAAGATCGACCGACAGCTCACCTACCGCGGGGCAGCGCGCTCCGTGTCGGCCTTGGCGGCGATGCTGGCGCACGAGGTGAAGAACCCCGTTGCAGGCATCCGCGGCGCCGCTCAGTTGCTAGAACAGACCGTCAATCCGGATGATCGCTCGCTGACTCGCCTGATTCGCGACGAGGCGGACCGGGTGTGTGCGCTCATTGACCGGATGGAGGTATTTTCGCAAGGCACGCCCCTGGAGCGCGGCCCCGTCAACATTCACGAGGTCCTTAGCCGGGTCCGTATCCTGGCGGAAAGTAGTTTTGGCCGGCATATCCAGTTCATCGAATCCTACGACCCGTCCCTGCCGGCGGTGTTGGGCAATCGCGATCAACTTACCCAAGTGTTCCTGAACCTGGTCAAGAATGCTTGCGAGGCAGCACCCTCGGCCGCCGGTGAGATCCGGATTCAAACCTCCTACAGCCACGGCGTCCGGTTCGCCGTGCCGGGGAGCCATTCGCGCGTGCACCTTCCGCTGATGATCAGTGTTCAGGACAACGGCGACGGAATTCCTGAGGACATGAAGGCCCATCTGTTCGATCCCTTTGTCACCTCCAAGCCGCGGGGCACCGGCCTTGGCCTTGCTATGGTCGCCAAGATCATTGGGGACCATGGTGGCGTCATCGAGTTTGACAGCCTGCCGGGACGCACCGTGTTTCGCGTGATGTTGCCGATGGTCACGGCGGAGGCAACCAGGGAATGACAGCAACGGTCCTCGTCGCGGACGACGATCCGGCGATCCGCACCGTTGTGAGTCAAGCGCTGGAGCGAGCAGGCTTTCGGGTTCGAACCACGGGCAACGCGGCCACGCTGTGGCGTTGGATCAGCGACGGCCAGGGTGACGTCGTCATCACCGACGTGCTGATGCCCGACGAAAACGGCCTGGACTTGATTCCGCGCATCCGCAAAATCCGTTCGGAGCTTCGGGTGATCGTGATGAGCGCCCAGAACACCCTGCTCACAGCCGTGCGCGCGACCGAGCGTGGGGCCTTTGAGTATCTCCCAAAGCCCTTTGACTTGAATGAATTGATCGGCGTAGTTCGCCGCGCGCTTGAGCCGACGAAGTCAACGTCCGCAAACCTGACGCCGGAGGTCGAGACGGGCGGCGAACCGCTCCCGCTGATCGGTCGCTCGCCGGCCATGCAGGAGATTTATCGCACGCTCGCCAGGTTGATGGGTACGGACCTGACCGTCCTGATCACCGGCGAGTCCGGCACGGGCAAAGAGTTGGTGGCGCGTGCCCTGCACACATACGGCAAGAGGCGTGACGGGCCGTTCGTGGCCATCAACATGGCCGCGATTCCCCGCGACCTGATCGAAAGTGAGCTGTTTGGGCACGAGAAGGGCTCGTTCACTGGCGCCACCCAGCGTACGGTGGGGCGGTTCGAACAATCCGAAGGCGGCACGCTGTTCCTGGATGAAATCGGCGATATGCCGTTGGAGGCCCAAACCCGCTTACTGCGGGTGTTGCAGGAAGGCGAGTACACTACCGTCGGCGGGCGCACCCCTATTCGGGCCAACGTCCGCATCGTCGCGGCGACCCATCGCGATCTGAGCCAACTGATCCGACAGGGCTCGTTTCGTGAGGACCTGTTCTTTCGCTTGAGCGTGGTGCCGATCCGCGTGCCGCCGTTGCGGGAGCGAACCTCGGACGTGCCGGAGTTGGTGCGCCACTTCCTTGCCAAAGCTCACGCCGAGGGCTTGCCGGCGAAGATGCTCGATCACGCCGCGATGGAGCGGCTGAAAGGGTACCGGTGGAGCGGTAATGTTCGTGAGCTGGAAAACACCGTGCGCCGGTTGGTGGCGCTGCATTCCGAGGAGGTGATCGGCGTCGACAGCGTCGAGGCCGAGTTGGCCGACACCTCGGATCGTGAGGCGGAAACGGACAATGACGGCCTCGCGGCCTCGGTTGAGCGCCAGCTCCGCCTCTATTTCGAAGCCCACGCCCAGTCCCTTCCGGCACCTGGACTGTTCGACCGGGTTATTCGTGAGGTTGAGCGGCCATTGATTTCCTTGACCCTGGAGGCAACCCGGGGCAACCAGATTCGAGCCGCCGAAGTGCTCGGACTGAACCGCAACACCCTGCGCAAGAAGATTCGGGATTTGAACATTCCCGTGGTTCGGGGAGGAGGCGCGCGGTGACGGCCCCCGTTTCGCCATCCGTGCCGCCGCTGACCGCGACGCTCCACACCGGTGAGAGCGACGGCGTGGACAGCAAGGGAACGCCGACCAACCGCTATGGCCGGCTCGCGTTCATCGTCGCTGTTGCGGCGGTCGTTTCGGGCCTTGCCACTGTCGTATTCATGAGCCGCGCCTATGAGCCCGAACCGGATGTCGATACGGTGCGCTATCTGCTCGCCCTCGACATCGTCCTGCTGCTCGTTCTTGGTGGGCTTGTCGGCATTCGCTTGATGCAGGTGTGGCGAGAGCGGCAACGGGGCCTCGCCGGCTCCGGCCTGCTGATCCGCATGGTGATGATGTTCGGCCTCGTTGCCGTCACCCCGGGCCTTCTCGTGGCGATCCTCGCTGGGGCGTTCTTGAAGTTCGGCTTCGTCGAGCTGTTCGCGGATCGGGTGCGCACCGCCGTCACCGCCTCCGATGCGGTCGCTCGAGCTTACCTGGAGGAGCATCGAAACAGCATCCGCGCCGAGGCGGCCGCTATGGCCAACGATCTGGACCGGGACGCGCCCGAGCTAATGGCGGCGGACCACCGCTTGTTTGATCACAGGTTGTCTCTCCAAGCGATCCTGCGGTCCATCCCGGAAGCGATCGTTGTCGATGGTCAGGGTCAGGTCTTGGCAAAGACACCCTTGAGCCTCAGCCTGGTGTTCGACTTGGACCTCGTGCCGCGAGAGGCGGTCGAGTCGGCTAATCGGGGTGACGTTGTTCTGTTGTCGAAACCCGATGACACCCGCGTGCGCGCCATCGTCAAACTAAACCGCTTCGTTGACGCTTATTTGATTGTGGGTCGCTTTATCGATCCGGACGTACTCGCAAACATCCAGCGAACCAACACCGCCGTTGCTTACTATCAAGGCCTGGAGGAGCGGGGGGAGTGGTTTCGGATCACTTTTATTGCGATTTTCGTCGTGGTCGCCCTGCTGCTGCTGCTGGCCGCCATTTGGACCGGAATTACGCTTGCGACGCGGATCTCGCGCCCGATTGCGACCCTGATCGGCGCTGCCGATCGGGCACGCAAGGGGGATCTTTCAGTGCGGGTCGAGACCGGGCACGGCGTCGGCGAAGTGGATTCGCTCGGCCGCTCGTTCAACCGCATGACAAGCCAATTGGAATCCCAGCGGAGCAGCTTGGTTGAGGCCAATCGCCAGTTGGACGAACGGCGGCGCTTTACGGAGATCGTGTTGAGCGGCGTTTCCGCCGGGGTGATCGGGCTGAACGCCAACGGTCTCATCCGCCTACCCAATCGTTCGGCTTCAGTGCTGTTGGGGGTCGACCTGACCACGGCCCAGGGTGCCCACCTGGAATCCGTGGCGCCCGAAATGGCGGACTTGTTGGCTCGGTCCCGCGCCCAGCCGGACCGCTCTTGGGAAGATGAGATCGAGCTTCATCGCGACGGTCGAAAAGCCACTCTGATCGCACGCATTGCCGCCGAACAGGTGGACGGGACGGTTGTCGGCTACATCGTGACGTTCGACGATATCTCAGCGCTGGTCTCAGCCCAGCGCCAGGCAGCATGGGCCGATGTGGCCCGCCGGATCGCACACGAAATCAAGAATCCCCTAACTCCAATTCAACTGGCAGCTGAGCGATTGCAGCGCAAGTACGGCAGAGATGCCAACACGGACGATGAAACCTTCACGGCCTGCACCGACACGATCGTGCGGCGCGTGGAGGACATCCGCCGCATGGTCGATGAGTTTTCGTCCTTCGCCCGGATGCCCCGGCCGGATATCAAGAGCGAGAACGTGAACGAGCTCGTGATTCAAGCTGTGTTTTTGGAGCGCAGCCGCTCTCCGGAGATTCGCATCGAGACGCATCTGCCGGACCCCGCTATCTGGATGGCGTGTGACGGCCGCCAGATTGCGCAAGCGTTGACGAACATCCTCAAGAATGCGGCGGAGGCCATTACGGAGCGCGGGGGCGGGACTCTGCCCGCCGATGGTTTGATCAGCGTCACGCTGGTGGACGATGAGGACGGCCAGGAGGGCGACGGCGTTGTGCGCATTATTCTGGAGGACAATGGCTGCGGCTTGCCCCGCGACCAGCGCGAGCGCCTGACTGAGCCTTATGTGACCACGCGGTCCAAAGGCACCGGTCTTGGACTGGCGATCGTGCGAAAAATCATGGAAGATCATGCGGCCGATCTTCTCCTGGAAGACCGGGAGGAGGGCGGTGCCCGAATCAGCCTTGTGTTTCACACCCCGCTGACCCACGCGGCTGCGGGAGGTGACCGCGTTGACGCGGAAGTTCGGATGGAGTGATGGCGGCCAACAGACAGCGCCGGGTCGAAGATATCCTTATCGTCGATGACGAGTCCGATATCTGCACCTTGATTGCCGGCATCCTTGACGATGAAGGTTACGAGTCACGGCCCGCCCATGACAGCGATACCGCACTGGCGGCGATCGGCGCTCGCCGGCCAAGCCTTGTTCTCCTTGATATATGGCTTCAGGGCAGTCGGATCGACGGCTTGGCCGTGTTGGAAGAGGTCAAGCGCAGTGATCCCTCGCTGCCAGTTGTGATCATGAGTGGCCACGGTACTGTGGATACGGCCGTACAGGCGATCAAACTAGGCGCATACGATTTTGTCGAGAAGCCGTTCAAGACGGACCGGCTGATTCTGTCCATCGAGCGTGCAATCGAGGCAACTCGGCTGCGCCGTGAGAACGAGGAACTCCGCGTTCGATCGGGCGTTGGAGCAGAATTGATTGGGCGCTCGCCGGCGATCAACCAGCTTCGCCAAGCGATCGAGCGCGTCGCGCCCACCAACAGCCGGGTGTTGATTTCGGGCCCGGCGGGCTCGGGCAAGGAGGTTGTCGCGCGCCTCTTGCACGCTCGCTCGCTTCGGGCCGATGGCCCGTTCGTTGTGTTGAATTCGGCATCGATGGCGCCGGATCGAGTTGAAACCGAGCTGTTCGGTATCGAGGGGGCAGGGGACCCGTCCCGCCGAGTCGGCACCTTCGAAGGCGCACACAACGGCATCCTATTCCTCGACGAGGTCGCGGACATGCCGGTTGAGACGCAGGGCAAGATCATCCGTGTTCTTCAGGAGCAGGAGTTTGAGCGCGTGGGCGGCTCGACGCGGGTACAGGTCGACGTGCGGGTTGTGGCCGCCACCACCCGCGACTTGTCCGCCGAAATCCGCGCCGGCCGGTTTCGGGAGGACCTGTTCTATCGCCTCAGCGTCGTACCGCTCCGGGTCCCGCCACTCAAGGAGCGCCGAGAGGACGTCCCGACTCTTGCCGGGTGGTTTATGGACCGGGCTGCGGAAAGCTCCGGTCGTCGGGCCAGACCCATCAACGACGATGCCATGGCCGCCCTGCAGGCCTATGACTGGCCGGGAAACGTCCGTGAACTGCGCAACATAATTGAGCGCTTGCTGATCATGGCGCCTGGCGATCCCGAAGATCCGATCCGCGCCGATATGCTTCCGCCCGAACTCGAAACGTCGTTCTCGGTGACGCGATATCCCGACAAAAGCGCCGAAATCATGGGGCTGCCGCTGCGCGATGCGCGGGAGATTTTCGAGCGGGAGTACTTGCTCGCTCAAGTGACGCGCTTCGGCGGCAATATTTCGCGCACCGCTGCCTTCGTTGGCATGGAGCGCTCCGCCCTCCACCGCAAGCTCAAATCTCTCGGCATCAACACCGACGAAAAAACCCGCGGAACGGCCAGCTGATGCAGATCTACCGCGCTACACCCGCTGTCGGCGCGTCCCGGGTCCGAGTGCATCGGCCGCAACCATGAACATCCTGATCTGCGGTGCTGGCCAGGTTGGTTTCACCATCGCCCGCCAATTGGCGCTTGAAAATAACACGGTCACCGTAGTCGATCGTGATCCGGACCTGATCCGTCGTGTCAACGACACCCTGGACGTTCAGGGAGTCGTTGGTCATGGATCTCGCCCTGACGTCCTTGACCGCGCCCACGCCGGCGACGCCGACATGATCATCGCCGTCACGCAGACTGACGAAGTCAACATGGTGTGCTGCCAAGTAGCACATTCCCTGTTCGAGGTGCCGACCAAGATCGCCCGTATTCGTGACCAGAGCTATCTGGACACCGAATGGTCGGCCCTGTTCTCGCGTGAGCACATGCCCATCGACGTCATCATCTCCCCGGAGATGGAGGTGGCACGCGCAATCATCCGTCGCCTGCGTGTTCCCGGAGCCTTCGAGATGATCCCGCTGGCCGACGACCGGGTGCGGCTTCTCGGCATCCGCTGCCGGGCGGACGGGCCGGCCGTCAACACGCCGGTGCGCCGGGTTCCACAGCTGTTTCCCGATCTGAACATGGTGATCGTTGGTCTGGTTCGGGGCGACGAGGTCGTGTCCGTCGCCTCCGATGCGGAGTTGCAGTGCGGCGACGATGTTTACGTGGTGGTGGAAACGGAACAGGTTCGGCGCGCGTTGGCAGCCTTCGGCCACGAAGAGCCGGAGGTCAAGCGCCTGGTTCTGTGTGGTGGCGGCAACATTGCCCTGCTGCTCGCCCAGGATATCGAGCGCGAACACCCGTGGATCAACGTTAAGATCATCGAGGCCAGTCCCGAACGGGCGGCCCGTGTCGCCAGCCTACTGAGCCGAACCGTCGTGCTCCACGGCGATGTTCTGGACCCGGACATCCTGGCCGAAGCCGGGGTCGAGACGGCCGATACCATAGTCGCAGTCACGGACGACGACGAGACCAACATTCTGTCGTCCATGCTGTCGAAGCGCTACGGCGCCAAGCGGGCCATCTCGTTGCTCAACAAGAGCATTTATGAGCCACTCATCGCCACGCTCGGCATTGACGTCGTGGTCAGCCCTCGCAACATCACGGTTTCTTCCATCCTTCAGCATGTGAGACGCGGGCGGATCTATGCCGTTCATACGTTGCGCGAGGGTTTTGGAGAGCTGATCGAGGCCGAGGCCTTGGAAACGTCAGGGCTGATCGGCGCCCCGTTGAAGGAGGTGGATTTTCCCGATCGTGTCATGGTCGGCGCGATCGTCCGCCATGGTCGAGTGATAACACCGTCGGGAGCCACTGTTATCCAAGCCCGCGATCGGGTTGTCCTGTTCGCGGCGCCCGAGGCGGTGCGGCGGGTCGAAAAGCTGTTCTCCGTGCGTCTCGAATATTTCTGAGCTGCCTATGTCACGCATTGCCTACGTTGCCGGCCGATATCTTCCACACCGCAGGGCGTCCGTTCACATTGAGGATCGGGGCTATCAGTTTGCCGACGGTGTCTACGAGGTCATTGCCATCCACGGCGGCCGAATGATCGATGCCGAGCCCCATCTGGACCGATTGGACCGTTCGCTCGCCGCCGTCCATATGCCGTGGCCGATAGCACGGCGGGCCCTGACGGTAATCCTGGAC
The DNA here is from genome assembly GCA_964619055.1 of uncultured Rhodospirillaceae bacterium. Classification (GTDB taxonomy): domain Bacteria; phylum Pseudomonadota; class Alphaproteobacteria; order Rhodospirillales; family Defluviicoccaceae; genus CAYVUM01. Next base: position 18,559 of record CAZUDB010000012.1, read on the forward strand.
ACCATCATCCATCGCAACCGTATTGACCGGTCCGGCGCCTTGTACTTGCAGGTGAGCCGCGGTGTGGCGCCGCGTGCTCATGCCTGGAGCGAGGGCCTGCACCCTACATTGGTGGTCACGGCGCGTATCACGCCGATACCCGATCCAGACCGAATGGCGCGTGGGATCGCAGTCATCACGGATGCGGACCTCCGATGGAAACGTCCGGATATCAAGTCTATCGCTCTGCTTCCGAATGTTCTTGCCAAGCAGGCCGCGCACCTGCGCGGGGCCGAGGAAGCCTGGCTGGTGACCGAGGACGGGACAGTGACCGAGGGAACATCCTCCAACTCTTGGATCGTGACCGCGGCGGGCGAGCTGGTGACGCACAGCGTCGATCGCAGCATCCTGGCTGGGATCACCCGGGCGGCGATCGTACAACTGGCCGGCGATCACGGTGTTCGTTTGCGCGAGCGGCCGTTCACGCTCGCCGAGGCATGGGATGCTCGGGAAGCCTTCGCAACCAGCACGACTGCACTGGTACGTCCCGTCGTCGTCATTGACGGACACACGATTGGAAAGGGAACGGCGGGTCCTCTGACCCGCAAACTGATCGGGCTGTATCTACGGCATATCGCATCTCAGTGCCCGATCGGCGCCACTGCGCCGGACACCGAATCTTCTGGGGGAGCTGCTCAATGGTGATCGCGCCCGATGGTTTGACGCGGCCCAAAGCCATCGTGTTCGATTGGGACAACACGCTCATCGATAGTTGGGCCGCCATTCACGATGCACAAAATCATGTTTTCGCCCATTTTGACATGCCGTTATGGAGCTTCGAGGAAACCCGTCAGCGGGTTCGCGGCTCCATGCGTGACTCCTATCCGGCCCTGTTCGGAGAGCGTTGGTTAGAGGCCGGCGAGATTTTCTACGCACGGTTCACCGAGCGCCATCTGGAAACGCTGGAACCGCTGTCCGGCGCGGCGGCCGCCCTGAATGCCCTTAGCGAGCTTGGTATTTATTTGGCAGTTGTCAGCAACAAGAAGGGTGATTACCTCCGGCAAGAGGTTGAGGCTCTGGGCTGGCAGCAACACTTCGGCCAAATCATCGGCGCGTTTGATGCGTTGCAGGACAAGCCGTCCGCGGCACCCGTCGATCTCGCGCTGAGGGGTAGCGGAATCGAGCGAGGCTTGCACGTGTGGTTCGCTGGCGATGCCGATATCGATTTAGAATGTGCTGTGGCTGCTGGATGCCTCCCCGTTCTGGTGCGACCTGAGCCGCCAGATGTGGCCGAGTTTTGCAACCATCCGCCGGCCGTGTATGTTGAGACTTGTGTCGCCCTTTCATCACTGGTGGAAAGCCTATAGAGTTTGGTTCAAGGCAATAGATCCGTGGAAAACGCGACACAGCCATTAGGCGATGGGGTTTCAGGAATCGCGGTTAAAGCTGTGCGTGTGGCCCGAAACAGTGGTTTGCGGTCCAACCATACGCAGTACTGATAAACGGGTCCGCCCATAACAAGAGGGATCATTCCCATGTCCTCGGATAAATCGCAAAATGTGCAGGACGTTTTCCTGAACCACATTCGAAAGAACAAAACGCCGGTCACTATTTTCCTGGTCAATGGGGTTAAGTTGCAGGGAATTGTCACCTGGTTCGATAATTTCTCCTTATTGCTGCGGCGTGACGGTCACACGCAGTTGGTTTACAAACACGCGGTGTCTACGGTCATGCCGTCGATGCCCGTGCAACTGTTTGAGCCGGACCGGGAAGCCACGGCCGAGGCCTGACGCCCGTGTCCGCAGCTGTTAGTGAGCGCACGGGCGCGATAGCAGGGCACGGTGTCGTATTACACCCAAGTTTCTCCCGCGCGGATCCGCAGCCAAGGCGCAGCGATGATGCGCGTTTGGCGGAGGCGACGGCCCTTGCGGAAGCCATTGGCCTCGCGATTGATCACGCCGAAACGCTGCCCATCGCCCGGGCCCGGCCGGCGACCCTGTTCGGTCCCGGTCAGCTCGAACGGATCAGCCAGATTATTGCGACCCTACGGCGCGACGATGACGATCCGACGGCAACGTCCGACCCGACAATCGTGTTCGTCGATACGGCCCTTACGCCGATTCAGCAGCGCAACCTGGAGAAAGCCTGGCACTGCAAAGTTATCGACCGCACGGGCTTGATCTTGGAAATTTTCGGTGCTCGTGCCCGCACGTCGGAGGGGCGCCTGCAGGTCGAGTTAGCAGCGCTAACATACCAGCGGTCTCGTCTGGTGCGGAGCTGGACCCACCTGGAACGGCAACGGGGCGGTTTCGGCTTCATGGGCGGTCCTGGCGAATCTCAACTTGAAACCGACCGCCGCCTAATCACCGACCGAATCGCCCGCCTGCGTCGCGAGTTAGTGGATGTGAAACGAACGCGTTCCCTGCACCGTCAGGCGCGAAAGCGCGTGCCGTTCCCGATCATCGCGCTGGTCGGCTACACCAACACCGGTAAGTCGACCCTGTTTAACCGCCTGACTCGGTCCAATGTCGTTGCCCGGGACCAAGTATTCGCGACCCTTGATCCGACCATGCGGCGCGTCCGTTTGCCGTCGGGCCGAGTTGCAATCCTTTCCGACACCGTGGGCTTCATATCCGATCTGCCCCATGAGTTGGTGGATGCCTTCCATGCCACGCTTGAAGAGGTGCTGGAGGCGGATGTCCTTGTCCATGTGCGGGATGCGGAGCACTCGGACAGCGACCAGCAACGTCGCGACGTGTGCGCAGTCTTGGCGGAAATCGGCCTCACGGATGGACTGGAGGCCCGCATGATCGATGTGCTCAACAAAATCGACCTGCTGCCCGAACCGGACCGGGAGGTCCTGGCGAACCGAGCCAAACGCAGCAACGAGCCCATGATCCTGCTTTCAGCCCAGACGGGGGAAGGATGTGAGCGACTTCTGTCGGTCCTCGACGAGCGCTTCGCTGCCGGATTGACGCTGATCGAGGTACTGCTGCCGATGGCGGATGGCGCAGCGTTGGCTTGGCTCTATGAGCACGGCGAGGTTGTCGATCGCGACGATCGCCCCGACGGAGTCCGCCTCCGCGTCCGGCTTGGTGCACGGCAATCGGCACATTTTGCGCAGCGGTTTCGTCACACGGTTCCGGACCGCGTCGCGCCATAACCAAACCGCCGCAGCGGCGGTCCTTGCATTTGGCGTTATCTACTAGTAGATGTAGTCGGCATGGCGACGGATAAGGCTCAACGACGCTGGCGTGGCAGGAACCGGCTGGTCAAAACCCAGCTCAACGTGATGGCACGCAAGGAAACCCACGATACCCTTCAGGCACTTGCTGCGGCTTTTGATTTGCGCGGTAAGGCGGAGGCGGTGACCTTCGCCTGCTTCCTGGCCCGGGGCCTGATGCAACGGGCGACCTATCACGGCGCCACCAAAGATCTACTTGATGACCTTCGGTCGAGCTATCATCGCGACCGCGACCTCCACGCGCCTTAAGCATCGACGCTAGCATATGGCCGTTCCGGCGACTAGTACGAGCGCCGGTTACGAGGCCATACCCGGACCAGACGACCATGTTCGATGAACCGAGCCTCAATGCTGTCATGGCTGCTATGCGAACAGTGGCCGCCGAAGAGATTCTGCCACGTTTCAAGCGGCTCGCGGCTGCGGATATCACGGAAAAGTCCGGTCCGTTCGATCTTGTCACGATCGCCGATTTGGAGTCCGAACGCCGGTTGACGGCCGTTCTGACCGACTTGATTCCGGACAGCGTGGTTGTCGGCGAGGAGGGCTGTGCGGCCTCACCCGAGCGGTTGACCGCCATCTCCGGGCCAGAGCCCGTCTGGCTGATCGATCCCGTCGACGGCACCGGCAATTTCGTCCGCGGCAACGGCAGTTTCGCCGTTATCGTCGCTTTCTTGCTGAACGGCGTGACCGAGGCCGGCTGGATCCTCGATCCGCTCACTGGCCGCATCGTATGGGCGGTGCGGGGGCAGGGGGCTTGGAGCTGCGTGGCGAACCAGCGCCCGTACCGTTTGACGGTGGATCAGGCGGCCGCGAAGCCCATTTCCGCCATGATCGGATCGCTCGGCAACAGTCTGGCCCGGAGGATTCGCGAGCGCCGCGAAGCCGGGGCAACCAATGTTCCGGTTAAGATCGTTCGCATTGGCTCCACGGGTCATGACTATCTCGATCTTGCTACCGGGAAACTGGATTTCGCCCGCTATGCCGGGCTCAAGCCTTGGGATCATGCCGCGGGGGTTCTAATTCACGCTGAGGCGGGGGGATGGTCGCGCTTGCTTGAGAGCGACCGACCTTATCGAGCGGAGCCCCACTTCCTGTCCGACACCCTGTTACTTGCCCCGGACAGCAAAAGCGCCCGTGCACTGCAAAAGCTCCTGGACCAGTTGGCTCATCCGAGCCTGACTGCATCAACCTGAGTGAGGCGTTCGTTGCCGCGAGGCCGAAGGAAGGCACCCCAACAATGGTACCCGCAAAAATTAGCTTTTTGGGCCTCGGCGTCATGGGATTTCCCATGGCCGGCCACTTGGCCAAAGCTGGTCACGAGGTAACCGTCTACAACCGCACGGCAGCCACCGCCGGCAGCTGGACGGAGTTGTTCCCGGGAAAAGCCGCAGCCACGCCCGCGGCCGCTGCGGCCGGCTCCGAGTTTGTGTTCGTGTGCGTCGGCAACGACGATGATCTGCGTCAGGTCGTGCTGCATGAGGCCACCGGCGCTTTCGCCGGCATGGCCAGCGGTGCCATTCTGGTCGATCACACCACCGTATCCGCGACCTTGGCTCGGGAGATTGCCAACCACGGTGACCAACGCGGGCTTCGGTTCCTGGACGCACCCGTCTCCGGCGGTCAGGCCGGTGCTGAAAACGGGACCCTGACGATCATGGTGGGAGGCGATGCGGAAACCTTCGGTCGTGCCGAACCGATGATGTCGTGCTACGCGCGCGCGATCACGCTAATGGGAGAGGTGGGCAGCGGCCAACTCACAAAGATGGCAAATCAGATCAGCATCGCGGGCCTGGTTCAGAGCCTCGCCGAGGCGCTTGCATTCGCAGAGCGGGCCGGCCTGGATCCTAAGCGGGTCGTTCAGGTCATCTCCAAAGGAGCCGCGCAATCCTGGCAGATGGAGAACCGCTCCGGCACCATGATCGACGACCGTTTCGACTTCGGTTTCGCCGTGGATTGGATGCGCAAAGACCTGAACATTTGCCTGAACGAAGCACGCGCCAATGGCGCGCGCCTGCCCGTTGCCGCCCTCGTCGACCAGTTCTACGCGGCCGTCCAGGACCAAGGGGGTGGTCGTCTGGATACCTCAAGCCTGATCAAGCTGTTGCGCTAAGGCGCTTCTGCTTTCTTCAATACCGCCTCTCCTCGCGCGTGCTACCTCACTGCAGCGCGATGACCAAACGTGGCGCCGGCGGGCCGGCCGACTGGACCCGCCAATGGTAAAGCATCACACCTCGCGTCAGCGGGCGGACATCCGTAGCGTTGTGTTCGATGACCTGGGCATCGGTGCGCACCGCGATGGAGCCGTAGGTGTGCAGCCCAGCCCTGTTCAGGTCCCGCACCCGATCCGGTGGAATAGAACGGCCAGCAAAAACGATCTCGCCTTTGTCCTTGCGGTATGCCAGCGTCAAAATCCGCTCGTTGCGTCGAACGAAGCTGACCATTCGTTGGTGGAGTAGGTCGCCCTGGCGATGCCAGGTCAACTCGAAAACCCCGTCGCGCCGGTGACGAATGTCCGTGGTCGCCGGGTCCCGCGCCAGATCGCGCTTGATGAGGTCGATGCGCGCCGTGCGATCCGCTTCGTCCAACGTTCCTTCACGCAGTTCGCGATAGAGCGGAATCCAAACCAGGTCGCCGCGGTAAGACGCATCATAGAGACCGGTTCGCGTGATCCGAATGTCCGCATCGAAGCGAAGCGGCAAGTAACAGCCGGTTAGCGTCAACACCAATCCGCCGATCAGCAGGGCTGCGACAACAACCGTTGAACGGCACTTGGCGATCCGATTGCACTCCATGCCGGGAGCGTACGTCGGATATGGCTAACAACCGCTTTACGGGCCGTTTTCGACCTTCACGATCTCCCACAGCGCATCCATCTCCTCCAAAGAGGAGTCGGCTGGTGTTTTTCCTTGTTTCGCTAGAGCTTCTTCGATTTTTTTAAAGCGTCGTTCGAACTTTTTGTTGGTCCGGCAGAGTGCCGTCTCGGGATCGATACCGAGCTTGCGGGCCACGTTGACGGCGCTAAACAGCACATCGCCGATCTCGTCCTCAAGGCGATCACGGTCGGCATCGGCATTGATCTCATCGGCCAACTCCTGGGCCTCTTCCTCCAATTTGTAAAGCGCCGAGCCGGCATCCGGCCAGTCGAAGCCCACCGCGGCAGCGCGCTTTTGCAGCTTGTGGCCACGCATCAACGCGGGCAGAGTAACCGGAACCCCATCCAGCACGCTTGTGACCAAAGCTGAGGAGCCGCCCCCGATCGTGCTCGTTAATGTCGATCGCGATGCGCCTTGGGCCTGCCGTTCCGCCGCCTTTTGCGCTTCCCACGCAGCGGTTTGCTCTTCCGCGGTGCGCACATCGCCATCACCGAACACATGAGGGTGGCGACGTATCATCTTGTCACAAATGGTTCTCACAACATCCGCAAAAGCAAACGCCGACTGTTCCTCGGCCATCTGGGCATGGAACACCACCTGCAACAGCAGGTCGCCAAGTTCGTCCTTAAGGTGGTCCAGATCGCCGTCGTGAATGGCGTCGGCCACCTCATAGGCTTCCTCAATGGTGTAGGGCGCGATGGTCGCGAACGTTTGCTCTAGGTCCCACGGGCAGCCGCGCCCGGGCGAGCGCAGCCGCGCCATGATCGCGAGCAAGCGATTGATGTCGCCGTCCGACAGCAAGCCATTCTCTACCATAGTAATCATTCCATGCCAGAGTCGATCCCACTTGCCAAGGGCGGGCTTGGCAAGTGCGCAAGGGTGGCTCGACCCACAATTGTCGCATAAGATATATTATGGAAAGTAAAATCCGGAATCTTGACAAGCCGCACAGTGCGGGCCGCCTTGACACCGATCCGAGCGTGCCGTTACATCCGTTTCTCCATAGCCGGTTCGGGCGCGTAGCTCAGCGGGAGAGCACTGTCTTCACACGGCAGGGGTCGCTGGTTCAATCCCAGCCGCGCCCACCATCACATGGCCTTGAACCGACTCAATTGGCTCAAGGGCCGTCCCGCACGAAATTCTTCCCAGACTGCACCGTGACGCCTGTGTCACTGCGAGCAGAATGACGGCGATGACGACCTGGCGGCAAACCGTCCTACTATGCGGCACGCGGCGGAGTCACTGTGTTCACAATTCGCCAGCAACTCCAAGACCCTGGTTTTGTGCACGGCTCCGTGCGCCTATACTGTTGACTGGATGGCGGTATCTGGGGGCGGTCTCGCTATCCCGTGAGCGCGCCACCTGTGACGGGCGCCAAGTCATGTCCTTTGGGGGGAACGGGCGTGCCCGACAAGGCGTATGGAATTCACGTTGAAGCCGACTCGTTGGATTCGGCACTCGCAGAGGCGGCACACGATTTCGTGGCCTTGGCCTACGACCCAACGAGCATTGGCGTGTCTGGCGCCCTTCACGTCGTCTGTGCCGCGCCGAGCATCGGTGAAGTGGCTGCCTCTTGGCTCTGTATCATTCAGCGCCGAATGAAGACCCAACGCGTCGCGTGCGCGCGGTTCCAGGCCCACAGTCGCAATGGTACGGTCGCGGGCGTGCTCTGGTGTCAGCCAGTGGAGGGTCCGGCGTTGGCGGCGGTTGATGTGCTCGCCGAAGCCACCATCGCCGATGTATCGGTCCAACGCGAGAACACACGCTGGACCATCGATTTCACAGTGCACATGCCGCAATGCGCCCGCTAACCAGTTCGGCGTCCGTCGTGGTCGCCGACGTCGATTTCGTCGCAGTCGCAATTGCGTGCTTCTCAGAGCGCGCCGTTCGTGCCAAAAATCCATTGGCTTCAGGGTGGCATGGCGGATCCACAGAGTTCCGTCGATGATAAGTAGCACCTTCGCATGCGGGAGTGAGGGGTAAAACGTCGTGACATGGCAATGGAGCCTCAACTGGGGTGAAGTCCGTCCGGACCTCGTGATTGGCTCGTGCCCAATGACAACCGATGACATTGATCGGATCGTCGGGAGCACCGATGCAACTGCGCTGTTGTCGCTGCAGACCGATCTGTGCCGCGGTGCCTTCGCCATCGACTTTACGTCCCATCAAAACTATGCGCACCGTCGTGGCGTTACCCTGTTCAACACGCCTATGCGGGATTTTGATCCGCCGGACCAGCGCCAATCCCTGCCCGATGCCGTGCGTGCGCTCACCCGCCTTCTGGGCGGTGAGCACCGCACGTACGTGTATTGCACGGCCGGGATCAATCGTTCCCCCCTAACCGTTCTGGCTTACCTCACGTTCGTGGACGGCCTGTCGACTCAAGAAGCCATGGACCTGATTCTGGGTGGACGTCCCGAGGCTGAACCGTACTGGGACTCCTATTACGGTTGTCGCCTTGACTTGGTGGAGCTGTATCGGGACGCCATTGAGCTGCGTGCTTGGGACATCTCGCAACGCATTGGCGACGGTGATCCCGACGGAAACTGGTTTGAGGCGGAGCGCGGCGTCATTCGGGAGGTTTTTCTAGCGACGGCGGCATCGAACGATCGCCGCCTGGACCCGCACCGCAGTTGAACGGCATCCCCCCCCTGCCCTGGCTGCGTTGCACCGACGTCGTTTCCATTCAGCCCTTGCCGTAAGCGTCGCGCATCTCGCGTTTCAGGGTTTTGCCGGCAACGTTGCGCGGAAAAGCCTCGTATACAACGACGTCGTGAATGCGCTGAAACTTGGCGCTCACGCGCTCATTAACCCAAGCCACCAGAGCGTCCTTTTCGATGGCCCTGTCGCTAACTGGGACAACAGCGGCGATTGGAATCTCGCCCCACTTTTCATCGGGCGCACCGAACACGGCCACTTCCGAGACATCGGCGTGTTGGATGACAACCTCCTCGATATCCTTGGGATAGACGTTGACGCCGCCGGACACGATCATGTCCTTCAATCGGTCGACCAGATAGAGATAGCCATCCTCGTCCAGGTAGCCCGCGTCGCCTGAGTAGAGCCAGCCGTTTTGAACGGCCTTCGCGGTCAGGTCCGGGCGCTTATAGTATCCGGCCATAATGCATGGGCTTTTGCCGACGATTTCCCCGACCTGGCCTGGCTCTGCCTCCGTGCCGTCCTCCCGCATGATTTTGATTTCCATGAACGGCGGAGCGCATCCGACGGAGCCTTCTTTTCGGACGGCGTCATGCTTGTCCAGCACGGTCATCAGTCCTTCCGTCAGACCATAGAGTTCATAGAAGCGGCCGGGCAGCTCCTCGTTGATTCGTGTCTTGTACGTCAGCATTAACGGCGCGCCGATGTTCTGCAACATTTCCAGGGAACGGAGCTTCTCCGGCGCAAAATCGGGATGGTTGAGCATGGCGATAATCTGGGTCGGCACCATCACGATGTGGGTCACGCCCTCGCGCTCAATGGTCTCGATGACCCGTCCCGCATCGAACGCCCCGTGCAGAATGTAGGTTCCGCCCACGAACATCCACGGCATCAGATCCACCATGGAGCCATTGAAGACGATTGAGCCCGCGTGAAGCACAACGCTTTCGGGAATAATCCGAAACGTTTCCGCGAAGATCATGCAGTACATGGCCCGCACATAGTGGGTGTGGACGATCCCCTTCGGCAGACCCGTGGTCCCGGAGGAATACATGATGTTGTAGATATCGTCGTCATCCAGGTTGGCGTCGGGCGGCTCGGTCTCGGCGCTTTGTGCCACAAGGTCGTCATAGGCTCGAAACTCCAGCCGGGCGCCGCCAACCAGAATCCAGCGCTCCGAGCCGACATTCGGGATGCGATCGCGAATGCTCGCAAAGGTGTCAGCAAAAGCTACATCGCCGATGACGGCGCGGGTGTCAGAGTCGAGAAGCAGTGTTGCAAGCCCCTCCCCTTGCAACAACGGGCTTGCCGGCACGATGACGATGCCTGTCTTGGCGGCCGCCCAATAGCAGGTCATCAACTCCAACCCGTTGGGCAGGATGGTGGTAAACTTGTCGCCCTTGCTGAGGCCCATGGCCAGCAACGCGTTGGCAAGCCGATTGATGACAGCATTGAATTGCCGCCATGTCAGCCGATGCTGGCCCACGATCAAGGCAGTGTGGTTGCCGCGGAAGCGGGCATGGCGGGTCGGCAGCGAGCCGATGTTCATTGGACGGTTTCCCCAAGCGAAAGACGAAATCTACCCCAATTCTACAATGATCTTAACGGCGTGTTCCAGAGGCCACAGGGCGGCGAAAACGTGGCCTCCACATCGACCGCAACGGGCACTTCTTTCATCGCCGCACCGCCTTAGCCTGGAAAAACTCTGCGGCTGATGCTAGCAAACGGTTAGGGGAAGAGATCGTCCAACGTCGGGCCGCGCCTGCAACATGACCGCGAAGTCCGCAAAGTTCGCCGTCGGCCAAGTCGTTCGGCATGTCTTGTTTCACTACCGCGGCGTGGTGATCGACGCCGATCCTGTTTTCGCTCTTAGCGACGCCTGGTATCAGCAGGTGGCGCTGAGCCGGCCGCCGAAGGATCGCCCCTGGTATCACGTCTTGCGCGATGGCACGGATATTCGCACCTACGTCGCCGAACGGAACCTGGAGCCTGACGTTTCGGGAGAGCCTATCTCCCACCCCGAGCTCAATGACTTCTTCATCGGTTTCGCGAACGGCGGCTATGTCTCCGCTCGGCGCGAAAACTGAAGCGACCTGAGAGGCCGTTGCCCCCCTCGTATTGACGCGAGCAACAGCCGGAAGCGTTCAACACCTGGGTTTGGGCCCGCGGCCGTGCGGACCCCGATCCGCACCCGAACACTCGGGATAAGAGGAGGACGTCAAAATGCGGTTGAAGGTCTTAGCGTTCGTGCTCGCCGGCGGCGAAGGAACGCGCCTATATCCGCTGACCAAGGAGCGCGCCAAGCCTGCCGTGCCCTTTGGCGGCAAGTATCGGATCGTGGACTTTGTGCTGAGCAACTTGGTGAACTCCGGCATTACGTCCATCTATGTCGTTGTTCAATTCCGCAGCCAATCTCTGCTACAGCACCTGTCCGACGGCTGGACCTTCGGCAGCCTGTTCCGAAGTCAGTTCATCGTACCGGTGCCGGCGCAGATGCGCACGGCCGGCAAGACTTGGTACCGGGGTACCGCCGACGCGATCCATCAAAACATCAATCTGATTGAACAGTCCGCTCCGGACTTGGTCGTGGTCTTTGGGGCCGATCACATCTATCGCCAGAATATTCGTGAGATGATCGAATTTCATGAGCAAAAGCGGGCCCATGTCACGGTCGCGGCGATCCCGCAGCCGCGCCGCTTTTCAAAGGATTTTGGTGTCATCGAAACCACGTTGGGCGGCCGGATCGTCAATTTCCATGAGAAAAACCCGGATGCTCCTTCCATGCCGGAGGACCCGAGCATGGTCTACGCCTCCATGGGAAACTACATATTTTCGACGGATACGCTGCTCCGCATGGTCGAGGAAGACCAATTGGACGACTCCAGCTCTCATGACTTCGGCAGGAACATTCTACCCAAGGCCGTCGGACGCGTCGAAATGTTTGCCTACAACTTCCTGACCAACCGCATCCCGGGAGAGCCGGAAGGCAAGCTGCCCTATTGGCGCGATGTTGGGACTCTCGATGCCTTTTACGAAGCCAACATGGACGTGCGCGCGATCGATCCGGAATTGAACCTGTTCAACCGGGAATGGCCGTTGCGCACTGCCGGATACTCGGACCCGCCGGCCAAGTTCGCCTTCGACGAGGATGACCGCCGTGGCCAGGCGATCGATTCCGTTGTGTCCGGCGGCTGCATCATCTCCGGCGCCTTGGTCAAAAACTCCGTTCTGGGACGTGATGTCTACGTCCATTCCCGCTCAACCATCGAAGACTCGATAATCTTCGATAACTGCGACATCGGTCGAAACTCGAAGCTGCGCCGCTGTATCCTGGAAAAGAACGTCCACATTCCGGCGGAAACGGTCATCGGCTATGACCCGGAAGAGGATCGCAAGCACTACCATGTGACCGAAAGCGGCATCGTTGTTGTGGAGGGAACTCGAACTCCCGTGTCGCTGTCTTCCGTCACCGTCTGAACCAACAGTCACGCCCGGCGACGAGGTCCAAGGCCATGAGTCAGATCATTCAATTCCTTCCCGGCTTCGTCGCCGCTGTCGCGGCATTCATAGCGGCAAAGGTACTCCGCATCCTCCCCATCGGCTCGCTCACGCTTGAGGTCATCACGTTTGTGGTGACCTACGCCGTGGTCGTCTACATCGCCGACCGAGCCATGCGGGGCTACGGCCGCAACCAGAACTGACTCCCTCTGCCCCAGCCAAGCAAGTCAGCCCGACCGAGCCCTTCCGAAGGCTTGAAGGGTCGGTTGATTGTCGGCCCTAAGCCTTAACCGTCGCGTTTTGTGTCCGCTTGCGGCATTGTTGCGAGGATGTACGTCGGAATCGAGCCAACTTGCCGCTGTCCGGCCGCATTCTTTGTGCTCTTCGCCCTTGGAGATGGAATGTGATGGTCAGACTGCTGTTTCTTGTCCTCGGTCTGGCCCTTGTTCTGACCACGTCGCCACGCCTTGCGGACGCCAAGGACACGCCCTCACCCCCTGAAACCACGTTGCCGGATTTCTTTGGCACCTACGAAGGGCGAACCTTGTTTCCCATGGGTGAAGCAAGCAACCGCGACATGGTGGTCACCATTGGCCCCTTTGAAGAGGGCGGGCTGGCGATCGAATGGGAAACAACGAGCACTTCGACATCAGCCCAGGAGGCTGGAAGGGCCACCTCGCTCCAATTCCGCCCGGCGCCAAGAACCGGCCTACTGGTCGCCGTTGGGCCCTTCGATGACTTACCGAACCTGGCCGAGGGCGAAACGTTTGCTTGGGCACGCCTGTCCGGTGCTACGTTGACGGTCAATCTGTTCACCATTGTCGACGGTGGTGATTACGTGGTGCAAACCTACGACCGAACGCTGGTGCGCAATCGCAACTTGTTGCTGGAGTATCGTCGATTTCGAAATGGCGTTGTCGAACGACAGATAAAGGGCAACCTGGCGCGTATTTCTGACGTGGTGCCGGACGGCCCGCTCTAGGCTCAAAGCAAGGCCGGTCGGGACTCTCTCCTCAGGACGGCCGTCCCGACTTGGTTTTCGGCGGCAGCACCTCCAAGCGAAAGCCGGGAGGACAGCTTGCCCTACCCTCCTCACTCCACTGCACGTCGATGGTTCGGTCCGCTCGCCAGAACTGCCTAGCAGGCTCCACGCACTGGCACGCTCGGAGCTCGCAGGCAAGACTCCGGTCGCGCTCCGGTAGCTCAGGATTGGCGCAACCACCAACCAGTCCTGCCATACCTAGGATCAGCACAACGGCGCGGACGCGACCGGTTTGTTGATCGGGCACACCCGGCCACCGCTTGAACATCATCATGACCTTCAACTGTCCGATCTCTGCAGAACCCAAATCGACGGAATCAGCGGTCCGCCCGTCGCGTGCAGCGCGATGGCACGGCGCTCCGTCTCAATCCACTCCCAAACCGTGCCTGCCACCCCCGGATAGGTGCGAAGCAACTCACGGGCCCGGCGCTCCACAGCCCGAATGGACGCGTTGGCTAGCTCCATTGTCTCGTGCGAGCGGCCGTGCTTTTCCATGACAATGCGATCGCCCGCCGCGGTCAGGGCCGCAACGAGGGCCTCATGATCGAGAGCGTCAACAGCAGCACCGTCCGTCTTCAGCGCATAGTCATGGTCCAGTACCATGAAGCCGCCAGAGTGAACGAGGCGACGAAGGGCGGCCACCGTTTCTCGCACATGTCCGAAGATGTCACGGCAGGCAAGGAACAGGACCACATCCACTGCGGGCAAACGGCCAGCCAACAAACGTATATCACTCTCGACAAATCGGCAGCGACCGTGGACCGGCGCGGCATCGCCATTCGTTGGATCAGCGTTGGGAGCAACAGACGGAGCAACCCCTCCGTTCCCAGTGTCGGTCACGCCCATAAATTTGGCCCGCTGACGGGCTTCGACGAGGAACGGTGCGTGTGCGTCGACCCCGGTGACATTCAGGTCCAATTCGCGCGCAAGAGCGGCTGCAAGCGTGCCCTTACCGCACCCCAGATCGAGCACCGTTCGTGCCCCCTTCAGCTTAAGCGGACGCAGGAGGCCGATGACGGGATCGACAGGAAACCCGAGCAGCGCCACGTCGCGAAGCAAGTCATCGATCACCGGCATCAGCACCGGATGAGTGCCAAACGAGCGGGCAATCGATTCGTCGATTCCGTCACGCAATGGCCGCGCTTCCCTCCCCGCGTTCCAGCTTCGTATTGGCTTTCTTGTTGTGTCTTTTACTCGCAGCGATGCTCGGTCGGTCAACCTCATGACTGAAGGACATAGACCGTAAAGACGACAAACACCGTGGGAAACACCCACCGGCATACGCGGTCGATGCGACTTGCCACCTCTTTGCGGCCCTTTGTGGCCATGTAGCTGACCGCCATGGATTCAATGAGGGCCAGAAAAACCAAGACTGTGGAGCCAGCGATGAAGGTGTCCATGATGGTGAAATAACTTAGCCGGGGTACGATATTCGACTGGGCGAAGTTAAAGGCAATCAGCGTTAACATGGAAGTGGCCGACATCCCAATTTGCGGTCCATACTGCGACGGGTCTATCCAGAAAACAGTCCACGACATAGCGACAATCAAGCACAGCGGCACAATAATCTTCCAAACATAATAGCTGGATAGCCTTTTTGCTGGGATGTGAAAGTCAAAACGGGAGAATTTGCCATCGATTACCTCGACGTTATGTGTTACGATTTTTGCAAAAACGTTCCTGATCTGCCAATCTGGTATGTTTAATTGTCGATCAGTTCGTCCCGTAACATCGTCATTTACTGACAAAACCAGATTTTGTTGCGAATATATTGGCGTAAATACTGATATGACTATCTCGTGCCGATCAAAGGGAAATTCCGCGGCCCGGTAAGGAAATACAAGCGCACCGCTGAGGCGTTTTCCATAAGTCATTTGCCCGCCTGGCCCGACGCGAACGCTATCGGGATTCCGCTGAAACAGCCGGCCGGAATTGATGATGTCAATCCCTGGGGTCCAGACCTCATCTAATCGAAATTCACACCCTTCAAAATTTACAAGCCGATCGTCGGTCCAGTTTTGCTGCAACCAGAAGTCGACGCGGATCGTTTGATCGACGTCCGATATTGTCGTCACGTCGATGAGGAACAGCCCAACCTTCACCTCCGTTGGCTTATCGTCCGAACCCGGCCGCTCATCCACCCTCAATTGCGGCAGATCGCATTTACCGGCACCGGATTCTGGGGAAGGCGCCGTTTGCGATTGAGCGGCCATGGGCAAGAGAAGAATGACGAACAAGACAATCGCGGCAACCTTCGTCGCAAAACGCACGAACGGCATACTAAGAATCCCCAACAACAAAACCCTACCCGACCCGAAACGCGATAGCCGTGGCGGTCATTGCCCTCGATATACCGGCCGACACTGCCTGTTTCGACCGCTATTTTGACCGCAAGAGTGAGCGTCTTTCCAGGGGAATGCAAGTTGGTCCAAACGCAACGAAATGGATACTATCACCCATTCAAGCGTGGAACATGAACCACCCCGGGGGCCGCCGATCGGGCAGGTAGCGCTTCAAAGATCGAGCACGACGGCGGATCGCTCACCGCAGGTGTCGCCTCCGGAATTGGACCTTGGCGTGGAGCAACAAATCAGCACCTCGTCACCGTCGTGATCGGCGCTGGGCTCTTCGACGTAGTCGACGGCACCGCAGCGCAGTTTGGTCGCGCAGGTGCCGCAGATCCCACTTCGACAAGAAAATTCCGGCGTGAGTCCAGCCGCCTCAGCCAACTCCAGGAGCGTTCCGTGTTCAGGCGTCCACTGGGCTTCCACGCCCGATGCCGCAAAGCTCACGGTGACCGGTGCCGAAGAGCTGCTTGCCCGCGCCAGCTCCGATGCCGCTTTGTCATGGCCCGTCAGAACCGTCGCCGGCCCGAAGGATTCGTAGTGGATGCGCTGCTCGCGAATGCCAAGGGTCGTCAGATCATCGAACAGTGACTGCATGAACATTGCCGGTCCACACAGGTAAAAGTCATAATCATCAAGCGGTAGGACCTGTTTGAGCAAGGCGACATCAACATGGCCCTCGCTGTCGAATGTGATGCCCGGGCGATCCCCGGCCACCGGGTGGCTGTAGCGTACGTGGGCGGTGAAGGCTTCGTTCTCGGCCGCCCACGCCCGAATGTGCGCGCCGAACGCGTGGACTCGGCCATTACGGGCGCCATGGATGAAGTAAGTTCGGCGAAACCGGCGGGTGCGTCGGCCCTCCTTGAGGATGAAGTTGGCCATGGCGATCATCGGCGTGATCCCGACGCCGGCGGAGATCAGAGCCACCGGTCGCCGGCTCGAATGATCCAGTACGAAGCTGCCCCTTGGTGCCATGGCCTCCAGGCGAGTACCGACCCGGAAATGATCGTGGATATAGGTGGAAACCAGGGCATTCCCGCCCTCCCGCTTGATGGAAAGGCGAAAATGATCACCTCCAGGCGCGTCAGAGATCGTGTAAGTCCGCTTGACCGGCTCAGCAGACCCCGGAACCGCGAGCCGGATCGGCAGGAACTGACCCGGCTCGTACGACGGCAGCCCGCCACCATCCGCACGCCGCAGGAAATAGGAGCAAATGACCTCGCTCTCTCGCTCGATCCGAACGATTCCATAGGGATGATAGGCGTTGCGATCGCGGTCAGCAGCGATTATCGCCGCCGCTTGGTCCCAACTGCCGGTCTGATCCAGCAGCGGTGAATACTCACCGAACCGGAACGCCAAAGGCAGGCTCCGTTCGACACGGATGACTTCCGCCGCGTGCAAACGAATCAGGCGTTCGGCGCCAGCAAACGCGCGGACCTCGTGTCCCTCCCAAACGATCTCAGCCTTGCCCGTCAGATACAGCACGTCACCCCGATCGAAATCGATGAAGAGCAACCCGGCCTTGGGGTTAAGCTGAATGTTGCCGACTGTGTTGAAGTGATAGTTACCGGCGAAGTCTGGGAACACGAGCGTTCGCTCGTCCTCGACGCGTACGAAGCCCGGCCGACCACCGCGGTGGGAAACATCTGCGCCCCTTGATGGCGCATTGCGGCCGTCGGCGAAGGCAGTTGCGATAAACAGCGTATCGGCGTTTTCGATCAGCTTGATGCATGCCGTGTCCAGATGATCGGATTTTAGAACCGGTCGGGGATGATCGGCATGGCTCACTGCCGGCAGCACCTGGATGTCGCGTGTCTGGATGTACTGCGGGCAGTTGCCGAAGGACTGAACGACGGTGATGGCAAACCCGTCCGGCTCGACGGTTGTTATGCGGCCGGTGAGCCGGTTGCGTCTCCGCGTCGCGGGCTCGATCCCCAGCACGCCGACATCTCGATCGACGGTAAGCGTGGTGGTGAGGGGATCGCCGAACAGCGGTGGCGCCGCCACGCGGAGGGTTCGGTCATCGGGAGTATTTAGAAAGCCGGGCTCTCCGGCAACGATTGAGGCCCAAGGCTGACCTCGGTCATCAACGGTCCCGAGCACCAGGAACGGCAGTTTTGTGTAGAATTCGCGGTGTTGATCCGGCAGGTAGCTACGAATGACCCGACGCCCGAATGTCTCCAGCTTATCGCGAATGCCGAGCCGCCGCTGGACGTCCTGCTCGCCTTCGTGGAAGGGCGACTCCTCCAGCCCATCGATGTGTTCCATGGTCTTCTCCTAGCCGTTCCCCGCCATAGGTCAAACTGGCGCGCCCTTGGCGATTTAGGTGCCCGAAGCCACGAACTCCATACGAATGCCGCCGGGTATGGCGCACATCATGTGTTGTGTCGGACCGCCGGCCAGCGGCTCTGGGGGAAACTCAATCGTGACGTCGTCGGTGGTGGCGAGCGTGCTGTGGAGACGATCAAGCGCCGTTGCATCTTCGACCTTGAGAGCCAGGTGGTGAAGACCGATCACGGTCTTGCGGTCGAACGGCACAGCTTTCGCCGGCTCGGTCACTTGCCAGAGGGTGATCATGGTGGCGCCGTCGGTGAGGAACACGGCCGGATAGTCGGGCACCTCCCCCACTTGCGAGAAACCGAGCGTCTCCACAAAGAATGTGCGCGTACGGGCAAGATCGGGAACCGTCAAACCGATGTGGTGGGCACCTCGGGTAACAGCGGCACTTGGCATGGTATCGCTCCAGGGTGATAAATCATGAAAAAGTTGGGCATGCGCACCATTGAGCCTCCGGGGCGTCGATGCACACGGGCACCTCGGCGCTGCGCCCTCCCCTTCGTGCACCCTTTCAATTTTTAGCGGAACCGCCAAAATCTGAAATTCATTGTTTCAGATTTTGAGTAGCTCATGGATCAACTGCGCGCCATGGCTGTGTTCGTAGCCGTTGCCGAGGAGGCCGGCATGGCGCCGGCCGCCCGCCGGTTGCGCATGTCAGCACCGTCGGTGACCCGGGCGGTGGCGGAGTTGGAGACGCATCTCGGCTGCCGCCTGCTCCACCGCACCACGCGGACGGTTCGCCTAACGGCGGCGGGTGAGCGTTACCTGGGTGATTGCCGGCGCGTTCTGGCAGAGATCGAGGATGCGGACCGTGCCGTCGCCGGCGTCCACGCGTTGCCCAAGGGCATGGTGGCCGTTACCGCATCGGTCCTGTTCGGACGTCTCGTGCTGATGCCGATTTTTCTCGATCTTCTGAAAAGCTGTCCAGAGATTGTCATCTCTGGCCTGTTTGTCGATCGCGTGGTCCATCTGGTGGACGAAGGTATCGACGTTGCGGTCCGAATTGCCGAGTTGCCCAGTTCCGGACTCTCGGCAACACGCGTGGGGTCGGTCCGCCGAGTGCTCTGCGCGTCGCCCCACTACCTAAAAGAGCACGGTCACCCGGGCACGCCGGCAGATCTCCTAGATCACGATTTGATCGATTTTGTGAACATGGCGCCCGCCGGGGAATGGAACTTTCGGGACAACGGGCGGACCACCTGCATTCGTCCCCAATCCCGTCTCAAGTTGAATAATGCCGACGCCGCCCTGTCCGCGGCGGTCGCCGGCCACGGCATCACAAGGATTTTGTCCTATATGATCGCAGCGGATCTGGCGGCCGGCCGCCTCGAGACCGTGCTGGATGATCACGCACCCCCACCCCTTCCCGTCCACGTGGTTCACAAGGAAGGGGGCTTGACTTCGGCGCGGGTCCGCGCCGTGGTCGATTTTCTGGTGAAGCATCTCCGCGTCCACCCGACGCTAGCTGAGAACAATTCATGAGGTCGCGAATGAGAGCGATGGTGCTGGAACGGATTGCGCCCCTCAGCGAGGGCAAGCCGCCGTTACGGCTGACCGACGTGCCGGTGCCGGACCCTCAAGCGGGCGAAGTTCGCGTAAAGGTATCCGCTTGCGGCGTCTGCCATACGGAGTTGGACGAAATCGAGGGGCGCGCGGCACCGCCACGCCTTCCGATCATCCTGGGCCACGAAGTGGTGGGCCGGATCGACAAGTTGGGAGCCGGCGTGAACCGGCCTCCGGTCGGAGAGCGAGTGGGCGTGGGTTGGATCCACGCATCAACGGGCACAGGCGACGAAAACCTGCAGCCTGAATTCACGGCCACGGGCCGCGACGTCGATGGTGGCTATGCCGAGTTCATGACCGTACCTGCCGCGTATGCGTTTGCAATTCCGCCCCTATATACCGATGCGGAAGCGGCACCACTGCTGTGCGCCGGCAGCGTCGGCTATCGCTCCCTGATGCTCGCGGGGCTCACGGACGGGGAGCCGCTCGGGCTCACCGGCTTTGGCGGCTCGGCCCACCTGGTCCTCCAGATGGCCAGATATCTCTATCCACACTCTCAGGTTTTTGTGTTTGCCCGCGACGCGGCCGCGCGGACGTTTGCCGAAAGCCTCGGGGCGGCCTGGACCGGTGCCACGACCGATCTGGCACCCGTTCCTTTGCGCGCCATCATTGACACAACCCCGGCTTGGTTGGCGGTGTTGGCGGCGCTTCGCAACCTTGCTCCCGGCGGTCGGTTGGTCATCAACGCCATTCGCAAGGAGGACGGCGACAAAGACGTCCTGCGCGACCTCCGTTACCAGGATCACCTGTGGCTTGAGAAGGAAATCAAGTCCGTTGCGAACGTCACGGGCCGGGACATCGCGGCATTCCTTCCGCTCGCAGCCAAAATCCCAATCCGCCCGGAGGTGGAGATCTACCCCCTTGAGGCAGCCAACCGGGCCCTGCTTGATCTCAAGCGCGGACCGGTCCGCGGTGCAAAGGTGCTATCAATACTGGGGACGGACGCCTGACGCGCACATACGCTCACTGACCCGAGCGCGCATCTTTGTGCTCGGGGGAACGCGTCCATCGATCACGATTTGCTCGCGCAATAAGAGCCGACAACTTAAGCTGCAACCGGTGACACGAACGCGTCCGGCTTCACCGTCAGGATTGAGCGGTCGATGCGGCCGAGCACGCTTTCGGCTGTATCGCCGATCAGCAAACCGGGGATGCCGGACCGGGCCGTAGTCGCCATGACCACCACCTCGACGTCGTTATCCTTTGCCATCTCGGTGATCACCGCCTCCGGCAGGCCTTTGACGAAGTGAACGATCATGTCGGGATTTTTCTCACGGAACGGTTCCACCAAACCATCAAAGCGCTCTCGATGGCGAACCTCGATGTTACGGATGTAATTGTTGGCTTCCGACTTAGTCACGCGCAGAAACGGCGAATGCTGGATCATGTCCTCGAACGGAACGTTCCAGGTGTGAACGACGTGCAGCGGTGCCGACTCCAAATAGGCTAGCGATGTGGCAAGCTGCAAAATCTTGATGTTGACCGCCTGCTCGTCCGGATCGCTCGTGTCCGGATCGATGGCGGCCAGGATGCCTTTTCGATTGGAAGATGGCTGGGGGTCCAGGATCCACAATGGGCACGGGCATTTCCGCAGCAGGTGAAGGGCGGTAGATCCAAATAGCTTTGGTGGAAACTGACGGCGGCCACGTGCAGTTTTCATGACCAGATCAAACTTGTCCGCTACCACGGTACGGATTACCTCGACAAACGGCCGACCGATCAGAATTCGCGTGGTAACATGGAGGCCGCGATCACGTGCCGGCTTAGCCGCTGCGTCCAGTTGCCGTTCCATGTTTTCAACCAACTCATTGCGCAGCGGCGCGAGATAGTCAGGCGCATCATCGCTTTCCAGCAAACCGGCGATCGTCAGTCGCGCTGCGTTGGTATCCGCTAGTTCGATGGCACGCTCAATGGCGCGATCATGGGCATCGAGCGTGTCCGGAATGACCAAGATATTTCTAAATCGCTTCATCGGTCCGTCCTTTCTTGATCGGTTTCGGAGGACGTGGCGGCGTCGGCACGGGCGGATTGCCAGTCATCGATGACAGACCCGCGCCACAGCGGCACGCCACTCACATAAGCCGCCCGGCCGATCAGGTGGGCCGCCACGGGCGCCGTAATGAACAGAAAAAGAACGGCCGCCAACGCCCGCGCGGCGATGCCGATGTCTTCCCCATGCACCGCAACGGCAGCCAGGATCAAACACGCGCCGAGAGTTCCGGCCTTCGTTGCGGCGTGCATCCGGATATAGACGTCCTGCATCCGGACAAGGCCAAGGGCCGCAACGAACAGGAGCGCGGCACCGGAAAGGAGCAGGACGGAGGTTACGATATCGGTCATTGCGCAGTCTTCGGCCGAACCGCCCCTGCATCGTCAGTGCCGCCCGCAGGGTCCGGATCAGCCGGTATCCGGCGTTCCACATAGCGGGCGAATGCGACCGTGCCGAGAAAGGCGATCAACGCGAGTGCCAATGCTACGTCGAGAAACGCAGCTTCGCCCGCGGATACCGCGAAGACGGCCGCAAACGCCACCATCAGAATGCCGAGAACGTCGAGGGCCACGACCCGGTCAGCAGCGCTTGGCCCTTTAATCAAGCGCCACGCCACGCCGACGGCCGCGACCAAAATGACCACAGACGATACAAAGGTGGCCATGGCCAACAGGCTCGATTCAGTGCCATTCATTCAAATACCTCCCGGACCTTCCGTTCAAAGCCGCTCTTGATGGCCTCCCGCTCAGCCTCCGGATCGTCAATGAACATGATGTGGACATAGAGACAGCTTCGATCCGACGCCACCTCCAGCGACAGCGATCCGGGCGTGAGCGATATCAAGTTGCCGAGCACGGTGATCGCAACGTCGGTCTTAATGTCCAGGGGAACGGCGACAATACCGGGCTTGGCCCGCGAACGCGGTGTCAGCACATCGTGCGCCACCCGGATATTGGAAACCACCAGTTCGTAACCGAACAAGGCCACCAGCCCGCACGCCTTCCACAGCCGGTATAGAAACCGCCCCATTACGGCGCTCCCAGGACGCGTGCCACATAGGCGTCGGGTTTTGACAATTGATCAGCTGCCCCAGCGGCCATTTCGAGAAACGGTTCCGCCCACAAACCCATGACAATCATAGAGCCCGTCATCACGAGCATGGGTCCGAAATAACCGACCCATTCCCGTGAGGTGAGCGCCGGCGCCGCCTCGATGCCGGCGGGTTTGGGCTTCCAGAACGCCTGCATCCAGATCTTTGTCATGGAGTAAAGCGTTATCAGGCCAACCAGCAATGCTGCGGCAGCGAACACATAGGCATCAATGCGGAGGCTCGCGTCGACCAGCAGTAGCTTTGCCCAGAAGCCTGACAGAGGCGGCATGCCCGCCAGTGACAAGGCCGAAATCAGAAACACTGCCGACAACAATGGCGCTGCCACGTACAGCCCACCCAGCGATTTCAGCTCGAAGGACGTACCGAGCCGGTTGATGGCGCCACTCGCCAAAATCAGGTTGGTTTTGGCAATGATGTTGTGGACCAGGTAGAACACCGCACCCACAAAGCTGAGCGTCGTGAACAGGGCAAGGCCGAGCACGATGTAACCGATCTGACTGATGATGTGGAACGACAGGATGCGCCGCACATCCGTCTGTGCGGCGGCACCGAGCACGCCGACGACCATGGTCGTGACCGCCACAACGAGCAGCAGCGGCTGAAGAAACCCGGGCGCATCCGCAAACACCACGGTTACCATCCGGATCAGGGCGTAAACGCCCACTTTCGTTAACAAGGCAGCGAAGATCGCCGTCACGGTGACGGACGGCGTGTGGTACGACGCTGGCAGCCAGAAAAACAGCGGGAATACAGCGGCCTTGATGCCGAAGGCGATCACGAACAGCACGCCGACGGCCGACATGAGGCCCTGGTTCTCCACCTGCGGCACAAGGCGATACAGCTCCGCCATGTTGAGGCTGCCGGTGGCGCCGTAGAGCAGGCCCACCGCGGTCAGGAACAGGATGGTGGAGACCAGGTTGATCGCCACATACTTGACGCCGCCGTCGAGTTGTTCGCGTTCCCCGCCCAACACCAGCAAGGCGAAGGAGGCGATCATCATCACCTCGAACCATACGTAGAGGTTGAAGATGTCGCCGGCGAGGAAGGCACCGCTGACCCCGGCGAGCAGGATGTGATAAAGCGCGTGAAATCCGACGCGCTGGCGGCTGGCGTCCACCTCCACGAGCGCATAGACGGCGATCAAAAAACCCATAAAACCGGTGATGAACACCATAATCGCCGCAAGCATGTCCGCCACCAGCGTGATCCCGAACGGTGCGGCCCAATCGCCAACCTGTGCCGCCTGGATGCCATCCGTCGAGACCACGCTAAGCAGCGCGATAGAGGCAACAAGCAACAGAGCTGCGCCGGCAACACTGATCACGCGTACGATGAGCGGCCGACCGTGGGCTAACACACTCGCCACGGCGGTGCTTAGCGGAATGATGATGGGGAGAACGAGCAGCCAGGTCATCGCACCGTCTCAGGCGGCCTGACGAGGTGCGGTGGGCGGATCGGTCTCCGCGGATGTGCCCTCTACCGGCTCGGCGGCGCGCATCGCCTCGGTATCGGTGGTGCCCAGCGCTCGGTAGGCGCGTTCAGCCAGGATCAGGGCAAAGGCGATCAAGCCAAAACCGATGACGATCGCCGTCAATACAAGGGCCTGAGGCAGTGCGTTGGCAACGTTCTCGTTGAGACCTTGCGCACCAGGCGGAACAATCGCGGGCTTACCCCACGTTAGCCCGCCAGCCAAAAATATCACGAGGTTCGCGGCATTGCTGATCAGCACCAGCCCGAACAGAATGCGGACGAGCGATCGCTCCAGCATCAGGTAAGCGCCAACGCCGAACAACAAGCCGATGGTTAGGGCCAAGCCCACCTGGGCGGTCAAGATTCATCCTCCAGAGCGAAAACGAGGATCAGCACCGTCCCAAACACGGCGAGGTACACACCCACGTCAAACAACAGCGGCGTTCCCAGCGGCAAACCGGCCACGGTCATCCAACGCCCCGTCAAGAACGGCTCTCCACCAAGGGCCGCCGCGAAACCCGCACCCAAAGCCAGTCCCACTCCAAGCCCGGCCACCGTCGACGGGCGGACCCGTAAGGCACGCCGTGCCGCCTCCACGCCATCGGAGAGGACGAGCAGAATGAAGCCAGACGCTGCAGTTAGGCCGCCGATGAACCCGCCTCCGGGTGAATTGTGGCCGCGGATCAGCAAAAACAGCGAGAACGCGACCATCAGCAGAACGACGGCCTGCGACGCCGTCTTGAGAATGATGGAATTCATGGCCGGGCGTCCGCGTAGGCTTTGATCCGGATCAGCCCGTATGCGGCGAGACCCGCAGTCACTACGACGACGATCTCACCGAGTGTGTCCAAGGCTCGGAAGTCGACGAGGATCACGTTAACAATATTCCGGCCATAGGCTTCGGGCACACTTACAGCCTCGAAGTAGTCAGTCAGGTGCCGGGACAGCGGCGTATCGATCACGGAGAGTGTGAGCACCGCCATCACACCGCCGAATGCGGTGGCGATCACGGCATGGATGTGCCGCCTCATTCGCGTGGTGTGCGCGGACTGCTGCAGCCGCGGCAGCCGTAGCATCAACACGGCCAGTATTACGACAAAGCAGATCTCAACCAAAAGCTGAGTCATGGCCACATCCGGCGCGCCATGGATCAAGAACAGGAGCGCGATGCCCGAGCCGGCAAGGCCAAGGCCACAGACGGAGGTGAGGCGCGACCGAACAAACGCTGGCAGCAGCGTGCCGACAGCCACCAGAGCCAAAATCAAGCCTTCGAGGAGGCTAAGTGCGGGTCCATCCATATCGATGCGATCTCCGCTCGTGGCAAAAAGAGCCGCGCCGACACCAAGTGTCGTCGTCGTAAACAGCACGCCGAGGTACCAGCGGAGAGAGCCCGTTTGCATGGCCACCGTCAGGCCGGCGGCACCACGAGCAAAGCCGGCCATGATCAGATCATAGATGCTGTCGAAGGTTGCCGGCAGCCGCGCCAAGGTGCCCGCCAGGAAGGTTCGCACGGCCCGCTCTCGGGCCAACAGCAACAGCCCAATGCCCAGGGTCACCACACTGAGCAGGAGCGGTACATTTACGCCGTGCCACAGCGCCAGCTTAACTGCCGCCGGTGCGCCGAGGATAGATGACACCGCCGGCTGAATCAGACTGTCAGAGATCAGAGGCGGCAGCAGACCAAAGGTTAGACCCAATGCGCCAAGAATGACCGGCCCTACCAGCATTGCAAAGGGCGTTGGGTGAGCAACGACAAGAGGCTCCTTAGGTCGCGCGAAGAAGGGCCGCAGCAACACAACGCCGGCAAGGAACACCATCAACCCGTTGGCGGCTACCGCCGCGGCGACCACCAGCACGGGCTCGGACGCAACCGCCAGCGCCCCCTCATATTTCAGCTCCTTGCCGATGAAGCCCAGGAATGGCGGAAATCCGGCCATAGAGAGCGTCGCGGCCGCTGTCGCCACCAACGTGATCGGCATGGCACGCGCAAGCCCGCCTAGTCGGTCTACCTCCCGGGTGCCAGTACCGTGATCGATGATGCCAATGATGAGAAAGAGGGCGCACTTATACAATGAATGAACGAGCAGGAACGTAACGGCGGCGGCGATGGCGATCCTCGCGTCAGCGCCAAGAAACATGGTCAGGGTACCAAGCGCCATAACAGTCGTGTAGGCCAGCGCCAGCTTGAGATCGGTTTGGCGCACCGCCACGATCGATGCCCATACCGCCGTGACGGCGCCAACGATGGTGAGCGTCCACATCCACAAGTCGGTACCGCCCAGCGTCGGGTGCAAGCGGGCAAGCAGATAGATCCCCGCCTTGACCATGGTCGCGGAATGCAGATAGGCGCTAATCGGAGTCGGCGCCGCCATCGCATTGGGCAGCCAGCCGTGGAACGGAAACTGCGCAGACTTGGTGAACGCACCGATCAGCACCAGGATCAGGATCGGCGCGTAAAGCGGGTGCCCCTGCAATCGGCCGCCCTGCGCTGTCACCTCGCTCAACACGAACGTGCCGCTGACATTGCCCAAAATCAGAAGTCCGGCGAGCAGCGCCAAGCCACCGATGGCCGTAACCAACAGCGCCTGCCAGGCATTGCGCCGAGCACGGTCGTTATCGTGATCGAAGCCGATCAACAGGAACGACGTCACCGTCGTCAGCTCCCAGAACACGAACAGTGTAATCAGGTCATCGGCCAGCACCAGACCGAGCATGGACGCCATGAACGCGATCAGAATGATCAGTAGTCGCGCGGCGTGCGGGTGTCCCAGGAGATAAGCATGCGAATAGATCGCGATGAAGACGCCAATGCCGGTGATGAGCAGCCCGAACAACAGGCTGAGACCGTCGATTCGAATGGCCAGCTCGACGCCAAGCGATGGCACCCAGGACATTGCGAGCCGAAGGGGCTCGCCAGCGCTAACTTGCGGAACCAGCGTAACGAGCCAGCAGAATGTAGCCAGAGCCGAAAGCGCCATCGTCGCTGCGGCCACACGCGCCGCATTGGATGGTGCCCCCATCGACTTGGCCATGCTGAACCCCACACTGAAACGGAACCGAAAACGCTCGGATGCCTCACCCGAGTTCACCATATGGTTACAATGCTGCAATGCATCAAATCGATTTTAGGGGATTGTTTTGAAAGTAACAGCCTATCAATGGATGGGCACTTTCCCTATACTCCGGAGTTCGGCTTCGTGCTTAAGGCTTGCCGAGCGGCAGTGGGGTCACCTCCGGCACCTGACGTGACAACGACTCCCGGATGTGTGTCGCCAGCGCCAGATATTCGGCTCGGCGGGCCGATTGCTCCCGCCAGACCAGGCCGATATCGCGGCTAGGCGCGGGCTCATGAAAGGGCCGCACCGTCAGCCGCTCATCGTCGCGGGCTTCGGCTCTGACGTAAAGCGCCGGCAAAAACGTCGCGCCCACGTCCATGGCGGCCATTTGCCGAAGGGTATCCAGGCTCGTGGTTGCGAAATCCAGCAGCGGCGTAGCGCCATACTCACGGCACAACGTCAGCACCTTGCCATAAAGGCTGTGTCCGGTTTCCAGCGCCAGGATCGTTAAGCCGCGAAGATCGCTTAAGTCGAGCACGTCTTTGGCGCGAAGCGGGTGGTGGCACGGAAGGGCCAGCCAAAGCGGCTCGCGAAACACCTCGATACTGGAGACGCCCGATCGCTTTGTTGGCACCGTCAAGATCAGCAGATCCAGATCGCCATCCTCAAGGCGGCGCAGCAGGTCTTCGGCTGTGCCCTCCCGAAGGTAGAGGGTCAGGTCGGGGTAGCGCTCATGGAGGAAGGGCAAGACCTGCGGGAGGAGATAAGGGCCGAGGGACGGCAGGACACCGAGACGCAGCGTGCCTTCCAAGATATGTCGGCCGCGCTCGGTTAGATCGACGATGTCTTGCACATCCCGGAGAACGCCCCGAGCCTTTTCGACCACTTCGCGCCCGATCGGTGTCAGCACGACACGCCGGCGGCTGCGCTCCACCAATTGCACGCGTAGGCGCTCTTCGAGCTCACGGATCTGATCACTCAGCGTCGGCTGGCTGACATGGCACACGTCTGCGGCCCGGCGAAAGTTCAGTTGATCGGCCAAAGCCACCAGGTAGCGGAACTGACGCAGTGTCGGCATGAGGCAGCGAGCCGTTGTCGTTGAGACAGTGCGATGACGACCGCACAGCTAGCATATAGAAAATTACGATCAAACAGCAGTCTGAAATCGATTGGATCTCTTGAGGGATTGCTACTTGCTCTTAACTGCGGAGTCGTAAAATGGTTCGGTTGGATAACCCTTCGCAAATTCACTGACCGCGCCAGGCCCCAAGGACAGATGAGATCCATTATGGAATCTGTTTTCGCCGAAACGGCGTCGTCAGGGACCTACGTGCCGCTGGCTGCAACCCTGGATCAGGCCGTTCCTCATCGGCGCAACTACTGCTTCGGCTTGTGGGCTGCCAGCGAGTTGGAGATCGCGGGTTCCGCCGCCGAGGATTACGCCAAGGATGTTGCTGGGGTTGGCGACCGGGTTGTTGGCGACGAACGGCTCGTTCGCCTCATCGATGTCGATATGGCCGCCTACCGGCGAGACGTTAACCTTTCGACAATCTGGCAACGGCTTAATCGCTGCGAATTTCTGGCCAGCTGGGAAGCTGCGGGTATGCCGAACATTGCCGTGATGTCGGTGGACCCAGGCCATGACACTCTCGCAATCCATCGCTGAACGAAAAGGAAATGCCATGCAACACGCCGCTACCGTCGTTTCCGAAGAAAACACTCTGGACGAGGCTCTGCCCTGCGAAGGCAAGATGACTTCCATCATCGCGCACCGGAATCGCCTTGTGGCCCATTGGGCCGCAAGCCTCATGAAGTTGTCGTCCGCCGAGGTGCGCAATTATGGTAACACCATTGTTGCGCTCGGCTGCCAGCCCGACGGTGAGGCCGAAATCATCGATCGCTTGGCGACCGATTTTGCCGAGCGCCACATCGGGGTCGATCCGGATCGCGTGTTGCAGGAGTTTGGCTCCGCCTTGCTCGTGGCGGAGCGCTGCCTCATGCACGGCGATCACTGGTCCGAAGCGGCCTGACGATCGACCCGCTCTCGCGCCGATGTGGTGGCTTCGGCGCGATTTCGTTCGCGGCAAACTGCGGCGACGTGTTTGTCAACACGGAGTCCCATGCAAGCCAAAAGCCTGGCGCTCCCCGACCTGACCACGCATCACGTTGGTGAAAATGGATCGTTCGGATTGGCTTGCGCGATCAGCGTGGTGATTTGCTCATGGCCCGGCTTCGGCGGTTCTCGCCGTTCGGTCGTGGCGCAGCCAGACCCCTTTTCAATATTACCCGTTAAGGCCACGACGTTTCAAATTTGAAACGAATAGCGTTTCAGATCTGAAATAATCTCACTTCTAAAACTCGGAATCGACGCTTTCCGACTCCCTCCTCCGCGAATTCCGTCCGAAATTCCCTCTATATTTCAATTGAATACAGAAGTTGTCTCGGTCTTTTTGCCGCTGGCACATCTTTTGCGTGTGGGCATTAAGCTGGCTCGCCAACGCTGGTGGGGGTGGCCGGTTAATGCCTCTTCGCATGTGAGTTGGCGGAACGCCATCCACGCTGTGAGGGAGGAGATCAAAATGTGTAACCTCGTGTGGAGCAAAACTGATGAACTTGACGAAACTGAAGCTGCTGGGCGCCGTATCCGCGATCGCGTTGGCAATGGCCTACGGTCTTCCCGCCCAAGCGCAGAACACGGTCCGCGGCAACGACGGCAGCAATGTCGCCACCGATGACGCGACGGCGAACGCGAATTCCAACAACACTCAAAACACCGATAATAGCAACAACGACCAAGACACGACGAACACAACACAAACAGACAACAGCGATAACAGCAACAACGATCAAGATACTACGACAACGACACAAACTGATAACAGCGATAACAGCAACACTCAAGCGGACAACAGCAATCAAGGTAACAACTCAAACAACACGCAGACCACCACCCAAACCGATAACAGCGACAACAGCAATAACGATCAGGACACGACCACAACGACGCAAACAGACAACAGCGACAACAGCAATACACAGACAGATAACAGCGATAACAGCAACAACGATCAAGATACTACGACGACGACACAGACAGACAACAGCAATCAGGGCAATAATTCCAATAACACGCAGACCACCACCCAAACCGACAACAGCGACAACAGCAATAACGACCAAGACACTACGACGAACACGACGCAAACTGATAACAGTCTAACGAACAGCCAAAACACGACAAACAACAACGACGCCGATACCACGACCACGACGGACAACAGTCTCACGGATAGTCAGAACAACAACGCCCAAACGAACAACAGCACCAACCTAACGGACAGCCAAAATACGGCAACCAACACGACCAACAACAACGACGCAGACACCACGACCACCACCGACAACAGCCTGACGGACAGCCAGAACACAACCAATAACACCACGACCAACACCGATCAGAGCCTGACGGACAGCCAGAACACGGCGACGACCACAAACACCGATCAGAGCCTAACGGACAGCCAAAACACGGCGACGACTACAAACACCGATCAGAGCCTGACGGACAGCCAGAACACGGCAACGACCACCACCACGAATAGCAACAACACAACCACGACCTCGACTCAGGTTCCTGTTGATATTCAGGACGTCGGGCTCGGTCTGGCTGGTGCGGGCGCCAGCAATGGCAGCACGGCTCAAAACGACGCGCAGTCGGCGGGTAATGGCAACAACGCCAATGACAACAGCTCGGTGGCCGATAACGACACCACAACAACCCTGACCGATAGCCAAAACACAACAAACACAAACACAAATACAAACAACAACGACAACAGCAACCAAGGTAACAACAACAGCACGAACACAGCCACTAACACCAATACAAACAACAACGATAACAGCAACCAAGGTAACAACAACAGCACGAATACAGCCACTAACACCAATCAAACTGATCAAAGCAACCAGAACAACAACAGCAGCACAAACACTGCAACCAACACCAACACGAATACGGACAACCGGGATCAGAGCGCCGGCCGTAATGACAACAGTGTGACGGAGACAAGCAGCCGGAATACTGACAACAGCGTCGTCGACAACCGGGATCAGAGCGCCGGCCGTAACGACAATAGTGTGACGGAGACAAGCAGCCGCAACACTGACAACAGCGTCGTCGATAATCGCGACCAAAGCGCAGGCCGTAACGACAACAGCGTTTCGGAAAACAACAGCCGGAACACCACCACCACCACAACCCAAACCGACAACAGCAACCAGGGTAACAACTCCAACAACACGCAGACCACGACCCAGACCGACAACAGCAATCAGGGTAACAACTCTAACAACACCGCCAGCAACACCAACAACGACAACAGTGTCGGCAGCGGTGCGGGTGCCAGCGGCGGCACGAGCCTGATTGCCGGGGCCGGCATTATCGGCAATTTGGGCGATGTCAGCGCCAATGTGTCCGGCCTCAGTGTCAACGGTGCCGGCGCGGCGGGTGAAGGCAGCCTGATCCCGGGCCTGACAACCGGCTCCATCAACGGCGCCAACGTCAGTGGCAACACCGGCATCACGCAATCCGGCGTGAGCACGGGCGTCGGCAACTCGATCTCGCAGGGCGTGAACTTCAGCGCGACCATAAGCGGCCTCGAGTAAGCACTTGGTTCTTGGGTCGGTGGGCTTTCGGGTTCGCCGACCCAGCCTTTCTTAGTGGCTTGTGGGACACGTTTTCTTTGGAGCTGAAAAAAATGAGAACCGAATGGTTCATGGGACTGCTGATTGCTGCGGCCTGGCTGGTTGGGGTGCCGGTTGCCACAGCGGACGAAGCGTCCACGGCAGCCTCGGCGTCATCGCCGTTTGCAGCCATGGAGCCGCTATCGGCGGCCGAAATGTCCGCCTACGCGGGTGGCGCCGATACCTTCTTGGTTGAACAAGGAAGCTTGATGGTCAACAGCGGCACGGCCGTCGGCACGTCCATCGACAATGCGCTTTCGAACGTCACGGCCGGCTTTATTTCCGGCACTATGGTCAACAGCAATTCCGGGTTCACCACGGTCGTCAACAACACCGGCAGTGCAGCCGCCATCGCCGTAAACACCTCCGTCACCATCAACCTCCAATAGTCCTGAGACTCTTGCACCGGATGGAGGCTGGTATGACGGATCGAATTCGCGCTGATGGGGCACGCAATGGCATCGGGCCCGTGCCGTGCTCTTGCCCCCGATCATCACAACAGCGGCGTGGGCGAAGCGATCGGGTCGGGTGGACCAATTCTGCTATCATCGCTCTCGTTTCCACGCTGACTGCCGCAAGTTCGCCGACGACGGCGGGAACCGTCTTCATCCCCGGCGGTGGTTCGCTGGCCGAGGTCACCGTCGTCAGCATCAAAGAGGCGCGGTTCCGCTACGTCATTCGCCAACAGTATGACTTCAGCTGCGGATCGGCCGCTTTGGCGACCCTGTTGACCCACCACTACGACATCCCGACCACGGAAGCTCAGGTGTTTCTGTCCATGTTCGAGGTGGGTGACAAGGAGCGCATTCAACGTGAGGGGTTCTCGCTGGCGGACATGCAGCAATACCTCCACGCGATCGGCCTTAAGTCCAATGGCTTTAATGTTAAGTTACCGCAGTTGGCGGCCGCCAATATTCCCGCCATCACGTTGATTAATACTAACGGATACCGCCATTTTGTGGTCATCAAGGGCATCTCGGAGGACGAAATTCTTGTTGGCGATCCGGCATTTGGAATCAAAAAGTATCCTATATCCGAATTTGAGGAAGTTTGGATTCCCATCGCATTCATCATTGAGCAGCGGGTCGAAATCGCTCGCGATAATTACAGCAAGGACGAGGAGTGGGTTACGATCGTCAAGTCGCCTATCGGCACTGCAATGTCGCCGAACGACTTGGGCACTTTCACCATCAACCTTCCCGCCTTTAACGAATTTTGAGGTGGCGAAAGGGCTCGTAGCGGATACGTGGTCATGACCTCAGTTCTTCAAGACCGCGCGTTGACGGGCCGGCTTGCTGGCGTCGTTGTGCTTGCAATCGGCGTGGCTGCATGCGCGTCGCCGCAATCCGTGTCCCGCCCACAGCCGGCCGCTGCGCACGCCAAACCGCCCATTCCGGCGCCGACGACGGAGGAGGTTCTGGCCAGCCTCAATCCTCTTGATGCAGGCGAGATGGGCAATGTCCGCGGCGGCTTTACGGTCAACGGTTGGACCATTTCGTTTGCCGCCACGATTACGGCGGCCGTAACCGAAGCCGGCGGTCGCTTCTCTGAGCTCTCGACCAGCATCGCCCTTCCCGCCGGCGGACCCGCCGTGGTTGAAACCTCGGAAACATCGAATGCTTCCGGGGCGTTGACCACATTCGCGACGTCCCAGGCACTGACACAGGATCAGGCGGGTCGTCTCTTCGACACAATCCAGCTGGAGTTGCGCACACCCGGCACGAGCATCAGCCAGCAAGGTCTCACAAGCGTGATCCAGAACACGGTCAGCGACGCTGCCATCCGCTCCAAGATTGAAGCCACGATCGATGTCCACAGCTTCTCGTCACGCTTCCAAACGCTGCAAAACTCACTCAATTCACGCGCACTGATGTCGCGAATTAACGGTTTTGGGCTGAGCCCGTAGTCGCGTGAGGCCGGGCGGACGCCGCGACAACGGTTCATTCGAAGATATCGAACGGTATGGGCACGCGAATACCGACCTCGGCGTCGGGCGCTTCACTGGTGACGCCCGCAGCCACGTTGACGATGACGGGGATCTTCTCGGTCACTTTGTAGGACAGGCCGAACTGAAGGGAGCCCACCTGAAAGTCGTTGGTTTTGGTCTCAACGATGGGAGCGTCGGGATCGTCCGCCAGGCGCTGATGCAAGACAGCACCACGGACCCAGTCATGCTTGTAGCCCAAGTTGAGGGACAATCGTTCGTTGAGGCCGAAGCCGATCCCGAAATTGGTGCGAAGCACATCACCGGGGTTGACGTTGGTGAACAGCGTATTGCCTTGAACCGAGTTGACATCGCGCTCCAGGTTGACGGTGTATCCGACGTTGGCGAACAACACAGCCGGATCGGTTGGATAGATGACCGTTGCGCTCGGCTCAATGGCCCAAAATCCGGACCCCGTCACGGCTTCGCGCTGCTGATCGACGTCGAAGGACCCCTCCCCCGTTCGCGACTTAACGCGCAAGTTGCCGACAAAGAACGGCCACCCGTCAAGGCCGCGGTTGAATTGGAAGTGTCCACCGAATTCGACATCGCCAAGCCCGGAGTTTCTCACGGAGCTTCCCGAGATCGTGTTGGGATCGGCGCCCGACAGGACGCGGCTCTGTGATTCCTGTTTGTTGACGACGTAGGGGATCTTCAAGTCTGCTTCAAAGCGATTGGTGACGCCGTAGCGAAAAGACAAACTGTTCGTTAGTGTATTTCTTTCGTTTTCGGAAATCTCGATAACGCCGATCTGAATACCGGGAATGATCTCAACGCCGTTATAGAAGAACTGATTAGCGGTGTTGTGCGCGTACTGTACCTGAGGCTCGACGACCAGGGTGCCCTTGCGAGTCAGGACCCGTCCGAAATCTTCGAGAAGATCGGCGAGCGGCGTTTCACTCTCGTCGCCCGTTGGCGTGCCCTCTCCGCCGTCGCCGGAACCGGCCTGTGCCGGCTGTGACGCCTGCGCGACCTGGCGACCGTCGCTCGGCGGGGTCACCGCGCCGCGTGACGCGATCGACGTCGAGGAAACACCGGCCCCGCGGATTTGGTCCAAGGCGAGGGCACCCGGGACCGCCACGGCGCGTTCAAGCATCTCCAACTGTTGTTGCTGCGCTTGCAACTGTTGACGTTGTGCCTCCAGTTGGCGCCGTTGCTCATCGATGAGCCGCGCCTGCTCTTCCAATTGCTGCATCTGCGCATCGAGGGCCTGCCGTACCTGGTCCAGGCCGGGCGTGGGTTCTGCGGCACGTTCGTCGTCCACGAACGCCACGTTCTGCACGGTTTGTGGGCGCGGCGGCTCCGACGCTCGAACGGCGATCCATGCCAACAGGCAACCAAAGCCAACGAACAGGCAGCATGCTGCCAGACCGAGACGGAACACTCTTGCGATCATTGTCGAGCCCAACCCACGCTGACGAGCGGCCGCAAACCAGCCACCCTTATGGGTAAACTCGACACTACTCGAAATGACTTGTCAAGGTAGGGTGAAACGGGCTGTGAAGTGTGAGTGACCATGTCACTAGAGTGTGACTAAAAAAATCTCGAGTAGACTAAGTTTTTGATTGGAATATTATGTATTTAGCGTATGTTTCGTCATCTATCCATCTATATTCGTATGACATCTCTAGCTATTCCGTATGGATTCCGAGCTTTTTCATTAATCTATAGAGGGTTACTTTTGACACGCCAAGCTGCCGCGCCGCAACGGCAACACAATTATGATTTTTTAACAATGTATCTTTTATTAGCGCTGCCTCGACATAAGTGCGCGCCGTCGCCAGCGTCAAGCTCGAACCGGCCGGCAGTGGCAGCGTCAAGTCGGTCTTCGCTGGGTTCCCGGGTGCGCATTCGGCGGCTACGGCGTCCGAATCGGTGTTCCCGGGCCTTAACTCGGATCGAACGCCACTGGGACGTGGGCGACACCGTCGTTCGCGCCGACGAAAACCAAGATCCTCCTCGGTCAGAACGCCGGTCTCACTGGTTGCCAACGCACGTTGCACGCGCCCGATCAGCTCGCGGACATTTCCAGGCCAGTGATGGTCGAGCAGCGCCTGCCGCGCGTCAGGGGTCAACTCAGGCGGGCGCTCCCACCGATTTTTCGCGCCAACGCCAATGTAATACGATGCGATCTTGAGAATATCGGACCGACAATCCCGCAGCGGCGGCAAATGAAGCGACAGCAGGTTTAGTCGAAACAAGAGATCTTCGCGGAATTTACGGTCGTCCGCGAGCGAACGGATATTCTTGTTGGTCGCCGCAATGACCCGAACGTCCACCTTGATCGGGCTATGCGCTCCAATTCTGTCAATTGTCGACTCCTGTAAAAAACGAAGAAATACCGGCTGTAGATCAAGACTCAGATCGCCGATTTCATCCAAAAAAAGTGTTCCCTTATTGGCCGCCTCGATCAGTCCGATCTTTCTTTGTGTTGCACCTGTGAAGGTGCCTTTCTCATGGCCAAACAATTCGCTTGCTATCAGCGTAGGTGGTAATCCTCCGCAATTAATTGCGATAAATGGACCTTGTGCGCGTGCCGACGTAGCATGCAATGTGCGAGCGGCCAATTCTTTTCCGGTTCCACTCTCACCTGTCACGAGAACAGGCGCCTCCGAGCGGCTGAACATCGCAATTTCACGCCGGACTCGTCTTATTGGCGCGCTATCACCAATCAATCTTTTCGATAATGTGCTATTACAAATCTCTCGGCTTACGGGCCTGGGCTTTTGGTCAGGCTGATTCCATGTCTTTGTGGCACCATCGAAGTGCCGAATTTCTAAATTGTAAGCGTCGAGATGATCGGATCTTATTGCCTTTTCCATGCGCGTCCCACGGTTGGCGTTTTTCCTTTGCTCTTCCCTTTTGAGCGACCCGCACAACATTTATATTTGCGGTCAAACACCTTTTTTTCGTTTTGTAGCATACCATTTCGCGATTCGCGAATGGAACGCTTCATCGAACAGTGTGACTTTATACCGAACACTGTATCAATACCTTCGAAGCTATCAATTGGTTGCATAGTCTTTCTAGAAACACAATAACCTGATCGGGGATTTGATGGTTGGGTTTGCGGCAACATTACGGCTAAAGCTCGCGCTCGCATTCGCGCAATGCGGGTGTTTGGTTCTGAAGCTGTCACTGTACCCTTCCGTTGCCCATATCCTTCGCACCGGAGATACGCTCGCATTCGCGGCTGAAGCGGCCCGCCGATGGGATGTTTGGGCAATTCGCGCTGGAGGTCAGCGTCCGGTTGCAACGCACCGGCAGACAACAGGCGGCTCGGGACAGATCGCGGAAAGGCTGACGGCGAAGGACCACAGGCAGGGACGGGTGGCCGAGCCGTTGAAGGCAGTTGCACTGAAAACCGATCCGGTGTTCCATTTGTCTGAACTCGTTTGCTTAGCTTATTGGTTTCAAAAAGAAAATGCGATGATACAAGCTTTCAAAAAAGCGGCTGCCGGGATTTGCCTCGACCTCGCTACACGTCAGCTTGGACGGGCACGGCGATGTCAGTTTGCGGACTCTTAGAGATTTTCGACGTCTGGCGAAAAAGCTCCTGGAAACGATTTTTACCCATATTGTGAAGACTACTCCATCCATGAAATTTTTCTATTCTGACAGTTTTGATTTACCGTTGCCGGTCGACCATCGATTTCCGGGAAACAAATACGGTATGCTTAGACGAAAACTTCTAGATGATAGTATTATGGGGCCGGAACTTCTCCTGGAAGCGCCGCTGGCAGGTCTCGATGATTTGACGGCAATCCACGCGTCAAGATACGTGATTGCTTTCGAAAACGGCACAATCTGTCCAAAGGCAATGCGCAAGATTGGCTTCCCTTGGAGCGAGCATTTAGTATGGCGGACACGGGCAACTATGGGCGGTGCAATTGCTGCCGTCAGATCAGCTTTAAACACCGGGCTGTCTGGCCAGCTCGCGGGTGGCACACATCACGCACATTTCGACCACGGCTCGGGATATTGCGTCTTCAACGATTTTGCGGTCGCCGCTCACAAAGCCCTAGCGGAATCCTGGGTCGATCGGATTGCCATCATCGATCTCGACGTCCACCAGGGAGATGGAAATGCGGCTTTGCTCGCTTGTCGACCCGACATCTTTATACTTAGCATACATGGCGAGAACAATTTTCCATTTCACAAACAGCCCTCCGATCTGGACGTTGCGCTTCCGGACAGAACCGGCGACGGCGAGTATTTAAAGGCATTGTCCGATGCATTACCGGCAGTCTTCGCCTTTCAACCCGACCTTGTTCTCTATCAAGCGGGAGTCGACCCCCTTGAGGCAGACAAGCTCGGTCGTCTCGACTTAACGCATGTTGGGTTGATGAAACGGGACGAGATGGTTCTTTCTGAATGCAAGCGCCGAGGCGTCGCAATCAGTATGGGGATCGGCGGCGGTTACGCTGATCCTATTTCTCGCACAGTAGAGGCATATGCCAACACCTACCGTGTAGCCAAACGCCTTTACCGCTTTTGAGTCTGTCTCTGCAGAATTCGACCCGACCACAAGTTTGGTTCGGTTTTCATGCACTCTTCGGGCCGGGTTTGGTAGCGCCGCAAGGCACCAATGGCTATCACGACACGGTGCGGCCGCACCGCTCTCGCCAGCTCACGGCACGACAACCCCCGCTGCATCGCTGCGGCCTTCCGCGTCAATCACGGTAATGCGCGCTGGTCCGCGTCGCTCAGGCCGCCAATCGACCTCTCGATTCACCGCTGTTATCGCCAGTGGCCGTCCATCAACAAGCCACGTGAGCGGTCGTCGGCCGCCCCGGGCCACCAGTGTTAGTGTCGCGACACGCTCCTCACCTCCGACAGACGGCAGCACAGCGCCATCGGGGGGAAACACCAGATCGAGGGCTAGTGGATCGGAAAGCACAACGGCTTCGGGGGCTCCAGCGGCCCGGTAGCGCAGTCGGCGCAGCAGCTCCGGCGGCGGTTCTTCGATCGCTCGGTGGCCTGCCGGCGCTTCGACACGTGGCAGAAGATCAAACACCCGGTGAACAATGGGCGCGGCGGTAGTCAGCCCGAGGCGATCGGGGCTGGGCGATCCGTCTGGTCGGCCGACCCAGACACCAACAGTGTGGCTGCGCGAGACGCCTACGGCCCAAGCATCCCGGTAGCCATAACTGGTTCCAGTTTTCATGGCGATCGCCCGACTGTCGGTGCGGATCGTGGCCGGTGCGATCCCCGGCGGTGGCGGCGCATCGATGAGGATCGACAGCACCTGCCGGGCGGCCGCCAACGACATCAGCAGCTCACCTTCCTGTACCGCGGCTCCCGCCCGCACGAACAAAGGCCTAACCCGGCCGCCATTGGCGAGGCCGGCGTAAAGCCGAGTCAGATCTCTTAGGGTGATCCCAAGGCCGCCAAGCGCCATGGGGAGGCCTGGTCGCGGTGCATTCTTCGGGAAATGCAGGGTAACTCCCGCACGCGTGAGAGCCGCGGCAAAGCGCTCTGGCTTCAGCTTCGACAGCACCAACACAGCGGGGACGTTGAGGGAGCGCTGCAGCGCTTCAGCGGCGGTGACATCGCCACGGAAGTCGCCGGTGAAGTTGCCGGGAGCGTACGCGCCGAACCGGGTCGAGACATCCGCAATCAGCGTTTCAGGACGAAGCAGACCGTCGTCGAAAGCGAGGCCGTAAACAAACGGCTTCATTGCCGAGCCGGGAGACCGGACGGCGCGAGTCATGTCAATGGCGCCGTGGCGGCTGTCATCCAACGGATCGGCGGCACCGATGCCGGCGCGAAGCTCGCCACTCGCGTTGTCGACGATGAGGATCGACAGGCCCGCGCGGTCAAGTAGGTGCGCCTGTTCGCGGCGGGCGAGCGCCTCCAGGGCATGCTGCAGCGGACCATCGATGGTCGTGGCGATGGTCGTTTCCGTCGGCGCCTGGCGATGCAACCGACCGGCCAGATGCCACGCGTTGCGTGGCAACGTGTGGCGGACCAGCGGAGTGGGCTCCTGCAGCGCCTCGTCCGCCGCAGCGGCTGTCAACGCACCCGTATCAACCCCGTTGGCCAGCACAACGTTGCGGGCCGCGCGGGCCGCGGTTGGCCATCGGTCGGGGCGCAGCCGCGACGGCGCTTGCGGCAAGGCAACAAGCAATGCGGCCTCGGCAACGCTCAACGCCTCGGGCGGTTTGCCAAACAGCACGGTAGAGGCGGCCACGATCCCTTCGACATTGCCGCCGAACGGCGCCAATGTCAGGTACATCTCCAAAACCTCGTCCTTACTAAAGCGGGCCTCCAGCTGCAATGCCCGGGCGACTTCGATAAGCTTGGTGGTCAGCGTGCGTGGACGCGGCTCAAGCAATCGGGCTGTCTGCATCGTCAGCGTCGAGGCGCCGGAGACGATCCGGCCGGCGGAGAGGTTCTGCGCCACGGCGCGGGCCAAGGCCAGTGGGTCGACGCCGGGATGCCAGCGAAACCGCTGGTCCTCCCTGGCCATGAGCAACGCCACGTAGACCTCCGGTGCCCGCTCCACGGTGACCGGGAGCCGCCAGGCGTCTTCGTCGTTGAGGAAAATGTGAAGCGGCCGACCGTTCCGATCGGTGACAACCGCTGACAGGTCGCGGAGCTTGTCCAGCGGCGGCGGGAACAGCCGATCGGCCACAACCACGGCCATCGCGAGGGCAGCCGCCCAACGTCGAAGCCACCGAAACCGGCCGCCTGCGTCGGGTTCGCCGGCCATTCCAGCTATGTCCGTCCCATCGCCGCCGCCTTAGTAGCCGGGAGCAATGGTGATCCGTCGTGCCGCTTGCCGTGCAAAGAACCTGGGGCGGTACATGTCCTCCACCACGGCGCCGGGCAATTCATACTCGCCCGGGGTAACGACCCGGATCAGCGCGGCAAGGCGGAACGTGGGTGCGGTGGCCGTCAAATCGACGGCGGCGACAAAACGGTCGTCTCGACCCTCAGCCGCTGTTGGCTCGCTGATTGCGCCGAGCCACGGCATGGTCTCCAACTCGCTCTTGCTGAGCCGGGCCTTTTCGATCTCCCACCCGGCGGGGAGGCCGTGGGTGACAATCGCCTGGTGTGCGACCCCTGTGGTCGCCTCGCCCTCGATTACCAGCACGAACACGTCTCCGGGGCGGGCGGCGTCAAGGTCGAGCGGCTCGCCCCGACGGTCGAAGAACTGCCGCTTAATCGCCAAGCCTTCCCGCGCCGCGGCCGGCGGTTCTACGGAGATTCCGGTCACGGCGACCGCCTGCCAGAGAGCGCCGTCGCCGCGGTTGACGACTGTGACCCCCCTTTCCAACGCTTCCACTGGCGGCTGAACGAACACCGGATTGGTGCCGCGGGGCCGAACGCCCTCAATGTCGAGGTTGAGCGGTGCCGTTCCCGTCATCAGCGTTTTAGCGGCCAGGACCAGCCAAGCCTGCTCTTGGGTGTTGGTGTCGCGGATCGCATTGGCACCGGCGGGCAGACGGTCGACCAGCATCGGCAGCCGGCCGTCGAGCAGGTCCACTTCGCCGAGGACGGTGAGCAAGGCAGCCGCATCCCGGGTGGTTGAACCATAATCCTCGGCCCAAAAATCCCGGGTCAGCGAGGTTGTGGCCCGCTTCGCCAGGTCCAACGCTTGCGGCTCGTTCCCGAGCCGGGCGAGCGCAGCGGCCAGTTGACCGCGCGACAGTGGTGTCGGCAATTTCTTGTCGAAGGTATTGGTAAAGTAGCGGAGAGTACCGGGCTCAGCGACCCCGGCTATGGCCAGAACATGAAGGGCATAGGCCCGACTGGCCAAGCCCTCCGGATCACTCCGGCCTTCCACCGCGTGTTTGCTGAGCCAGGTGAGTCCGGCTTCGTAGGCTGCTGACGGAATGCCGTGACCGGCAGCGCGAGCGCGCGTAAGAAACTCAAGCGCATACGCAGTCAGCCACGGCTCTGCCTCGCTGGCGCCGCTCCAAACACCGAAGGCGCCATCATAGCGCTGCTTGTCGAGGATCTCACCAATCGCCCGGTCGATCCGGGCGCGGAGGTCAAGCTCCGCATCCGAGACCGCCAATCCCGCCGCGGCTTCCACGTCGTCGATGTAGATCAGCGGCAGCGCCCTGCTGACGATCTGCTCGACACAGCCGTAAGGGTAGCGGTCCAGGGCAGCAATCAGGCCGGTGAGGCCGAGCGGCGGCGTGTTGGCAAACGTGACTCGAACAGTGCTGGTACCTGGCACGTAAGCGCCGATCAGGTCCGGGCCGAACCGGCTGACAGCCCCCGTCGTTAGACGAGCGCTCTGGAACCGGGTGACCGCTGGACGCACCGGTCGAATGGTCAAGGCGAGCTGGCGTTCGACGGCGAAGCCACTCGGCCCGGTCACCGCAACGGTTACTCGGCCTCGGCCGGCGGTGTTACCACGGAGCGGCAGGATCACCTCGGTGCGGCCATCTTGAGCAAGAGCCACAGACTGGCGCGCCGCACCCGGATCCATCGTCACGCCGCCGTCAGGCGTCACCTCCACAGCGTAATCGCCCGGCTCGCCCTCGACGTTATGGATCGACAACGTGAGTTGGCTGCGATCACCTGGGGCAAGGAACCGCGGAGTCGTCATTTCGACAACCACCGGGTCACGCACGGTGAGGCTGCTGGCGCCGCTCCCCACGCGGCGCTCGTCGAAGGCCACGGCCATCAACCGCAGTTCGCCATTGAAGTCGGGGATATCGATCGGGATCCGGGCAATGCCATCGGCATTGACCGGAACCGGGCCGTGAAACAGCGAAACGATTGTCACCGGCACGTCGGGTAGACCCGCGGCGAGACTGCCGTCGCCCCCGCTGCGGATCGTTGCCATCGGTCCGGACAGTCCCGCGATCAGTCGACCATAGGTGTCTCGGACGTCGACACCGAGCGTTCGGCGGCCCAAGAAGTGACGCCCTGGATCCGGTGAGGCGAACCGCGTGAGTTGGAGAATGCCCTCGTCAACGGCAGCCAGTGTGACCCACGCCCGTTCCGGCGCGGCGCCACCCGCCATTTTGACCTCTACGGGGATTTCGACGGTCTGGCGTGGCCGAACCGTTGGCAGATTTGGCAGGCTGACCGAAAGCGTCCGCTCCGCAGGGTCGACTCCGACCCACTGCAGCCCGAGAGCCCGCACCGGCGCGGGCGTGCCGTCATCGCTGTGCGGCGGACGGTAGATGGTGGCGGTCACATAGGCGCCCATCCCCCACTCGTCGGTGACAGGAAGCGTAACAACTTTCCCATCGGCAGGCACGCTGACGGTGCGAATGGCAACGAGCCGGTCGGTTGCCACCGTTATGAGCGCTTCGCCGGCGAAGGGCGGGTTCAGTCTGAGACGCGCCGTCTCTCCGGTGCGGTAGAATTCCCGATCGGCGGACAACTCGAGCTTGTCTGGGGCGTCACTGGCGGCCGAAGCCACCTGCCAGCCGACGCTGAAGCGCTCCGAGGTTGCGACACCCGTTGCCGGGTCGCTGATCTCCAAGCGATAGCGCCCCCAATCCAGCCCATCGAAGCGAAGGCGTTCGGGTTCGGGGGCCGACAAGGCAAGGTCGTCGCGACGACGGCTGACGCTGCGCACGGTCGTGCGATAGGCATAACGGCCGTCGCGAATGAACCACTGATAAGTGTACTCCTCCTCGAACAGCTCGGCGACGAGGTCGTTGCGGTCAGTCGCTATGCCTTCAGGTGTAAGCGCAATCACATCGAAAGCCGCATCCTGCCCTTCACCGACCCGATTGTCGCCAAACAGCGGTTTGAGTCCGATGGCGAACGGTTGGTGACGCACGGGGACCGTCAGGGTCTGCCGCGTCGGCCGGCCGCCCGGCTCCTGAACGGCGACCTCGAACCGGGCTTTCAGCGGTCGGGTCGTGTCGGGGATCACGGGCAGCGCGACCGGCACGTTGGCGACACCGAGAGCATCGGTGGCCGGTACGCTCAGGTCCTGAGCGCGGGCTGTCAGCGTCTCCTGGACTAGGCCAAATCGGTAGCCGGCGAAGGCGGGATAGGGATTTGGATTCGCTTCCAACTGGACGCGGGCGGTGCCATCGAGACCGGCGGCCGGCGCCCCGTAAAGGTATCGACTGGCGATGGTGAGCCCGAATGGCTGTCCGGCCGTGATCGCCGGGGCCGACCCAGTGACGTCGACAGCGAGCCGTTCGGGGATGAACTCATCCACTTGGAAGGTTAGCCGGCCGACCGGCGCCGCCTCCGGATCACCGAGGGCCTCGACTGTCCAGGAGCCGAGCGGGGCCGTGGCGGTAAGCGTCAGTGGGAGGACGTGTGCCCCGGGGGCGACCGACGTCGCGACGGCGGAGGACGCCACCGTGCCATTGGGGCGGCGCACTTTCAGGGTCAGCGGAAAGTTCTCGACGGCTCTTCCGTGATCGTCCCGCAGCAGCGCGGTGACATGGACCGTCGCACCGGGTCGGTATACACCCCGGTCGGTGTAAAGAAAGGCATCGAGGGGCCCCGGCATTGCCCGACCGGCGACTCCGCGATCTGAGAGATCGAAGGCCGGCTTGGTCAGGTCAAGCAGAGCGAAGTCACCATCGGCACCATAGGCGA
Organism: uncultured Rhodospirillaceae bacterium; assembly: GCA_964619055.1. Taxonomy (GTDB): domain Bacteria; phylum Pseudomonadota; class Alphaproteobacteria; order Rhodospirillales; family Defluviicoccaceae; genus CAYVUM01. The sequence goes on from CAZUDB010000012.1 coordinate 62,991, forward strand.
GGACCAGTGCCGGTGTCTGCCCGCCCGTCAGGCCGGCGACGCTGCGATCAAAGTGGGCACGGCCATCTTGGTCGGTCTCGACTCGCGCCAGTTCAGTGTTGTTCCGCGCGATCGCGGCGATGGTCAATCCGGCAACCGGTTTGGCGGTGGAGAGCGCCCGGGCAAACACGTGGAGTCCGTCGGCTCCCTGCATCGCCGTCAGCGCCACATCCGTCACCACCAGCCATTGCGTCGCCAGCCGCCAAGGCACCACTTGGGGCGGCAGGCCAATGGCGCTCGCCGTCATCGCATAGACCCCGGGCTGGCGATCGGTCCCCAGCATCTGGTCCACCGGCAGTGCGGTCGTGACGGTTTCGTTGAGCCGATCCGCCACATCGATCGTTCCCTTCCAAACCTGCTCACCCTCGTCACGAGCAAGGCTCCGGCCGTCCCGGGCGGTCAGCTGGTTAAACAGGCGGCTGCGAATGAGGAGCTGTGGGGCGAGGTTTCGATCGCGGACTCTGTAGACCTTAATCTCGACCGCGGCGATGTTGACCGTCGAAAGCGGGACCCCCTGGGGTCCGCTTCGCGGCAGGATGAACGCGTCACCGCGAAACGCCACAAGGGGCGGCCGGTTGGAGACATTGACCTCCTGGCGATGGGGTTCGCGAAGAATAAGCCCGTCGCGGCCAGGGAGGCCCTCGCGAAGAACCAACTCGTAGCGGGTGCCGTGGCGGACGCCGGAGAGACAAAGGGTCTCTTCGGAGGCGTCGGCAACCAGGTCGACGACGGGCTCGATTTGGACATAATCCTCATAGCGGGTGCGCTCGGCGCTCCGGATCGGGTTGGAGAAACGGATGCAGAGCCGCGGCTGATCGCTTTGCGCATCGACAGTGACCCTCTCCACCTCCAGTCCGATTGTCCACTGCAACGCGGTCAGACGGGCCGCGAGACCAGGATAGACCGGCCGCTCTTGGGCAATCCTCTTCAAGGCTGCGAAGGCAAATCTCGGCTTCTGCAGATTGTTTTCGAACAGATCGGCGATGCGCCACAGTGCGGCGTGGCGATCCTCGTCTTTACGAGCGGATGCGTAAGCGAGCCAGCTTGCCTCCAGCGCGCGGTCGGTGTTCGGGGCCGAACCCAGTATCCAAGTCTCCGCAATGCGGAGCCATAGTGCGCTACGGGCTTCCGCCGGGCTCAACTGCACCCCCTGCTCCAGGGCGGCAACGGCTTCATCGCGGCGGCTGGCAGCCAGCGCCTGCGTCGCCTCGTCCAGTGCCGCCGCGGCGCCGAGTGGATCCGGTTGGGGCGGCGCTTTGCCCAAAATCTCCGCTTGGTAGGCGCGGGCAGCGGCATCGAGGCCGGGGGGCGGAAATGTCTTTGACGAAGCGGCGGCTTCGGCCGTCACGAACGCAAGAAGAAGCAGAAAACAAAATCGGACATACGCCATTTGACCAACTCCCCAGCCAGCGAACGCCCGGGCGCAAAAACCCCACATCGCTGAAGGCGATTATACGGGTAAACCGTCAGAACAACGAGGGGAAGAATGCTCGCTTCCCGATACCGCCCCTCGCCGAACACAATCGCTGTCGGAGACATGGGATCGTATCGCCGGATAGCCGGTGCGGTGGTTAGCGACACCAAAGGCTCTGGATTGAGGACCGGGCGTTCTA
>CAZUDB010000013.1:0-64293 GCA_964619055.1 uncultured Rhodospirillaceae bacterium
GAAGCCCATGAGCCGGAAGGAATCATCGGGGTCCTTAGCGCGTTTGATGTACTCGCCAACGCGGCTCACATCCCCGATCTGCTCCAGCATCTTCAAAACTGCTTCGTTGGCGCCGCCATGGGCCGGTCCCCAAAGCGAGGCGATGCCGGCGGCGATACAGGCAAACGGGTTGGCGCCCGATGACCCGGCTAGCCGCACAGTTGAGGTGGAGGCGTTCTGCTCGTGGTCGGCATGCAGAATCAGGATGCGATCCATGGCGCGCGCCAGCACCGGATTGACAAGATGAGGCTCGCACGGGTTGGCGTACAGCATATGCAGGAAGTTTTCCGCGTATTTCAACTCGTTACGCGGATACATCAATGGCTGACCGATGGAGTACTTAAAGGCCCACGCAGCGATCGTCGGCATTTTGGCGATCAGCCGATAGGAGGCCACCATGCGATGCCGGGGGTTCGTGATGTCGGTCGAGTCGTGGTAGAACGCCGACAGGGCGCCCACCACGCCGACCATCACGGCCATCGGATGAGAGTCGCGCCGGAAACCCTCGTAGAAGCGATGCATCTGTTCGTGGAGCATGGTGTGGTACGTAATATCATGCTCGAACTTGCGCTTTTGGTCGGCCGTGGGCAGGTCGCCGTACAGCAGCAGGTAGCAAATTTCCATGTGATCGGCGTGTTCCGCCAACTCATCGATCGCATAGCCGCGATAAAGCAAAACACCCTCATCACCATCAATGAAGGTTATTGCGGATTCGCAGCTGCCCGTTGAGGTGTAGCCCGGGTCGAAAGTGAAATACCCGGTGTCGGCGTAAAGCTTGCGCACATCGATCACGTCAGGACCGGTGCTGCCCGACAATATGGGCATTTCATACTGTTTGCCCGTCGTATTGTCGGTGAGGGTAACGGTACGATTTGTGTTTGATTTCATCGAGCCAAACTTCCCCATCCTGGGCGCTGGACTGAGCGGCCCACCGGCTCAGCCTATTTCGCGATCATCGATACAAGTGTCTTGTGCGCGGTCGCTGGTCCTGAACACATCATTAAGTCGGCCAAGCGTCTCGTCACGTCCAAGCACGGCCATAACCTCAAATATGGGTGGTGAAACAACCGATCCAGTGATGGCAGCCCGAAGCGGCTGAGCCACGGCGCGAAGGGTGACCCGATCGTTGTCCTGCGTCGCCAAAAACCCCCTGACCTGAGCCTCCACCGTTGTCACTGTCCAATCAGTAAGGGTCGACAGGGCATTGGTCAAATCCCTGAGCAGCAAATCGGTACCGTTGGCCTGGAGCGCGGATCGGGCCTTAGCATCCAGGGGGATCGGCCGGGCACAACAATAAAACCGTGCACTGTTTGTCAGGTCCACAAGTGTCTTTGCACGCTCCTTAAGGCCCGTCATGCCAAGCCTCAGCCTGGTCGGAGCATCGGGACTGAGGGCTGCCGCCTCCGTGGCCAATAAACGTGACAGGACCTCATCCGCCAGGCGGTCGTCGTCGGCGGCCCGGAGGTAGTGGGTGTTGACACTCTCCAGCTTCGTCCGATCAAACCGGGCCGGAGAGCGGCCGATCGCTCCCAGATCGAACCAAGCGACGGCTTGGTCGCGGCCGATGATCTCGTCGTCGCCGTGGCTCCACCCGAGCCGGAGCAGGTAGTTGCACATGGCCTCCGGCAGGAAGCCGTCGTCACGGTAGGTATCAACACCGAGCGCACCATGCCGCTTCGACATCTTCGCGCCATCGGACCCGTGGATCAGCGGTACGTGGGCGAACACCGGGGCCTGCCAGCCCAGGGCCTTATAGAGCTGGAACTGACGGAATGCGTTCGTAAGATGATCGTCACCACGGATCACATGAGTCACGGCCATGTCGTGATCATCCACGACCACGGCCAACATGTATGTCGGTGTGCCGTCGGCGCGCAAAAGGACCATATCGTCCAACTGATCGTTTGCGACGGTGACGGAGCCCTGGACCGCGTCCGTGATGGTGGTCTCGCCCGTTTGCGGAGCTTTTAGGCGGATTACCGGGTCGACGCCGGCCGGCGCTTCGGAGTGATCGCGATCACGCCAGCGGCCATCGTAGCGCATTGGCCGGCCCTCCGCTCGAGCCTGTTCGCGCATCTCGGTCAACTCTTCAGGGCTGGCCCAGCATCGATATGCGTGGCCGGCGGCGAGCAACTGGTGGGCGACGGCGGCGTGACGATCGGCTCGCGCGAACTGTGACACCGCGTCTCCGTCCCATGGCAGGTCTAGCCAAGTCAGGCCATCGATGATGGCTGCCACCGCGTCAGGCGTCGAGCGAGCCCGATCGGTATCCTCGATCCGCAACAAAAACTGGCCACCGTGATGGCGGGCGAACAGCCAGTTGAACAGTGCCGTTCGTGCCCCGCCGATATGGAGGAAGCCGGTGGGCGAAGGCGCGAAACGGGTAACGACGGACATCGGGGTGCCTGAGGTTCGAGCGGTGGGCGGCGGGACGTCGGCGGGACGATTTTACGTCAAGAGCGCGAGGAGAAGACTGAAGGACACAGGTCTTCGCAAGGTCGGCGATGTCTAGCACAGATCGCGTGTGACAGCCTAGTCCTCAGGCCAATTCCAACGCTTCCTTGGATTGGGCGGGATCTCTACCAGAAACAGACGGTTACGAATCGCGGTCCAGTGGCCATTGCAGACACGGTGGTTCCCGGCACCATGGTATTCTGTACGTCGTCAATCAGATTTGGGAGGACGGTGAGGACCATGGCGGCGATTGTATACGGTGGTAGGTTTGAGGTGGAGATGGCGATGGGACCGGAGATCGCGGATGTGACGCAGACCATTGCCCGCATCGTGTCCGAGGCCGGCGTCGGCATGGGCAGCGCCCAAGTTACAGCCATCGGCTCCACCGGCTCGATCACCACCATCGAGTATGAACCCGGGGCCGTTCAAGACTTGAAAGAGGCGATTCGCCGGCTTGCCCCGCCCGACGCGGTCTATGCCCACGAAATGACCTGGCACGACGGTAATGGCCATAGCCACGTTCAGGCGGCTTTGCTCGGCCCTTCGGTCGTGATTCCAGTGCGCGACCGTCGCCTGTCGCTTGGCACTTGGCAGCAGGTCATTCTTATCAACCACGACAACCGGCGGCGCCGGCGAACCGTCGAGGTTACCGTGATCGGCACCAATATCGGGGCGTGATGCCGCGCACGCGTTGGGGAAAGCCTCTTGGGCGTCGTCGCCGTCGATCGCGCGACTGGCTTGGAGACTCCGCTCAACAGCCCAACAAACCAGTCTGGTCAGGCTGGCCATTATCTGTAAGTGTTCGTAGACGGTTTGGGGTACATTTGGATTGTTTTTGCAATGCAACACAAATTGTTGCGACGCACAATATTGCGTGGTTGCGCGCCTGTAAAAAAAACATCTTTGTTCACGCTTATGTTTAATGGTTTAATTAATTTTAAGAGGTGATCAGGATCTTACTGTCCTGTTGCCTAGATCGCTTTCATGGTGCTCGCAACGTAGAAAGCGTGCTTTTAAGATCGAAGAACGTGGTGATGCTTCACTTGCCGGCAAACGGACATCGGGTTTTCGAGGTTGAGATTCATAATCAATTAGTGCGTCAGTTGGTCAGTTCGAATCGTCGCCACCAATTCTATGACGAGCGTTGGGCCCGAACCCAAAGGCGTAACGTTGTGGCACGCTGTGAGCGCGAAGCACGAGACCTGATCGCCGAGCGTTTCCCACCAGAAGACGGCTTTATCATCGAAAGCGTCCACCCCAGCCGCTACTGACGCTTCGGTCCGGCGGCGAATTTGCCGCGCACAACCCCACAGAATTTCTCGCAAGCCCTCGGGAGAACAGGTGCCCGCGGACCGGGGGCGCTAAACCCAAATTCCCAGGTGGAAGCTTCTGGCCATTGCCGACGAAGCCTGCCAAAAAAGAACTTCGGTTACGAAGGTCCTGCCTGCATGTTTGTGCCTCACCTGCTCACCGATCGGCGCGTTCTCATCACCGGTGGTGGCACCGGCCTCGGGCGGGCGACGGCGGCGCGGCTCGTCGCACTGGGTGCCACGGTCATTATCTGCGGACGCCGCGCCGACGTGCTTGCCAGCACCTGTGCGGACTTGGCCGGCTGCGTGCAGGAAGGCCGCTCCCTAACGTGGCGCCAACTCGACATTCGCGATCCCGAGGCCGTGGAGCGGGTGGTCGGGGAGGTCTTCGACGATGGCCCGATCGACTGTCTTATCAACAACGCCGCCGGTAATTTCCTAGCACGCTCGGAAACGTTATCTCATCGAGCTGTCGATGCCGTGCTCGCCATCGTTCTGCACGGCACGACCTACATGACCCTGGCTTGCGGCCGGCGCTGGATTGCCGACGGGCGCCCCGGCCATGTGCTGTCCATCATCACCACCTACGCCTGGACCGGATCGGCTTATGTATTGCCGTCGGCTCTCGGCAAAGCTGCTGTATTGGCCATGACCCGGTCCCTCGCGGTGGAATGGGGGTCGAAGGGTATTCGCCTCAACGCCATCGCGCCGGGACCCTTCCCGACCGAGGGCGCATGGTCACGCCTGGTTCCGCGCGCCGACCTCGCCGAACAGTTCGAAACCCGCAATCCGCTCGGGCGTGCCGGTACGCACCAGGAGTTCGTGGATCTCGTGGCCTACATGCTGTCGCCGTCAGCCGGTTATCTCAACGGCGAGGTCGTGACCATCGATGGTGGCGAATGGCTCGCTGGAGCGGGGCAGTTCAACTTTGCCAGCGCGCTGACCGAGGATGAATGGGCCGCACTCGATCCAAGGGCATCGAACCGATCCAGCGGCAACAAGGGCTAAGCGACGATGGCGACCTGGAAGGCCGTCCTCGGGGTCGTGGTCCTGGGCTACGCGATCATCGTGGCAGGCCTGTATCTGTTTCAGCGCCGACTGATTTATCTGCCGTCGACCGACCCCCCCGACCGTGTCAGTGCCGGCGCCGCCGACATGAGAGAAGTGACATTGACAACCGCTGACGGCCTCGTGCTCAATGCGTGGTGGCGTCCACCGGAGGGCGAGCGGGCAACGATCATTTTCTTCCACGGCAATGCCGGCAACATCGGTCATCGGCCGGACCGGGTCCGACCCTATATGAATGCGGGCTACGGCATGTTGCTGGTGGACTATCGTGGCTACGGCGGCAATCCGGGCCGTCCGACCGAGACCGGCCTTTACGCCGACGGTCGCGCCGCCTTGGCCTTTGTGGCCGGCCAGGGAATCGCGCCTGATGGGACGGTGCTTTACGGCGAGTCTTTGGGCGGTGGTGTTGCCGTTCAAATGGCGCTAGAGCAGGCCGGCCTTGGTGCACCGGTGGGTGCGGTCGTCCTCGAGGCGCCGTTCTCTTCAGTTCCCGATATGGCGGCCGAGCATTACCGTTTGGTGCCGGGGCGATGGTTGGTGCGGGACCGGTTCGACAACGTAGCGAAAATCGGGGGCATCGAAGCGCCCCTGTTTGTGGCACACGGCGACAGCGATTACATCACCCCGCAACGCCTGGGAATGCGGGTGTTCGACGCGGCTGAAGAGCCCAAGGTGGGCTGGTGGCCCGACGGCGCTGGACATATCGACCTGGGCGATTTTGGTTTGCCGGATCGCGTGATCGAGTTTCTTGAGGAGAAACTGGACAATTGCGGCGCAGCACGCTCGAGTGGATCGGTCCAGCCTTAGGCGAATGCCTTAAACGCGATGATCGTGAAGGTGTCGGCAACACCGGGGAGGGTTTGGATCTGCTCCGTGACGTAATGGCCGATGTCAGCCCCGTCATTGAGATAGCATTTCAGCATCAAATCGTATTGCCCGGAGATGGAGTACACCTCCGACACGCCGGGAGCCTCCTCAACGGCCGCTTCGGCGACCGCGTAGGCTTGACCGAGCTGACATTTGACCTGAACGAAGATGGTCTGCATGGGCATGTCCCTCGGCGCTCTGGCACCGGCGTCGGAACGCGCGGATCAGGCTTGGGCCTTGCTTCGGACCCGGAGCGGCTTGGGCTCGCGCAACAGGAAGGCGGGTGTGTGGTCGCCCATACCAAGGACCGGGCTGTCGTCCACCTCTGGCCGGTTGCGCTCCCGGATTGGCGTTGCCGGCGGAGAGTCGAAGGCGTATGGCGCACGGGGCTCATGCCGGTCGCGGCGTTTCGGCTCACGCGGCGGCGGCGTTTCGCGGGAGCAAGCGGCCGGAGGATTGGCGACCTCGGGCCTGACGGCCGGTGCCGTGTCGGAGACTGTCGAGCCACCGCGACGGCGGCCGCGCCGTCCACGCACGGTCAGTTCGCCCGCCTCAATGCCGTCCACATGGATCCGCGGTAACGGTCGGCCGATCAGCTTCTCGATCCCCTGGACGTATTTGCCATCCTCTCCGACGGCGATAGTGAACGCGGTTCCGCTTCGGCCCGCACGCCCGGTGCGCCCGATGCGATGGACGTAATCTTCCGCACTGGTCGGCACATCGAAATTAAACACGTACTCAACACCGGCGATATCGAGTCCGCGGGCTGCCACATCGGAGCAGACCAGGAAGGGCACCGCGCCGCGCTTGAACCGGCCAAGAACGTCAGTTCGCGCAGATTGGGCAAGATCGCCGTGTAGCATGGCGGCGTCGAAGCCGTGCCGCGCCAGGGATCGCTGTAAGACACCGACATCACGCTTACGATTGCAGAAAATCAAGCCGTTGCGGCAGTCGTTGGACTTGAGCAGCAGCCGGAGAGCGGCGCGCTTTGCCTTCTGAAGGCTGGCACTCCCGATGCCGTCAGGGCTAACGACGATAAGGCCCTGAGTCACGGTTTCCGCCGGTGTCGATGGCGGGGCAACGCTGATTTCCCTGGGATTTTGCAGAAACGCATCGGCCAACCGGCGAATTTCCGCGGGCATGGTCGCAGAGAATAGCAGCGTTTGACGCATGCGCGATACCAGCGAGGCGATCCGTTCCACGTCCGGAATGAAGCCCATGTCCAGCATGCGGTCAGCCTCGTCAATGACGAGAATCCGCACATCGTTCATCAGCAGGTGGCCCCGATCGAAAACGTCGAGCAGCCGGCCCGGCGTTGCGATCAGCACGTCTACGCCCCGCTCCAGAACCTTAATCTGGTCGCCCATGGACTCACCGCCGATCAGTAGTGCCTTGGTCAGCCCAGCGTGACGCCCGTAGTTGTCAAAGCTCTCCGCTACCTGTGCGGCCAGCTCTCGCGTGGGCTCCAAAATCAAGGAGCGGGGCATCCTGGCCTTGGCCCGTCCGGCGGCCAGAATGTCAATCATCGGCAATGTGAAGCTTGCGGTTTTTCCTGTGCCGGTCTGGGCGCAACCAAGAACATCCCTTCCCATCAGGGCATATGGGATAGCTTGAGCCTGAATAGGTGTCGGGACCGAATAGCCCAGGTCAGCAATGGCGCTAAGAACGCCTTCGCTCAATCCCAGATCAGCGAAATTCATCAATGGCAAACCATCATGGGAAAAGTAAGGTCGCTTCAACCGCTACCAAAAGGAGCAGGAGTATTCGTCTTTATATCCGCACTGTCAACATCCACGGGAGGTTGCATAACATTGTTTCGTCGGGCTGTGTTGGCGGCGCCGCACGAACCTTTGCCGCCATCGGGTACATGGTTTACGGTCCGACACCCGCGGGAAGCTGGCAATTGATTGCGTAAGGACGCTCGGTTTCGATGCTGCATTCGCTAGGAGAGATGGAGGCAAGGATGGGCAACCGCCATGCCTATCGAACGAAATGCTGGCGCAGGCACGCTGTTGCCACGGATGCGCGTATGGGTCGCCAACGATGCTGATCGACTCAAACTCTGCCGCCCTTCTTGTCGTCGATATCCAGGATCGGCTGTTGCCAGTCGTCGCTAATCCCGATGTGCTGATCGCCAACACCCGCACTCTGCTGACAGCGGCGAACCGGATGGCGGTGCCGGTTCTGGTTTCCGAACAATACCCACGCGGCATCGGCCATACCGTGGAAACTTTGGCCGACTTGGTGACGCAGGACCGTGTTGTCACTAAGACCGCATTCTCATGCCTTCGTGAAGCGGCCTGGAGCGAGCGGTTCCATGCCTTGCAGCGGGACCAGGCTGTCGTGGTGGGCATCGAGGCCCATGTCTGTGTATTGCAGACGGCGCTGGACCTCTTGAGCCACGGCCAGGATGTGTTTGTGGTGGCCGACGCCATCTCATCGCGTACGGCTGACAATCACGCTGCAGCTTTACACCGCCTGAGTGATGCCGGCGCCCATATCGTCACGACGGAAATGGTCGTGTTTGAATGGATGGAGCGCGCGGCGACGCCGATATTTAAAGACCTCATAGGCTTGATCAAGTAATGACCCCGAGCATGCATGGAGCGGAGGCGATGCTAACGACGAAGGATGCGACAAGATCGATGAGCGGGACGATCCTGGTTTACCGTGGCATTACGCCGAAGGTGGGAGAGGGTGTCTTCATCGCACCCACGGCTGTCCTGATCGGCGATGTTGAGATAGGCGCCGACACCAATATCTGGTTCGGCTGCGTGCTTCGCGGCGATGTCAACATCATCCGGGTCGGGGAGCGCACGAATATCCAGGACGGCACCGTTGTCCATGTCAACCGCGCTAAATATGGCACCTTCATCGGGTCCGATGTCACGATCGGCCATATGGCCCTGATCCATGCCTGCACGATCGAGGACAACGCGTTCATCGGCATGCAAGCGACGATCATGGACGGTGCCGTTGTCGAGCGTGGCGCCATGGTTGCCGCAGGCGCCCTCATCACGCCGGGTAAACGTGTCGGCGCGGGGCAGTTATGGGCTGGCTCGCCCGCCAAGTATCTTCGTGACATCCCAGCACAGGAAGTAGAGGATTTGGCCTCGACGGCGCCGCATTACGTCCGTCTAGCTCGCGAATACATCGATGACGTGTGCCGATGACTGAAACGACTAGCGTTGCGGCCGGCGCGGGGCCCTCCCCCGGGGCAGCCGATGGGTTCGGCAAGGACCCTCTCATTGCGGCGGTGTTGTCCGGACAGCGCCGGGCCGTGGCGCGGGCCATGGCCGTTGCCGAGTCAACCGCGATCGGCAGTCGCCGGCTTGTGGCCGAGATCCACCGCCACGCCGGTCGGGCTCACCTGATCGGTATCACGGGCGTTCCCGGTGCCGGAAAGTCGACCCTCGTTCGCGCCCTTGCCCAGCGGATTCGTGACAGTGGACGGACCGTCGGAATCATTGCCATTGACCCGTCGAGCCCATTTTCCGGCGGCGCCATTCTGGGCGATCGCATTCGCATGAACGAGCTGTCCGGCGACCCTGGGGTCTTCATTCGCAGCATGGCGACCCGGGGCGCACTCGGGGGCCTTTCCCGCGCAACGCTGGATGTGGCCGACGTTCTGGATGCCGCCGGCTATGATGCGATCTTGATTGAGACCGTCGGCGTCGGCCAAGACGAAGTGGACGTGGTGCAGGCGGCGCATACGATTGTTGTCGTCTCCGCGCCCGGCCTTGGCGATGAGATCCAGGCGATCAAGGCCGGGGTCCTTGAGATTGCGGACATTCACGTCGTCAGCAAATGTGATCGCCCGGACGCCCACAAGACGGTCGTCGACCTGAAGGGCATGTTGAGCTTGGGCAGCCTCGGCCGGGGAGACACCACCTGGGCTACCCCGGTCATTGCCACGAGCGCACAAGCCCAAGACGGGATCGACGCGCTTGCCACGACCGTGGCCGAACATCGGCAGCATCTCCAGACCACGGGCGAAATCGCCTCGCGTCGCCGCAGGATTGCGGAGATGCGGATTGTCAAGGCCGCGGAGGACATCGTTCGCGATGAGATGCAGGGCCGTCGACGCGCCACCTTGGACGCCCTCCTCAACCGGACTCTGGCTGGCGACTTGGACCCTTACGGCGCCGCCGCACTGCTTCTCGACACCTTGTCGCCGGACGTGGCCCGTGCAGGTAGCGCCGGTAGCACAGCAACTGAAAGCGGCGAGGGGGGCGGCGCTGGTCTCAGCGGGACCTGATGAGCGGTTCCCTGCAGCCGCATAACCTCAGGTGTCGATCTTGAAGCGCGAAAACCATCATCCTTATGTTACCGATGTCGGACGTAAGTGATTTGGCCCGATGCAAATTGACGACATGCCACGTTTCCTAGCGCTGATTGCCATCCTCGGCTTGACCGTTGCAGGCTGCTCCACCGTGCCCGACGACTATAACCCGGTTGAGTGGTATCGCAGTGCCGAGGACTCGTTGGCGGATGAACCCGTGGCGCCCGATGACGCGCCACGGGTTACGGGTGCGCCCAAGCCAACGGAAGAGAACAGCATCTACACACCACCAGCGGTCGTTCCCGGATCAAACGAGCCATTTCCGACTTTGGATACGGTTCCCATGCGGCCCGAGACGCGGACGCCAGCGCAGCGCGCTCAACTTGAGCAAGGCCTAATCGCCGATCGGGCGCGGGTCTACTCGACCGAGCGGATGCCGCTTCAGGGCACGATCGAAGGACAGGCTCGAATCGCGCCGCCGCCGATCGTCGCGGCGCCGCTTGTGCCAACCCGGCCATCGATTGGCTCAACGGCTTCCCGCCAAACGCCAACGCCGAGGCCCGCGGCGCCCGCAGCCACGCCGGTCGCGCAGCCGGCGCCAGTTGGCTTTCCCACAGGCGCACCCCCGCTGCCTGATGCCGAGCCCGAGGCGCCACAAACGCCGGCATCGCCGCCATCGGCTTCTGCACCACCATCCAACGCACCAGCGACGCCGGCGCAAACGGTTGGTCCCGCACCAACGGATGATCTGAGCGGCCGCGTTCGCACGGAATATGCCGCAAGCCTCCGGCAGTCCACGCCCGGACGCGGCGCGACCGCACCGGCGGTTGCTGCCGCAGCGCCTGACAGCGACGCTGGCGCCGAAAGCGCCCGTCGCGAACTTCGGCTCGCAACACTGCAGTTCGCGGCCGGATCGACAGCCCTCGGCGGGCGGGAGGGCGATATCCTGCGCAATGTGGCGGCGATTCATCGCCAGCAAGGTGGCGTGATCCGCATCGTCGGTTATGGCAGCGCGGCAGAGCGCAGGGGCGCTGATTCGGAGCGGCAGATACCAAAGCAACGCGCCCGGGTCGTGGCCGACGTGTTGCGCGGCTTAGGTGTGCCGGCGACGGCCATTGCTGTTGCCGAGGCCGGCGTTGCGTCGGCAACCAATGCTCGCGTCGAGATTTACCTGGAATCGGGACCGCCGAACGTCACGTCTCGGTTATGACGGGCACGGGCTTGTCGCCTGGCATTTCCTTCGCCATTTCCTTCGGCCTTCTCCTAACACCTGTTTTCCGGTAGGACTTTATGAGTGAGGCTGCCCGTTCGTAAGTTCCCCACCGAGTAGGTGGATCCGCCGGTTCGGTCGCAGCACATCGAGGTGTCGTCAAGGACAGGGTCATGATTGCCGATTTTCATGCCATTCGCCGGTTGCCGCCGTACGTGTTCGCTGAAGTCAATGCGATGAAAGCGCGCGCCCGAGCTGCCGGCGATGACATCATTGACTTCGGCATGGGCAATCCGGATTTTCCGACGCCTCGCCACATCGTCGACAAGCTAGCGGAGACAGTTCAGGACCCGCGAACGCATCGGTACTCGGAATCGCGCGGAATTAAGGGATTGCGCCGGGCCATTGCCGGCTACTATGCGCGCCGCTTCGGGGTTGACATCGATCCCGATCGCGAAGCGGTGGTAACCATCGGCTCCAAGGAAGGGCTCGCCAACCTGGCCAATGCAATCACGAGCCCGGGCGACGTGATCCTGTCACCCAACCCGAGCTATCCCATCCATCAATTCGGATTCATCATCGCCGGTGCCGCCGTGCGCAACATTCCGATCGTTCCTGATCAATCGTTCATCGAGGCGCTCGACCGAGCAGTTAAGCACAGCGTGCCGAAGCCGACGGCGGTGGTACTCAACTATCCCAACAACCCGACGACGGCGATCGCGAGCTTAGACTTCTACGAGGAGGTGGTCGACTTCTGTCTTCACCATCAGATCTTCATCCTCTCCGACATCGCCTACGCGGAGATCTATTTCGAGGGCGGACCGCCGCCCTCGATCCTGCAGATTCCGAAGGCGCGCGAGATCGCGGTCGAGTTCAGCTCCATGAGCAAAACCTATTCCATGCCCGGTTGGCGGATCGGTTTCGCGTGCGGCAATGCGACGCTCTGTGCGGCGTTGGCCCGGGTGAAGAGCTACGTGGACTACGGCGCGTTTACTCCGATCCAGGTGGCCGCGACGGCCGCTCTGAACGGACCTCAGGACTGTGTGGTCGAGACGCGTGAGCATTATCGCCGCCGCCGTGATGTGCTGATCGAAGGACTCAATGCGGCCGGTTGGGAGGTTGCGCTGCCGCCGGCGACGATGTTCGCCTGGGCTCCGATCCCGCCCGAATTCCGCGACCGGGGGTCGTTGGAGTTTTCCAAGATGCTCATGTCCGAAGCCAAGGTTGCCGTGAGCCCGGGGATCGGCTTTGGTGAGCATGGCGACGACCACGTGCGCTTCGCGCTGGTGGAAAACGTTCACCGCATTCGTCAGGCCACGCGCAACATCAAGTCCTTCTTTGCCCGCCATCACAATCGGCCACTGGCCGCCGATGTTCAGGCGCATGGCGGTGCTCTGTTGGTGACGCCGGAGGCCGTGGGCTAACGGTTCCGCTATATCATGACGTCTTTGATCAAAACCACGCATGACCGGCGGATGTGGTGCGCCCATGGCTGAACCTCTTAAGGTGGCCATAGCCGGTCTCGGAACCATCGGCACCGGCGTGCTTCGCTTGCTGCATGACAACGCTGGCCTGCTAAGCGCCCGCACGGGACGCGAGGTAATGCTCTCGGCGTTGGCGGACCCGGACCGCCGCGATCGCGGCGTGCCCGTCGGTGACATCGCCTGGTATACGGATGGCTTGGCGATGGCGCGCGAAGCCGATGCAGATGTAGTCGTCGAGCTGATCGGTGGTGCTGGCGGAGTTGCCAAAGCCGTGAGTGAAGCGGCGATCGAGAACGGTCGCCATGTGGTGACGGCAAACAAAGCGCTGATCGCCCACCACGGCGTCGAACTCGCCGTAAAGGCCGAGGCGGCGGGCGTGACCCTGGCTTATGAGGCAGCCGTTGCCGGCGGCATCCCGATCATCAAGTCGCTGCGGGAGGGACTTGCCGGCAACAGCATCAGCCGGATTTTCGGAATCTTGAATGGCACCTGCAATTACATCCTGACGTCCATGCAGTCCTCTCAGCGGGAGTTCGATGCTGTCCTGGCCGAGGCTCAAGACCTTGGTTATGCGGAGGCGGATCCCAGCTTCGACGTGGACGGTGTGGACACCGCCCACAAGCTCGCCATCCTGGCGGCTCTTGCTTTCGGCAGCAAAATCGACTTCGCCACCGTGCATGTGGAGGGCATTCGCCACATCACGCCACTAGATATCGCTTTCGCCGAGGAACTTGGCTATCGCATCAAGCTGCTGGGACTTGCGCAGCTGACGGATCACGGGGTCGAGCGTCGCGTCCACCCGTGCATGGTCCCGGTTTCGGCGGCTATTGCCCACGTGGACGGGGTGTTTAACGCGGTTGTTGCGGACGGTGACTTTGTCGATCGCGTCGTTCACGAGGGGCGTGGCGCCGGCGAGCGACCCACCGCGTCGGCCGTCGTCGCCGACATCGCAGACATTGCGGCCTGCCGTACGACACCGGCTTTCGGCATTCCGGCCCGTGACCTCCGGAGTTTGCCGGCTGCCGCCATGCAACGTCATCGCGGCTCCTACTATGTCCGCCTGATGGTTGTCGACGCGCCCGGCGTGTTTGCTGACATGGCCGCGATCCTACGGGACCATGCGGTATCCATGGAGGCGGTGATCCAGCGCGCCCGCGCTCCGGGTGAGCCGGTACCGGTGGTGATCACGACTCACGATGCCGAGGAAGTGGCCATGGTCCGTAGCCTTGAGGCCATGGCGGCCTTGACGGCCTGCGTCGAGACACCACGCCTGATTCGCATCGAGCCGGTGTGACGGCGGCCGGAACGGCGTCACACCGCGTCACTCAAGGCCCGCTAGCTATGGACAAAACGCACTCAGTTGCCACTAATTGTTGAGTGCCGGGGGCAGGGTGGCTATGCCGATCCGGTGGGGCAAGGTGCCCCCGCGGACCTTAGGAGCGTGAATGATAGCCTCGCCGGCCACAGCAACGGACGGGTTACCCCTCGCCCCACTCAATCACCAATCGTGCCTCGGCGTCGATCGGTCGGCCACCGGACAGCAGTGGGTTCTGCGGCGAACTGATGAACGGTTGGCGGAAGCGCTGGCCCAGCGCTTGGCCGTGCCGGAAATCGTCGGGCGCGTGCTCGCCGGTCGCGGCGTTGGCTTGGGTGAGGCGGAGACCTTCCTGGACCCGACCTTGAAGGCGTTGTTGCCGGACCCGGCGGTTATCACGGATATGGACCGGGCTGCACATCGACTGGCCGGGGCGGTGATGGACGGTGAGCCTGTGACCGTGTTCGCCGATTACGACGCCGATGGTGCCACCTCGGCCGCGGTACTTAGCCGATTCTTGGCGGCCGTGGGATGCAAGCCCGGCTTGTACGTGCCGGACCGGTTAGCCGAGGGCTATGGGCCGACGGCGGCTGCCATGGAGCACTTGGCTAAAAGTGGCGCTTCACTTGTTGTGACCGTGGATTGCGGTGCCAGCGCCTTTGGCGCCTTGGACCGAGCGGCGGCTTTGGGTCTCGACATCATCGTGGTCGATCACCACGCCGTCGACGACGGTCTGCCCAAGGCCGCCGCCATTATCAACCCCAACCGGCCCGATGACACCAGCGGCCTGGGCCAACTTGCCGCCGTCGGCGTCACCTTTATGCTGGTGATCGCAACCAACCGTGCCCTGCGGGATCGGGGCTGGTACACCACTCGCAGTGAGCCCGACCTGCGGCAATGGCTGGATCTGGTCGCTCTTGGCACCGTTTGCGATATGGTGCCGCTCACCGGCATCAACCGGGCGCTCGTCACGCAAGGGTTTAAAGTGATGGCCCAGTGGGGCAACGCAGGGCTTAAGGCGCTCGCCGCCGTGGCACGGCTCAACGAACCGCCGTCCGCCGAGCACGCGGGCTTTGTGTTCGGGCCCCGCATCAATGCCGCCGGCCGGGTTGGTGAGGCAGGCTTGGGCGCACGCCTGCTCCTGGACGACGACCCGCACGTGGCCATCGACTTGGCGCGACGGCTCGATCGGGCCAATCGGGACCGCAGGTCGATCGAGGCTGCGGTGCTCAAAGACGCGCTGGCACGGTGCGCGTTGGCCGCGGAGCAGGCCGGCCCGATCATGTTCGCCGCCGGTGAGGATTGGCATCCTGGCGTCGTCGGCATCGTCGCCAGCCGGCTCGTAGACCGTTTCCGGCGTCCCGCCTGCGTGCTGGCCATTCGGGACGGCGTCGCCGTCGGTTCCGGCCGTTCCGTGGCCGGCGTCGATTTGGGCGCGGCGGTAATCGCGGCGCGTGAGGCCGGTTTGCTGTTGCGGGGTGGTGGCCATGCCATGGCCGCTGGGTTCACGGTTGCCGTCGACGGGCTTTCCGCGTTTAAGGCGTTTCTGATGGAGCGTCTCGATGGTGCGGTGGCCGATGCCACGCGGTCACGATTTCTGGTTCTGGACGGCGCCATCAAGGTCTCGGCCGATGTGGCTGGTATGGCCGACCATGTGGCCCGCATGGCGCCTTTTGGCATCGGCAATGTGGAGCCGCGTTTTGCTGTTAGTGCCGCCCGCGTCGGCGCTGTCGCCGCGCTGAAGGGCGGACACGTGCGCTGCACGCTCTCCGGTGCCACGGGCGGCAGGCTACCCGCCATCGCATTTCGCGCCGGCGACGGGCCGGTGGCTGCGGCCCTGCTGCGCCACGACGGCGCCCCCTTACATCTGGCCGGGCGGCTCCGTCGGGACAGTCGCACTGGCCGCGGTAGCCTGATCATCGACGACGTCGCGTCGCCGTTTCCGGCGCCGGCCTGAGACGACCCGAGGACCACCCAGGTACGAAAGCGGCGCGGGGTTCCCCACCGCGCCGCCGTAATAGCCCGAAAGTGTCCGGCCCTAGGACTGCAGGACCTTCGGCACTCGGTTCATGCGCAGGACAGCCGATTCGGGGAAGCCGGACCCAAGCAGCGGACGTAGATAAATTAAAAACTTATCCGTAATGTCCGGCTTGCTCTGATCCAGGAATTCGTCCGCCATGACCTTTGTTTTGGCGGCCACTTCGCCCAGTTCGCTCAGCTTGTATTCGACCGAGTAGAAGCCCGTACGGTGGATGGTCACGGAGCCAGTGGTGCGGCCCTCTTCGTCGCCGTAGTGGGCGTATTGGACCGCCTTTTCGCCGACCTCTCGGGCTTCACGGGCGTCCACGTCCGAGACGATGCCGAGGAAGGAGCGCTGCATGTAGCCGAGCGTGTCGGCGCGCACGCGGCTGATGTTTGTGTTCGTCTTGATGTGGTCTGCGAGCAGATCGCCGAGCTGGCTGGTGCCGGAGAGCTGGACGTTGCCGTGAGCATCCCGGTCAAGGTTGGCCGAGAGCTGGGTGATGATCGGCTTGCCGGATTCGTCATGGATGCCCTCGGAAACAGCGACGATGCAGCGTCCCAGGCGATCGTAGACCGACTTGACGTCCCTAACGAACTGATCGAGCGAGAACACCCGCTCCGGCGGATAGATTAGGTGCGGGCCGTCATCGCGGTGGCGCCGGCCAAGGGCGCCGGCCGACGTTAGGAAACCGGCGTGGCGGCCCATGACGACACCGATGTAGACGCCTGGCAGCGCCTTGTTGTCCAGGTTGGCGCCGGCAAAGGCGAGGGCCACGTAGCGGGCCGCCGAGGGAAAACCGGGGGTGTGGTCGTTGACCATCAAATCGTTGTCGATGGTCTTCGGAATATGAACGCAGCGCAGCTCGTATCGCGCGACGCGGGCCTGCTCGCTCAGGATGCGGAGCGTGTCAGAGGAGTCGTTGCCGCCGATATAGAAGAACGTTTTGATCTCGTGGGCGCGCAGCGCCTTGAAGATATCCTGGCAGTACTTCTCGTCGGGCTTGTCACGAGTGGATCCCAACGCCGCCGCCGGTGTCGTCGCGACCGCTTCCAGGTTGTGGGTGGTCTCCTTGGTTAAATCCAGGAAGTCTTCGTTCACGATGCCGCGCACGCCGTGGTAGGCGCCGTAGACCCGCTCGACGGACGGGATTTTGCGGGATTCAATGACAGCGCCGACGAGTGATTCATTGATCACCGCCGTCGGACCACCGCCCTGGGCGATCAGAACCTTACCGGTCAACATGATGGAGAGTCCTCCCATCCCCTTAAGGGATCCGTTGCATGGATCGCGCGAGCGAGCTGGGAGCCGTTTCCCCCTTTGCGAATATGCCCCTCGGCGCGTGATGCGCGAACGGTAGCACGGCCTTCGCACGTGCCAAAGGGAGAAACGGGTCACCGTTTGGCGGGATTTTCGGCGGTGGTTGCCGGCCGGGAGGCGGAGCGACGCAATGGGCGACGCGATGGGGCCTGACAGGGCGGGGTTGATTTCTGAAAGCGCGCGGGTTACGTCGTTGCGCTACAGACCCCATCGTCTAGAGGCCTAGGACACCACCCTTTCAAGGTGGCGACACGGGTTCGAATCCCGTTGGGGTCGCCAGCGGCAAACCGTCACGATAACGGGCCCTTCAGACGCACCTCAACAAACGCGTGATTGACCTCGCTTTGGGGTTGACGACCCATTGCTCGACGTTTGAGAGGCCGTCCGGCAGGTCAGGGGCCCGCACTGTTCGCAGGTTCGGTCGGCGTCCTAAACCCGCGTTACGGTTCCTTCTCCTGGCGTGCTCGCAGGCCCTCCCGAACGGCGGCCGTGAGCGGTATTTGAACAGGCTGCTCGATATCGGCGTTGCCGGTTCCGATCGTTATCGACCGTGCCAAGCCCATTGATTTGGTCCATGACCCCAGTCAAATCGTGTAAATCCACGACCTCACGCGGCCCGGTTCGCGGTCACACCGCAGCGTCGGTATCCGGTCCGCTAGCAGCTGAATGGGGAACGGTTTATGTCAGCGTCGGAACAGCTCGAAGATCTCAACAACCGGTTCATCGAAATCTACGAGGCGACGCGTTGCAACCTGACTGAAAACCAACAGAAAACAGCCCTGATCGTGATCAACGGCGAGGATATGCTGTTCTTTCACGGGGATCGCGAACCTCAGGTGATCACCGGCATCCGACCACCCCTCTACGCGCGGCTGCGGGTGCTCGGCCATGTGCCCCTGGCGATCTATTGCCTGTTGACGTTGGAAGCGGATGCACCCGCGCTTTCAAGCGATACGCTGGTCAACGTCGCCGCCTATCGCAAGCACCTCGAGTCCTGTGGCGCCGCGCTCGATATCCGAGACTACGTGGAGCGGGGCGACTTGCCCCGTCCTGTCACGATTTATGAGAGGTCGCTTTCGTTTCTTGATGCTGTCCTGAAACGGGAAAGCACCTCAGGGGCGGAGTTAGACGACTTCGCCGGCAACATGGCCGACGATATCCAATTGCTGTTCGCCGCCGCGGCCAAGGCTCAGATCGATGCGGTCCATGAGAGGGTTCTCCGGCTCAAACAGAACGTCCTGTCTCGCCAGGAATGGCGGAATCTCCGCGTTGTCGTCATGGGCGCGCATATGGCCCATAAAGAAGATCTTTTTCTGCAGTACTTTTCCCACATCCTGCACACGCCGCAGTACACGGAAAAACGCCTGATCTATTTTGAGGGCGAAGAACTGGACGGCGCCCTTGATCTTCTCGGTACCGTATTGATTGACTTCCGGGCCGCGCGTGCCTTTTTCAAGGACGAAAACCGGTTGCACCGGGATATCTTCGCGGACGTAACGAGGCGTTACCTGCACGAGCTTGGCCACCACGAAGATCTCCGTCATCCGGCGAGCGGCCGATAGCCGTTGGTCCACGTACGACCGGGTCGAGTTGTGGGCGAAGCCCTGCTGCGTCGGCTCAGGACCTGGGTCCGGTACGGGCGGCAAACGCTTTTTGCACGGCGGCCATCGCTGGTGTTTGGACCGCCTGCTCGATATCCAGCGACAGTTTGCGACGCCAATTAGGATATTCATCGATCGTGCTGGGGACGTTGAGTTGCTCCATCTCACCGGTCATATCATCGAGTTGGACCATGACCAGTTGTGCTGGTGAGCGTGCCAAATAGCCGTGGACAGCTGCCACAAGCTCGGGCGTCAACGTGCCGTTGGCGTTAACGTCCTGCGCCTGCTTCGCCGACAGCAACCCTTCATCGGTCATCGCCTCCAGCATCCGCCGACGGTCGACGGTGCGCGCTTCCCACTCGTTCTGCTCCACAGCAGAGGACGGATAAAGCTCTAAGCGTTTGCGCAACCGAATGTCCTCTCCCGACCAGAAACCGGCCAGCGTGGCCAGATCATGGGTCGTGACACACGCCAGAGCCAACGGCGGATACTCATCGGGACGCTTGAAGCGATCTCCGTCCTTCTCGAAGTAAAGGACGCGGTAGGACAGAATGTTGGCCTCGGCCATGCGCTCACGAAAGCCTCCGGGCACCGTGCCCAGATCCTCACCGACGACGAGGCAGCGCTGGCGATGGCTTTCCAGAGCCACGATGCCGAGCAGGTCCTCGAACGGATAGTTGAGATAAGCGCCGTCCGCCGCCGGCAGGTCCGGCGGGATCCAGTAAAGGCGCATCAACCCCATAGCGTGGTCAATGCGAAGCGCGCCGGCGTGGCTCATGTTGGCGCGAAGCATCGCAATGAAGGGCTCGTAGGCCTGCTCCGCCAGCGCGGTGGGGCTCAGTGGTGGTGTTCCCCAATCCTGGCCGAGCATGGCGAACGGATCGGGCGGGCAGCCGACACGGGTACCGTTCACGTAGGACGCTTGATCGCACCAGGCATCGGCCCCGCCGGGATCAACTCCGACGGCCAGGTCTGCATAGATGCCAATGCCAAGTCCTGCGGCTTGGCCGCGCTCGGCCGCTGCGGCGTATTGTTCGTCGGCAATCCATTGGAGCCAGGCGTGATACTCGATCTCAGGCTGGTTTGCCGCCACGAATGTGGCCACGGCTTGGCTGTTGGGCGTTTCGTAACCAGCCGGCCACTCAAGCCATGGGGCCCCGTCAAACTTATTGGCCAGAGCCGAATAGACGGCATAGCTGTGCAGGCGATCACCATGGGTTTGCTTGAAGGCGGTGAAGGCGGCGGCGCGCTCGGGCGTCAGGCCGCTGCCATGACCCAGCTCGGCAAAAAGCGCTTTCAACACTGCGTGCTTGATCCGGCTCACGGCTGGGTACTCGATGAAGCGCGCGGCGCGGGCCGCGTCAAGTTCGTCCTTGAGCTCAGCCATCTGACGTTTTGCGGCCAGCGATGCGGCGAATTCGGGCAAAGCCTCCGGGTCGATGTACAGCGGATTGAGGAAAAGCCGGCTGCTGGGCGAGTAAGGGCTGGCGCGTTCCGGCTCGCTGGGGAACAGGGCATGCAGGGGGTTAACGCCAACGACGGCGGCGCCCAAGCGGGCGGCGCTTTCAGACAACTTAGCCAGATCCGTAAAATCGCCGATCCCCCAGTTCCGAGGTGAACGAACGGCGTACAGGTGGACTTGAACTCCCCAGCGGCCGCTGGCGTGCTCCCCCGCCGCTTCCCGGTCGGTGCCATCGGGCAACCAGCACGCCGCGGGAACAACGATGATCATCATCCGAGCCGGCACGCCCGTCTTGTCGTCCGCGGGCGTCATCTCCAGAGTATGATAGCCGAGCGGGAGTCCATCGGGCAGGGTCAATCGGCGGCGCTCCAGGGTGGCATCGCCAATTTTGCTAGACGCGATCAGGGGCAACTCCCTGACCGCCACGGTCAGCGCATGCGTTGTACCATCTTCGGTTGTCAGGGTTGCTGGCAGTGACTCGACCGGATCACGGGGGGACGTCGTGATGACGACGTCCGTCGGCGCGCCGTGTCGAACAACGGCGACGGGCGGCAACCGCCGCTGCCAGGGTCCGTCGGCAATTGCTTCGATACAGCGCTCAATGTCGTCCTCGGTTTCGACCTTGTGGCCGAGTGCCGCGAGAAGCCCGCGTTTCGCTGTGACCGAGGCGTGGTGGCGTTGGCCCCAAATGTCCCAATACCAAGGCTCGATCCCCGCCAAGTCCGCCAGGTGGTCGAGCTTTTCCGAGTTCGTCATTCCCGTCTCCTCCCTCCCGGCGTTGTCGTCCCCAAGCGCGCGTGTGTGGCCGGTGCTGCTAGCGGTCTTGGAGAAGCACGAAGGAACGCTCCGTCAAATCGAGGTTGTGCCCACTTTGGTGAGTTTCAACGGCCTCGGCGAGATCTGGGCGGGCGGTATCGAACACGGCACGCCAGCGGCCGTGGAGCTTGGCGTCGGGTAGTTTGAAGCCGGTGCGTTGAGGGCCGGCGTTCAGCAAGGCCAGGAAATGCTCGCCCTCGACCGCTGCGCCGACCGTTGTTACGCCACTGCTACCGCCGCCGGCGGGACGGAATAGCTCCATCCCGAAGCACCGCAGGTCATGGCGCCCCCAGTCTTCGCCGCTCATTTCCGAGCCCGACGGAGAGAGCCAAGCCACGTCCTTAAGTCCGCTGCCCGCTATCAATGCCCCGGAAAAGAAGCGCGATCGGCGAAAGATCGCATGGTCACGCCGCAGCATGAGCAGACGGCGAGTGAAGTCGAGAAGATTGCGGTCTTCCTCGGACCAGTCGTCCCAATGGACCCAGCTGAGTTCGCTGTCCTGATTGTATGCATTGTTATTGCCCTTCTGGGTGCGGCCGAATTCGTCGCCGGCCACCATCATCGGCGTGCCCTGGGACAACAGCAGGGTTGCCATGAAGTTCTTTTTTTGGCGCTCCCGCAAGGTCTTGATCGCGGGATCGCTGGTCGGACCCTCCACACCGCAGTTCCAACTGTTGTTGTTGTTTGTACCGTCGCGATTGTCTTCGCCGTTGTCCTCATTGTGCTTGTCGTTGTAGCTGACGAGGTCGTTGAGGGTGAAGCCGTCGTGGGCCGTGATAAAGTTGATGCTGGACCATGGCCGACGGCCGCGGTTGTGGAAGGTATCGGAGGAGCCGGCCAACTTCGAGGCCAATCCCCCCAGCATATGCGCATCACCCCGCCAGTAGCGCCGAACGAGATCACGATAGGTGTCGTTCCACTCCCCCCAGGCCGGCGGGTAGGCTCCGAGCTGGTAGCCGTCCATGCCGAGATCCCAGGGTTCCGCAATGAGCTTGACCCGGTTCAAGACCGGGTCCTGGGCAATGGCGTCAAAGAAGCCGGCCGTGGGGTCGAAGCCGCCGTGGGCCTCGCGGCCCAGGGACGACGTCAAGTCGAAGCGAAAGCCATCGACGTGCATCTCCAGGACCCAGTAGCGGAGCGAGTCCATGACCATCTGCAGTATGCGCGGATGGGAAATATTGAGTGTGTTGCCACAGCCGGTGAAGTCCCTGTAGTGACGCCGGTTGTCGCCAAGCATGTAATAAGCGGCGTTATCGATGCCCCGAAAGGAAACGGTCGGGCCCCATTCATTGCCTTCGCCGGTGTGGTTGTAGACCACGTCCAGGATGACTTCGATCCCGGCCGAGTGCAGGTTGGCGACCATGGTCTTGAACTCGCGGACCGCGCGCTGGCTGTGCAGCCGGTGGTCGGCGGAAAAAAAGTTGACCGAGTTGTAGCCCCAATAGTTGCGTCGGCCTTGTTCGGCGAGATGCAACTCGTCGACGATGGTGTGCACGGGTAGCAGCTCCACGGCCGTGACGCCGAGCTTCGCCAGATGGTCGATCACCGGTGGGCAGCCGAGCCCTGCGAACGTGCCGCGCTGGCGTTGCGGTACCTCGGCATTCAGCTTGGTGAAGCCGCGGACATGGAGTTCATAGATCACGGTTTGCGACCATGGCCGGTTCGGCACGCGCTCGGCGCCCCAGGTGAAGGCTGTTTCCAGCACCCGACACTTGGGCATGGAGCGGGCACTGTCCCGGCGGTCGAAGGACAGATCCCCCTTAGGCGCGCCACGACGATAGCCAAAGATAGCGTCCGCAACAGTGATCGCACCGTCAACGGCGCGTGCATAGGGGTCGATCAGTAGCTTGTGATGGTTAAACCTGTGGCCGGCGTGGGGCTCATAGGGTCCGTAGACGCGATAACCGTAGCGCTGCCCTGGCTGAATGCCGACAATGTAGGCATGCCAGACTTGGTTGGTGTACTCGGGCAGGACAATGCGATCGGTTTCGCGCTTGCCTTGGTCATCAAACAGGCACAGCTCGACCTTTTCCGCGTTGTCGGAAAACAGCGAGAAATTGACACCTCGGCCGTCCCAGGTGGCCCCAAGAGGCGAGGGTGAACCGGGCTCCACTTTGATGCGTGGCGGCGTGGCCATGGCGGTTCCCCGCTCTTGTGGTTGTTAGGACGGTTGCGGCTCGCTGTCCGTCGTTGCCAGCGCTTCACTGGCATCTGTTCCGGCGGACGTTGCTTCCTCGGCCGTCGCATCGTCCAACGCAAGCTCGTCCGCGGGCTTTTCGATCGGGAACGGCTTAAACACCACTGCCGCCAGCGGTGGCAACACGATCCTCAACGACGCCGGCTGGCCATGAGCGCCGACCGGCTCCGCATCGACCCGCCCTGCGTTGCCAACGCCGGAGCCTTCATAGCAGGCGGCATCCGTGTTCAGCACTTCCGAGTAGGGGCCCAATCGTGGCACGCCAATGCGATAGGTGTCTCGCACCATGGGTGTGAAGTTGCAGGCGATGACGACGAAATCGTCCGGATCCTTGCCGCGGCGCACGTAGGCGATGGCACTGTTGTCGGAGTCGTGGCAATCGATCCAATAGAACCCCTCGGGCACGCAGTCGGTTTCGTGCAGCGCCGGCTCGTTGCGGTAGAGGTTGTTCAGATCCTTGATCAGGTTGAGTAGGCCCTGCTGCAACGGATACTCAAGGAGATGCCAGTCAAGGCTTTCCTGATAGTTCCATTCGTCGCCCTGGCCAAACTCGCATCCCATAAACAACAGCTTCTTGCCGGACATCGTCCACATGAACGCGTAGTAGGTCCGCAAGTTCGCAAACTTCTGCCAGCCATCTCCCGGCATCTTGTTGAGCATGGAGCCTTTGCCGTGGACGACCTCGTCGTGGGAGATCGGCAGGATGAAGTTCTCTGTGAAGGCGTAGAGCAGGCCGAAGGTCAGCAGATCGTGATGGTAGCGACGGTGGACCGGGTCCTTGCTGATGTAGCGGAGTGTGTCGTTCATCCACCCCATATTCCACTTAAAACCGAAGCCAAGGCCGCCAAGGTATGTGGGACGGGAGACCATCGGCCACGCAGTCGACTCTTCCGCAACGGTCATGACACCTTCGTGCTGACCGTAGACCAGCTCGTTCATGGATTTCAGGAAGTCGATGGCCTCCAGGTTTTCGCGGCCGCCGAACTGGTTCGGGATCCACTCACCCTCCTTGCGGCTGTAGTCCAAGTACAGCATGGATGCGACCGCATCCACGCGGAGCCCGTCGACGTGAAATTCCTCCATCCAGTACAAGGCGTTGGACAGGAGGAAGTTGCGCACTTCGCAGCGGCCGTAATTAAAGATCAGGGTATCCCAGTCCATGTGCACGCCCTTGCGGGGGTCCTGATGCTCATAGAGGTGGGTGCCGTCAAAGTAGCAAAGGCCGTGAGCATCGCCAGGAAAGTGGCCGGCGACCCAGTCGATCAGCACGCCCAGGCCGGCCTGGTGACATTTATCGATGAAGTACTTGAACTCGTGGGGCTTGCCGAACCGGCTTGTGGGCGCAAACAGCCCGACGGGCTGATAGCCCCACGAGCCATCAAAGGGGTGTTCATGAATCGGCATCAACTCGATGTGGGTAAAGCCCAAATCCTTTACGTAGGGGATCAGCTCATCGGCGAGCTCAACGTACGTGAGCATGCGATTGCCCTCTTCAGGCTTTTTGCGCCAGGAGCCGAGATGAACCTCGTAAACGGTGATCGGGGCATCGCGATCGTGAATATGGGCGCGTCTACTCATCCACAGTTCATCGCCCCAGTCGTAAGCGATGCGCTCCGTTACCACAGAGGCGGTCTTGGGCGGGATCTCGGCCTCGAAGCCATATGGGTCTGACTTCAGGGCCATGAGCTCGCCGAAACCGGCGCGGATTTCAAACTTGTAGCACGCGCCGGGGCCGACGCCGGGTAGGAAGATCTCCCAGATGCCGCATTCAAAGCGGTTGCGCATGGGATGACGGCCGCCATCCCAATCGTTGAAGTCGCCGACAACGCTGACTTTGCGGGCATTGGGGGCCCAAACGGCAAAGGTCGTGCCGGATATGCCATCGATTACCGCCAGCTGTGCGCCCATCTTTTTATAAGCGTAGAGGTGGTTGCCCTCGCCGAGCAGGTGCAGGTCGAGTTGTCCCAGGATCGGGCCGAACCGATAGGGATCTTCAATCTCGAACGCTTCACCTCCCAGCTGGGGCTGGAGCCGCAGCCGATATCGAAACGCTTGGGTGCGTCCAGGAACGGCGCCGGCGAAGAAGCCTTTCTCCCTTACCCGGGACAGGTCCGCGACCACCTTGCCGGATTCGCTGTCCACGACGGAGACACCGTCCATGCCCGGCTGATAGGTTCGAACCACGACGCTTTTGTCATTCTCAGCGACCTCGATGTGCATGCCGAGGACCGCAAACGGATCACCGTGGTCGGCGCCGAGGATGCGATCGATGTCGGCTTCGAGCTTCTTGTGCATCATGTTCTCTCTCATCCCGTCATTTGATCGGACGGCGTGCCGTGGAGCAGACCGTGGGGGTACAGCAACAGCGCCGACCGTCTATTTTCTTCGCCTCGGGCCGACGCCGCGAGCCCAGGTTGCGCGGCCGACGACCACGTTCGACGAGCTGTGCCGCGTTTCAGTGGGCTTGACATCATAGCGTGAGCGATGGCCTAGCCTGCCCTCCCGTGCAGCCGCAACGGCCGGTTCCGGTTGTTCCGGAGTCGGACAAGCCAACAACCTGCCTTGCGGATCGGGGGGCATCAGCCACGTGGATGGGTCGATAAGCAACCCGGCGCTACCATGAGTCTTAACCTCGCCGCCACCGGCTTTGGGTGTGCGGCCCTTCCTTGGACGTATCCGCAGTGCTGCCGAACGGAGCAACAGCCTTCATAACCCGCTTCGGCAAACGGCGCACCGACGGCCTCAGGATAATCAGCTGAGTTTCTTTCAGCGAGTCCCCTATTCAACCAGCCGGCGCCACCCGAGCGGCGTTTTGAACGCAGCCGAGCGCCACCGCGCGCGGGATGTTAGGACAGGTTTGTGTGCCGTTGCGAGAAATAATTCCCGAAACCTAAACCCCGTCCACCGGCCATGCGGTCGTGGACACCGTGCGGCCGCATTTTAGGGGCGGGTCAGCCCCACGGCGGGGTCGGAAAATCATGCACTGGGCGCTGGTGTGGTTTGCTCGCAGGCACCTTGACGGACTGCCAAACAAAGACAACGATGCCAGAATGTGGGAGGCGAAGAAACACATGAGCAGAAACGCTAACGTCCAAACGCCGCCAATTGTCATTGAACCAGATACGATAACTCAGCTGATAGCGTTATTGCGCGAAGATGGGTATGCCGTTTTTGCACCTCAGCGCGAAGACAATGCAATCTCTATCGGACCGGTACGTTCCGCTGAGGATCTGCCTGCGGGCTGGATTGACGAGCAGGAACCAGGTCGATACCAAGTCTTAGCCAGCGGACGGCAGGCCTTTTTTGAGCATGGTCCGGCGGCCGAAAGCTGGAAGCGCTTCATTTATCCCCCCGATGACATACTGATGACTGCGATCCGGCGTGGAGCCGGCTTCGTTGTCCAGGATGATCTGCCCCTCGTCGAGAAACGTGCCTTCATCGGTCTGCGATCCTGTGATCTACACGCGATCGGGATCCACGACCGTGTCTTTGGTCCCGATCATGCCAACGATCCTCGTTATGGGCGTCGCCGCCATGCCGTGTTTCTGGTTGCCGTCGACTGTGCGCGGCCCGGCGGTACGTGCTTTTGCAGCTCCATGGGAACGGGCCCGGCTGTAGACATGGGGGGCGCGCGTCCGGATGTCGTTTTGACCGAGCTCTACGACGATGACGGACATCGTTTTCTGGCACGCGCGACGTCGGCGAGTGGTGCTGATGTTCTACCCCGCCTACCGTCGCGAGATGCTGAAGCAGTCGATTTGGCCGCAGCCGAGCGAAGCCATGACGACTGCCGGAATGCTATGAACCGCGAAATGGTCGAGGATGTGGCGAGCCTCCTGGCACGAAATCTGGAGTCGCTGCATTGGGAGGCAGTGGCCGAGCGGTGCCTGTCCTGCGGCAACTGCACAATGGCCTGCCCCACCTGCTTTTGCGCGCAAGTGGAGGACGCGATCGACCTGAGCGGTGAACGGGCGACCCGTTATCGGCGCTGGGACTCCTGCTTCAACTTGGACCACAGCTACCTGTACGGAGGTAGTGTCCGGCTTTCAGGTGCGTCCCGCTATCGGCAGTGGATTACCCACAAGCTGTCTGCTTGGCACGAGCAATTCGGAGTGTCGGGCTGCGTCGGGTGTGGCCGCTGTATCACGTGGTGCCCGGTGGGGATTGATATCACGGTCGAGGCGAAGGCCATTCGAGACGCGGAAGGGGAGGCCTGAATCATGGTAATGGTGGAAGGGTTGGACCGCTATTTGGTCGAACACGCGGTTTTCTCGGGTCTCAACGCCGAGCACCTGGAGTTAGTGCGTGGCTGCTCTGCCAACGTCGCCGTTCACGCTGGCGAGTACATTTATCGCGAAGGTCAGGCGGCGGACAAATTCTATCTGATCCGTCACGGTGCGGTCAGCCTGGAGGTCTACGTACCGGGCTTTCGGCCGATCGTGCTTGAAACACTGCATGCGAACGATCTTCTCGGCTGGTCATGGTTACTGCCGCCCTACCGCAGCAGCTTCGACTGCCGCGCGACGGAGTTGACACGGCTGATCAGCGTCGATGCGGTTTGTCTGCGCGGAAAAATGGAGGAGGACCCGGTCCTCGGTTACACGCTGTACAAGCGGTTTGCACCCGTGATCGCGGAGCGGCTGTCGTCCGCCCGCCGTCAGCTCATCGATCTGTATGGTCACCCTGATCCCACGAGGCCGGAATGACTCTTGTCGCCACCGACACTCCTGACTCCGCTTACATTCCGGTTCCCTTCCTGGTTGAACGAGTGACGCGAAATCTCGGCGATACGTTCACGCTTCAATTGCGTCGCCAAGGGTCCCATGGCGCCTTTCTGTTCGAACCCGGCCAATTCAACATGCTCTATGTGTTCGGGATCGGCGAGGTGCCCATCAGCATCAGCAGCGACCCGCGGCAGACCGATCGACTTCAGCACACCATCCGTGCTGTCGGGAACGTCACATCGGCCTTGTCGAAGGTGAAGCGTGGCCAGGTCATTGGCGTGCGCGGCCCGTTCGGTTCCGCCTGGCCCGTGAAGGAGGCCGAGGGCGAAGACGTGGTCATCGTCGCCGGCGGCATCGGACTCGCCCCGTTGCGGCCCGCCATTCTGCATATCCTTGCCAACCGCGCCCGCTACGGTCGCTTTACGATCCTTTATGGCGCGCGGACGCCCAAGGATATCCTGTTCGACGCGGACCTGCGGCGATGGTCGAGCCGGCTCGACGCCTTCGTGGATGTCACCGTGGACCGGGCAGCCGGAAACTGGCGCGGCAACGTGGGCGTGGTGACCAAGTTGATCCGGCGCGCGCCTTTTGACCCCGAGCATGCCATCGTCATGGGGTGCGGGCCGGAGGTGATGATGCGCTACGCTGTGCAGACCTTTGAGGATCGTGGCCTGACCCACGACCGCATCTTCGTGTCGCTGGAGCGCAACATGCGCTGCGCCGTAGGCTTCTGCGGTCATTGCCAGTTCGGCTCCGCCTTCGTTTGCCGCGACGGTCCAGTGTTCCGCTTCGACCGCATCGCCAAAAATTTCCATATCCGGGAGCTGTGACGCCATGGCCGCCAGCCGCACGAAGGCTAGAAAAGCGAAATTAGCCGTTTGGAAATTCGCTTCCTGCGATGGCTGTCAGTTGTCTCTGCTCGACTGTGAGGACGAACTGCTGGCCGTGGCCGAAAAGGTTGAGATTGCATACTTCCTGGAGGCAACCCGCGCCAAGATTAAGGGTCCTTACGATATCTCCTTGGTCGAAGGTTCGATCACGACGCCGGAGGATGCGGAGCGGATTCATAAGATTAGGCGGCAATCCAAGGTATTGGTCACGATCGGCGCCTGCGCTACGGCCGGCGGCATCCAGGCCCTGCGCAACTTCGGGCATGTCGATGATCTGGTGAACCGGGTCTATGCCCATCCGGAGTTCATCAACACGCTCGGTCGCTCCACCCCGATCCACGACCATGTGAGCGTCGATTTGGAGCTGCGTGGCTGTCCCATCAACAAGCAGCAGTTGGTGGAGGTCATCTCCGCCATTGCCTCGGGGCGGACGCCTCGATTCCCGCTCCACAGTGTCTGCATGGAGTGCAAACGTCGCGGCATCGTCTGTGTCGCGGTTTCCATGGGTGCAAATTGCCTTGGTCCCGTCACTCAGGCCGGCTGCGGTGCCCTCTGTCCGGGCGTTCATCGCGGCTGCTACGGCTGCTTCGGACCCATGGAAGACCCCAACACCGCGAGCTTGAACGCACATTTCATTGGCAACGGCTGTTCCCAGTCCGACGTGCGGGACCTGTACAGAGGCTTTAATGCGGGTGCACCCGCATTCCACTGGGAGGGCACCAGTCATGGCTGAGCGGATACAAGACAAGCAGGCAAATGGGCGGCCTGCGAGCCGTACCATCAAGATCGACGCCCTGGCCAGGGTTGAAGGTGAGGGCGGGCTTTACGTCAAGGTATCGGACGGCATCGTTGCCGATGTCCAACTCCGCATTTATGAGCCGCCGCGCTTCATTGAGGGGTTGCTTCGTGGCCGGATGTACTCGGACGCACCCGATATCACGTCGCGCATCTGTGGTATCTGCCCGATCGCCTATATCGAGAGCAGCATCAAAGCCCTCGAAATGGCCCTTGGCGTCGCTCCACCACCGGGCGTGCGGGAGTTGCGCCGCCTGGCGTACTGTGGGGAGTGGATCGAAAGCCACGTCCTGCATGCCGTGATGCTACACGCGCCGGATTTTCTTGGGTACGAGGACGCATTCGAGCTCGCCAAGGTCAACCGCCCTGCGGTGGAAGATGCGCTCAGGCTTAAGAAGCTCGGCAATTCGATCCTGGAGGTGGTCGGTGGTCGCGCGATCCACCCGGTCAACTTCAAGGTGGGTGGCTTCTATCGGTCCCCAAACCGGCGTGAGGTCGAGGCGTTGCGCAGTGAGTTGGAATGGGGGATCGATGCCGGCGCATCGTTGGCCCGGACATTCGCCGGCTTTGACTTCCCGGACTTCGAAGATGACTACCTGTTCGTTTCACTGCGGGAGGACGAGCTCTATCCTCTCGACGAGGGTCGGATCGTCACATCCCGTGGACTCGATATCGCCGCTGATGATTTCCCGCAGCACTTTGTGGAGGAGCACGTGGCGCGGTCGACGGCCAAGCATGGCCGCACCAGTAACGGCGAGGCCTACATGGTCGGGCCACTTGCCCGGTGGGCCAACAACTTCGATCGCCTCAACGGCCGCGCCCGGCAACTAGCGGATGAGGTTGGCCTAGAGCCTGTGGTCCGCAACCCGTTCAAGAGTTTGCTCGTAAGGATGGTGGAGACCGTTTACGCGTGCGAGGAGGCGCTCCGGCTCGTCGACCAATATCACCCGCCGGAAATCGCCAGTGCCGAGGTCAATGTTCGCGCCGGCGTGGGACACGGGTGCACGGAGGCGCCTCGGGGCATCTGCTATCACTGGTATCGCATCGATGAGCACGGTGTCATCCAAGGCGCAGACATCATTCCCCCCACGTCGCAGAATCAGCCTCAAATCGAGGCCGACGTTAAGGGGGTTGTGGAGCGCAATCTGGATCTCGATGATGAGGCGCTGCAATGGCGGTGCGAGCAGGCGGTTCGCAACTATGACCCCTGTATTTCGTGCTCCACCCACTTCCTGGATCTGACCATCGAGCGGGGCTGAGCGGCCTCGAGAGTTAGGCTGGGGAGGTCGTGCTCAGATCTTTCGCGCTTGGCTGCTAGGCCCCACTAAGAGTCTGACAAAGACACCGCTCCGTTTACCATGGCATCCACCAGTCGTGTCGTGGAATGGCCGGGAATAAGGTCCGCCACAAGCACTCGGCCGCCTGCCGCGAGCACTTCTTTCGCCCCGACGATGGTCTCCACGGTGTAGTCGCCGCCCTTTATCAAAACATCCGGTGTCAGTGCGGAAACCACGTTGAGCGGGGTGTCCTCCTCGAACAAGATTACGAGGTCCACTGCGGCGAAAGCACCGAGGACGCGAGCCCGGTCCGCCGCCGTTTGCAGGGGCCGGCTCGGTCCTTTCAACCGCTGGACGGATGCGTCCGTGTTGACGGCCACGATCAGACGGTCGCACACATCCGCCGCCTGTTCGAGCAGAGCCACGTGACCGGGGTGGAGCAGATCGAAACAGCCGTTGGTAAAGCCGACGGATAAGCCCTGGCGCCGCCACAGCGTGCGTGCATCCACCGCATCCACCAGCGACACCAACGATCCCCGCCGCGGTGCTTCCAGATGCTGTTCGCGATCCAGCGACGCATGGAGTTCGGTGACCGTGGTCGACGCCGTTCCGATTTTTCCGACAACGATCCCAGCCGAATGATTTGCAAGTCGCATGCACTCGAACACCGGAAATCGTCGGGCAAGGCCGAGCGCGAACGTGGCGACCACCGTGTCGCCGGCGCCGGAAACGTCGAACACCTCCTGCGCCACGGTCGGCAGGTGGATCGGCGTTTGGTCGTCGGCAAAGTACGACATGCCACGTTCCGAGCGGGTCAGCAGCACGGCAGCACCCGTTTCCGCGATCATGACCCCGGCCGCACGCTCGGCCTCGTCATCGCTTTCGCACGGCAGTCCGGAGGCCTCCGTCAGTTCGCGGCGATTGGGCGTAATGATGGAGGCGCCGGCGTAAGCCGCCACGTCGCGGCGCTTGGGGTCGACGATGATCGGGGTATTCCGGCGTTTGGCCGCGGCTACGGTAGCCGCCAGAATGGCGTCGTTGCACACGCCCTTGCCGTAGTCGGAGATGATGACAACGTCCGCCCAAGCGACGGCATCGGCGACGGCATCCGCAAGAACCTCCAAGACCGCCGGAACGGGAGGCGCCGTTTCTTCGCGGTCGATGCGCACGATCTGCTGACGTCCGCACAGAATGCGCGTTTTCGCGCTTGTGGGTCGTCCGGGCACGGGGATCAGACCATCGCTGCGTATTGAGGCATGATTGGCGAGCAGCTGAGTAAGATGAGACGAGGCATCGTCATCACCCACCAGCCCGATCAACCGGGCTTGGCCGCCGAGGGCCGCGACGTTGACGGCCACGTTCCCGGCACCGCCGGCCACCCAGCGCTCCGCCGTTGGGCATAGAACGGCCACGGGCGCTTCTGGAGAGATCCGATTGACGGTTCCGTCCACATAGATATCGAGCATGGCGTCGCCGACGATGGCGACCCGGCATTGCGAGAAATCAAGATCCACGGCCAGTCCTCAACACCGCCTTGCGGTCGCCACAAACCGGACGACCGCGTGTTCCCCATCGTTTACGCCAGGACCGTCCAATGGTGAAGGGCGTGTCCGTCGGCGGCGGTGACCGTGTCCGCTTATTCGGCGGCCTGCTTCTGGGCCGTGTGCTCCCGCCAATAGGTCGGAATATCGCGGCGATATCGGCGCATGACCAGATTCGCCAGGAGGCCGGTCCAACCGGTCTGGTGCGCGGCACCCAGACCGGAGCCCGTATCGGCATGGAAATACTCGTAGAACAGCAGGCAGCCGTGCCAGTGGGGGTCATTCGCAAAGTGCCGCAGCGGTTCCATGGCCGGACGATGGCCGTCTTTCGCCGGGCGATACAGATCAACCAGTCGCTCGGCGATGAGCGTTGCGATTTCGTTAAGGTTCAAGGACTTGCCACCCAGGCATGGAACGGGCACGGTGAAGCTGTCTCCGAGATAGCGATAGAACTTCTCGATTGCCTGGACGAGGGCGAAGTTGACAGGCAGCCACACTGGCCCCCGCCAATTCGAGTTGCCGCCGAACAGCGGCGAATTGGACTCGCCCGGAACATACTCGATGAGGGCCTTCCCGACGCCCGGTAACGTCCCCAGATCCCGACGCTCGGCGTGGATGCGGCTGACGCTGCGCACACCGTAGGGCGACAGAAATTCGGCCTCATTCAGCAAGCGGGTCAGGATCGGCGGCAACATGGTGTGGTCGACAAGCGAGAGCAGATGTTCGCCGCGTTCGTTTTCGTGCTCGGGACAGGCGCAAATCGTGTGGCCCTGGAACAGGCCGCCACCATGACTGACCAGAGTTTCCTTGAAGCGCGGCGCGTGCGACAGCAAGCGTTGGTCGATGATCTCCGTCGCGAACAGCGGGATCAGGCCGACCATGGAATAGACGTCGATCCGGTGAAACTGCCCGTCCGGCGTGACGATCTGGTCCTTGAAGAACCCGGCGTCCGGGTCCCAGAGCGAGACGCCACCATGGACATGGCCACCGATGGCGTCGGCGATAGCGAGGAACTGTTCGAAGGCCTGGATCGCCATCTCCTCGTAGGTCGGGTCCTCCTCGCATAGCTCCAGCGCGATGACCGTCATGTTCAGGGCGAACATGGCAACCCAGCCCGTGGCATCGGCTTGCTTCAGGCTGTAGCCCGGTGGCAGTTGCTCGGACCGATCGAACACGGAAATGTTGTCGAGGCCCATGAAGCCGCCTTCGAACACGTTGCTCCCGTCCGCGTCCTTGCGATTGATCCACCACGCGTAGTTGAGCAGCAGCTTATGGAACACGCGCTTGAGGAAGCCGTGATCGGCTTCGCCCCGTTGCACCCGCTCCGCCCGATAGGCCTTCAGCGCCCCCATGGCGTGGACCGGCGGATTGACGTCGCCGAAGCTCCACTCGTAGGCCGGGATCTGGCCGTTGGGATGCAGGTAGCGCTCGCCAAGCATCAGCTCCAGCTGATCCTTGGCGAAGTCCACGTCGAACATGGCGAACGTGGCGCAGTGAAACGCCAGGTCCCAAGCCGCGAACCAGGGATACTCCCAATCATCGGGCATGGAGATGATGTCGGCCGCTCTCATGTGCTTCCAGGTGTGATTTCGCCCGTGCCAGCGGCTGTCCGGCGGCGGGACCACGTCGCCGGTGAGCCACCGTTCCACGTCGTAGTGGAAGTACTGCTTACACCACATCATGCCGGCGCACGCCTGGCGAACGATGGCGCGGTCCTCCGGGCTGCCGTCGGGTAGTATTGCTTTGAAAAACTCGTCCGCCTCGGACTGACGGGCGGTATGCACCGTCTCGGTGTTTGCAAACGGATTGGCAAGCTCCTCGGCCGACAGCACCAAGTCGATGGTGCGGCTTTCGCCGGGGGCCAGCGACATCTGATACCAGCCCGCGAACTTGGTGCCGGTGCCGGCGGGATTGACAGCGTTGGTGTCGCCGTTGACCACGCGGCTATGAAAACCGTCCTTTACGTAAGGCGACGCGTTGCGGCCTTCGTGAAGGCGCTCGTAGTTGGTTTCGTTGTCCGTGAACAACAGCTCCGCGGCATCAGAGCCATAGAAACGATAGGTTCCAAGGCCCTGGCTCTCCGCTGCCACCGCCCAAGCGGCTCCATTGGGTGTCTTTATGGTCTTGATGGATGGGATCGGGTCCGAACCGCCCCAGGACCACGTGTTGCGAAACCACAACGTGGGCAGGAGGTGAAGATCGTGGGTTTCAGGCCCGCGATTGGTGACCGTGACCCGAATGTGGATCTCGGTCGGGCTGGACTTGGAGTATTCGGCGGCAACGTCGAAGTAGCGATCATCATCGAAGGCGCCCGTATCGACGAGATTAAAGCCCGGCGTGTGGCGATCGCGCCGTGAATTCTCCTCCACAAGCCAATCATAGGGAAATGTCACTTGTGGATATTTGTAGAGATACCCGAGATAGCTGTGAGACGGCGTGCCCTCAAGATAGAAGTAGTATTCCTTAACATCTTCACCGTGATTGCCTTGGGGGCCGGTCAGACCGAACGCGCGTTCCTTCAGATAGGGGTCGCGCCCGTTCCAGATGGCGAGGGCAAAGCACAGATTCTGGTCCTTATCGGACAGGCCACCCAGTCCGTCCTCACTCCAGCGATAGGCGCGGGAGCGGGCGTGGTCATGGGGGAAAAAGTCCCAGGCATCGCCGTAGGCGCTGTAATCCTCGCGGACGGTGCCCCACGCCCGCTCGGACAGGTACGGCCCCCACAACCGCCAATCGGCGGTGCCGTCTCGGTTGTCCTCAAGGCGTTTGTGTTCGGTGGTGTTTGTGTAGGGTGCTTTTTTACCGGCCATCTTCGAGGATCCCGCGTGTGTGAGTTAGTAAGGGGTTCCGGCACGCCGAGCTTGCCGCAGGGCGCCCACGTACCATTCGAATTCGTCGAGAAACCGGGCCACGCGGCGCTCGTGCGCGTCGTCGAACGGCGTTCCGTCCTCCGCGAACTGCTTTTGGACCTGGGGCATGGGGTAGATTGAGGGAATGCTCGGCATGCCGAGTTCGCCCAGGATTGCGCGCAGTTGCATGGCGGCGCGGACGCCGCCGAACGGTCCGGCCGAATAGCAGGAAATCGCGGAGGGACGCCAAGCCCACTCCTCCAGAAAGTGATCGAGGAGGTTCTTGAGCGCCGCTGGCACGCTGTGATTGTATTCCCCACTGACAATCAGGAAGCCGTCCGCTTCGGCAATGATCTCCGCCAACGCTGGCAACGGCGCCGGCGCCTCGCCTTCGGCGTATTCCTTGAACATCTTGTCCAACAGCGGCAGCCGATGGTGGACGGGGTCAATCAGCACCGTCGTGTGACCACGAGCTTGAAGCTGACGCCCAAGAAACCGCGCCAACCGGATGCCCTGCCGGGCGGTTCGCGTCGAGCCGTAGATCACCGCAATTGAATACGCCATTACATGCCCCCTCCTTGTTCCCAACGTGACGTTATCAGGGTTGGCGAAACAAGACACCGTGTCCATCCGGGTCCCGCGCGCTGAGCCCGGTTGTGAAGCCGATGGCTTCCGGCAGATCGGCGACGGTCCCGGGCGAGATCCATGAGCCACCACCCTCCCGGACGGCCTCCGCCGTGCGGTCGATCGCGGGTGTGTCGATGTTGATCTGCCAATGCCACAGATCGTTGGCGAGGCTGTCCACCGGTGTCGGCCGACCAGTGGGCGGAGACAGGTACTCCAGGAACTCGACGGCGATGCCACCACCCGGCGCTCTCAGCCCGGTGATGCGCAGCCGCGCTCCGAAGACGTTGTTCAGCCGCTCCTGCTCCGGTCCATAGTTCTCGGAGCCGCCAAGAACCTCGAATCCAAGGGCATCCCGCCAGAACCTCAGGCTCGCGTCCGTATCGGCGACCACGATTGCGGTATGGTCGATGCCGAGGAACAGGGGCTCCTCCGCTTGCCAGCGCGGATCGCCCTTGCCGGCGGGAAATTCCAGAATTTCCAGATGGTTGCCGTCCGGGTCGCGAAAGTAAAAGGCGGCAATCCCACCCGCCGCCGTGTTCCACTCGGGCAACACCTGCGGGCCCGGGGAGGCGTGCGCGACGTCGTGATCGCGGAGATGGGCATAGGCCCGATTCATATCGCTGACGATGATCGCGACATGCTGAAACCAATGGTCGTTGCTGCGCATGTCGTCGGGAAGGGGCCGGCCCTCGGGCGCCAGATAGTCGATCAGCTCGATGAATTCGGAGCCCAGCCGCAGACGGACGATGCGCGCGCGCATGCCGAAGACGCCGTGGAGGCGGGCAACGTCATCGCCGCTGACCTCCCGGTCGGAGACCACCTCGAAGGGCAGCACACCTGTGTAGAACGGCAGCGCCTGATCCATATCGCTGACCGTGATGGACACGGAATCGACGCGGTCGTCGCCTGCGGCTGGGCGAACAGCAACGGTGAACGCAAGCGCCGCGACAACGAGCAGCGCGTGAACGGTTGTTCGGCCGATCCACATGGGCTAAGCGACCCGGCTCGCCAAGTGATCGCCCAAGCGAAAGCCCCAGGCGTATATGGTCAGCGCCGGGTTGACCCGGCTGGAACGTGGCAGGACGCTGCCGTCGGCCACGTAGAGGCCACTCATGCCATGCACCTTGCCGTTTTCGTCGACCACGGACGCGGTAGGGTCGGTTCCGGTGACGAGGCTGCCGAGCGCATGGGCAGTGCCGGCCAAACCCATGTATTTATTGACGCCCACGAGCCCGGCGCGCAGCAATCGCCCAAGCCAGGCGTTGACCGCGTTGCGGTGCTCCCGGTGGGACGGCTTGATACGATGCAGGTCGTAGTCCATCACCGGTGTTCCGCTACCGGAGCAGGTGACGATCCGGTTGTCGGGGTGGGAGCCGTCCTCGGTGGTGATGAAGAACCCGATCGCGCGCGCGCCGGCCGCGTTCAGCACGAAGGTGGGAACGGCCGCCGGCAGTTGCGCGCTCAGGATCTCGCCGTCGATCCAGCCGAGGCATTGGACGGTGGAGTGCGGGTACGTGTCGTTGAACAGTATCGCGGTCTTGCGCAGCACATCGTGATCGGTGAAGGGCGAGAAGCCGAGCACGGCCGAGTTGAGATGCATCTTGAAGTTCGCGCCGACCATTGACGTTGATGGCAGGCTTTCGCCCAGACCCGTCTCATTCAGATAGTCCTGCAGGATGCGGGGCGAGGTCATGGCACCGGCGGCGAGGACAACCACGGGGGCATGATAGGTCGATCCGTCAGCGCAGCGGACGCCGCCAACAACGCTAGCGTCGCCGTCGCCGGGCAGCAGCGCGGTCACCGACTTGCCGGTCGCCAGGTTGAAGTGCTCGTCATCGGCAATCGGCTCGATCAAGCACACCTCCGCGTCGGACTTGTAACCCGATGGCGAGGCATAGCCATCGAAATGCTTGGCCTCAGCTGGATCGTTCACGATGGCCTTGCTCAGGCCGAGCGGCAGGCGATCACATCGCCATGCCGGGTCCGCAGTGGTGATCTTATCGAGAAGCGCCTTAAGTTGCGGCTCATTGTCGAAGGTTTCGACCTTAAGAAGTTGCTCCGCATGGTCGTAATAAGGCGCCAGCGTGTCGTAGCCGAACGGCCAGGCCAGGCATTGGTGGTCGGCGTCGGCTTCGAACTCGGCGGGCGAGAACCGCAGCAGCGCCGCACCATACCATTTCGTCTTGCCGCCGACGTTGTAGAACTCCCCGGGGATGAATTCCCGATTTTGGCCGTCGACCCAGGTGTTCTTGTTCTTGAACACGCCCTCCTTGAACACCGTCTTGGTGTCGAGGGTTGAGCCGTCGCGGGGCAGGGCCTCGCCCTTTTCCAACACCAAAACCCGTTTTCCGGCCTTGGTTAGGCGGTGCGCCGTGCTGGCCCCGCCGGCCCCGGAGCCGATCACGATGACATCATATCGTTCGGTCATGCTCGCCTGTCCTGCTCATGTCGCGGCGCCGTCAGGCGACCGCGGCCTTGTCCTGTTGCTTGTCCTTGTCGTCGGTTCGGCCCGGTTCATGGCCACAGTGGATGCACCGGTACCGATAGTCATGGTTCAGCTTTGCGCAGAACCAGCGATGACTGAACCCCGCGACCCGAAAGATCTCCACGGCGACCAACATGCCAACGACGGGTGCCGTGAAATAAATCCACAACAGATCAAAGCTGTTGCTGGGGAATGCGGATGCGAACGACCGGGCCGGGTTGATGCTCATGCCGGAGAGGGGTGCGAAAAAGGTGATGTAGCTGGCGACCATGACACCGGCAAAGAGGCCGATGCGCGGCATCAGCCGATGTGAGGAGAGGGCCGTCAACACCATCAGCATCAAGCCCCCCGCCATTGCCACTTCCACCGCGTACGCCACCGCTACGCCCGCGGCCCCCGGAAGAGTATTGACGAAAAACACTGGCGGCTCGGCGAAGGCAGCCCCCAGGACGACCCAGACCAGCAGGACTCCAAGGGTGCCGCCCAGAAATTGCGCCAGAACGTAGAATCCAGCGTCGACGGTCGTGACCTTGCCAAGGCGAAGAAAGGTTAGGGTGATGGCCGGGTTGATATGCGCACCCGAGCGTTTGCCCCATGGCGAATAGATGATGGCCACGGCGGTCAGGCCCATGGCGAGCCCCATCAGCGCGCGCCGCACATCCGGATCGGGAATGGCCGCGTGCACCGGCGAGCCTGGGTACTCAAGCACCGTCGCTACCAGTCCGGCTGCAACCATGAAGGTGCCGAGACCCCATGCTTCCATGAGGTACTCGGGCCAATGGTTGCGTAGCGCGGCCGTGATCGTGTCGACCACTGGCGGCATGCTCAGCCCCCGGTCTCAAAACCCGGATAGAGGGTCATGCCGCCGTCCACATACAGGCAGATGCCGTTGATGTAATCGGAGTAGTCGGATGCGAGCCACACGGCCGCTTGGCCGATGTCCTCGGGTTCGCCGATCCGCTTGTAGGGGACCAGCTTCATAAGCTCGTTATAAGCCTCGGGCGTGTCCCAAGCGTCCATGTTGATGGGCGTACGAATGGCGCCGGGCGAGATCGCGTTAACGCGAATGCGCCATGCGGCAACCTCCTGAGCGACGCTCTTCATCATCAGCATGACGCCACCTTTGGACGCTGCATAGTTGACGTGGCCCGCCCAGGGGATGATGTCATGAACGGAACTCATGCAGATGATCTTGCCGGCCGCGCAGGATACTTCTGAGCGCACCCCGCGCCGCTTGAACTCACGAATGGCTTCGCGCGCACACAGGAACTGACCCGTCAGATTGATGCTGATAACCTTGTTCCACTGCTCGATCGTCAACTCGTCGAAGGGTGCGTCCGATTGAATGCCGGCGTTGTTGACCAGAATATCAACAGTGCCGAACTCCTCGATGGCCGCCTCAAACATGGCCTGCACTTCGTCTTCCTTGGACACATCCGCCCGGAGCGCCATGGCGTTGATGTCGCACCGACGCTTGATTTCCTGAACGGTGTCCTCGGCCAAGTCACGATTGCCGATGTAGTTTACGGCCACATCGGCGCCTGCGTGGCCGAGTGCGATCGCGACCTGCTTGCCGATACCGGAGCTGGCACCCGTGACCAGGGCTTTTTGGCCTTTCAGAATCTGTTGCCGCTCCAAGGATGGCATGACAACGGGCGGATGTTGTGGAGGCGGGGCGTCATTCATGAGGTGTTCTCCCGAGCGCGTCGTTGCTGCTTTGATGGTCCAGGATACAGCCTGGTTACGGTTTGGCGTGAACGAAAGTACGTTTGCCGACTTGGTGACCGGACGCCTTGCCGCTTCGGACAGGGCAGTCCTGGCGGGATCTGCGCACGATGACGCTCCGACCGCGACGCCCGGTTCGCGACATGAACGCATGGACATAAGGAGATGGCCCTTTTAGCGGCAATGATCGGGCAGGTCCTGGCCTGAAGCTTCGAGCAGCGCGTCGTTCAGGCGATCGGCGCGTTCGGCTTTGAGGAAGAGGCCACGCGTCGCGTCGGACACGCAGCGCAAACCCCCAAGCCCCCGGCCAATGGCAATCACGTTGATGGCGGCGTGGGGCAGCTGGGCTTTGAGGGTGCGGGCGGCGGCGCACGGATCGCCATTGCATGTATCGTGGCCGTCGGAAACGAGAACAATATTGACAGGTCTGTCTGCCACGCGTCCGCCGCTCACAAATCGGGGAACGCTGCCTAAAGCGT
This sequence comes from uncultured Rhodospirillaceae bacterium, assembly GCA_964619055.1. GTDB lineage: Bacteria > Pseudomonadota > Alphaproteobacteria > Rhodospirillales > Defluviicoccaceae > CAYVUM01. The sequence continues at coordinate 40,838 of CAZUDB010000013.1, forward strand.
CCGCAAGCGCGGTGTAATTGTCGAGAGTGATGCCGCGAATGCGCGACAGGAGCTGTGGCCGCTCACCAGCGCTGAAGCGGCCTTGGAATCGAGGAGCGCGGCATTGGTTGAAGGTCATCAGTCCGAACACAATGTCGCCCGGAGCGCTCGTCACCACGCGTGACAATGCGCGCTTGGCGATATCGATCCGATCCACGCCCGGGCTTTGCATCAGGCGCTCTTGGATTTGAAGTTGTTGCAACTGGCTGATGATGTCGCCGGCGCGCTGCAAGCGGTCTAACTCACGCTCGATCGCGGGATCGAGATCGTAATCGAACTTCATGCTGATGGAGGCGTCGACCACCAACAGGACCTCTGCCGTTCGCCGCGTTGGGCAGGATGCGGGTGGTTCGACCGACGGTGCATCGGGCCGGACCTCTGCGCGCATCGGCGGCTCCGGCTTAGGGCCCGGCACGACCAGGGGTAGGGGTGTTGGCTCGCGTACAGACTCAGGAAGCTCGGTCACGGCGGGGGGCGGCGTCGACGGGATGTCACAGACCGGAAGCTGCGCCAAGCTCTCATGGGCTTCACGCAGCCGGTCGCGCAAGTCGTCGTGGCGCTGTCGCTCGGCCGCGAGGCGGTCGTCGAACGGCGTGTCGGCTTGGCACAACTCCAGCAATACCGGGCCGCCGGGGACTGCGATGCCACACGCCTCAAACAATCGGGCGCCGCTGGCGACCAGGGCTGTTGCAAGGATCAGCCACAGGACCAAGGCGGTCCAACGCCCCCGCCGACCGATCGGAAACGCTGCGTTTTCCGAGTGGCCGCGTCCGGTCGCCGGATGTGTCGTGGTCTTGGTTGCGGAGCGTTGACGTGGTCCTCCGGCACCAAGGCCCACTTACACGCATTCCTCGCGTAAGCCGGCGAAAATGGCATGGAGCAGGTCTTCACCGCTGGAGGACAGCGGCACCACCGCACCACGGCCATGGCTGGCTACGAACGCCTCATAGAAGGGCACCACCGCCGGATCGCCGACCACAAAAATGGGCTCGATGCCCGCGTTCTTGAGGATTCGGGAGACCGTGGCCGCGGACGGATAATCCTCATTAAGCGGATCGCCGTCCGCTTCGCCGTCTTCCTTGGCTCGAGCGCGGCGCAAGGCCCCTTCCACGAAGGCGGGGGCATCGGTAACGACGATGACGTAACGTTTGGCGTCGTCGCGAAACCCAAGCTCGTCCGCACGACCCGACAACTCGACAAGCGCTTCGAACTGCGCCTCCTCGATGCTTTCACCCCCTGACCCGACAGATAGGGAGCGCAGCACCTCGGACAGATCAGCGTCCGGTGCCAACGATGCGTGGGAACGAAAGACGTAGTCGCCGCGGTCTCCGTAGGGTGGGATCGGTTTATCGATAAAGGAGCCGAGCCCGAGATACACGTCCGAGCCGAGATCGCCGGAGGCCACTTGAGCGGTGAACGCATCTAGCGCAGCCGTGATATTTGGCAGGTCGTCATCAAAGGACTGCGACAAGTCCTGCAGGAAATAGACATCCGTTTTTTGATCATCGCGCGTGAACACGCAATCCTCCGCACACGCCGGAACGTCGCCAAGCGCCTGCTCCAGGCGTGTGACTGCATCGCGCAGGTTCTGTTCCTCCATTTGCAGCGCCATCAGGTCACTGTCCCGATTAGGACGGTCGCAAAATTGGACGAACGGCGCTGATCCCGGAATGGCAACACCGCAAGCGGCGAACATCAACCAGCCAAGCGTGATGAGGAGAGCAACGAGCACAAGCCATAGAACGACCCCGACGACAGGGGCGGCCATCGGTCGGTGACCGGATGATGCCTTGGCTGCTGTCATGATGGTCCCCTTGACGTCTGTCCTTAACTCAGTTCCTAGACGGCAGAGACGCTCACTTGCGCCTTACCCGGGATCGTGCCGAAAGGACAGGGTCCCCAAAAAAAACACCGCGAGCGTTATTCGACCACGCCCATCGAATTCAGAACGTCGTTAATGGCCTTGCGCTTGCGCGCGACATCTGTTTCCAGACGCGCGATTTCCGCTGCCGTTTCCGGTGGATCGACGCGGGCGCCGGCGGTTCGCAGTTCGGCTGAGGTCAATTCCCGCTCCAGGACTTCGCGCCGGGCTCGCGCCTCGGCCGTGCTGGTATCGATGGTGTCCAGCCGACGTCGAAGACCCGCCAGGTCGCGATCTAGATCATTGATGCGCGCATCCAGTTTTGCCTGATCCTTGGCCAAAACCTGTGCTTCGGCTTCAAGGCGGTCGGTCTCCGCGCGGGTGAGTTGGGTTTCGGCGACCGTGCGTTCCGTATCGGCGCGAATGCCCGCAATGAAGTCCTCGTGGCCGCCGCCAAGATTGCAATAGCTGGCCTGCAGCACGTTGGGCGATACCCGTGGATCGCACGCATCGGTCCCGGTGGAGCAGGCGGCAACAAGGGGGCCCATCAGGACCGCAAGGATCAAGGGATGCCATGGCCGCATGCGTCGTCTCCCGTCACGGTATCATTGTGCTCGCAATCCGGTCCGCCGAGCGGCCTGGGCCGGATAGAGCAGGTGTGCATAGATCGGCATCCAACCCGATCACCGACGGACGCACAATACTCATTGGATATCGGCTAACCAAATCGGGCAGGCGGACCAAGTCAAGGCAGTGCTCAGGACGACAACGTTTCCTCGGCGGTATCCACTTCTGAGACCAGAACTGAGAGCTGCTGGTTCAACTGGGTCAACTCGGTCTCCAGCTCCCGCTTGCGACCTTCCAGTGCCGCCACCGCGGTCGGGTTGCGGTCCTGTTCTTCGTCGATGTGCTCGTCCACGGACTCAATGACGTCCTCGAGACGTTTGGTTGAGCCACCGATGTACGCCTGCATCGCCTTGGCCTGGTTGACGCGGTTCTGATACTGCTCGCGATCGACAAGACCGGCCTTGTACCGCTCGCTAAGCTGGCGAAGCTCGGTCTGGCGCGCGCTCACCTCATTGGTGGCCGCTTTGCGGGCCTTGCGGGCTTCTGACAACTCAATTCCGGCTTTCGACAGCGCCTCTTCGGCGTTGGCCGCTTCGATCGCATAGTCCTCTGTGATTTGACCCTGCACCCAGCCGAACACGGCTCCACTGGCACCACCGACGACGCCGCCGATGGCCGCACCGGTGATGCAACTGTCGAAGAAAATCTCACCAATCGCGCAACCGGCACCGGCTCCAATCAGAAGTCCACCCAGCCCGGCTTGGAGCGCGTAATCCTCGGCGTAGTCCGGGCCGGAATAGTCAGCGACCGTCTGTGCATCGGCTGAACCGTTGACCTTCGGTGGCGATGACGCACATGCCCCAAGCGCCAAGGCAGCCACCAGCACAACGACACGTGATGTCAATGCCCTCATCTCTCAATATCCCCGTCAAAACCGCCCCTCGTACACCGTGTAACGTCTACCTGAAGACGTCTGTGGCCAAAATCACAGTTATCGCGTCAAAGGCATTATCGTGCCTTTAGCAACGGCCCACGCAAGGAATGAACCCCCATCCTTCCTGCCGCGCCGCTATGGCTCCATCCCCGCCATTTCAGTCGTCGTTACAATCTTTACAGTACACTGGCGTAGAACCAGCTCGCCACAATTTCTTGCTGGTCGGCAGGCACTTAGCGGCATCTGGACACAATCTCGCCGACAGGTCGCCACGGGCTGGCGCGATTGTTAGGGGCTCGCCACCAGCTCAGACATGTAGGTGGCGATGTCGCCACCCTCGGCGTTCCAGCGCTTGGCCTGTTTGACAAACAGACTTGCGAACCGTTTCAGGCTCGGCGCTTCCATGCGCTCGTAACGGTCGGCGACCACCGCCAACTCGGCGTCGAGGATCTCGGCGCCGTAATCCTCAGCCGTCTGGGTTAGCACGGCGGCGTAGACGGACTGGGTCAAGCCCTTGCGTTTTTCGATGCGGGCTCTGGTTAGCTCCAGCTTCTTCACGTGCTCCAAGTCGTCCGCGCGCAAAGCCTCAGGCTCGCCATAGCTATCAAGCGCCACGTCGATACGTTGGCGCTCGCGGTGTTCGCTGCGATACTGTCGGATGGCAAGGGAGCCGGCCTGAATGGAGGATCGGACGGCGCGCCGCTCCACGTCGGCGCGATCGGATTCTTGGGCTCGCACGGTGGCGGCCACCGCTTCCAGATCGTCCTGAATGTCCGCATCGCTGGTTGCTTTTGCCAGGGAGTCCAGGGCCTCGGCGGGATCCGCGCCGGGGACCGCGACCCGGCTCGCGCGAATGGCCTCCGGCCAATCGGTTCGCAATTCAGCGATGCGGGTATGGCTCACCAGGACCGGTGCGGCGATGGCGATGCGAAATCCCGTGGTGGGCGCGGCCATTTCCTGACCAGTGCTGTCGTTGAAGTAGCTGTACTCGGTTCGCATCGCCGTCGACAGAATGCGCCGATCGGTCAGGCACGATCCGCCCTTCACAATGAAGCCGCCCCATTGGCCATGGAGGCGCCCACCGCGATTGAGGCGGAATGGCTCCAGAATGATCTCCTCCACATTGCCGACGATATCGTGGAGCCCGAGCGGATTGGGTTTCAGCAGGCCGATCAGCTGAGTGTTTCCGCTGCATGACGCTGGGCCCTGATACCAGGCGTAATCACTAATCGGTCCCTCCATGGGAAACAGCGGTTTGCGGAATGCTCCGTCGCCGACCGCCTGACCGCCTCGCGCGGCGAATTCCCATTCTGTCTCCGTCGGCAGCCGCACGAAGGCGCGCCGTCCATCCTCCACCGGCAGGGCATCGCGGGCGTTGGCGTGGAGCCACGTGGAGAGGATGCGGGTGAAGGTCACCGCATCGAACCAGGAGACGGCCTCCACCGGCAGCCGGCCGCGGTTGCGGGGTCGAGGGCAGCTCTCCGACATCACCGCCGCAAACTGATCGGCGGATACCTCATATTTGCCAAGGTAATAGAAGCGTGCGCGGGGATCGTTGCTGTCGCTTAACGAGCCCGCAATGTAAGCGAAACGCACCTGATCGGCATACTCGCTCTCCGTATCCGCCGTGCCGAGCCGGACACGGTCGTCGGTGAGCCAGTTGTCCGGCAGGATTGTCGGAATGCGCCGCAGCGCCAATCGGCCGTCGCAGGGAAGCGGAATTACGAAGTCATCTTCCGAAGGCTTCGGATTCCAATACCGCTCGGACCAAGCCTCGGCCTTGAGCCCACCGGGCAGTCCGAGCACGCCGAGTGCCAGCATCATTGCCGTCACGATCTCCGCACCACGCCGGACGCGCGGCAGTCGCTCAAAGAACATGGAGACCTCCTGCAGGATCCACGCGGGTGACCCGGACCGCCGCCACCAACGACGCCAGCAACGCCACGGCCAGGCCGACCGCCGCGGCCAGCGCCTGATGGTGTGGTCGCAGGTGGCAGGCTTGGCCGGAAACCATCAACCCCTCGCCAAACACCTGATCAATGCCTGCACACGTGCCTTGGGCCACGACCACGGCGATGACGATCCCAAGGACCGCAATGACCAAGGCCTGGGCGATGGGAAAGCCGACCACGGCTCGTCGGCCCATGCCCTGGAGCCTGAGCAGACTGATCTCATGACCCTTACGCACGATGTTCGCCCACAGCATGGCTCCGAAGGCGAGCGCGTAGCCCACGCCGGCGACGCTCGCGATGATCGCAAAAATACCGTTTAGGCTGCGATTCAGGCCGAGCACGCCTTCGACCACACCGATCCGGGAGCGGAGCTCCAGCTTCTGATCGCGCAACTCGTCGACAAGGGGGCGCAACTCATCAAGACCGGCCGCGTAGAGGCGGAGGTTGGGATAGCGGTCGGGCCGTGGCCCCCCCGTCCGGCCGGTCCACGACAATTCGGGAACGGCATAGCCGTCACGCCAGCGTTCGATGGCAAGCATCGTGTCCAGATGAACCAATGCACCACGCGTATCCCACAGCGCGGCATCGATCAGGCCGGTGACCGTCAGTGTGAGAAACACACGCTCGTGGTTGCCGTCCAATTGGCGCTCCAATACCACTGTAACCGGCTCGCCGGAAGTGGTGCCAAGAGCCCGCGCCAGGCCGGCACTGACCACCGCTTGGTTCTGCGTTGGCGGTGCCACGCCGCCGGGCAACAGCGGATCTTCCGCCCGGCTGGCAAGGAGGCTTGCCTGAACAATCGGGCCGCGGGACCGGTCCTTAACAACGTCAACGCTGGCCGCAAGCGCCCTGGTGTGCGGTGACACGAAGCCCACAAGCGGATTACGCCGCAGCGCCTCGATGGCGGCGGTATCGAACACATCGTCACCAACCAGATTGATCTGCAGCGAACGGGGATCGGACAGAAGATCGTGAGTCAACGTGGAGATGATGCCGAACTTCAGGCCATAGAGCACGAGCAACGGTGCGAGCACCGCCGAAAACGCCAGCACCTGGCACATCAGTGCCGTCGGCTCCCGACGCAAGTCGCGGACTCCCAACTCCGCCGCAAACACAACACCGCTGGACCTTGCCACCCGTACGCTGTCCTCGTTAGCGACAAAACCGCGTGCACGTGCCGGAAGTGGCGCGACCGGTCTCCGCGACAACGGGCTCAAAGCCGAACTGGCGCGCAAGGTCGGTCTCATGCGTGGCAACAACTAAGGCAGCACCCGCCGTCTCTGCTTGCGCCACCAATAATTCCATGACCAAGTGCGCGTTCTCCACATCGAGGGCCGCCGTCGGCTCATCGGCGAGCACAATGTTCGGTCCGTGGGCCAGAGCGCGGGCGATGGCCGTGCGCTGGCGTTGACCAACGGAGATGCGGTCCGGATACCGCCCGGCAATGTCGGTGAGGCCGAGATGGTCGAGCAGGCTTCGGACGCGATCCCGATCAACGCGACCGCTGAGCCGCTGGGTCAGGGCCACGTTTTCAGCGACCGTAAGAAATCCAAGCAGACCGCCGACCTGTTGGACATAACCAAACATCCGGCGCCGGAGTTCGGTCAGCGCGGCATCGGCACCGCGCCGCCAAAGCGCTGTCACATCGACGGCGCGGCCACGGCGTTCCGGCTTGAGTGCATAGGTGCCGCCATCATCCGGCTTGAGAGCCAGCGACAGCAGGTCGATCAGGGTGCTCTTGCCGCTGCCGCTGCGTCCGACAAGGGCGATCCGCTCCCCCGCATGGATCCGTAAGCGCTCGATCTCGATTTCGAAGGACCAGGTCCCATCCAGGCGGCGCTTGCTCAGCCCAATCAATTCGGCAATAGGCGTGACCATCGTCACGGCAGCAGCTCAAGCGGAATGGGATAGACGCGTTCATCGTCTGTGGCATCCGGGTGCAGGCGGACCCAGCTGTCAGCATCGTCGTGGAAATGCTGGTAGGCGCGCAGTTTGGAGCGGACGGCGGTCACGATCCGGTCCTGTGCCGCCGGTCCCATGTTTCGCCACCGATCCTCGGAGATCTCAATCAATTGGCTCTCGTAGGGAAGGTCGTTCAAGTATTCGCCGAGTAAATCGCCGAGATTGTCGATCCGATCCGAGTCGGGGCGAACGCCGGTCCCGCCGCTGTCCAGCCCGTCCGGGTCGCGGGTCGCCCGAGCGACCACCGATCGCAGTTGATCGAAGAACCGCTCCGGATTGCTGTCGATTTCTCGCCCGGCTTCCAGCACCCACTTCAGCGCCGTCGCCATTCTGCTCAGCTGTTGCTTGGTCAGCAGGACCCGGACGTCGAAGGCCTTGCGGGTCGGCGCATCAAGGGCGAAATCTGGAGCCCAGGCTTCAAACACCGATGGTGCGCTGCTGCCGCGCACGCGTCCTAGCCAAGCCAGTCGCTGGGCGTACAGGATGCAATCGACACTGTCGCCGAGGGCTTCGCGGGACCCACGCGCGGCGCGGCCCTCGCACCCAGCGGGCGCGTCATCTATGCTGCTGCCGGACGCTCCTTCTGTTCCGGTGGCGCGCTCCACGTCGGCAATGATCCGGTCCGCCAAGTCATCGATGGTGACGCCGAACTCACGCAAGTCGCCATTTGGCACCCGGAAAACGGGGATCGAGCTTTCACCCCAGAAGGACACGTCCACCAACTGACTCTCGGCTTTTTCGTGGTGGTCTTTTCCCAGGGGCGTCGCCAGGAGCAGGGACACGACGGCGATCAGCTTCTCACGCGCACGGACGCCAACGATCCGTGGCGTCAGACCTGTCGACGAGTCCTCACCGCTGCGCATTCCGGCATCGGACATGTAAATGATGTAGCGACCGCCGAAGTTCTTCCAATCGTCGCGGTCGATGGCGGCCATGACGCCCGCAAGACCATCCTCGTTGAACCCGATACTTGACGCGCGGGCAACTTCAACGTCATCCAATCGGGCCAAGAAGGCGGCGTGATTGGGTGGAATTTCCAGGGGCGCCACAACGTCGGTCAGATACTCCAGCTCCGGCACGCGGTCGAGCTTGTCGCGAAAGGCGACCATGCCGAAGCTGACCCGATCGCCGACGCCCGATTGCTCAATGCGCCTGAACACTCGTTCGACGGTCTGTCGCGTGCGTGCGATGTAGTCGGCCATCGACGACGTGGTATCGATCACGAACATCACGCCGACCCTATAGTCCTCATCGACGATCCTGTCGGGGGCGGGGGCTGCATCATCGGCGGGGATCGAGGCGATCTTCACGATCTGCGCGCGGGGTCCGTCCGTGACGAATACCTCATCGGTTTCGAGGATAGGCAACAGGTAGAAGCGTTCGCGCATGTCCACGGGTGGGTGCGGCTCGATGGACACAATGCCGCTGTCCGCCGGCGGGGCCCCGCGTCGCGCTGCGGCGGCGAGTACCGGTGCCCGTGCCGCTAGGGATTCGGACTCAACCAAGCCCATTAGGGAGTCCCGGTCGTCGAAGAACAGCACCGGCAGACGCCCATCGAGGTTGGTGAACGACAGGACAATCGTGGTCGCCCAAGCGACGGTTTGATCGCCGCCAACCCAGCCAGCGGGTGCTCGCGACGCGCTGGGACCCACTTCGAGCCATTCACGTCCGTCGGCCGTTTGGCGGTCGAACACATAATAGGATGTAAACACCGGTGGGACCTCGACGCGTGTCGTTCCCGCCGGCTTGTCGACGATTACGGCATCGGGTCGTGACAGCACGCGTTGGTACAAGTCGGTTTTGCCAGGAACGAGCAGCGGCTCGCGGGCAGCCGTAGCGATTGGCGCTGCGAGGACGACGGTCGCGAGTAGGGTTGCAGCAAGTGCCGCGATTGCCGGCCTCATCGGCCACCTCCCGCCGCGGGTTTCGCACACGCGGACGATGTTACGGGGTACTCGAAACGAAACCATGTGCTTGCCATCGCATCGCCTTCAATGGTCAAAGACCGAACCGTGTCGCCAAAGGCGACGACGGCAGCCGGGGCCCGGACCAAAGCCTGAACAAAGGTTGCCGCAGTGACCCGGCCGGCTTGGTCCGCACCGGTCATCGCGGGCAATCGCTCGCCGCTTTGGGATAGTCCTCGCGCAGTATCAGATCGGCCATGGCGCTGCCGTCCTGCTGCAGCTGCTCAAGATGGGCCTTAAAGCGTTCCAGGGCGGCGGACGCACCTTCAACGCCGCGAGCGCACGCCTGGGTCAGCAGCCGCATCGACTCGCCAGGATCCTCATCTTGATAGTATTCCGCCAAGCTCAACATCGACGGGCCATAACCGGCATTGGCGTTCTCGCGCAAAAGTGGAACCGCGGCGTCGGCATCGCCCGCTTCCAAGGCCGCGTCGGCCAATAGGTGGCGTTCGGCCGGCGTGGACGGGCGGAAGCCTGGTGTGTCGTCGGGCGGGCGGATTGTTGTTGGTGTTTCCGTCTCGGTGGGGTCCACGGCTGGATCGGACGAACTGTCCCAGAACACGACCGCGAGCACGACAGCGATGATAAGCGCCAGGATCGCGCCACCGACGATCCAGAGCCAAGCTGGGCGCCGGGCGGGCTCTTCCGAGTCGCGGGTCTCCCCAAATGGTTCAGAGTCCCGGGGCTCCGGTGCTGGCCGACCCATCGGCAAGGTCGCTTCGTTTGTTTCCGGGGCCTGGTCTAAGGGCGCCGGCGGCCAGGCACTGGCTGCGGTGGCTTCCGGATCCGGCTCCGCAGCCAACTGGCGCTTGCGCTCGCCAAGCAGCGCCTCGGCATCGAAGATGGGGGGCGCGTCAGGTTCGGGCGCCGGCGGTTCCGCCATGGGCGGAGGTGGCGCTGGTTTCGGCGCGGCGGGCGGTGGTTTCGCGGTTCTCGCCATAGATCCGGTCACGAAACCGGATTCCATGCTGGTCAGGAGCGGCGGCCAGCGGAGATCCTCAGAAATGCCGAGATCCGGAACCGCGAGGACAATCGGGGTATACTCTTCGACCTCGTCGACAATATCGGGGCCAACGGTCAGAATCAGATCGCCGTCGGACACGGTGACGGTGCGGGGATGGAAGTAATGCTCCCCCGATTGCCAGCCCTCCGGCCCGAGACAGGAGTCTTTTTGACGGGTGGCGTGGCGAATGGTCAGCGTTGGCTGGCGGCCAGCATCAATGGCCCGTCCGCGAATGCGGATCGCTGCGAAACCGCCCTCGGGATGGGACTCATCCTCAATGATCTCGACGACGCTCACGCTCTGCGATCCTCGGCCCGATCACTCAATCGCCCAGACTCCCCCCTGTTTCCGATGCCGCCGGCCGGTGTCCGTCAAACCGGGGGGCCACTGGCGATTCGTTCCATAATTTCGCCCAAGATGCGGTTCTGGTCCACATCCACGAGACCGCCTTCCGTGGAGGCCGCATTCTCCTCGGCAAGCAGGATCAAAGCCTTGAGCCAGTCTGACAGGACCGAGCCGCGAAGTCGCTGCATATCCGCCATGGCGGCCGGCAGGGTCGGCAGGTCGCCGACGTCCAGGATTGTGGGTGGCTGGAACAGCTCACCATAGCCCTGTGCGTCCGGCTCTTTGCGGCCGAGCCAATCAACCAGGTCGTTGACCGCGACCGCCGAGACCATGGCGACGCGGTGCATGTGCTCCTCCGGGCGCTGGTGGTATTGCACGATCGGCTCGACGTCACGGGCGATCCGTTGTGACAGTCCATAACGCCGTGCCGCGATCGACAACTCGTTGACGACGGCGGAGAACTGATCCGAAGTCAGGCCATAGCTTCCGGCGAGATCCGCGTTGGCGGCCTGGTCCTCAAGGCGGGACAGCCAGCGACTGACGGCGGTCTCCCCGAAGGTCCCGGCAATGCCGTGCTGGCGCGCCCCTTTCACGGCAGAATCCGTACCGAAGATGGCGTCATCGTCGTCATGATCATCGTTGTCGTCGAGAATGATGCCCACGTCCGTCGCCGCTCGGCTCGTGGAGGACTCGCTCTCCCGCAGGCCCCGGACGGTTTCCAGAAAGACCGCGCCCAGACTGCGCTCGTCCGCTTCCAAGAGCGCCAGGAACTGGCCAAGCTGATCCGGAGCTTGGCGGAAGGCACGGCGTACAGCTTGGGCTTTGCCGCGGCGCTCCTTGACCCGTTCCGCAATATCGCCGCCTTCAAAGTACGGCTCCAGATCCTGGCGCATTCGTTCTGCCAGGCCGCGGGCGCGGGGAGCGATTTGATTGTATTTCAGGTCCGGATCGCACGTTGGTGCGAGGTGGTCAGCGATGTAGGAAATGCCGCCGTCGTTGACGCGCAGGATCGCGTCGATCTTTTCGGCCGGCTGGGCCACATAGGTAGTGACGATATCGAGGCTCGCGAACACTTGCTTGAAGCGGTCCATCTCAGGGCCCTGCGATGGACTCAACCGCACCTCCGGCGGCACGTGGTCCTCGGCCGCATCAGCTGGCGTCGGCTCGTAGTCGAACAGGTCTTCGCGCATGAACTTAGGATTACGCACGAAGAACAGATTATCGAAGGCTCTGCCAGGCGTCCACTCGCTGGTCCAAGATGTGTAGAACTCCACATCCTTGTTGATCCGGTTGCGGATCTTATCCTCAACCTTGGCCCCGACCTTTTTGTCGAACAACAGGTCCGCCTTGGTCAGGCACAGAAACAGAGCGGTGTTCTTGCCGGTACGGTCCTCCGGTTTCGCGCCGTGGGTGCGGGCAACCCAACGATGGATCAATTCGGCGAGCTTGCGCACCTCCTGGTTGCGATCGTCTGAACAGAGCAGCATCGTGTTCAGATCCAAATCGGCGGAGTACTTGTCGAACAACACCGCGATTTTGCCGCGGAGGAAGCAATAGGCGCGGTTGGTGGGCTTGGCCTCGTCGCCGCGGAGGAATTCCGCCGCCGTCTTGCTTTCGCGACCGCGGGCCCCAGGAAAATCCAGCAAGTCCGTATGCTCGAAAAATGGCCACGGCTTTTCTTCAAGGCGCACCCGAAGCTCCGCCGTCAGCGCCGTGATGACCGGCTTGCGCAACGGCACGGACTTGCCGTCGCGGGTCATGACGGTCACGCGGGACATGGCGTCGCCGTCATTGGCGTCGAGATTGTAGATGGTGCCCACGTGTAGGATGCCGCGTTGGCGATCGCGGATGGCGTCGAGCGGCGCAAACGTCAGCTCCGAGTGCCCGATCAGGTCCAGGGCCGCTTTAAGCTCCAAGTAGAGCGCCGTAAATTCAGGGATCTCTCCCCACAGCGGCGCCAGTGCCTTGGCACGCTGTTCCGCTTGCAGGTATGGGACAACGCGCTCCAGCCCCAACCAATAAGTCTCGCGGGCCGCGTCATCGGCATTGATCGGATGGTCGTCCAATTCGTCCTGGATGTAAGTCTCCAACTCCAGGACGTCTTCCATCGACATTCCCGGCTGCGCCGCCGATTGCACGGCCTCGTCGAGCGCCGCGATGCGCGCCTGCAGGGCCTCACCGCCGAGTTCGCATTCGGCACGTCCGCGCAAATCCAAGGAAAACGTGTTGGCGAGAACCTTAACGATGTCACCCTCGCTCAGCATCCGCAGCACAACGGGGTACTCGCCCGTGGGCGGCTGTTGCGCGGCGAGCGAAAAGCGGGTGACGAGGCCTGTCGTCTCATCTCCGCCCACCGGATTGACCTCGCTCAAAAAATCAAGGCGCGTCTGGGCCTGGCCTTCGCCGCCGAAGACCACCTTCACGGGCTTGGCGTGGGGTGCGATAAAGCTGCCGATCAGAAACGACTTGCCTGATTGGCTGGCACCGAACACGCCGACGGACATGGGGCGCTCCGCCGCAAGGGCGAGCTTGCGGGCCTCCACCGCGCGCTTCTTAAAGCTCCGGTCCAAACTCGCCCGTCGAGTGCCGACCAGCTTGGCGTTGTTGGAGAACCAGGTGACCGCCGCTGCCGCGGCCGTGGCCATGGACGAACAATGCTTGGCCAAGTCTTGATCTTTTGTCCGCGCCATTGCGCTCCACTCCGTCCCCTTCAGCCCCTACTCGCTCCGATCAGCGCAGTTGCGCCGTATGCAGCACACCGCTGTCGAGCCAGTAGCCGGCCTCCGCCTGCATACTTGGGTCCAGGGTCTGCAGGCGCAGCAGGACCTGATTGGTGCAGGTCGTGCCGTCGGCGTCCACCGCATCCTGGAGCTTGAAATCCTCCACGACGGCTTCGTCGCTGCCTTCGTCCCGGGTCCGGCGCTCGAACCTTGCGGTGATCGGCAGCCGGAGTTGGCTCAGCCGATCGGGATTGCGAAAGCTGAGGTAGTAAAGCGGCGTCGTCTTCCAGCGGGCCAACGGCAGCTGGCGAAAGCCGATAAACGTGGGGCCCTCCATGCGGACATCGAAGCCGACCACGCCGCTGCCCGTGTCCAGGTCGACGTTCTCCAACAGGACGTTATCATCCGTAATCTCGCCGCGCTGATTCATAACGCCGAGGAACCTAGCGGTAGAGCGCATCTTGATCTCATCGGAGTGCATGAAGAAACCGTTGTGGCGGCCAGCACAGACCAGGCACAGCATGGCGCCGACGGCGGCCGTTGTTTTGGGGTCGCTGATCCGGAAATCGCTCGAGCGAAACGGATACCAGTTGAACACCTCGTAGCGGTGCATGGCCACGACCTGATAGGGCGGCAACGGCATCCGGGAATGGATGCGCTCGCGCACGACGGGCAACCGCGATGGCCGCCCGGACAGTAGCAACAAGTCGCAGTTGTAAGCGCGCACCAGGTCGCTCAGGTCGTCCAGCATCGTGCCGATCACGGCATTGACGCTGGCCGCGATCCGCGCCGGCTCCATGGTGACCACGACATCGTCGATCGTGAAATCCTGCGCGCCCCGCCGTTCGGCCTCGCGCTCCAAGTACGCACGAACGTGGGCTTGCGGCATATGTTCCGATCGAATCAGATCACGAACCCGAAATGTCTCCGCCGCCGCGGACCGGCGTCCTTCCGTCCGCTCATAGCTGCCGAGCAGGCCGATGGCGATGGGCGTGAACACTTGGCTCACGAACATGGCGCGCAGCGTGCGGTCCTGCTGCGAAATACCCTCACGGTCACCGCCGAACAGATCCGTCAGCAGGGCCGGGGCGTTGTTGACGCCGCAGTCCTCGAGCTGCTTGGAGAACCGTGGCAGAACGCAATCCTCGATCACGGTCTTGACGATGTCGTCGCCGGCAAGCCGAAAACCCTCGCGAAACACTTGGCGCGGGTGGATGATCCGTTTGCCCTCCACCTCATGCTGGATGATCATCAAATCCGTGGTGCCGCCGCCGATGTCGATGCTGGCGATCCGCACCGCCGGTCCGCCGAAGGTTCCCATGCGGCCCCGCCCGAGCATGGCGAAGAGGTCACTGGGCTGGCCCTGGTACTTCCAGTTGACCTCGTTATGCAGATAGACGAGGTGCGTGCAGGTGGCCTCGTCCCAGTCCATCAGCACGGTCGGCATCTTGTGCAGCGGATCGTCCGGCTCCCAGCGCATTATCCGCCAGAGCAGTTGGCAGGCATCGCGGGTCCGTTTGCGCAGAGCCTTCTGCTCGGCAAGCGGCGTTGCCGACGGCAGGGTCAGGATTACCGTGGACAGCCGGCGCGGCAGGTCCCGGTTGGTGCGTTGGGAGCGCAATCCCGCTGCGTTGATCTGCACGATGGCGTGGGACAGCAGTTCCACCAGCATCAGCGTGTAGAGGGAGCTTCGGGAGTAGCGGGGCGAGGTGCCGACGGTGCCGCCCAGATCGCTGATCAGGTCGCCACGCTCGGTCAACTCCGCTACCATCGGGCCTTTGATTTCCGGCGGGTCCTCACCCGGCGGGGTCAGGCCACGGGTGTTGGCCCAGGGGTGCGGTCGGGCCGAGACGTCCCACAGGTAGCGTTTCGGGCTCGATAGTCCGGTGATGCCCTCGGTGCCGTCGGATTTGGCGGCAAGCCACAGCGCCTCCGGTCCGACCCGGACCAGGCTTGGCCACCAGAACGCGTTTTTCTGGGCAATCCGGCGGGCATGGGACGCGCTGCCAAAGGAGGCCGGCGAGAACTCGACCCAGGTCTCGAACGGATCGGAATAGGAAAACTCGGGCCTGGTCAGATCGCGAAGCTCCAGGCGGATCGACTGGGTGATGTCCACCTGTTCGCGGCCTTTTGAGCGCTCGATCAGGACGCCGCAGGTGCGGCTGTTGCCGACGTCGATGACCAGGTCCACGTCGATGACGTCCAAGTGCTGCGGTGCGCTCACGGTATCGATCAGTTTGATCCGCGGCACGCGACAGGCCTGCCCGATGCCGGCCAGAAAGGCCAGGTATTGGGCCCAGAACTCGCCAGGCTCGATCTGTTCCGCCGTGACCGTGCGGCGGCGCTTGCGCGAGAGGCACGCCACAAAGCGATCACGAAGCCAGCGGCGCACCGCTTCGGCCTCCAGAAAAAACAGAATTGGCTTGGCGTCGGTGACGAGTTGAAACTCCACCGGGTCCGTGGCGTCGCGCGGCTCAGGCGCCAGATAGGGCACGCCGTCGCGCCGGTCCGCTCCCAACGTGGTGTCGAAAGCAAGCGTGACGCGATGGGTGTTGCCGTCCTCGTCCGGGGAGTCCAGCTTGGCCACGCGGGCGCGGCACCAGCCAAGCGGGCCGCTGTCAAAGGCGCGTTCTTCCGCTTGGCCGTGAACCCGCCGTCTCAAGAACGGTGCGGGCAGCCACTCGCCATCAAAGATGTCCAGGGCTGCAACGGCGTTGTAGGAGGCGACCTCCTCCTCGGGAGCGAAGCGGGCGCGATCCTCTCCCTCCGGTGTGAAGACATGTCCGTCCTCAACTTCCTCCAGTGGGTGCAGGCGCACCTTCGGGCGCCCCTCGGGATCGGTCTCGGCTTGCCGGACCTCCGGCCAGACGAACAGGGATACCCGGCTGACCGCGGCCGTCGACAAGCCAAAATCGAGCATCTGAATGCCGCTATTGGGAACTATGGTAATTACATCGGGATAGTCGGTGAGCTGCTTCAGCATGGAACGCGAATACCCAAATCTCGTCTTAAGCGCCCGCCGCGGGACAGTGAGCGCGTTCGTGTTACTCGACCGTGAACGTTGTCACCGGAACGGGGGCTCCTGGTGCCGCGCGGCCGCGGTACACCTTCGTGTCGTCGCCGACGCGCACCTGAACCCGGAAGGGCACGGCTGCACGCCCCGTCGACCGCCCCAAATAATTGTCGACCAGAACCCGATAGCGACCCGACTGGACATTGGCTTCGGGCCAGAACACGTTTTCGACCGGCCGTCGCACGATGCGGCTGGTCTCGGCGTTGGCATCCACGTCCAGGGTGCCACCGCAGGCCGCTGTGCGCTCAAAGTAAATTGGCCGTCGGTCGCCGGGGCAGTACACCATTAGGTCCAGGTCCGCATCACCCTCCCAGGCCAGCGTAACCTGAACCTCGCCGCGGCTGCCGCCGGCTTCGGCCACACGGCGGTCGATATCGTTGGGTGCCTCCCGCCGCGGCGGAGGGGGCGCTTCCGCCCGCTCGGGTCCCGGTTCTGGCTCGGGTTCTGGCTCCGGTTCCGGCTCTGGCACCGAAGCACGCTCCGGGATTGCTTCAGGGGACGGTATCGGCTCCGGTTCCGGCTCAGGGCATGAAGGCAAGCGCGCCAGTGCGTCCTGCAAACGCTCCAGCTCGGAATCCAGCGCAGCCGTGCGCTCCCGTTCCTGGCGCAACGCGTCACTGGCAAAGGCCTGGCTGGAGCCGGGGCAGAACGCCAGCCGGTGCCCGCCAATGGTCCAGCCCAGTCCGCATGCCAGCAGCAGGATCAGAAGGATCGTGGCGATCAATGCGGTGAACAGAAGCCACAACAGGTTCCACCAGCCCAGCCGCTCGTCGATCACCACCAGGGCACTGCGCAGAATAGCTGGGATCGGTTGCACGGGTGTAGGCGCAGAGTCCGCCGCGCCCGGTGGGGGCGGGGGCGTCGGTGCTGGCTCGGGCGGCGGGGCGGCCGTGCGCACGTAGTCCTCCAGGACGGTGAGCTTTGGTGTGCTCACATCATCCAGCGTGCCCCAGTTGATCAGGACCGGGCGATCACCAACGGCGTAGAGGAACGGCTTGTCGCCGGGCAGAAACAGGGCCGTCGCAAGAGTGTTGCCGAGCCGGCGCTCCTCCTGACGGGTGCTGGCGCCGAGTGCCGTGGCGCGTTGACGGATTGCATCGGTGAGGCGTTTCAGCTCGCCCCGAACCCGCTCCTGCTGTTCGGGCTCCAGGTCATCCACGGGGACAGCGTCCCCATCGACGCCTGACGGCAGGTACCACTCCACATCGCTGCCTTCGATGACAGGTTCCGCGAACAGGGCCGCATACTGAGGACCCAAATCCACATCCTTGCTGACAAACGCAACGATTTGATCCCAGGCATCGAGGGTCCGGCGTTTGTCGACGCCGACTGGGCGCAGTCCGGCAAGCGAGGTCTCGGCGATGTTCCCCCGTCCCATGGTGCGCGCTACCGGTCTCGTGTGGGCTCGGCGGTCGACCCGTCGGCGGGAGTGTCGGGCGGCGGCGCTGAGGGTGGCGCATCAACACCAGCTTCAGGAGCCTCCGACCGTGCCGAACCGGTCCCCCCACTCGGGGTGCAAGGCTCGTCCACGGACGTGGCCGTGACCCCGTTGGCCGCCAGAAAGTCCGCCAGCACCGGGCTAGCCAGCGCGTAGTTCATGCGCCGATAGGTTTCTTCCGAGCGAACGAACGTGTTGATGCCGATCACGCGCCCACACTGGTCAACCAGCGGCCCACCACTATTGCCGGGGGACACCGTCGCCGTGTGCAACACCAGCTTGGTGGTAATCGGCGTCTGGATCGCGGTGACGATGCCGTCGGTGAACGACAACGTCGGCGCCTCGCTGAAGTCGCCCTCCAGGATCTTCTGGAAGCGCTCATCCGTCTCCATCACCAGGCCCGGAAAGCCCGCGGCAATAACGTCCTGCATCCGTTCCGCTTGCGGTGACAGCGAGAGGCTCGGAATGGCGTCCGTGCCGGGCACGCTCAGAATCGCGAAGTCCGGGTGCCCGATCTCATGATCGGGCGAGTGGGCGACCACAGTCGCTTTCACCGCCGAGTCCAGCATCTTGTTGAAGATCAAAATCTCCGACCGGGGCGGGTTGCCGACCACGTGAAGGTTGGTCACAAGCGTACCAGGGCCCACGAAAAAGCCGGTCCCCGTACCGAAGCCCTCTTCTCCCGGCGTGTGGGCGATGATCATCGCCGTGGCGCTGTCGAGCAGATCCACCAAGCTCGTCACATCCTCCGGCGCGTCCTCGGGCGGCGGCAGGTCTGCCGGGCGGATCGGCGGCGGGGTATCGGGCGCGAGGGGCTCAAGGGCGAGCCCATCGTCGCCGGGTGCAAAGAAGGTATCGTCCCGCCGGCAAACAGCACCTTCTCCCAACGCCTGTAGGTCGCGCAGGCGGTCTTCCAACGCGCGGTTGGTTTCGCGCTGGGCATCCAGCAGCGTTTCATCGTCCAACCCGGCTTCGTCGACGGGATAGATGAGAACGCCGGGGATCAGAATGAGGACCAGGAGCAGGGCTGCTACAGCGCTGGCGATGGCGATGCCAAGCCAGGGTCGGCCGCGGCGCTCGTAGAAAACCTGATCGAAGCGCTCTGGACCACCGTCGCCAGCCGGGGAGGGGGCGTTGTCCGAGCCGGTCGCGCCGGCCTCGGCATCCGGAGCCGGAGATGGTGGCGTAGCCTGCCCGCCTGCGTCACCTGAACCGGGGTTTGTGGGACCATCTGATCCGGAGGTACTCATGTGGCGTCCCCATACGCGTCAAAACGTGCCAACGGCAGCCGCGTCGAACTCTAAGGGGCTCAGCTTGCATGATAAAGCCCCAAAACAAACCAAGGGCTTCGATCGGACGATCGAGGCCCTTGGTGTTCTGACAACGAACACGCACGTCGTCAGGTTTGTTTCTGGTGGTAGATCCGGCCCCAGTTGGAGTTGATGCGTTGATTGTCGAGACGGTTGCCGCTTACGATCACAAAGCCGCCGTTGAGCAGGTCATCCCAGCGGCCATCTGTTGAAAACGGGATCGCTATTCGCTGGTCGAAGTCGGAATAGTTGATGACGACGATGAAGCGCTCAAACCCGCCGTCGGATGCTTGGCCATAGCGATGGAACACCACCACGTCCTGGTCCGCGAAGGCGCCGTACAGCCCATCATTGAAAATGTGTGGAAAGAAATTGGCGGAGCGGAGCGACGGATGATTGCGGCGAATATTGATCAAGAAGGCGTAGAGATCGTAAAGCCGCGTCCCGACAAAATCGCCGTTTAGGGGGCTGTCCGCGGTCCAGCGAAGTGGCCTCGGGATCACGCGTCCATTACCGCTGCCGGGTAGGAACTCCTCCTGACCGAACTCCTGTCCGTTATGGATCATGACGGCCCCGGGCGCCATCATCAGGGCGATCGCGCCGGGCTGGGTCTTGAACCATCGGTGGCGCCCGCCCGCCTCCTTCATATAGCTGGAATGGTCATGGTTCTGGACGTAGGTAACGGGACCCTTCTGCGCCGCATAGTCCAGGTTCGAATCCAGAATTCGAAGCAAGTCGCCATCAATGTTGCCGTTGCGGGCGTACTCGAAGTGTTTGAACATGAACGGATCGAACCAGTTGGCATTGGCGCCGACCTCGTTGGTGTCGTCGATGGACTGGAACCGGTTGTCGGTAAGGTGCTCTAGGATCAGGGTAACATTGTCATTTCCCGTGGCTGCTAAGTGGGCCTTTATGTCCGTTACAAGTTTCGTCAAGCCGACGGTCGGGTCTCCTTTGCGGAAGAAACCGAGCGTGTAGTCGAAGCGGATGCCGTCGATCTTGTAGGTATCGATCCAATAGAGGCAAACGTCCCGGACAAATTCCTGGACGCATTTGTTGTTGTGGTCGAACTCCTCGAAGAAGCCGCCGCCCTCGAAGGCACCGATGAAGGGTGACTCATCCGGATTTTGATAGAGCCAGCGGTAGCCGAAGCCCTTTCCGGGACTGTTGCCGGCGCGCACGTGGTTGAACACGCCATCCATGATCACGTGAATGCCACGGTCGTGGCAGGCATTGATCAATGTTCTCAGCTTGTGAAGCAGGTCCGTGGGCGCCGCGGGGTCGTGCACATAGCGATACTCGACGGCAAAAAAGTCGCGCGGGTCGTACCCCCAGCTGAAATCACCGCCCGGCCAGGGCGTCCACGGCATGAACTCGATGGCGTTGACGCCGAGCGTTTGCAGGTAATCGAGCCGGTCGTGAACAGCGTCGAGCGGCGCGCGGTTGCCGCGATACTCCTTGGTGAAATCATCAATCATCATTTCATAGATGACGAGATCCTTGGTCGGGAGACGGCTTGCGATGGGCATGGCTTGCGCGCGATTGCCGCCCACCACAAAACCGGAGTTTTCGGCATCTTGGTCGCTGCCGCCATACTTGGCGCAGGGATCGGAGACAAAGCGGGTGGTGTTGTCCTCGAATGTCACATGGAACTTGTACTGATAGTATCCGTCCGGCAGGTCCTGCGCTGTTTTGAAGGAATAGAGGACGCCGTTGGGGTGGGGGGATTGGGTCATCATCGGCGCGCTGGCCACGTCCCAATCAGTGCCGCCGCTCTGCGATTGAAAGTCGCCGACGACCCTCAGTTCTTTGATGTGAGCTTCACCGCCACGGACGTACTGGCTCGGGTCCACCGTGCGGTCGGGTAAAAACAGCAAGAATTCGATCTTCTTGCCGTCAAGACGCGGTCCGAAATCTTGATACATGGGTTCCTCCGTCTGCTTGTGTTATGCCTTTATTGCTTGTAATTAAAAACTTAAAAATACGCGCTTTGGAGTGATTAAATGAGATAAAAACCCACGATATCTAAGAAAGGGTAATATAACATCATCATATACAATTCACGTTGTCATTGAGTGTGTCCGTTATGCTGCGGTTGAAATCAGTCCGAGTCTGTGAAACGCCTCACAATAGGAAAGGAGACGTCAGAAAAGCCGAAGGACAGACCTGTTTCGAGGCTGGATCGCGAACATAGAAAATTATAAATTAGGATTTTCTAATATGTGGGATTGCTTATAGCTTAAGGGAACAGTGCCATATAATCATAAATTCTTGATAAAGTTTTCTGGAAGGTAGGTTTTTCCAAAACAATGGCAAATTTTTGCATTGTTATTCTTATTCTTCTAGAGAATTAAACAAAAAATAGGAGCACGCAAAATGATTTTATAATACTCTGTCTTGTTATTGTGTTAGTATTGGCCTGTGTCTTCCTTATTCTAAATTTCCGGAGTTTGTCCATTTGTCCAGTTTGTTTTACATGATCTGCCGTTTCGGGGTGAGCAGTCACCTCGGAGAAATGGCGAGAGGCGGGGAGCTGCAGTGGCTTGAGCAACTGGCAATGCGTTAAAAAAAGGAGGCTTCGTGCCCGCGAGGGCCAATGGTGCGCTGTTTGGTTGGGAAGCACCGTTCTTCTAAAAGCGTAAACCGCGAGTTTGTCGAAGAGTTACTGGGCGTTCATGACGATGACGTGGAGATCGGCGGCGACGTATGGGCCAGCTACAGCCTCGGCATGTGTAGTGGATTCCACATGGACTATGACTCCCTTTACGTGTGCTTCGATTCCTCTGGATACCTTAGCTGAACCCATACGATCCAGAATTGAAACGTGCTAAATCGCTGTGCCGTCGCGCGCGCAGCGCCAGAATTGGGACGGTTCCGTCGTCGGCCTAAATGCGACCATTCTTAAGAAAGAAGACCGTTGGCTCGTGGTCCGCTTTGCCGGCATTGCGGAAACTTGTATGGAGTGGTGATCAGCCGCGCAAACGGCGGCAATTCGGACGAACGGAACGGCAGTGATCGCGCCCCGCATGACCACCGGTATTGTGCTTGCGTTCGTGTGCCTTGGCTTGCTCGGTGTGATGCCGATCATCGCCAACAGCCGGCCGGGGGATTTCGGCGCGCTGACCTTCGCGCTCCTCCTGTCAGTCTGGCAGGTCGTCTTCGCGGTACCACTCTTCGCCTGGGGGCTGCGCGGAACGGGCAGGGGCATTTTCGGCGCGAAGCTGTCGGCGCGTGAACGGCGCCGTGCGTTTTGGGTGGGTCTGCTGACGGGCGGGATGTTCGGGCTCGCCACCTATCTCTATGTCCTCGGTGTGGAGAAGGCGGGCGCGGTCAGTGCCGCCATCGCCATGCAGGCCTACCCACTCTTCGCCATCTTGTGGGAGACGCTGTTTCTCAAGCGGCGGAAGACGCCGGTGGAGTTGATGTTCACGGCGGCCCTGATCGGTGCGCTCTACTTCCTCGGCACCGGGGGAACCGGGCGCATCGACGGGTTCTCGCCCTGGTTCCTGCTCGCGCTTGGTGTTCCGTTCCTGTGGAGCATCGCCCATGTGATCATCAAGGAGGAGCTGGGCCGCACCCCGGTCACGCCCGCCCAGATCACATTTTTCCGGGTGTCGATTTCGACGGTCTTCCTTGGGCTCGTCGTCGTGGTGGTTGAACCCTCAAGCTTGGTGGCGACGTTCCTGCGGGCGGACTTCCAGCTGTTTGGCGCCCTTATGGGCCTCGTCTACTATCTGGAGCTGATTTTTTGGTTCCATGCCGTGCGGCATATCGACGTGTCGCTCGCCAGCTCCATCATCACGCCTTGGCCGGCGCTGACCATGGCGCTCGCCGTGGTTTTTCTCGGTGACCGCATTGAGCTCTATAAGATCGTCGCCTTTGTCATCGTCGCCGCCAGCATTTACGGCCTGCTCGTCGCCAGTCTACGGAAAGAGAAGCGGCTTGCTGTCTAGCGTGATTGGCGGCAGACGGCCGTGTTAAGACACTGGTTGTATTTTTTTGTATCCTGACCAGAGTGTTGTGCCGCATTTTTAAGAAGAACTTACGCGAATCATAGAGCTTGCGCTACGACCATCTAAAGTTAAACCTATAAAATAATTGTTTGGTGAAATTCAATCTAAAGAACGCAGTATATTTTCCATAAATACAAAATCATCACTTCTTACATAATTTCCTTTCTCCACTTCCAAGGTGGTATAGGGTTAGGTGTTTTCCACAGGCCAACCTTTTTGGATCTAGCCCAACCCTCCAAGCGATTCAATTTTTCCTGTCTATCCTTAGGCAAATG
>CAZUDB010000014.1:0-63917 GCA_964619055.1 uncultured Rhodospirillaceae bacterium
TCGGCCGCAAGTTCCTGATGCCTACGGGGTTCGATAGCCAGTCTGTCGCCGATAATCTGGAACTGGCCCTGGCTGGCCGGCGCAATGTCTTCGCCTCTCTGTTTTCCCGCCTAACCGTCGAGGAGCGCCAGCGGATCGATGAGGTCCTGACAACGATTTCGCTGGAGGAGGCCCGCGGCCGCTTGGCTGGCGCCCTCTCCCACGGCCAAAAGCAGTGGCTCGAAATCGGCATGCTGCTGATGCAGGACCCTGACCTGCTCCTGGTCGATGAACCGGCGGCCGGCATGACCGATGCTGAGACGGCGGCGACGGCACGCCTGCTGAAGGAGATCGCTCAGACCCACTCCGTGGTGGTGGTCGAGCACGACATGGGCTTTGTCAAATCGCTGGACTGTCGCGTCACCGTCCTCCACGAAGGGTCCGTCCTGGCCGAGGGGTCCATGGCGGCCGTTCAAAACAATCAACAAGTGGTCGAAGTATACCTGGGGCGCTGACGCCGATGCTCTCCGTTGAAGCCATCGATCTGTACTATGGGGCGAGCCAGGCGCTCCGTTCCGTCTCGGTGACGGCCGAAAAGGGGACCGTAACCTGCGTCATGGGCCGCAACGGCGTTGGCAAAACCAGCCTGCTCCGGGCCGTCGCCGGCCATCAGCCCATCAGCGCCGGCCGTATCGTATGGGAGGATAAGGACATCTCGAACCTCGCTCCCTTCGAGCGGGCGGCGCGCGGGATTGCCTTCGTGCCTCAGGGGCGGGAGATTTTTCCGCTCCTCTCCGTGCGTGAGAATTTGGAAACGGGGTATGCCGCCGTGCCGAGAGCACTGCGCCATGTCCAGGACGAGGTGTTTACGCTGTTCCCCGTGTTGAAGGACATGCTGAACCGCCGCGGCGGCGATTTGTCCGGCGGGCAGCAACAGCAGCTTGCCATTGCCAGAGCTCTGGTCACAAGGCCCCGCTTGTTGATCCTGGATGAGCCCACGGAAGGCATTCAGCCATCCATCATCAAGGATATCGAGGCCGTCATCCGCCTGTTGGCAAGCCGCGGCGAGATGGCAATCCTTCTGGTCGAACAGTACTTCGAATTCGCGCAACGGCTGGCGGATCGCTACGCCGTTATGGACCGAGGGGAGGTCGTGTTGTCCGGACAGGGCGACGAAATGGAGGAGGACCGTGTCCGACGCCATCTTACCGTTTAGCCCGTCGTCCGAAAGCACGGTCGTTGGGCAGGCCGTGGTACGCTTGGCCCGAAACGGCGACCGTACCACGCTCGCTCACCTTTATCAGAAGGCGCCGCTCAGGGTGTTGTTCCCGCGATCCGTCGAGCGCGACGTCATGGTCGTGGCCCTGGTGACGACCTCGGGCGGGCTGGTCGGTGGCGATCGGCTCGACATCCGGGTAGCAGGCGGCGCCGGCACGGCCGCGCTCGTCACCGGCCAAGCAGCCGACAAGGTTTACCGATCCCTCGGACCTGACGTGCAGATCGATGTCGGCCTGACTGTCGGGCGTAACGCTTGGTTGGAGTGGTTGCCTCAGGAGACGATCCTGTTCGAGGGCAGCCGCCTAGTCCGCAAGAACCGTATCGATGTCGAGCCCGGTGGCCAGGCTTTGGCCGGGGAAATTCTGGTGTTCGGGCGCGGCGCCAGGGGGGAGCGCTTCAGCAAGGGCCGCATCTGGGAAGGCTGGTCCGTCTATCGCGACGGCCGGCTGTTGTGGGCGGACGCCTTTGATGTAGAGGGGGAGTTGGGCCGCGTGCTGGCGTCACCGGCCTGCCTGAACGGTGCCGCTGCTGCGGCTACGGCCGTGTTCGTGAGTGACGACGCCGCTTCGGCGTTGACGGCGGCCCGCTCGCTAGTGGATGAGTCCCCCGTCGACGCTGAGCGTCAGGGGGAGTTGCGGGTTGCGGCCACCGTCGTCGGCGGGGTCCTGATCGTGCGCTGGCTTGGCCACGATGCGGCTCGCCTGCGAAGCGCTTTCGGGACGTTTTGGGCAGCTTTCCGCCATCGCGTCGGCGGCCACGATGGCCGGCTGCCACGGCTGTGGTTCGTCTGACCAGCAGAGTACGGCTTCAGGAGGGATCAGCATGCATTTGACCCCGCGCGAAAAGGATAAGCTGTTGGTCGCTATGGCGGCTGAAGTGGCGCGCAAAAGGCTGGCCCGGGGTGTCAAGCTCAACCACCCGGAGGCGGTGGCGCTGATCACGGAGTACGTCGTTGAGGGTGCCCGCGACGGGCGGACCGTGGCCGATCTCATGAGCGGCGGGGCGAGCGTTTTGTCTCGCGATCAGGTCATGATCGGCGTCCCGGAGATGATCGAGGACATTCAGGTGGAAGCAACCTTTCCGGACGGCACCAAGCTGGTTACCGTGCACCAGCCGATCCGATGAGCGAACCAAAGTTGGGAGGACGCCCATGATCCCGGGTGAAGTGATGCCGGCCGACGGCACCTTGGAGTTGAACGCGGGACGGCCGACCGTGACACTCTCCGTTGCCAACTCGGGTGACCGTCCGGTTCAGGTTGGCTCGCACTACCATTTCTATGAGACCAATGAAGCCCTTGTCTTCGACCGTGAGCAGGCGCTTGGCTTCCGGCTTGACATTCCCGCCGGCACAGCGATCCGGTTCGAGCCGGGTCAGAGCCGCCAGGTGCAGCTGGTGGCTTATGCTGGTGTCCGCGTCATTCGTGGCTTCAATGCCCGCGTCCAAGGTTCGCTCAAGGACTGACCAAATGGCCTTCACCATCGACCGCGCCGCCTATGCCCACATGTTCGGACCCACCACCGGTGACCGCGTTCGCTTGGCCGACACGGACCTGATCCTGCAGGTTGAGGAGGATCGGACCATCTATGGTGAGGAGGTCAAGTTCGGCGGCGGCAAGGTGATCCGCGACGGAATGGGCCAATCCCAAGTGGGGCGGGCCGATGGCGCCGTCGACACGGTCATCACCAATGCGCTCATTGTCGACCACTGGGGCATCGTCAAGGCCGATATCGGCTTGAAGGACGGCCGCATCGTCGGCATCGGCAAGGCCGGCAATCCGGATGTCCAGTCGGGCATTAACATCATCATCGGTCCCGGCACGGAAGCCATTGCCGGCGAGGGCCGGATTCTAACCGCCGGCGGCATCGACGCTCACATCCATTGGATCTGTCCGCAGCAGGCCGAGGACGCCCTCTACTCCGGCATTACGACCATGCTCGGCGGTGGTACCGGCCCCGCCGAAGGCACTAACGCCACCACCTGTACCCCCGGCGCCTGGCACATCGGCCGGATGCTGCAAGCTGCGGAGGCGCTGCCCGTAAACATTGGGTTCTTCGGCAAAGGGAACGCGTCTGCACCCGAAGCGCTCATCGAGCAGATCCAGGGCGGGGCCTGCGGCCTCAAGCTGCATGAGGACTGGGGCACCACGCCATCGGCCATCAACACCTGTCTCGCCGTTGCCGACGAAACGGACGTTCAAGTGGCGATCCATACCGATACCTTGAACGAGTCCGGATTCGTCGAGAAGACCATCGCCGCGTTCCGTGGCCGCACGATCCATGCCTTCCACACCGAGGGTGCGGGCGGCGGCCATGCACCCGACATTATCAAGGTCTGCGGCCTTGGCAATGTACTGCCGTCCTCCACCAATCCAACCCGGCCCTACACCGTCAACACGCTGGATGAGCACCTGGACATGCTGCTGGTGTGCCATCACCTGGATGCCCGCATCCCGGAGGATGTGGCGTTCGCCGAAAGCCGGATCCGCAAGGAAACCATCGCTGCCGAGGACATCCTCCACGATTTAGGCGCGTTCAGCATCATCGCCTCGGATAGCCAAGCCATGGGCCGGGTCGGAGAGGTGATCATCCGGACCTGGCAGACCGCCGACAAAATGAAAAAACAACGGGGGGCGCTCTCAGGTGATCCGGCCGAGAACGATAATCTTCGAATTCGACGCTATATCGCCAAATACACCATCAATCCGGCAATTGCTCATGGGATGAGCGCGCTGATCGGCTCGGTGGAGGTCGGTAAGCTTGCCGATCTGGTGCTGTGGAAGCCGATGTTCTTTGGGGTCAAGCCGGACTTGGTGTTGAAAGCCGGCTCCATCGCCGCTGCGGCCATGGGAGATCCAAATGCCTCAATACCGACGCCGCAGCCGGTTCACTATCGCCCCATGTTTGCCAGCTTCGGTCGATCCATGACGCAATCCTGCGTCACTTTCGTTTCGCGCACGGCCCTTGATGCCGGTGTTGTCCATCATCTGGATCTGACCAGGATGGTGGAACCGGTCAAGGGCACCCGCTCCATCGGGAAGGCGGATATGATTCACAACCATGCGACACCAACCATTGACGTCGATCCCGAGACCTACGAAGTGCGGGCCGATGGCACGTTGCTGACCTGCGAACCGGCGACCGAGCTAGCCATGGCACAGCGCTACTTCCTGTTCTGATGGCTGACCTGACTGTGCCAGCGGCTCAGACGCGGCCATGACCATGCGACGCGCCGTTGGCGTTTTGCCCAAGAGTGCTTGGAATGCCCGCGAGGCCCTGGCGGCCGTGACGCTGTCCTTCGATGACCGCCATCGCCGCCGCCTGCTCCTCGTGGATGACAGCGGCGAGCCCTTCCTGCTCGATCTGGATCGTGCTGCGGTGCTCGCCGATGGGGACGGACTGAAGCTGGATGGAGGCGGCATCGTCAAGGTGGTGGCGGCGTCGGAGCCGGTTGTGGAGGTTCATCCCCAATCGTCGGCGGAGGCCGCCCGCCTGGCGTGGCACCTCGGCAACCGCCATACGCCCGTTCAAGTGCTGGCTGACGGCACGCTCCGGCTCCGGGACGACCATGTGCTCACCGCGATGCTTCAAGGCCTCGGCGCCGTTGTCCACCACCGCTCTAGGCCCTTTGATCCGGAAGTGGGCGCCTACACCGAACGTCCGTATGGTCATGAGAGGGCCACCCATGAGCCCATCGCCGGGCGGCGGTAGCGGTGTCATCGTCGATGGGCTCGCGTGTCGACGATCGATCGCTGGTGCGCTTGATGACGTGGCTGTCTCCGGGCTTTCCCGTTGGCTCATACGCTTACTCACACGGCATCGAGACCGCCGTGGACGCGGGCTTGGTTGTGGACCGGCCGACACTAAAGCATTGGGTCGCCTCAATAATTCGGCACGGCAGCGGCGCGCTCGACGCTGCGATTCTGCGTGCCGGCCATCGCGCCATGGCCGCCGGTGATTGGGCGCGGTTAATGATGGTGGCCGAGGTGGCCGAGGCCATGCGCGGCACGGCCGAGACCGCACTGGAGAGCGGTGCCCAGGGCCAGGCTTTTCTGGCCACGGTTCGCGCGGCTTGGCCAGATCCGCGGTTGGACAGGTTGGCGGAACGGCTGGACGCGGCTGGGCGCGTTCCGGCCCATGCCTTTGCGGTGGGCGTTATTGCGGCTGTCGCTGAGATTGAGGTGGGCAATGTGGCCGCGGCCTATCTCCATGCCGTTGCCGCCAACCTGGTGTCCGCCGGTGTCCGTCTGATCCCGCTTGGGCAGACGGACGGTGCGCTGGCACTGGCGGCATTGGAGACGGCGGTGACGTCAACGGTCGCGGCCAGCGCCACGGCCGATCTGACCCGGACCGGCACGGCAACCTGGATGGTTGATTGGACTTCAGCTCGGCACGAGACTCAACATGTAAGGTTGTTTCGCTCATGACTGGCCCCTTTCGCGTCGGTGTCGGCGGTCCTGTCGGCTCCGGCAAGACGGCACTCCTGGATCGCTTGTGCAAGCGCCTGCGTGCGCGGCTGAAACTGGCGGCTATCACCAACGATATTTATACCCGCGAGGATGCGGAGTTTCTGACCCGTGCCGGCGCGCTCAGCCCGGAGCGGATCGCCGGGGTGGAGACGGGCGGCTGCCCGCATACGGCCATTCGCGAGGACGCCTCCATCAACCTGGCGGCGATCGCGGACATGAGCCGACGGTTCGCGGACCTGGATATCATTTTTATTGAATCCGGTGGCGACAACCTGGCGGCCACGTTCTCTCCTGAGCTCGCGGATATCACGCTCTACGTCATTGACGTAGCAGCCGGTGACAAGATCCCCCGCAAGGGCGGTCCCGGCATTACCCGCTCCGACCTGCTAATCATCAACAAAATCGATTTGGCGCCGTTGGTGGGCGCTGACCTCGGCATTATGGAACGGGATGCGAAGCGCATGCGGGGCCAGCGGCCGTTTCTGTTAACGAACCTCAAGTCAGGGGAGGGACTGGAGGCCGTCGAAGTCTTCATTTTGACCAAAGGCGGCTTCGAATCACCGATAGACGGCAGCTAGCGGCCTGTTTAGAATAGAAATATCTTCTGTCTCAATGCTATAGACGGCCAATTGGAACAATTCTAAAGTGTTTCACGTGAAACACTTTAGAATTGAGTGTAAGAATTCAGGCGAGGGCGCTGTTTTCGCAGTAGGATTTTTGACCCCTCACGTCGGGAGGGTCGCGATTCTGGCAAAGCCGGCTTCCAGGTCAGCAATCAGATCCGTCGGATCCTCCAGACCGCAATGGAGGCGAAGACAGGTTCCGGCCGGCACCCCAGGTGGTGGCCATGACGTTGCAGTTCGCGTGTTGCGCGGATTGAACGGGATAATCAGGCTTTCATAGCCACCCCAGCTATAGCCGAGCGCGAACAAGGTCATCCCGTCCAGCATCGCGGCCAAGGCCGGGCGTGAAAGCGCCTCCTGTAGGACGATGGAGACTAAGCCACATGCGCCGGTGAAGTCCCGCTGCCACAGCGTGTGGCCTGGGGAGGAGGGCAGGGCAGGGTAGAAAACACAAGCCACCTCGGGCCGATCTTCCAGCCAGCGCGCCACGGTCAGGGCCGTCTCTTGATGGCGGGCCAGTCGAACCGAGAGCGTGCGCAAGCCTCTCAGCGCCAGGTAACAATCGTCGGGTCCGGCCGCTGTGCCCAGAAACGCCGCACAGCGGCGCACACGCAGGTACGAGGCCTCATTGGTGGTGATGAGGCCCAGCATGCAATCCGAATGGCCGACGATGTACTTTGTGGCCGCTTGGATGG
This sequence comes from uncultured Rhodospirillaceae bacterium, assembly GCA_964619055.1. Classification (GTDB taxonomy): domain Bacteria; phylum Pseudomonadota; class Alphaproteobacteria; order Rhodospirillales; family Defluviicoccaceae; genus CAYVUM01. Next base: position 7,042 of record CAZUDB010000014.1, read on the forward strand.
AGATGTCGACACCGTGGGCGAAGGGCTTGAAGTAAAGTCCCGCACTCCAGGTGTTGTCGATCATGGTCACCGCCCCAACCCGGCGTGCCGCTGCCACTGCCGCCGGTACATCCTGAACCTCGAAGGTCAGCGAGCCGGGGCTTTCCAGAAAAACGACCCGCGTGTTGGGCCGGAGCAGGGGGCGGAAGTCCTCCAGTGGGTCATAGTACGTGGTCTCGACGCCGATGTTGCGAAGGAACGTGTCACAGAAGCGTCGCGTCGGATTGTAGGCGGTGTCGACCATGAGCAGGTGATCGCCCTGGCTCATGTGGGCGAGCAGGGCAGTGGTCACCGCTGCCAGACCCGATGGCACGCTAACGCTGCGATAACCGCCTTCGAGGGCCGAGACGGCCTCTTCTAGGGCGAACGTAGTGGGCGTGCCGCGCCGGCCATAGCGGGTGCCGTCGTAGGGCGTTCGGTCGCCCTCTTCCAGCGCATCGAGCGTGGGAAACAGGATGGTGGAGGCGTGGTAGACTGGAGGGTTGACCACCCCGTGGTTGGCGAAGGGATCGCGCCCGGCGTGCGTCAGGCGTGTGGTCTCACTCTTGCCGTCCAGCGCATCGTGCGGCACGTCAGGCTTCGATGGGCGTGTCATCGCAGTTGCCCCACTCCGCCCAGGAGCCATCGTAAACGGCGGCGCGATCATGGCCAAGGAGGTAGGCGGCAAGCACGGTCGTGCACGCCGTTACGCCGGAGCCGCAGGTGGCGACAAGCGGTCCGCCGGGATCGACACCGGCGCGTTGGAATACCGCTGCGAGCTCCTCGTCCGAACGCCAAACGCCCAACCGTTCCGCATCAAAAAAGTCCGTAAACGGCAGATTGCGGCTGCCTGGGATATGCCCTGCTTTTGCGGCTGGGCGCGGTTCAGGGGCCAGCCCGGCGAACCGGCCGGCGTCCCGGTTGTCGACGACGATCTCCCGCCCGTTCGTCAGGTTGGCGAGAAGCTCCGCTTTCCCGCGAACTCTGCCGCGGTCGAAACGGGCGGCGAATGGCGTCGCTTCGCAGCTCTTAACGTCATCGGTCAGAGGGTGGCCCTCAGCCAACCATTTGGCCATGCCACCATCGAGCACGGCAACGGCTTCATGTCCGAAAAGTCGAAACATCCACCACACCCGCGCCGCCGCTGCGGAGCCGGGGGTATCGTAGACCACGACCAGGGTCTTATGACCGATCCCAAATGATCCAGCCGCGTCGGCAAAGTGATCGATGTTTGGAACCATGTGCGGCAGGTCCGAGGTGGTATCGCACACGGCGTCGATGTCGAAGAACTGGGCTCCCGGGATGTGGGTTTCGGCGAACTCGGCACGCGGGTCGCGCCCGGTCGAAGGCACATGAAAGCTCCCGTCGAGGACGCAGACGTCTCGGTCATCCAGATGCTCGGCAAGCCAAGCCGTGGAGCGAAGCACACGATCGCGGCGTGGTCGCGGCGCGGACAGGCTCACGTGCGGGTTCTCATGACCGGGCCAGCCACGTCGGCACCGGCAGCCCCTTTTCGGTGAGGAAGGCCGGATTGAACAGCCGGCTCTGATAGCGGGTGCCGTAGTCGCAGAGGATCGTCACGATCGTGTGTCCCGGGCCCAGATCCCGGGCCAGCCGGATGGCGCCGGCCACATTCATGCCGCTGGAACTTCCGAGGCAAAGACCCTCATGCTGCAGCATGTCGAAGGCGATGGTGAGCGCCTCGGCATCGGGGATGCGGTAGGGAAAGTCCACGGCCAACCCCTCCAGGTTCGCCGTGATCCGGCCCTGGCCGATGCCCTCGGTGATGGAGGCGCCCTCGGCCTTCAGCTCGCCATGGGCATAATGGTGATACAAGGCGGCGCCGAACGGATCGGCCAGTCCGATGGCGATATCCGGTTTTTGCTCCCGGAGGTAAGCGCTGACCCCCGCCAGCGTTCCACCGGTGCCGACCGCGCAGATGAAGCCGTCGACCCGGCCCTCGGTTTGACGCCAGATCTCGGGCCCCGTGGTCTCGTAGTGTCCGCGGCGATTGGCAGTGTTGTCGAACTGGTTAGCCCAGATCGCACCGTGAGGCTCGCTGGCGGCCAGCTCGTCGGCCAAGCGGCCCGAAATCTTTACGTAATTGTTGGGGTCGCGATAAGGAACGGCCGGAACCTCATGGACTTCCGCGCCGCAGATTCGCAGCATGTCCTTCTTTTCCTGGCTCTGCGTTTCCGGGATCACGATCACCGTGCGGTAGCCGCGCGCGTTGCCCACGAGAGCCAGCCCAATGCCGGTGTTGCCGGCCGTGCCCTCGACGACGACGCCGCCGGGCTCGATCACGCCCCGCTCCTCGGCGTCCTGAATGATGAACTTGGCGGCCCGGTCCTTGACGGAGCTGCCCGGATTGAGGAACTCGGCCTTCCCCAGGATCTCACAACCCGTCGCGGCCGAGGCGCCGCGGAGCCGGATGAGCGGGGTGTTGCCGATGGTGTCGAGGAAGCCGTCGCGGATGTCCATGAAATCCTGATGATCAGGCGCTCGACCCCTTGCGGATCGGAGGCGCGGTCGGACAAGGAACCACTGACACTAGACGTCCAGGCCGAACGGGATCAAGCGGTCCAACGGCTCCGAACCTTGTTCAGGTTGGTGCGCAGCCAATAGAGGGCTATCATGGCGGTGGCGTTAACCACACGGCCCTCGTCCAGCAACCGGAATGCCTCATCCGGCGCCAACGTGAGAACCCGGATATCCTCTTGCTCATAGGCGAGACCGTAGACGCCGCTGGCATTGGCGGCGTGGACCCGGCCGCAATAGAGTTCCAGGGTTTCCGACGCGCCGCCCGGCGAGGCAAACATGCTGCAGGCGGGAAACAGGTCCTCGATTTCACAGCCCGCTTCTTCGATAGCTTCACGGCGGGCCACCTCCGCGGCATCCTCTCCCGGTTCGACAATTCCCGCCACAATCTCCAGCAGCCACGGCGACTCGCTTGGCAGCGCGATAGGTGACTCGGCGTGCGCCGCGTACGCTCCAGGTCGAAACTGCTCGATCAAAACCAGGCGATCCAAATCCGGGTCATAGAGAAGGACCGCAACCGCGTGGCCGCGCTCAAACACCTCTCGATGAATGGTCTCGCTCCAGGTTCCGTCGAATCGGCGGTGACGCAAGCGATATCGATCGACCCGGAAATAGCCCTGGTAGACGACTTTGCGGTCCTCCAGGTCCACATCGGCTCGGGAAAAGCGCGGTGAGAAGGCCATGTCGAAGCTCTAAGATGGCTGTGCCGGTTGGGAGGGAACGGGAGATCGGGGCAATATGATGATCTTGCCACGGCGCCCGCAGTGGTCGCATAGAGCGCTCGTTTGTGCAAGGTTTGCCGTGCCCGTCAGAGGCCGTCTGGCCGACGATCGACAGCAATCCTTGGGGTGTTTTGCGCTGCAGCGACGCCTCGCCAACGCACCCCTTGATTTCGGCGCGGCAATGGTCCGTGATGCGGTGGTGCCTGAGCCGTCCACGGCCAGCGCAACATCGGTCGACTGCGAAGGATACCAATGGCAAGCTCCCTTTCAATGACCCGACGACCGGTCGTGATTGCCTTGCTCCTCATTTTCCTTACGGCCCTCTCCCCGGCGCCGTCGTTGGCTGTGGTGCAGGCCGAGGATGATGCGAAGGCTTTTATTGAGGGATTGGCTGATCAAGCGATCCAGGCGCTGACGGTGCCGGGCGCCACCGAAGAGGACAAAGTTAAACGCTTTCGCGAACTCCTGCGGGAGCACTTTGCCGTGGAGGATATCGGCGAATGGGTACTGGGCCGCCACTGGGCGCGTGCGTCCGAGGCGGAGCGGGCGGAATACCTAAAATTGTTCGAGGATTGGGTCGTTGTCACCTATGTGCGACGCTTCGAAAGCTACTCTGGCGAGACGCTGAACGTCTCCCGAGCCGTGCTCCGCGACGGCAGCCTTGATGTCATTGTTGATTCGGAAATCGTGCGGCCCGCTGTCGATCCCATTCACGTCGCCTGGCGGGTGCGGGATTATGACAACGAACTTCGAATCGTCGATGTTATCGTCGAAGGGGTCAGCATGAGCCAAACGCAACGCGCCGATTTCGGCTCCATCATTCGCCGCTCCGATGGTGAGATTACGGGCCTGTTGAATGCTATGCGCCAGACCTTGGAGCGGTAGGCTTTGAGTTTGGAAGACGTGAAGCGGGTAGTCAGGCCCGTTTCGGCGATCGAGACGCCGTCGGGCAAGGAGGCCTCATACGAGAACTTTCCCGTCGGCTCCTTTCTGATCGCGCCGGAACACCGAAAGCACGTTCTGACGTTTTACGCCTTCGCCCGTGCCATCGACGACATTGCCGACTCCCCGAATCTGGCGCCGGATGAGAAGATCCGGCGCTTGGATGGGTTCGATCGCGCCCTTCAGGATCCGAGCGCATCCGAGCCGGACTACGCCAAGGGCCACAACATGAGGCTGACCTTGCTTGAGACCGGCATCACAACGCAGCATTGCCGGGACCTTGTCGACGCCTTCAAGCAGGATGCCGTGAAGGCGCGCTATGGAACCTGGGACGACCTGATCGATTATTGCAACCGCTCGGCGGCGCCCGTGGGCCGGTTCTTGCTCGACCTCCACGGAGGATCCCGCCACGGTTACGGCCCCTCGGACGCGCTGTGTAATGCACTACAAGTGATCAATCACTTGCAGGACTGCCAGGACGATTTCCGAACTCTCGATCGGGTCTATATCCCGGCCGATTGGATGATTGCGGCGGGGGTCACGATCGCGGATCTTGATAATGCGCGGACGGCACCTTCCTTGCGCCGTGTTCTGGATCGGTGCCTCGACGGGGTCGATGCCTTGTTAGACTATGCCGCCGCGCTGCCGCGGGGGCTTTGCGACCGCCGGCTTGCGATGGAATCTGCCGCGATTCTGGAGATTGCCCGAACGCTGTCGCGCCGCCTGCGCCGCGGCGATCCGCTCAAGCGGCGTATCGAACTGGGCAAGCTCGATTATTTGGTGTGCTGCTCCCGTGGTGCCGCCCTCGGCTTGCTGCGATCCTAACGCCATGACGATATTCCAGGTCGTTGCGGCCGCAGCCCTGGTCGCTTGGATTGGCCTCGCCTTTGCCCGCGGCGGCTATTGGCGGGCCGACTGCCGGCTGCCGGCGAGTGGTCTGACCGGCACCGCTCGGTCGAACGGTCTTGGTTCTATCGTCGCCGTGATACCTGCGCGCAATGAAGCCCCATCGATCGGTCGCGCGGTAACCTCCCTGCTCTCCTGCGGAGAAGCCACGCTCTCGGCCGTTATTGTCGTCGACGACGGCAGCACCGACGGCACCGCCGAGCACGCCCGAGCAGCCGCGATGCGAACCGGCGATCACCACCGCCTCCACGTTGTGGCCGCACGCCCTCTGCCGTCAGGCTGGGTCGGCAAGGTGTGGGCCATGGCGGAGGGCTTTCGGGCCGTCGGCACGCTTAATCCTGACTCCATCGGCGTCCTGTTTACGGATGCCGACATCGAACACGACGCGAACGACCTGCAAGCCCTTATCGGCAAGGCGGACGCCGACCATCTGGTTCTGGCCAGCCTGATGGTGCGGCTTCATTGCGAAACAGTTACGGAGCGACTGCTGATTCCCCCCTTCGTCTACTTTTTCCAGAAGCTCTACCCGTTCGTCTGGGTTGCTGATCCGCGCAAGTCCACGGCGGCGGCGGCCGGGGGATGCATGCTCGTCCGCAGACAGACCCTGCAAGCTGCCGGCGGCTTGGAACCGATTAGAAGCGAGCTGATCGACGATTGCGCCTTGGCCGCACTCCTGAAACGCCAGGGGCCGATCTGGCTAGGGCTCGCCGGCGCCACCCGAAGTCTTCGTCCTTATGACGGCTTGGCGGGGATCTGGTCCATGGTCGCCAGGACAGCGTTCACGCAGCTCCGGTATTCCCTGCCGGCGCTCGTCGGAACCGTTATCGGCATGCTGTTCTTGTACGTAGTGCCGCCTGTCGCGACCGTTGTCGGCGCGATCACCGCCGATGCGGCTTTGGTGACGATCGGTGCCGCAGGCTGGGTCCTGATCGCCGCTCTGGCTTGGCCAACGATCCGGTATTATGGCCTGACCGTGCCGTGGACGGGTCTGGTACCGGTGGCGGCGCTGTTGTACACGGGAATGACCGTGGACTCGGCGCGCCGGCATTGGTCGGGGAAGGGTGGTGCCTGGAAGGGGCGGACCTACGCGCCGGTCGCCAACAATGGGGAAACTGAGAGGTGACCGTCGCATCCGGCGAACTTGCCCATATCACCGGGGACGATCGACCGGGCGTCGATGACGCAGACCGCCGGGCTGTGGAGGCCCGGGTCCGGGCTGCCGGAACGTCGTTCTATTGGGCCATGCGGCTTTTGCCCCCGGCCAAGCGCGCTGCCATATACGCCGTCTATGCCTTCTGCCGGGAGGTCGATGATATCGCCGACGAGCCCGGTCAAGAGACACAAAAGCGCGCCCGACTCGAGGCCTGGCGAGCGGAGATCGGAGCCCTTTATGACGGGCGGCCGCGTCATCCTGTCTCCCGGGCACTGACGCCCGCCGTGGCCGCGTTCGGCTTGGTGCGCGGCGATTTCGAGGCCGTCATTGCGGGCATGGAGATGGATGCGAGCGACCGGCTTCGCCTCTCCGATCGCGCTGAACTGAGCTTGTACTGTGACCGTGTTGCCTGTGCCGTCGGACGGTTGTCAGTGCGGATCTTCGGGATCGAGGAGCCCTTAGGCTCGGCGCTTGCCGCCGCCCAGGGCGAGGCCCTGCAACTCACCAATATCCTCCGGGACTTGGTGGAGGACGCGGCTCGGGATCGCCTGTATCTTCCCGCCGACCTGTTGGCAGACCATGGGATCGACGCAGCGGCTCCGCTGGATGCGATACTGGCCGATGGGGCCATTCCCGACGTGCTGGCGGATCTGGCCGCGGTGGCGCGTGCGCGGTTCGACAGCGTTGATGTGTTGGTCGGAAAGTGCGTGGAGCAGCCTGACGGACGCCGACTGGCGCGGCCCGCCATCGTCATGGCCAAGACCTACGAACTCACCCTGCAGCGGCTCAACGCCCGCGGCTGGTCGCGCTGGCGCGAGCCCGTTCGGATCTCCAAGGCCGAAAAGCTCTGGGTAGGCTTGCGATATGCGTTTGGCTAACCCCCACACTGGCGGATCGCCGGCGCGGTGAAGGCTGCTCACATTGTTGGTGCCGGGCTCGCCGGTCTGTCTGCCGCTGTCCGCCTCGCCGCCGCCGGTGTCAACGTCACAATCCATGAAGCGACTGGACATGCCGGCGGTCGCGCCCGTTCTTATGACGATCCCGTGCTCGGACGTCGCATCGACAACGGCAACCACCTCGTTTTAAGCGGCAATCGCGATGTGTTTGACTACCTCGCCCTGATCGGGGCCAAGGATGGCTTGGTCGGACCGGCCCGCGCGCAGCTCGAGTTTCTCGACCTGCCGTCCGGCGCGCGATGGACTGTGGCGCCTGGCCGCGGGCCGGTGCCGTGGTGGATTCTGTCCAAGCGCAAGCGGGTGCCGGACACAAGGCTTGCCGAGTACCTGCATGCATTCCGCCTATTTGGGGCTGGCAAGGCCACGGTTGCGGAGCTTCTCGCACGGCCGGGACTGCTGTGGCCGCGGTTTTGGGAGCCGCTGGCCGTCGCCGTGCTCAACACCACCCCGGAGGAGGCGGCAGCCAGTCTGCTGATCCCGGTGCTGAAGGAGACCTTTGGACGTGGCGAACCGGCCTGCCGTCCGCGGGTGGCGCGGCGCGGTCTCTCAGAGGCATTCGTCGATCCGGCCGTGGCTTGGTTGCAACACCGGGGTGCTGACGTGCAGTTTCGCCATCGTGTGCGCGGCTTAGACGCGACCGGACGCGTCGTTCGCATACTTCGGTTTGGCGATGGCGAGGATGTGAGAATCAGTGCCGACGAGGCGGTCGTCCTGGCGGTTCCGCCGCGGGCCGCCGCGCGCTTGGTTCCCGGTCTCGCCGTCCCGAACGGCCATCGCCCCATCGTGAACGCCCATTTTCTGCTGCCGGAGCCTGTGGCAGAGCCTTTGATACTGGGGCTCATCGGCGGCTATTCGCAGTGGCTGTTCCGGCGCGGCGATGTTGCGTCCGTGACCGTGAGCGCGGCTTGCAAAAGTGTCGCAGATGATGACGAGACGATATCCACGCGGATCTGGCCAGAAATCCGCCAAGCGATTCCAAACCTGCCGATCAACCGACCTCCAGCCCGAATTGTGCGCGAACGCCTCGCAACATTTGCGCAGACGCCGGCCAATCTGGCGCTGCGACCAAACCCTAGAACGGAATGGGACAATTTTGTGCTTGCCGGTGACTGGACGGCAACAGGGTTGCCGGCCACCATCGAGGGCAGCATTCGGTCTGGCCGCCGGGCCGCAAATATTCTCCTAAACGCTTGACAGCGCGTGATTACTATCGCAGGAAGAGCATTCAGCGATCAACTCGCGCGGTCTTCGATCGACCATGGTCGATGACGTACGTGTGTTGATCTTGACACAGCGGTTGCGGCGGAGGCGCCGGCCACGGCACAGTCCCATGGGCTTTCGGGGGGACAAGACATGGATGGCGGACACGTGATGCGAGCGACCGACCCCAAGCGGGCCGGTGACCAGTATCATCTGGCCGACGGCGGTGCCGATGGCTCACCTATGCCCTCGATTCCCGCCATGGATACCGTCGAGTCTGTCATTTCCGAGGCGTCCGAGTGGTTGGTCCATCGCCAGGACCGAGATGGCCATTGGGTCTTCGAGCTGGAGGCGGACACCACCATTCCGGCCGAGTACATCCTCCTGAACCACTATCTGGGTGACATCGACAATGTGACGGAAGCGAAGCTTGCTGCCTACATTCGGCGTATTCAGGGCAAGGACGGCGGTTGGCCGCTCTATCACGACGGGGAGGCGGACTTGAGCGCCACCGTCAAAGCCTACTACGCCTTGAAGCTGGTGGGCGATGACGTCGAGGCCGCCCACATGTGCCGAGCAAGGGAGGTGATCCTCACCCGCGGTGGGGCTGCCCGTACCAACGTTTTTACCCGCATTGCCTTGGCCTTGTTCGGACAGGTTCCCTGGCGGGCCACGCCACTGATCCGTGCCGAAGCAATGATGCTGCCTCACTGGGCGCCCTTTCACCTGGAGAAGGTATCCTACTGGTCGCGCACCGTTATGGTGCCGCTGTTCGTTTTGGCCACGTTGAAGCCACGGGCGCGCAACCCCCGCGGGATCGACATTTCCGAGTTGTTCTTAGTCCCGCCCGAGCGTGAGAGCAGATTGGTTTCCAATCCCACGGGACGCTGGATTGGCGATGTGTTTCTCGGCCTGGACCGCCTTGGGCGAGCGGTTGAGCCGGTGATGCCTCGCACCCTGCAGAAACTGGGCATCGCCAAGGCCATGGAGTTTGTCCACGAGCGTCTCAACGGCGAGGACGGCCTTGGCGGGATTTTCCCGGCTATGGCCAATGCGCTGATGGCGATGGACGCGCTTGGCTACGCCAAGGATCATCCCGATGTCGTGACGGCTCGGAAGGCCATCGACAAGCTCCTGGTCACTCACGGCGACGAAGGTTACTGCCAACCGTGTTTATCGCCCGTATGGGACACGAGCTTGGCGCTGCACGCGGCTCTGGAAGTCGGCGGCGGTATGGCCGATCAGCCGATCCAGGCAGCGTCCGACTGGCTGGTCGAGCGCCAGATCCTGGACTGCGTGGGCGACTGGGCGGCGCGAAATCCGGCCGTTCGGCCTGGCGGCTGGGCCTTCCAGTACCGCAATGACCATTATCCCGACGTGGACGACACGGCGGTGGTCGCGATGGCGCTGCATCGTGGTGGCGAGGTCCGACATCGGAACGCTATCGAGCGCGCTGCCGAGTGGGTGCTCGGCATGCAAAGCACGAACGGCGGCTGGGGCGCTTTCGATATCGACAATCAGCACTACGCGCTGGAGCATATTCCCTTCGCCGACCATGGCGCCCTCTTGGACCCGCCGACGGCCGATGTCACAGCCCGATGCCTCGGAATGCTGGCCCAACTCGGCTATGACCGCGACCACCCCGCCGTGGCCCGATCACTGGCGTTTCTCTATGGAGAACAGGAGGCCGACGGCTCCTGGTTCGGCCGTTGGGGCACCAACTACATTTACGGCACTTGGTCGGTGTTGGTTGCCCTCAACGCCGTCGGTGAGGATCTGTCCTCGGAGCCGATCCGCAAGGCCGTGGCCTGGCTCAAGTCCCGCCAGCGTGCCGATGGTGGCTGGGGTGAAGACTGCGCCACCTACTGGCCGCACAGACGCGGTGAAGCAAAAGCCAGCACGCCATCCCAAACCGCTTGGGCGTTGCTCGCTCTGATGGCGGCAGGGGAAGTGGACAGTGGCGCGGTGGCCCGCGGCATCGCATTCTTGCTGGCCGCACCACGGGATGGTGGTCACTGGGACGAGGTGTACTACAACGCCGTCGGTTTCCCGAGAGTGTTCTATTTGCGCTATCACGGCTATAGCGCCTACTTCCCGCTGTGGGCGCTCGCCCGCTACCGCAACCTCAAACGTGGCAACGCGGCCTCGCCCTTGTATGGGATCTGAGCGGGCGTGGGCGCCGCCAGTGGTGACGCACGCCTTGGCATCGTCACGGGCCTGGCAGCAGAGAGAGATTGCCTTAAGGCGGTCGTGAAGCGGAACCGCCTCTTGGTGGTGTGCGCCGGACCCGGCCCAAAAGCGGCGAAAGCGGCAGCATGCCGGCTCGCCGACTTAGGCGTTGTCGGCCTTGTCAGTTTCGGCACCGCTGGCGCCTTAACGACCGATCTCAAGTCCGGTGACCTGGTGATCGCGGATACCGTGCACGGCTCCGATGGCCGGCAGAGCATGGGTGACTCGGCATGGCGCGCGCGTTTGATTGCCCGCCTTCATGACGCCCCGGCGCCCGCATCCCGGATAGCCAGTGTTTCGGAACCGGTGCTTGACCCGGCGGCGAAGGCGAGCCTGCTTCAAAGCACCGGTGCCGTCGCGGTAGACTTGGAAAGCCACGCCGTGGCCGAAGTCGCTTGGACCGCCGGCCTGCCGTTTCTTGGCGTGCGGAGCATCGTTGATGGGCGTGACCAAGTGGTACCGCGCTGGACCCTGGCAGTCATGGCCGGCGACGGCACGCTGAACCGGAGCCTGTTAACCCGGCATCTGATCCGCCGCCCTGGCGACGTGGTGCCTCTGTGCCGTCTGGGTATCGCGTTTGGGTCGGCTCGGGCGCGGTTACGCCGCGTCGCTGGAGACGCGGGACCGCTCTTCCAACTCCTTGGATAATTTGCCGACCATATCTTCGAACACGAACTGTGCCGGACGTTGGCCATGGAGGGAGATCTCCGGCGCCATGGGGCCATCCGTGCGCGGACCTCTCAAGGCCACCTTCAGCGCCTTCCAAGGCTTGGTGATGGTGTCGGCCACGGCTGTCGGCTCGTAGCCGCAGTGAACCATGCAATCGGCGCACTTTTCATAGTTTCCGGTGCCGTACTGTTCCCACTCGGTCTCGGTCATCAGCTCCTGGAAGGTGGCGGCATAGCCCTCGTTTAGGAGATAGCACGGGCGTTGCCAGCCGAATACATTGCGCGTGGGGTTGCCCCAGGGCGTGCACCGGTACTGCTGATTGCCGGCGAGAAAGTCGAGGAACAACGATGATTGACTGAACGTCCAGCTTTTTCCATTGCGGCGGCTAAAGACGTCGCGGAAGAGCTGCTTGGTTCGGGTCCGATTGAGGAAATGCTCTTGATCGGGGGCGCGCTCGTACGCAAATCCGGGTGACACCGTGATCCCTTCCACATCCAATTCATCGGTGCAGAAGTCGAAAAAGGCGGCCACCCGCTCCGGCGACATCTGATCGAAGAGCGTGCAATTTACGTTAACGCGGAAGCCCTTGGCGCGGGCGGCCCGAATAGCCGCCACCGCCCGCTTAAAGGTTCCGGGCTGGTTTACGGCCTTATCGTGCTCTTCTTCCAGGCCGTCCAAATGTACCGAGAAGGTGAGATAAGGGCTTGGCTGAAACAGTGAGAGTTTCTTTTCCAGCAAGAGGCCATTGGTACACAGATAGACGAACACCTTGCGGTCCACGATGCCGCGGACGATTTGGTCGATTTCCCTGTGGAGCAAGGGCTCGCCGCCCGGTATCGATACTACCGGGGCGCCGCACTCGTCGACGGCCTTAAGGCAATCCTCTACGCTCAAGCGCTTGTTCAGAATGCTGTCCTCGTAGTCGATCTTGCCGCAACCGGGGCAGGCAAGATTGCACCGGAACAACGGTTCCAACATCAACACGAGAGGGAAGCGCTCCACACCTTTCAAGCGCTTGCCGACAACATACGCGCCGACGCGGAGTTGCTGGATCAAGGGAATTCCCACAGGTTCAAAGCTCCTTTCAGGCCGCTATCAAGACGGCCCCTAATCTTGTAGCACTGACCGCTCGGCGGCGATGAAGTGTTTAGACGCTGTTTTGCGCGCCCGCCAACTCCAGCTCCGGAGGCAGTTTGAATTGGATGTTTTCGGCGATGCCGTCGGCGTGTTCGACCTGCACGTCGCCAAAGCCGCGCAAGTGGTCGATGACTTCGAGCACCAACTCCTCCGGTGCAGACGCTCCGGCCGTCAGTCCGACGACGGATACGTCCTCCAGCCACGATGGCTCGATCACCGAGGCATCCTCGATCAGATAGCTAGGGATGCCGAACTGGGTGCCGATCTCCCGCAGCCGATTGGAGTTCGAGCTGTTGCGAGCCCCAACAACGAACAGGACATCAACGCGAGCGGCCACGTCCCGAACCGCTTGTTGGCGGTTCTGGGTCGCATAACAGATGTCCTTTACGTCAGGGCCGACGATGGACGGAAAGCGCCGCTTTAATGCATCGATCACGTCGCGGGTGTCGTCCACGCTCAACGTCGTCTGCGTGACATAGGCGAGGCCGTCTGGCTGCGCCACGTCAAGCAAGTTGACATCGTCCACAGTGGAGACTAGGTGCACGCCGCCCGGGATACGGCCTTGCGTGCCCTCCACCTCTGGATGGCCTTCATGACCGATCAGGATGACCTCCCGCCCCTTGCGGGCGTGGTTCTGGCCCTCCTTGTGGACCTTGGAGACCAACGGGCAGGTGGCATCGATGACCGGCAACTCACGGCGCTTCGACTCGGCCTCCACGGCATCGGACACGCCGTGGGCGCTGAACACGGTGACGGCGCCGTCGGGGATTTCGTCCAACTCCTCCACAAAAACCGCACCCTTTTCGCGCAGCGTTTCGACGACATGGCGGTTGTGGACGATCTCGTGGCGGACGTAAACGGGCGGGCCGTAAAGTTCCAGCGCCCGCTCAACGATCTCGATGGCGCGCTCAACACCGGCACAGAAGCCCCGGGGATTGGCCAGAACAACGCGGATCGAACGACGGTCAGCCATGATTTCAGGTTCCAAACGGGCTATTCGGTTGAATCGAATTGCGAGCATAGGCAGCTTCACCGCGCCGCAACAGCCATGAATGGCCAAGAGATGCATGTGGTTAAAGGCTGTGTGGTGTCAACACCACGATCCGGCGCTATTCCAGCGTGGTGAAAAAGATCGCCACCAAGAAGCCGGCAAGGGTGGACAGGCCCACGACCGAGCCACCTTTGAAGTACGCTTCCGGCATCATGGTTTCGGCAATCATGGTCAACATGGCGCCGGCTGCGATGCCTTCCAGGACCGAAACGACGACCAGTGGTGACTCCACCAACACCAAGGCGCCCACGGCCGCACAAAGTCCCGTCAGCACCATTAACGACAACCACATCGTGAAGACCCGCGCGAATGCCATGCCCTGTTGGCGCATCCCAACGGAGCTGGAAAGGACCTCCGGAAAATTGGACAAGAACAGACCCGCAACCAAAGAGTAGCTGACATGGCCGCCATGGAGCGCACTGGCACCAATCACCAGTGCCTCTGGAATACCATCCAGCAAAATGCCGAGCCAGATAGCGAGCGGTGCCCCTGCATGAGTTTTCACTTCGTTGGCCAAGGCCGTGGCCGAGGGAATCAGGCCGCCTGAGTCGAGGCTTTGGATGGCCTTTCTGGTCCAAAGCGTCGCTCGCTTGGAATCGAAGGATTGCCGGGTTTCGAGGTAGCGCCCGATGTCTTCGCTGGCCAGGTATCGGCGGACATGGTCGCCGAGCGTAGGGCAGCGCGTGAGCAGTTCGTCGAAATCCCGCTTGCGAATCACCCAAAGATCGGTTTCGGCATCGACAACGGCACTGACCGTGTGCCGGGCGCCGGTGAGGAAGGAAAACCCACCGAACACGTCCTCGTCACGGATCGGCACGGGCCGGCGCGATGGATCGGCCGGATGAATGAGAACCACCTGGCCACGCTCGACGATGTAGAGGCGTTCGGCGGGCTCATGCTGGTGGAACAGGGTTTCGCCCCGGCTGTGATGCTTGCAAACGATCACATCCGCCACCTGCGACAGCTCCGCCGGCGGCAGGTCGCGGAACAGCGGGAAACGGCCGATCCGATCCGAAATGGCGAGAAACGCATCCCGGTCCCGTTTCAGGCGCACGGCCGGCTCCGGCATGGCGCCGCGGCTGACGTTTTCGAGCGCACCGTCGAGCCAGGCGCGGTACGCTTCCGTGGAAAGACCTTAACGGTCCTGCAGGTAATCCCCGACGGGCTCTCCTTGCAGAAACGCCTCCAAATGATCGGCCAAATCGGGTGACGCGTGCAGCGTCTCCTCGATCGCATCCTTCGGAATTACCCAGAGCGTGGTGGGCTCGGCCGCGGCCGCAAAGGAGGCCCTGGGAGCGCCGGTCAAAGTCCCCAAGTGCCCGAAGGCATCTCCAGCGCCAAGGTTTTGCAGCGCTGCCATGTTCCGCGCCGGGTCGAGCAAACGGAATGCCCCCTCTTCGATCACGTAGATCCGCTCGGACGGATCCTGGGCACGATAGAGCGTCGCATTGGCGCCCAACTTCAGTGAGACGGCGCGGCCGGAAAGCTGTTCCAGCGGCTCCTCGGCAAGGCCGGCGAAAATCGAAACCCGACGCAGTCCTGTCAGCGCCTTGGCCAGCCGTTCGCGCCGCCGACGCTGCAAATGCAGGATCACCGTCGAGGATTTCCTCAGAAATCCGCCCTTGTTGTTGATGATGTCGTTCAGCACCCGGAACAGCAGACCGCCGACGACGCAACCACCCGCGAGTGCGAAAAAATGCCCACGATCAAGGGCCGAGCCCACCAGGTCAATGGCCAGGGCGGCAAGCAGAGCTCCACCCCCAAACGCCATCAGATCAGCGACGGCGCGATCCCCCGGGGTCCAAAGCAAAGTGGTGAGGGTTCCCAGTGGCAGCGAGCAAGCGCTTAGCAAGCCCATGGCAAACGCCAGGACGATGACGGACTCCGTCCAGTCCATTGTTTCCCGTTCCCGACCCCAATCGGCGTTGTTTGATGTTGCCGCCCGCACCGGTGGGGACACCAGCGAGCGGTTCACATTGGCGTGCATGTACCACGTTCGATCAAGCAAGACCGCCGGAATCGGGGCGGACGCCTTGTTGTCAGACAAACTTCAAGATCGGCCTGGAGCGAAACGGGCGCAGCCGCGCGTCACGCGAATGTCCGTGACGGATGTTCAAATCTCAGCGTTTGCGTTACTTTATGGTGCGCTTGGGCATGCTTAATGGGCCGAAGCGGCGACAAACGAACAAGCGTCACGTCCGAGGAGGGATTTTCATGAGCAGAGGTGGTGGCCGCCGATCGGTGCGGTCGCGAATGATGGCCGGCGTGCCGGTCCTGGTCCTGATGTTGGGTCTTAATGTTGCTTCGTCGCCGGCTTTGGCACAAGGCGGAGAGCGATTTCCGAAGGAACCGTGGGGCCTGGATTCGCCGGCGAGCCGCTGCGTGGTTTGCCACAGCCTCGAAGAAGGCGGGCCTTTTCGGTCCGCTCCCAATCTGTTCGGGATCGTCGGCGCCGACAAGGCGCGGGACCGTGAATGGTATGGCTATTCGCTGGCTTTGATGGAGAAGGGCGGCACCTGGACCGAGGACGAGCTGGATGCTTATCTATCGGATGCCCGGTCGTTCGCGCCCGGCACGCGAAAGTCAATCCGCATCCGTGATGACGAGGAACGTGCCCAGCTTATCGAGTTTCTGGCGACCCTGACCCCCTAAACAGGCGCCAGGAGTCGGCCCGCAGTGCCAACAACGCCGGCAGAAAGACAAGCGTGCACACCAGGACGAGCGTGATCGAAACGGTCAGCAGCAGGCCCATGCTGGCCGTGCCCTGATGGGCCGAGAGGCTTAAACTGCCGAACGTGGCAATCGTGGTGAGCGCGCTGAACAAAACCGCCCGTGGTGTGCTCGTCCCCATGGCGGTGGCGCCGCCCGTTTGCTTTCGCTCCCGGATCACCAAGTGCAGACTGCCGGCGACGCCGAGGCCGAACAACAATGGCAGCACGATCACGTTGGCGAAGTTGAAGGGGATCGGGATCAGCACGGAAAGAGCCACCGTCATCAGCGCGGCCAGGATCAGCGGGGCAAACACAATCAACGTATCGCGAAGATTGCGGAACATGATCACGAGCAGGAGCGCAATGGCGGCAACGGCGATGACGGCCGCTTCCAGAAAGGCCTCGACCACGGCGCGTCCGCCTTCGTAGATGCCGACCGGGGCGCCGCCGGCTTCCGGGGCCAGCGTTTGGACGGATGTGACGAACGCTTGCAACGCATCGCGGTCGCGATGAACCGGCTCGGCCGGAAACACCTGAAGCAACGCGCGTCCGTCGCTGGTGATCCACTGGTCGCGCAGCACCGGGGGCACGTCGTCGATGCCGACGGGGGCGGCGTTCAAGGCCATGGCCAGATCTTCGAGGCGGGAGGGCAACGTTCCGAGCAGGCGGGTATGGAGATCGGCCAACACCGCCGGGGATGTCGCCGCCCGCTCCAGCAGCGTTGATAACTCGCGGCTGAACGTGGTCGCGACCATACCCGCCACCGGCATCGGCACATCGCCCAAATCGACCGCGCGGTGCTCGGTCACTTCGTCAAGCGCGACCAACAGGTCCTCGCCGGCC
Source organism: uncultured Rhodospirillaceae bacterium (assembly GCA_964619055.1). Classification (GTDB taxonomy): domain Bacteria; phylum Pseudomonadota; class Alphaproteobacteria; order Rhodospirillales; family Defluviicoccaceae; genus CAYVUM01. The sequence continues at coordinate 24,117 of CAZUDB010000014.1, forward strand.
GCGATGATCTCCGCGTTCGATGGCGGCGGCGCGGGGGCAGCACTCAACGAGGGTCCCAAGATCCATCTCAGATCGGTAACCAGGTTCAGCTTGGCATCCTGGTTGGTTGGCACGAACGTCATCAAGGTGCGGGTCTCACCCACGGTCGGCAACGCCGACAACGGCACGGCGAGCTGCTCTGCGGTCTCAAGGTCCTCGGCCAGGATGCTGATGGGGAAGCGATAGGCGGGTGCTTCGTCCATGAGCTCGATGAGGGTCGTAACCGACTCGCTGGACGGATCCTTCAAGTTCAGGGGGTCGAAGTCGAAATAGGCCTGAGGAACCAGGGACGCACATCCGATGACCAGAGCGCCGCCAAGAACGGTCACTGGCCGGGCGTAGGTCCGGAGCCCCCGCTCCAGCCGGTTCTGGAGGTCGCCCTGAAAGCCGATGGGGCGATACATGCGTGGCCTGATCACCATGATCAACGCCGGGAGCAGCGTAAACGTCAGCAACAAGGCAATGCCCATACCGGCCGCCGCGATCACGCCCAGTTCCGCCAGGCCGGTATAGGCCGTGGGCAAGAACGAGAGAAACCCGATGGCCGCCGCCAACGCGGCCAGGCTGAGCGCACCGCCCACATGGGCGGCCGCGAAGGCGAGGCCGTCCTGCGGTAGATGTTTGCGAGCGACTTCGCGATATCGGAGGGCGAAGTGGATGCTGAAATCCACACTCAGCCCAATGAATAGCACCGCAAAGGCGACCGAGATCAGGTTCAGCGTTCCGATGGTCAGGAATGCGAAGGCGGCTGTCCAAACCAGGCCAACGAGCAGCGTGATCAGGGCCGCGGCCGTGGTCCGAGGTGAATGGAACGCTATCGCCAACAGCACGATCACGGCAACCAGGGACAACAGGCCCGCCATCCCCATGCCGATGGAGACGCTTTGCAGTTCCTCGTCGTTGAGCACGGCCTCGTCGGTAAGGCGCACCCGGATGCCGTTCACAGGCGTGAGTTTGTAGGTCTCCACCCAGCCGCGAAGTGCTTCGATGGCCGCGTTGGCCGGGCGCAGCGAGGAGAAGTCGAAGGTCGGTGTCACACTGATGAACCGACGCACCAGTGTCTCGTCCGTGTCGTCGCCGATCAAGCGGCTCCAGGACAACGTGCCGGGTGCTGCATTGTTGGCCGCTTCGGTGATGTCGGCCACACTATCGAACAGTCGGAACACCTCGGCACCGCTGAGCGTGTTGGCCTCGTCACCATGGCGCGCGATGGTCGCAAGGAGATCAAACAATCCGCGCAAACTTGGGTCGAGTGTGAGGCTGCCCAGGAACGGCTGCGCCGCCGACATCCGGTCAACTAGGGACTCCAGCGAGTCCTCATCCTTGAACAGCAGCCCGTTTCGGCGAAACAGCGCCAGTTCGTGCAGAGCAGAGACGTCGGCAAACAGATCAGGGCGGGTGCGCATCTGATCGGCCAGAATCCGTGCCGCGTCCATAGCGTGGCCCTCATCGTGGCTGTCGATGACAACCAGAATCCGATCGCGGACGCCGGGAAAGGCCGCGTTGACGCGCATGATCGCCTGCCGGTAGGCCAAGTCCGGCGAGATCAGGTCATCGGTGTCCGTGGAGATGGCAAAGCGGTCCGCAATCGTCGCGACGGCGAGGATCGTCAGGCCAACGCAGATGGCCAGGACCAAACGACGACGCTGGCACACCATGCTGACCCAGGCCGCGAACAGCCGCGGACTCACGACGGCGTTTGCCCGCGCCACGCCCGACTCGGCAACGGAGGCCGGCGACGGTTCGGTCACGAGGGCTGTCGCGGCCCGACGCCGCCTAACCTTACCGGATGAAATCCAACCAACACGGGCCGGTCAGGTCCCATGACGAGACAGCCAAATGCGTGATGCGGATGGAGGTGCAACAGTACGGCGATCAACATGACGCCAGCGTTTGGACGGTATCGAGAGGACGGCCGGGCCGACGGTTACTTGGGTTCCAGCACCTGGCGGCCGCGATACATCCCAGTCGTCGGGTCGATGTGATGGGGCCGGCGCAGTTCGCCGGAGCTTTTGTCCTCGATGTAAGCAGGTGCCTTGAGCGCATCGTGAGCGCGCCGCATATTCCGCTTCGATTTGGAGGTCTTTCTTTTGGGTACGGCCACGGCCGCCCTCCCCACTGTTCAAAATGTGCCACACGGTGGACTGCGAAGACGCCTCTATAACGATGTTGCGCGGGCAGCCCAACAAAAAAATGCGCTCATCGCGCCGCTGGACACCACATTGCGTTGATCGGGGACTTGTGGGAGAACCCATAGCTCGAGGGGCTGTCGCGCGGATGGCCCTACCATCACCCTTCCTGCTCCTTAACGCCGCGGTTGTTCGCAGTCTCATGTCGGCAGAATTTGACACCGAAACGTTGTTCGCACCTCGCGTGAACCTGACGGAGATCGAGGAGGGCGTCAACCTGGCGCCTAAATTCGATCGCGACGGTCTAATCCCTGTCATCACCACCGATTACGCATCGGGCGAGGTCTTGATGCACGCCTACATGAATGCCGATGCTTTGGCCAAAACGATCGCCTGCGGTGAGGCGGTGTATTGGAGCCGCAGTCGGCAGTGCCTGTGGCACAAAGGGTCTACCAGCGGTCATGTTCAAACCGTGATGGAGATGCGGGTCGACTGCGACCAGGACACGATTTGGCTGCGCGTCCGCGTCGCGGGTGGAGCGTGCTGCCATGTGGGTTACCGAAGCTGCTTTTACCGCGCCGTCGCCGTCCGCAAGGGTCAAGCGGAAAGCAGTCCTTTCGGCTTAACGTTCGAAGAGACAGAGAAGGTCTTTGACCCTGCGACGGTCTACGGCGGGAAGGGCCCTTCATCATCCTGATCAACAATCTCGGAGAGGGCGCAGCCAGGCTTTGTGACGCCTGCCTTGGGCTTAGGATGGATCGAGCGCCTGATCGCTTAGCGAATTGAGGGCTTCCACCAGAGCCGTCGGTCCGCCCTGCTTGAGCGTCGACCGGTAATCAGCGCGCACCAACGCAAGCTCGCTAACGCCATCGGCGATGACGTCTACGACGCGCCAGCGACCGTCGGTGTCGACCATGACATAATCGAGGGAGACGTCCTTCTTTTTGCTGTCGCCAAGCAGCAGCTTGGTCTCGACAACGATGCCGCCGTCGGCACCGGTCCGCTCGCCGGTGGTTTCGAACCGTTGACCATCATACCCTTTAAAGCGGGAGGCATAGGTGCTGGCCATGTATCGCGAAAAGGCATCGACGAGCGCCGCTTTTTCCTGCTCGCTAGCCTGGCGCCATGCCGACCCGGTGGCGATGCGGATCATGGTTCCTGCATCGAAGGTCGAGGCGACCGGCGTTGCCAGGGCCACCGAGCGTTGTTTCGGCGTTGTCGTATCGGATGTCTGCCACGCGGCCAGAAGGTCGCGATGGAATGCTTCGATCACGGCACGGGCATCGTCCGCTCGTGCGCTGGAGGCCATTGTCACGATCACTAAAAATGCGGTGACTGCTAGAAGACGCACCATGCCCATTGCGGCCCAAGTCGCCGGCGGCGCGCCTGTGCGAGAGCGATGGTCAGTCACGGGTCTTCCTCTTGCTGGGGTGATCACCACGGCTGCATCTGCGCCGATGCGATGACCGCGACTTCTTACCTGCGGCCCACGGTCTGAACCGTCATCGGTAGAATAAGTACGCATGGGCAGCAGTGCCAGTCCAAGGCACTCAATAAACCGCTGCATGGTGCTGTCGTGATATCACGGATTTGAAACAGCTGAAGCAAATGCGAAAACAACTGAATCATAAACGTTCAATGCCGTCAGCGAAACACGCAATTTTAAAATAAGATAACTGGTTGTTCGATCGCGTGTGACCCGTCACAAGAGCCGTTAAATGGCAATGCCAAACTTTTGCTTGACTTGCCGTTTGTTGATGGGTAGCATCTTCGGCTACCGACGAGCGATGCCGTTTGGCGGGTCGCTTGTGCAGTGTAATGGCTTGGCTCCCATGAGAGCAAGCAGGCTCATATCGCTTTAGAGGAGGATATGATGGAGAGAACTTTTAAGACGTATCTCCCGCATTAGATCGGTCATCAAATCCAGTAACCGTGGCTTTGCGGCTTTGCCGCGTAACCGGCACGGCTCGCCTCTCGACCGTGGAGTCGCGACGAGGCGCGTGCGCTGGCGGCCTTGGGCTCTCATGAGCGCCGCCCAGAACGAGTTTGGAGGACAGGTTCATGGCAACGTTATCCCTACCTGCGGTTCCGACCGATGCCGGTCTGTCCCGTTACTTTCGGGAGATTTGGACGTATCCAGTCCTGACAAGTGAAGAGGAGTACGGCTATGCTGTCCGCTTCCGCGACACCGGAGACATTGACGCCGCCCATCACCTGGTGACGAGTCACTTGCGCCTTGTTGCCAAAATCGCCATGGGGTATCGCGGCTACAATGTTCCGGTTGCCGACCTAATCGCAGAAGGCAATATCGGCCTGATGAAGGCCGTTAAGAAGTTCGAACCAGAGCGTGGGTTCCGGCTTGCAACATACGCGATGTGGTGGATCCGTGCTGCGATCACCGAGTACATCTTGCGCACATGGTCGCTCGTGAAAATGGGCACATTGGCTGCCCAGAAGAAGCTGTTTTTCAGTCTGCGCCGCATCAAGCGGCAATTAGAGATTGTGGACAGCGGTGAACTGAACATCGACCAAGCCGCCGAGATCGCCGAGCACATGGACGTGTCAACCTCGGACGTGATCGACATGAACCGCCGCCTGTCAGTGCGTGATCTGTCTCTCAATGCACCCATGTCTCGCGACAAGGAAGAGAGTGCTGAGTTCCAGGACACGCTTGTGGATGAAACGCCTTCTCCGGAGGCTCTCGTCGCCGCCCAGGAAGAGGGAGACCAGCGACACGAGGCATTGCATCAGGCCATGGCTTCCTTGCCTGAGCGCGAGCGCCATATCGTTACTGAGCGTTGGCTGCGTGAGGATCCACGCACTCTGGAAGATCTCGGTAAGGAATTCGGGATCAGTCGCGAGCGTGTTCGCCAGCTTGAGGCGCGGGCTCTCGATAAGATCCGCAAGACCCTGACGCTTCCCGTGGCGCCAACGGGCCCCGCGCTCGCGTGATCCGGTCTGGGCTAGGGTCCAGCTTTGGCAGGTTCATGGCTGGGCTCTGCTAACAAGGTTTGTTACGGCCTTTTTCGGATAGTGTTCCACGACGATGATCGTTCTGTTCACGGATTTCGGCCTGACCGGCCCCTACACCGGTCAGGTCAAGTCCGTGCTGGCCCAGGGCGCGCCGGGTGTCCCCGTCATCGATCTGTTTGCCGATGCGCCGTCCCGTGATCCACGGGCGGCGGCTTATCTGCTTGCCGCATACGTTGACGAGTTTCCGCAATCGAGCGTGTTTCTTTGCGTCGTGGACCCGGGTGTCGGGACTGATCGCCGGCCGCTGATCGTCCAGGCGGACGGTCGTTTCTTTGTCGGGCCAGACAATGGGCTGTTCGAGATCGTGATCCGCCGGTCTCGTCAACCGCTCCAGTGGTGGCCGATTCGGTGGCGGCCCGAACGCCTCTCCGCCACCTTCCACGCCCGAGATTTGTTTGCACCTACGGCCGTTCACTTGGCGACGGGCGGCGCGCCGACGGAGCCGCCGGCCAACGGCCCCGAGACCGGCTCGATCCGGCGCCCGGATTGGCGCGATGACCATGCCGCGGTCATCTACATTGACGTTTACGGAAATGCCATGACGGGCGTTCGCAGCGCCATTGTTTCCCCCGAAGCGATTGTCCGCTGTGGCGGGCGCGCCCTGCGCCACGCAGTCACATTTGCATCGCGCCCGGCCGGCGAGGCTTTTTGGTTCGAAAATGCCAACGGTTTGGTGGAAGTAGCGGTCAACTTGGGCTCAGCCGCCGAGACTCTAGGGCTCGCCATTGGATCACCCATAGCAGTCGGTCAGTTGGGCGACCAGTGATGGAGAATGGCCAGTGGCGAAGCCTGTCCATCGCGACAATCGGTCGTTGACGGGGACGACGATTAAGGAAGATTGTTGAAATCTCTGTCATAATTCTCACGTCAATGCTTGCAATTTTGGACGTGCACCCGCAATGATGAACTACAGGTTTGTCGACGTCTAATCGCCCAACTGGCCGGGAGCTGTGAAAACTCCATGTTTTGCGTCCACTTTTGGGGAGTCAGGGGCAGTATTGCGTGTCCGTCACCAAATCATGTGCGCTATGGCGGAAATACAAGCTGTGTAGAGGTGGGAGTGGGTGACCACCGCTTCATCCTAGATGCCGGGACCGGCATTCGTGGTGTTGGTAAAGTGTTCTTGGAAAAGGATGTTCGGGCGGTCAATCTTCTATTGACCCATACTCACTGGGACCACATTAACGGCTTTCCATTTTTCCGGCCGGCTTATGATGCTCACCGCCACGTGCGCGTTATGGCCGGTCACCTACGGGATCAAGGCGGTGTTCACAACGCATTATCATTGCAGATGAACGACCCCATGTTCCCGGTGCCCCTGGATGCAATGCGAGCGTGCGTCGAGTTCGCCGATTTTGAGGCTGGTGACAGCTTTCAACTCTATCCTGATGTGCGGATCCGCACCGCACCCCTCAACCACCCTAACGGTGCCACCGGCTATCGGATCGAGCACGATGGCCATGCCCTTTGCTATGTCACTGACACCGAACACGTGCCCGATCGGCCCGACCAAAACGTGCTTGGCCTGATCGAAGGCGCCGATCTGCTGATTTATGATTGTACCTATACGGACGACGAGTTTCCCCGGCATATCGGCTGGGGCCACTCCACCTGGACCGAGGGCCAGCGCCTGTGCCAGATGGCCAACGTCAATAAGTTCGCGATTTTCCACCACGAGCCTGACCATGACGACGACTTCATGGAGGCACTGGAAAAAGAGGCTACCGCCGCCTGGCCGAACACCGTAGTGGCGCGCGAAGGCATGGAAATCCAGCTCGACTAAATCCGACAAACGGGCCTCGGCGTAATCCCTAGCGCTCGCGAAAGGCTTCGTCGCGCAGCTTCAGGATCGGTTTCAGCAGATAAAACAGCACCGAGCGCTCACCGGTGTGGATGTCAACGGTGGCCTGCATTCCGGGTGTGATGGGCAGGGTGCCATCAGGGCCCAGGGACGCCCGGTCGGTTTCCACCACGACTCTGAAAAACGGAACGCCTTTTTCGGTGGTACTGCTATCCGGCGCCACATGAGACACAGTGCCGTCAAGCCCGCCATAGCGGATGAACTCGTAGGCCGTAACCTTGACCACCGCCCGTTGGCCCACTGCCACATACCCGCGGTCGGTGGGACTGAGGCGGGCTTCGACCACCAAGCGGTCGGCGGACGGTACGATTTCCATGATCGACTCGCCCGGCGCCACGACGCCGCCGATCGTGTTATAGCGCATGTTCTTGACGATGCCGTCGATGGGGCTTCGGATTTCCGCTCGTAGCTCTTGTTGGGTGGCGGCATCGAGCAATTCGCGCAGCCGAGCCACGGTGTTTTCGGCTTCGCCAAGCTGTTCTTGGGCTTCGCGCACAAACCGGCCCACCGCTTCCGCGCTTTGCTGCTCTGCTTCCGTTACGGCTGCGCGGGCCCGTGGAATCGCTGGCTCAAGGACCGCCAACTCACCCTCCAGGCTTTCCACCTCAGCCTGAATCTGCACGTGGTCCATGCGTGCAGTCAGCTTGCGGGCGAGCAGGGCGGCCGACATCCCGAGGCGCTGGCGTGCCAACTCCAGGTTACGCGCCACCGCCAACTGCCGCGCCTCCAACTCCTCCACCTGCAACGTTCGCTGCTCGATCCGAGCATCGATCACCTTTAGCGCCGATGCCAGCTCGCGTTGGCGGGCTTGGAACGCTGCCGCCTCCGCGGATGCTACCTCGGGTTGGCGCTGCGCCGCGTCGTTGGGTAGGTCCGGCCCCGTCGCCTCCTGAGCTAGCTCCGGAACCGGCGGGAATGCTACTTCAGCAGCTAGGCGGGCCCGGCGCAGGAGTACACCATCCAGGCGGGCCTGAAGCTCGTCCTCGTTCAAAGCCGTTGTTCCAAGGTCTAGGGTAATGAGCGCCTGGCCGGCCCGGACGACATCCCCCTCGCGCACCAGGATCGCCTCAATGATCCCGCCTTCCAGGTGTTGAACGACTTTGACACGGCCCTGGGGTACCACCTCGCCCGCGGCGACGGACACCTCCTCCAGACGGGCAAAACCGGCCCAGATCACGAGGGCGACCACGGCGATAACAATGGTCCAGGCGACGGGGCGCCAAGTTGGTAGCGGATGGCGGGCCAGGACCTGGTCAAGCGCGCTCATGAGCCGGTCCCCTCGGATGGGCCCCCGCCCGACGCACCCGGACCGGGCCGCGCCAAGTCCTCCGCCGGTGTTGCCGTCGATAGCGTGATAACAGCACTGCCGGTACTGCCACGTCCGCCTGTCGCCGAACGTTTGCCGCCATCCAGGTCAACGGGCTCCCGGTCGCTGACCGGCATGGCCGTGGCGCGCGCTGGGCCGCCTTGTCCTAGGATGTCGGCCGGCCGACCGGCGGCGGCGATGCGCCCCGCATTCAAGACCACGACGCCGTGGCAGGCGGATAGCACTACCGGACTGTGACTGATCACGACAACTAGGTGATCGCGCCCGAGGCGGGTCAGGTTTTGGCACAGGCTGCTTTCCGCCTCGCGATCCAGGTTGCTGGACGGTTCGTCCAACAGCAGAACGGGCGGATCGCCCAAGAGAGCACGGGCGATGGCGATGCGTTGGCGCTGGCCCGCCGAGAGCATGCCGCCCATCTCACCCACATCCGTAGAATAACCGTCGGGCAAGTCGGCAATACCGCTGTGGGCGCCGGCGGCGACAGCGGCGGTCACGATCTGGTCGTCGTCGGCATCCGGGTGGCGGTGGGCGATGTTGTCCCGGATCGTGCCGGAGAACAACACGCACTCCTGCGGTACGTAGCCGATCCAAGTCGAAAGGCGCGTCCGGCTGAACTGCGCCATGTCGGCGTCGTCCAGGAGGACCCGGCCGTGGCCGGGCGGGTAGAGGCCCTGCATGAGCTTGATCAGCGTTGTCTTGCCACTGCCGTTGGCACCGACCAGTGCGTAGACGCCGGGTGCGCCGAAACTGTAGTTGACGCCCTTGATGACCGGCGGCGCGCCGGCGTCATAGGCAAAATCAACATCCTGGAGGGTGACTGTGCCTTTGGGGCGCTCCAACTCGATCGTGTCCCGGCTGCGTTCCTCGTCTAGGGCGAACACTTCGCCAAGCCGGGCGCTCGCATCGGCGAAATTGGCGTAAGTGCGCCACATGCTGACCAATTGGGTCAGCGGCCCGAGCAGGCGGCCGCCGAGAATGTTGGCCGCAATCAGGGCACCGATGGTCATTTCCTGTTGGATGATGGCAAGTGCACCCACGGCCGTCAGTGCGACGGTTGTCGCCATCGTCAACGACGAAGCCATGGCGGCATAGCCATCGGCCACACCGCCGCGCTTGAGGGAGCGGGCGATCGTTTCGGCATGGCGCTGCTCCCAGGACGGCCGCATGGCCTGGGCGAGCGCCAGCGCCTTGACCGTGGTGCGCCCGGCGATGAGCTCCGCGAGCAACCGGTCGCGACCTACGACGGCTTGCCGCTCGGCTTGATTGGCGTCTGACACCGTTCGTCCGCTGCGCCAAGCCAAGAGCAGAAAGATCGGAACCACGACAACCAGAACCCACGCCACCGGCGTTGCGATGACGAACACCAACGCTAAAAACAACACCACGAAGGGGAGGTCGGCGATGAGAACAGCCGAGGTGCCCGAGATCGTCCCGCGGACGGTGTCGATATCTCGAAACAGGGCTTGCCAGGTGGCCGTGGGCCGGCGCTCTAAAGTGGCTAGTGGCAGCACCATCAGCTTGTCGAATAGCCGGCGGCCGATCAACACATCCGCGCGGGTCGCGACCGTTTGGAGTATCCGCGCCCGCGATTGCCGAAGCGCGAAATCTGCTATGAGCACGATTACCATGCCGATAACCAGCCCCTGGAGAGTGCTGATTCCGGCGTAGAACACCACACGGTCATAGACCTGCAGGACGAAGATCGGAACCGCCAGCGCCAGGATGTTGACGACCGCCGACATGGCCAGGACCTCGCGAAACGTGGGCGCCAGTTGGGCGAGGAGCGGGCGGAGCCAGAGACGATTTGCAGCATTTCTCATGTGGGGGCAGTATAAGCTGCGGTCGCAGAAGCGGCCAGTCCGGCAAACTGTGTGCGAGCGAGGCAGCGAGATCGATGAGGAACTGGCTCCGCCGCTGGTTTGGATTTGATCGCTTGATCGCGCTTGCCCTTCTGGGCGTGTTGATGGCGATCTACGCCTTGGATCTAGGCCCGATTGAAACCCTTCGGGTCAAGGTCTTCGACCTAATGCAGAGCATCGAGCCGCGCGAGGTGACGATTCGCCCGGTAACGATCATCGATATCGACGAGGCGAGCCTCGCCGAGTTGGGGCAGTGGCCGTGGCCACGGACGATGCTTGCCGACTTGGTCAAAACCAGTTTCGATCTGGGCGCTGCCGTGTTCGCCTTCGACGTCGTGTTTCCCGAGGCGGACCGGCTTAATCCGGCAACCGTGGCCGCAGGCCTCACGGGGCTCGATCCGGAAACGCGTAGGAACCTATCCAACCTGCCCAGCAATGATCGCCGGTTCGCCGACGCCATTCGCGGCAAGCCGGTTGTTCTAGGGCGGGCTGCCGCCGTCGACCCGCCTGCTGTACCAAATGAGGTGCCGCTGAAGCGCAGCGTCGCCGTAAAACAGGTGATTGACGGGCCGGAGCCGTCGGACCTCATCGTTCGGACGCTGGAAATCATCCGCAATATCCCCGAGATCGAGGCAGCCGGCAGCGGACACGGTTTCGTTTCGCTGCTGCCGGAAGCGGACGGGATCGTGCGCCGGGTGCCGACGATCTATTCCTATCATGAAGGGGTGTATCCTGGACTCGCCATGGAAGTGCTACGACTCGCCTTTCAAACCCGTGCCCTGGTCGTGGCCATGGACCAAGCCGGGGTTTCAGAGGTAAGGGTCGCAAAAGGCATCACCATTCCGACGGACGGGCACGGTCGGGTGTGGCCCTACTTTTCCGCTCAGGACCAGGTGAAGTACGTGTCCGCCGTCGACGTCTTGAAGGGGGACGTTGATCCCGCCCTCTTCCGCGGCAAGCTCGTTATCTTGGGCACGTCCGCCTTTGGCCTGCACGACATTCGCGCCACGCCCGTGGACCGGGCTTTGCCCGGCGTCGAAGTGCACGCGCAAGTCATCGAAAACGCGCTTACCGACCAATTCTTGGAGCGCCCCCATTTCATGGTCGGCGTTGAGCTGGCCCTGATACTAGTCGGCGGTCTCCTCATGATCTGGCTAGTGCCGTGGGTGGGCGCGAAATGGTCCTTGCTTCTCTTCGTTTTGGTTGCCGGTGTGGCCTCGACAGCATCTTGGCTCCTGTTCGCCGAGGAGCGGATCCTGTTTGACGCCGGCTATGCAATCTTCGCCATGCTTCTGATGTACACGTTTCTAACCTACGCCGGGTATGCCAATGAGGAGGCCAGCCGACGACGAGTCCGGGAAGCGTTCGGGTTCTATCTGGCGCCCGCCATGGTCGAGAAACTGGCTGAAGATCCGAAACAACTGAAGCTGGGTGGCGAAACCCGCCCCATGTCCGTCCTGTTCTGCGACGTGCGTGGGTTCACCACTATTTCGGAGACGTTTAAGGCCAATCCGGAGGGCCTCACCCACCTCATCAACAAACTGCTGACGCCGCTGACGTCGATCATCCTGGAACGCCGCGGCACGGTCGACAAGTACATGGGCGACTGCATCATGGCGTTCTGGAACGCGCCGCTGGACGATTTTGACCACGCGCGTCACGCCTGCTTGGCCGCTCTGGAAATGCAGGCGGCCATGCTACCCTTGAACGACCGGCTGAAGGCGGAGGCGGAAGCCGAAGGGAGACCCTACAAGCCGCTGGCCATCGGTATCGGCGTGAATTCCGGCGACGTGGTTGTGGGCAATATGGGCTCGGACCAGCGCTTCGATTATTCAGTATTGGGCGACGACGTCAATTTGGCTGCCCGCCTGGAGGGACAATCCAAGGCGTACGGCGTCGGCATCGTGATCGGCGAGAACACCGCACGTGCCGTTCCCGACCTAGCGGTTCTGGAGTTGGACCAGATCCGGGTGAAGGGCAAGCTGGAGGCAGTCCATATCCATACTGTGGTGGGAGATGAGGCTATGGCCCGGGGCAACGCTTTCCCGGTACTGAAGGCGGCCCACGACGCCATGCTGGAAGCGTACCGCGGCCAGCACTGGGGCATGGCGCGCCAGAATTTGACCCGATGCCGGGAGCTGCTTGACGGCTTTGAGCTTAGCGGTTTGTTCGACATGTATGAGGCGCGGATCGCCGAGTACGAAGCATCTCCGCCTGGCGACGGTTGGGATGGCGTTTATGTAGCCACGACCAAGTGAGCGCCTAAGAGGCTGGAACCGGGTGCCGGCGCCGGACAATCACCGCACACAGCCGGTCCGCAACCCACAAGCCCGTTATGACCGCGGGCAGGATGACCGGCAACAGCATCCGTTCCTCCAGGTGAATGAGCGAGTAGGCGCCCGCTATCGCGCCGTAGCAGAGCCAGAAGTAGCCGACAATGAGCGTGTCGGCATCGCGGGCACGACCGCCCATCATGGCGCGAACGACCAGAACCGGCGTGCCGATTAGAAATGCCAGAAACAGCGTGATTGCCACCGTGCGGGCGGCGAACAACAGGACGGCGTCCGCGATCGAGGGCAGCGTTGGCGTTTCCAAGGCGGCCGCTCTGGCCGCACGGCCACCGCGAAGATGGGGCAGGGTGTCATGAAGCGGTCCCAGCATGACGAACCGGCGCACGTTCTGGCGTGGGTTGAAGATGACGGAACCTGAGTTCGCGATATCGAAGTTGTTGATAACGCTGACAGCGTAAGCCAAGGGATGGGCCGTGACCGCCGCAATCATCTTGCTGAAGGTCTCGGACTCGATCTCCGACGTGGTCAGGCCTTCGGCACGGCGTTGGCTAAGGACCGCCGCTTGTGCCACGTAACTGTTATCGTGGGATGCGCGGCCCAACTCATCGATCTTCTCGTCGCCGGGAAACGGGTCCGCAAGGCCGGTTGCACGAATATTGAACACGGGCCACAGCCAGTTACTGGCGCCAAGCGTAGACAGAAAACGCTCGCCCGAGCGCACTTCGTTCCACGCGATGTGAGCTTGGACGGGAGCTGCAATGCCGATCAGGAGCACGATCATGCTCACCGATGCACGCCGCGCTGACCAGTGTTCAAGCCAGGTCAGCAAGCAAAGGCCAACGATCGGGAGAATGGCGAAATAAAGATTGGGCGGCCGGATGATGACGGCGACTCCCCAGGCGGCTCCCATCAGGGCCACGGTGCCGAAGCCGATCCGCCACAGCCCGAGCGCCATACCGACGATCGCGAACAGGACGGCCGCCATCAGCGTTGCCGACAGGCTGTCCGCCAACACGGCCAGATCATATAGGGCGAATGCCGAAACCGTGGCGAGTACAGTGTAGGCGATTGCCGCCCACATCTTGCCGATAAGCCGGTCTTGGATCCGGTAGCCCATCCAGAAGACCCAACAGGTGCCCATCGACTGCAGTGCAACCACGGCCAGCAGCTGGGCATCGCCCGCCACAACTTGGCCTGCCGCGAGCACCAGCGGATAGCCGATCGTCCTTAAAGCCGAGGTCGGCGTGCCGGCTTCCACATCGATCGGTGCCGTAAAGAGGCTGCCGTCAAGGATGCCGCCCGCCAGGGCTAGGTACCCTGCACTGTCGGGAAACAGCACAGGCCCCGCAACCGCAATCAAGACCAGCTTTGTGGCCGCAAAAAACGTGAGCGCGATCAGGTCGCCATGGGACCGGCTCGGTTGCTCACGCGAGTTCATGGGCGGCCGCGTGCTTGGCAGATGGCCGCACCATCATGAGGATCAGTCCGCCCACTGCCGCCTGGCCCAACTGCAGCAGTCCGAACACGGCACCAACCAGGAAAGCCGGCTCCGCCGGAACGGCGATGATCGCGAGAGCCGAGACCATGCCGGCTTCGCGCAATCCCCAACCGCCGATCGAAACGGGAATGTTGATGAGAAGGAGAACCGGTGTGGTCAGGGCGGCCAGTGTTAACGCCGGTGCATCGACGCCGGCGGCGCGGCAGAGTGCCAGAATGGCGGCAATACTCATGACATGTGCCATCATGGCCAGACCGACGGCGCCGAGGGCCGGTTGCGGACGCGCCAAGACCTGGCGCACCGTCCCCCAAACCCGGACAATCTTTTCACCCAAGCGCCAGCGGACCAGCCAAGCGGGCACGATTCGAACGGCCACGACAATCAGCCATCCCACAGCCGTTACGGCAATGGCGAGGATCAGAGCCGATAGAACGGTTCGGGCAAGCGGATCACCGCTGGTTCCAAGAACGGTTGCTGTCGGGGGCAGCAACAGGGCGATCAGCACCACGAGGCCGAACAGTGCCACCACTCTATCAATGGCTATTCCGACCGTGGTCAATTTGACCGTATCAAGGCGACCGGCGCTCAAGATCCAAATCCGCGCTCCGTCGCCACCGATCCCGGCGGGAAGAAACGGGTTGAACGCCAGCATACCTCCTACGGCGCGCAGGCAGCACCGGTGGTGTGCAGGATGGTGAATTGCGACCATGACCGTGTGAAGCCGGATGGACATGAAGGCAATTTGAACGGTCATGACCAGGGCTGCCAACAGCAAGTAGCGGGTGTCGAGAGCAAGCAGACGGTTGAGCGTTTCCGGCCACGAGACTTCGCGCGTCGCCACGGCGATTAGGACAACGGCAACGGCCAGCTTGAGCAGCAGGATTACGACGAAGCGACTATTTTGCCATCGATGTTGCTTGTCGTCAGTCATTTTGGCGCTTCGTCAATGCGGATCGAACGACCTCAAAGACACGATCCACGGTCAGGCCCGTCATGCAGCGGTTGTCCGTACAGGGAGATCTCTTCTGGTTGTAGACGGACACGCACGGGCTGCACGCCAAGCCCAGATAGAGGGCCCGCTGCCGTCGTCCCACGGGACCGAAGATTCGCGGCGTCTCGGGCCCGAACAGCACGATGGTCGTGAGCCCCGTGACGGAGGCGAAGTGCGCCGGGCCAGAATCATTGGTGACCAGAAGATCGGCCACATGAAACAGGTCGATGAGGGATCGGAGGCTGGTTTCTCCGGCCAGGCACACCGCCCGGGGATGGTCGAGTTGTCGGACAAGTGCCTCCACGCCATTCCGTTCCGACGGCGCCCCCGTGAAGCCGACCACGACACGCTCTTCGGCGAGGAGGCGGGTGGCCAGGTCCAGGTAGCGCTCCGGCGGCCAACGGCGGGTCTGGACCAGATCGCTAGTGTTGGCGTTGAGCAGAATGAGACGATAACGGCTGTCGAAGGCCGGGAACAGGCGGCAGAGCGTTGCTCGCATCTGGGCCACGCCAGCGGGGTCGGCGGTCACCTGCAACAACTCCTGAGGCCAGCTCTCGGGGTCACGTTTGGCCCGAGGCTCGCATCGGTCCGGCCGTTCGGTCAGAGCAGCGGCAAGTGCCCGATAGGAGACCGTTATGTGATGGTGCGGTGAATAGATGAGCCGGTGGGTCAGCATCCCGCCGATATAGCCGCCTTCCTCATAGAAGCGATGGAAACCGATCCGCGTCCGGGCCCCGGACAACGCGCACAGCATTGCACTGAACCGGGCGTAAACCTCCAGATTGATCGTTGCATCGACGCGCTGTCGACGCATGTCCACCAGGGCACGGATCGTGCTCGTCGCCAGTTTGAATAAAGACCGGGATTCTAGGATCACTTGGGCGTTGCTACCAAGCCCCATGATCTCCAGCATCGAACGACCCTCGGAAAAGGTGATTACGCGTATCTCAGCGTCCGGGAAGCGACGGCGCACCATCATGATAGCCGGATGAGCAAGGACAAGGGCGCCGATCTCGGCCAGGCAAACGAAGAGGATCGTTCGCGGCGGTGCTGACACCGATGGCGCGGCTGCGCCGAAAAACAACCGCTGCATCGCGAACATAACGCTCAAAACAAAACAGCCTGGAATACCGAGCCAACGGTCCAGGCGACGCATTGTGCTTGCTTTCAAAGGCCGGCGTCTTCCCCGTCTATCGTCAAAGTATCGACGATCGCGAGAAGAGCTGTCAACGCAGCCGCGTGGCCGAGCCAAGTCATGCTTGCGCGGTGAGCGGCGGCCTCACTGAAGGGGAGAGATCCTGAAGGGCCAAACTGACCTCTACAAAATCCTCTTCCGGGATAACTATGGTTCTAAATCCGAGACCCGTCACCAGCTTCAGCATTGCGCCGTTATCGCGCAGGACCTGGCCCATGATTTCCCGTGTGCCGCGTGTCCGACAGTAGCGGACCATCTTGTCCATGAGCTTCCAGCCGAGGCGCTGTCCTTTCAGATCGGAGCGAATCAGGATTGCGTACTCTGCCTTCTCGTTGTTGGGGTCCGTAAATGTGCGAACGACGCCAAGGGTTTCCCAGCCGCGTCCATCCTCCCGTGGGGCCACGGCCACAAACGCCATCTCGCGGTCGTAGTCGATCTGAGTCAGCCGGGCCATTTCGGAATGGGGGAGGCGGCGGACGAGACCGAAAAAGCGAAAACGCATATCCTCGATGGAGACTTGAGACAGAAAGTCATAATGCGCCGGCTCATCCTCGGGGCGGATCGGGCGAAGCAGCAGCTGTCGACCATTGCGTAGCGCGAACGGTTCCTCCAGGTCCTGCGGATAGGGCCTAATGGCGAGCCGCTGGTCGGCGCCGGCGGCGGCGCGGATCTGAACATCCACGGCGAGGACGCCTTCCGCATCCACCAGGAGCGGGTTGATCTCCAATTGGACAAGCTCCGGGATGTCTACGGCCATCTGTGCCAGCTTCACCAGGGTCAGGCAAAGCGAGTCGATGTCGGCCGCCGGGATCGTACCGCCGCCGCTGAGAGCTTTCGCGACCGTGCTGCGCTGGATCAGTTCCTTCGCGAGCGGGACGTTGAGCGGTGGCAGCGCCGCCACCCGATCGCCGATCAAGTTGGCGGTCACGCCGCCCTCACCAAACGTGACCACTTGGCCGAACACGGCATCGACCGTGACGCCAAGCCGGACTTGACGACTCTTCGGCCGGATCGGAACCTTGGTCACAGTGAACGGTGGCGTGGGCCGGTCGGGAAAATCCTCCCGCCAAGCGGCGATCAACCATTCCGCTGCCGCGCGTACCGCCGCCGGTCGATCGAGCAGTGAGCCGGTTGTTTCCTCCGTGACGGCGGCCGGATCGGCAGGACCGAGGCGCAAACTTACCGGAAATCCGCCGTCAACCGCCAGGTCCACGGCAGCATCCACGGAGCGGGCTTGGTGGCTGGCGACGATGGGGATCTGGTAGGCCTCCAGCAACGCGAGGGCGGCCGCTTCGCCCAAATCGGGCCTACGGGCAGCCAGCGCTTCGAGGACGATGCGTCGGCCGGAATCCCGTGCCGGCGTGAACTCCAGCGATGTGGACGGCGGCGTCTCCATAAGAATGTCCTGGTTGCGCCGGAACCGGACCATGTGGAGGAAGGCATCCATGGCCTGCGTTGGAGTGTCGTAAGTGGGGATGCGGGCCTCGGCAAACAATTGGCGTGCCCTTTCCACGGTCTCTCCGCCCATCCAGCTGGTCAGCAGTGTGCCGCGGTGGTCCTTGGCCGTTTGAATAACACTGCGGGCCGCTTCGGAGCTGGACGCCAACGCCGTTGGAACATGTAACACCATGACGGCATCCACCTCCGGCGCGGACAGGAGGATGTCCGTGGCGTCAGCATAACTTTTGGCGGGCGCATCGGTGCTCACGCTCAACGGGTTGCTGCGGGGCGCGCCAGAGGGCAGGACGCGGTCCAGCTTTTCGATCGTTTCAGGTGCAAGCTCGGCGAGCCGTCCGCCCTTCGTCAGCAACGTATCGGCCGCCATGATCGCCATACCGTAGCCGTTGGCCAGCACGGCGAGGCGGTCACCCTTGAGAGGTTTCGCCCGGGCAAGTGTCTCCACGGCTGCGAACAGCTCCCCAAAACTGAACACGCGTAGCATGCCGGCTCGCCGGATCGCGGCATCGAACACCGCGTCATCGCTGGCGGGCGCGTGGCTGCGCTGTGTGGCCAGAAACTGGCCTTCCGGCACCCGGCCGGCCTTGATCACCAACACAGGCTTGTTGCGACTCGCCCCGCGCGCGGCAGACATGAACGCGCGGCCGTTGTGGATGCTTTCGGTGAACAGCAAGATGGCCCGTGTCATCGCGTCGCTGCCGAGGAAATCCAGAATGTCGCTGAAATCCACATCAGCGGCATCTCCGAGTGATATGAAATGGGAGAAGCCGATGTTGCGGTGACCGGCCCAGTCCAGGACCGCGGTGCAAATGGCGGCCGACTGAGACACGAAGGCAACGCCGCCGGTGGTGGCGGGCTTGTGAACGCCACTGGCGTTCAGGCCGATGTGCGGCACCATGACACCGAGGCAGTTGGGACCAATCACGCGCATGCCAAATGGGCGGGTGACATCACGGACGGCGGCATGGAGATCGCGGTTGCTGGAGCCGCCCATTTTCAGTGGCCCAGGTCCAAGGACGATAGCAGCGCGGGTGCCGCGTTCCCCAAGTCCCTGCAGTGTCGCAGATACTGCCGACGGCTCCACCGACAACACGGCCAAATCCGGCGTCAACGGCAGCGCGGCAACGTCCGCATAGGCCAGCACCCCGGCGATGGCCTGCTTGCTCGGGCTGACCGGCATAATTGGACCTTCGAAACCGCCTCTGAGGAGGTTTTGCAACACCAGATTGCCAACGTCACCTTGGCGATTGTTGGCGCCGATAACGGCCACGGAGCGCGGGTAGAACACCTTGTTCAGGTTGCGGATCGGCATTTGAGACTCTTAAGTTCGCACCATTGGGCTTAGATCATGAAAGGTTGATCGGTCTGTACAAGTGGCAGGGCCAACTGTCCCAAACACCGTGATGATACGAGGTGCGGGAGGACGGGCAACCCTCAAAGGTGCGCCGCAGCATATCTTCGTTCGCGCTTGCAACCACAGGCCTGGTCCTGGCAAGGTGGCACGAGACGGGACATGTGCGACTGCTGTCCTAGCGGGTCGCTGACGATGCCAGCTGTGTTTGGTCGTCGGCCGATTCGCGGCTTGGCAATGGCAGGATCCGAAGGTGTGATGGTCATGGACATATCAACGACGGAGATTGCATCACCTTGTATCGGTGTCTGCACCATTGATCCTCAAACCGAAGTGTGCAGCGGCTGCATGCGGACGTTGGATGAGATTGCTGGATGGCGCGACGCAGATGCAAGCGCACGCCTCGCCATCCTCGACCGCATCGATGAGCGTCGTAGCGCCGGCCATCCGACAACCTAGTGGCTCGATCCTAAAGGATGGCTCCTATCCGACGGCTGGATCCAACGCCTGAGGAAGGAGTTCGTAGATCGACCAAACTTACGCTTGGGTAGCAAGCGCTAGATCCGATCCACGGGGACGCCCTGCCACGAGCAATGAGCTGGTCGATGCCACGGTACAATTCGCGCCATCACGAGCAGTCGTCATTCGGACCGGCGAGTGCCGATCAGCGTTGACGTAACGTGTTACCCTCAATCGGATTTCTTTGATCCGCGTGAGGAACGCTCCCCGCGTGACGTCGCTGTTTTCGAGTCGTCGCGGGGGGCCGTCAACGTGTCGGCGGCTTGCTGCATCGTTCTGAGCACCTCACGTTCCGCCTCCAGCCAATAGTCCATGGCCATACCGTGCTGACGCCCAGCCGCTTCCCACATCGTGAACGCCAATTGTTGGATACGGTTTTGAATGTCTTCGGTCATCCGCTTAAGCTGTTCATCCATTCGGGCCGTCTCCTGTATGTTACCTTTCCCTGGCCGCGACTTTAACGTGTCACATTCGCAGGTCCATGTAGAAAAGGTGTTGGGAGCGGTACCACATCGGATGGACGGACGCGATGATGGGGAGGCAAGCGATCCCGCCGAAAGACCCTCCCGTCCCGCTGCGGAGAGCGGAGCTTGACTGAGAAGTCGCCTCAATCCCCCATGGTCGTTGCCGCATCCGTACGATGGCGTCTCGCTGACGGCACGGCCGTTTCCTGCGAAGAAAAGCTGAAGGTTTTGAACGAAAACCTAGAGGAGATTCGATCGCTCTGTCAGGACGCGTTCGAGGACGCGGTGCTGATGGGGTGTGACGAAGGCCAGATTCGGGAGGTGTTTGCTACGGTGGCAGCAACGCTCCGCAATCCCTACCAAAAACGGTAGGAAAGCGTTTGTGCAACAGGGAATGCCGGGTCGCGCGCCCGCCTAGGGAAATGAACAGCTCTGGTGGGTGACTTCGACGTAGCCGCGATTGCCCTCGAAGGCGCTAAACCGGTGTTCGCGATCACCGATGACGAGCGCGTGCTGAAGCGGCAGCGATCCCGTCGTCGCGACCTCCTCGCCGCTCAAATGGCGTGCGGAGAGTGTGATATCGATCGCTGGATCGTACCAGGCCTCGGGCCGGCCATCGTCCGTACGCGCCGATGTGCCGGCGGCCTGGATCGTGATCGTGCCGTTGACGAAGCGCGCAGCAGCGTTGGCTCCGCGGGTGAGCGGCGTGCGAACGAGGAATCGCTTGGTCGTCACGTCGTCATCGCAGTCGCGTTCGGCGGAAACGGCACCGACCACGTACTGCAGGCGCTCCAGGGGTATGCCCTCCGCTCGCCTAGTCAGAACCAGATCAACAACTTTTTTCACCGCGCCCGTGGGCACGTCGCGTTGATAACGGCGCTGCCACTCCTCAGCCTCTAGCCGCTGGGCATCCACGGCCGCCTGTTGCTTAATGGTCTGCCGTTTGAGCGTATCCACGGTCGCTGTCAGTTCATCGATCCGAACCTGCAAGCTCGTGACGTCTGCGCGTGCGAGGCGCGCGCCGGTCGTGTAGGCATAGTATCCCGCAATAAGGATTGCGGCGAAAGCGACGCCCCACCGCATCACGGCGAACCAGAACCGCCGTTGGCGGCGCCGGCGTTGTTCGCGAAAACCAATCGCCATCAGAGCACGTTGACCACATTAAAGCCGAGTTTCCGGAATGGGCCACCGCCGGATGGGCAGCCGCCGAACGCTATGACCTGATTAACGGGTCGCGCTTCGGAAGGGAAGGCCGCCCTCGCTACAGCACTGACAGCGAAACCGGCCGGATCCGCGGCGGGCGGGATCGCACCCAAGCTGCAAACTCCGCGGGCGGCAGCGGGTGGCTGAAGTAGAAGCCCTGGGCCAGATCACAGCCGTGGTGGCGCAAGAACTCGAGCTGTTCCAGAGTTTCGATACCCTCACCCACAACCTGCAGGCCGAGGCGATGGGCCATGGCTATGATGGCTTCTACCACGGTCGCGTTGCCGTTGCTGTTGGACACTTCACTCACGAACGATTTGTCGACCTTGAGGGTATCAACGGGGAATTGCTGCAGGTAGCGCAGGTTGGAATAACCCGTTCCGAAATCGTCCAGCGAAAGCCGAACCGACAGCGAGGCCAACTCCCTGAGATTGGCTTGCGTGTGAGGCAATTCGTCCATCAGCAGCCGCTCGGTGATTTCCAGCTCCAAATCTTCCGGCTTGATGCCATGCTTGTTGAGCACGTCCGCCATGGTTCTGCCCAGGTTGGCGCCCCGGAACTGTCGGCTCGAAATGTTGACGGATATGCGGAGAGGTGGCAGGCCGTTCTGACGCCAATCACTCAATTGCTGGCACGCCGAATCGAGCACCCAGCGACCGATGGGGACAATCAGGCCCGTGTCCTCGGCGAGCGGGACAAACCGCTCTGGTTCGATATCGCCGAGCGTGGCATTGGACCATCGCAACAGAGCTTCGGCGCCGACGACGGCACCCGTGGCCAAGTGCACGATGGGCTGATAATGCAGGCTCAGTTCGTTTCGACTCAGCGCATGCAGCAAGTGGGATTCGATCCGCATCCGTTCGAGGGCGCGCTGGTTCAACTCGGGCGTGAAGAAGTGGAAGGTGTTTCGGCCATGCTCCTTGGCCCGATACATGGCCGCATCGGCGTTTTGCATTAAAACATCGGGCTCAGTTCCGTCGTCGGGGGCGATGGTCACACCGATACTCGTGGTTACGAACGCCTCCTCCTGCCCGAGGAGGAAGGGCGAGGAAAAGGTTTCCAGGATCTTTTGGATCACCGGTTCAGCGTGATCCGGCTCACCCAGCTTTGGCAGGATTACCGTGAATTCATCACCACCAAGGCGGGCAACGGTGTCCTCGGCCCGCACACTCTTGCTCAGGCGTTCCGACGCCATCCGCAGAAGTTGATCGCCCGTGGCGTGGCCGAGGGTGTCATTGATGCGCTTGAAATGGTCCAAGTCCAAGAACAGCAGCGCCACCTTATGATGGTGGCGAAGCGCGGAGAGCACGGCACTGCGCAGACGGTCGAGTGCCAGGATCCGGTTGGGGAGTCCAGTGATTTCATCGTAGTTGGCTTGGCGTTGCAGCCGCTGTTCGTATTCTTTGCGGAGCGTGATGTCAGCGACCGTGGATTGGATCGCACGCTGCCCGCCCCAGAACACATCCTGCACTTGCGCCTCAACCCAGATCAGGGACCCGTCACAGCGACGTCCGCGGCATTCGTAGCGCGTCGGCGCTGGATCACCACGCGACCAGGCACCGTGAAGATGGTGGAAGCGCGGCAGATCTTCCGGGGCAAACAGGGCGTCAAGGCTGTCGAGGGCAACCACGTCCGCGGGTGACGGATAACCGAAGATCTCCGCGAACGTTCGGTTAGCGAACAACGGGCGACCATCACGGTCGATGACGATGCCGAGCACGGAGCTTTCGACCAGACTGCGGAAACGCTGCTCGCTTTCGCGTAACGCCTGCTCGTTGCGTTTGCGTTCCGTGATGTCCAGCGACACGGTAACGATTTGGTCGACATGGCCGCTGGCAGACTCGACGGGCGCTTTGGTTGTCAGCAGCACCCGTTCCGCACCGGTGCTGTCGACAACAACCTCTTCCACGTTGCGCAGCATCCGCGCTGTTTCCGCCACTTTGCGGTCGAGGGCCCGATGACGCTCGCCATAGTCGTCACACTGCGGGGATTTTTGGGCCGGGTCCACCCCCGTGTGACCGTTCGGTCGTAGCAGGGTCTGATGATAGGTATTGGCGAGCGTTACAGATTGATCGGGACGGTTGGCCCGGATCAGCGCCGGAACAGTGTCGACGATTCGACGCAGTTGTTGTTCGCGCTGCAGGATCTCATCCGCGTACTGGCGTCGCTTTGTTTCAAGCTCGGATTCGAGGATCACGGCGCGCGACTGCAGGCGCTTATGCTGTTCGCGGATCGTCAGAAGGTTGCGCGCTCGGATCTGAAACTCGCGGGCGTCAACGGGGCTAAGCAAGAAGTCGCTGGCGCCAGAGTCCAAGGCTCGATACCGGAACTCTTTATCCTCAAAGGCGGTCACGACGATAATGGGCACCTCACCGGTAGCCGGCTGCAAGCGACATTCCTGGATGAACTCCTCACCGCTCATCCTCGGCATGACATAATCTGTCACGATCAAGTCTGGTCCTAGGCCCGGCAACTCAGCAAGCGCAGTCTCAGCATTATCATAAGTGTGGACGGAGACGTTCGGCCCCAGCCGTTCCGCGAACCGGCGCAGAATTTTCAGATTGGTTGCGCGATCGTCCACAATCACCACGACGGACATCGTTAACGCTCCCCAGCGATCCACGGCGAGCCGACGTCGACCCGCCCGAGGCCTTCCCGGACCACCGATCGACCCAACCAACGCGCGATTTTCATCGCTCCCAATACGTCAGCATACTCCGTTCGGACCCGTGTGACGAGCATGCCTTGTCTTGGCCCGAACGGGTACATTTTTTTTGATTCTCGGCTTCCCTGTCTCCGCCGGGCCGTTACCTCCGCTTTCCATGGGCAACACTGGCTTAATTTTGACCCGTTTGGGGGGGCGTTCAGGTCGAGGGCGGCCGGCGACGGGGTATAATCACGCTGATACACTGTGTTCGCCGCCCAAAAAAGACGGCTTTTTGGGGCAAGGACGGACGCTTCGACAACGTTCGGACGAGCGTCATCCAGGCATTGACTACCAATCGGGTAAAAAACAATACCCAATACGGTTATTTTTTGATGAATTACGAGGGTCGATTGGGGAGCGGGGCTCTGCACCGCACAATTGTCTGATGAAACGGGAGCAAAATCATGGATTTCGTCGACACAAAACTTTTCGTAGAGGAAGTTGTGACTACTACACCTGATGCGGGTCATAACTTCGGAAGGCCTGATACAACTTTTGGGCTTACTTCTCAGGTTTTCGCAACCGAAGAGGCTTCCGATGCGGACGTCTCCTCGGGTCCTTGGTGGCTGGAGGGCCGGGAAGCCTTGACGGAGCTCCGCATTGAGTATGACGCCGGATCTCGATCCTTGTGGCAATGGATGGCGCCACAACATCGCCCCAGCTTCACCGAAGGGCTGCTCAAGGACATGGCGTTTGTTCACCAGGCCGTGGAGCGGGCGTTTGGGACGGAATTGTCGACCGTGCGCTGGACTGGTGCCGAGCAGGAGCGACCCAATGGAGCCGATCTGCGCTACCTCGTTCTTGGATCCGATATTCCCGGGATTTTCAACCTTGGCGGCAACCTGGCGCTGTTTCAGCAGCTGATTAAGCAGCGCGACCGGGACTCGTTGCGCCGATATGCCCGGGTGTGTGCCCGGGGCCAATTCCGCCGTGCCGACCATTTCGGCGGCCGGCAGATGTGCTCCATCGCGCTCGTGCAGGGAGACGCACTTGGTGGCGGTTTCGAGGCGGCGTTGGCTCACGATGTCATCATTGCTGAGCGTAGCGCCAAGTTTGGCCTGCCCGAGGTGCTGTTCAACATGTTCCCAGGAATGGGTGCATATACTTTCTTGGCCCGACGCCTCGACGCCGCGCGCGCCGAACGCCTGATCCTGTCCGGTAAGGTCTACTCGGCCGAGGAGTTGTACGATATCGGGCTGGTCGATCGGGTTGTGGACGACGGTGCCGGCGTGGACGCGGTCTATGGCTTTATCGCGCAGTCGGACCGCCAGTGGCGCACGCGCAACGCGGTGTCGCGCATGCGGGACGTCGTTTGCCCATTGAGTCTCGATGAGTTGATCCGCATCGCCGATGTGTGGGTTGAAACGGCCATGTCCCTGTCCCCGGCTGATTTGCGACGCATGCAACACTTGGCCAAGGCCCAGGATCGCCGTTACCAGGGGCAACAAGGTGGTCCTGCGAAGACGAACGGCGCTGCTAGAGCTAATGTGCTTCAAGCTGCCGTTGCATGATGGATGTTCCGGGGTTACTGGCGGCACACTGGAACCGCGTCTGCGGTGGTGGGGCCTGCAAAGTCGTCGTGCTGTCCGACCGCGTAAACCGTGCGCAACGTGCTGCATTGGACGCGCGGATGGACGAGCGGCGGTGCGCCGCCAGCCCCGATCCGCCATCGACGGAGCGGTATCCGGTTCGATTGAGGAGACATGAAGGGCGGCAATAAGCACGCTCCGCGTGATTTCACCATCGCTCATGACCCAAATGTATACTAGGCGGCGTGGGTCGAAGAAGAAAATATCTTAACGCCCCGAACGCGCGTTGATCGACCAACGGCTTTACGGGGGTGCAACAGCGGCGTGTTAAGGTCCGCAAGGCCGGTTTTTTGTGGCCGAGTTTGAGCGGGTGGCGCCACCGTCACCCGCATCGGCCCAAGGCGACTTTAGGACAGCCGTACCGATGCTTTGAGGCTGTCGTCCGTCGACAGCTCCCGCCGCAGTCTGGTCAACTCAAACTGCAACCGTCGCACATACTCGTGACCGTGAGCGGCCAAGTCCTCAACTGTGATCCCACGGAACTCCTCGGTGGCGCGGCCGACACCGCGGGCGCCGACATTGCCGGATGTACCGCGCAGTGCGTGAACCTTTTCGCGAAACATCACCACATCCCGCCTGCCGACTGCGCTGGCGATTTCCACAATCAGAGCGTCGGCGTCGTGCAAGTACTCGTGCAGGATTTCGATGACGAATTCATCGTCACCGGCCACATCGCGAAGGGTCGTAATGACCTTCCAGTCCACGGCAGCCACCGCTTCGCCGCGAAAGCGTGGATGTGAAGACAGCCGTGCGACCCGCTGTGCGGATCTGCTATCCTCCACGTCCGACGTTGGCGGACGACGGTCCGACCATGCTGTAATCACAGCTTCCAACAGGCAATTGGCATCGATCGGTTTGGTGAGGTAGGCGTCTGCTCCCGCGTCCTCGCACGCCCGCCGTGTCTCTGGCGTTGCATCTGCACTTAGCGCCAGGATCGGCATCGCCGTCCCCGACATCTCGGCCATCCGCCGCAGCTGGATGAGCTCAATCCCGCTCATACCGGGCATATTGACGTCGACGATCAGCGCGTCGAACGCTCCTTCGCCATCGTCATCCAGCCGCTCCATCGCCTCCTCTCCGCTGGCCACCGTGCACGGCACGTGGCCGCCGTGTTCCAAAATCCGGGCCGTGACCTTGCGATTGATGGGATTGTCCTCCGCCACCAGAATCTTGAGCGCGGTTAAGGCCCGAGGCGCGTCTTCAGCGTGATCGTGCGCATGCGAGACACCTGTCGTCGTACCCATGGCGGCGTGGAAACCCCGTTCCAAAAAGTTCGACTGAAGCGGCTCGAACACGGTCAGGACAAAGCCGGGGCAGGGTTCCGGCAGATCCCCTGGGGCAAGCAACAGCAGACAGGCCGTTTCGGACCAACTGCGAAACTGGCATAACTGCCGAACCAAGTCGGCACCCCGGAATGCGGCCCCGCGGGCGTCAATCAGGGCGATTGCCGAAGCCGGTTGACCGTCTGAGTGGGGAGTATTCAGCAGGCGCGCGGCGTCTGCGGCACTGTCGGTCAAGCGAATCCGGCTCGTCGCGTCTGGCAGCGCGCACCTCAGCGCAGTCTCGAGACCGTTGTCCGTCGACAGCACGACTAGTTGGTCCGGCAACGACGTGTCCGCCTCGCGTCGGCGGGAAAACGGCACGACAACGCGGAACGTGCTACCCCGGCCGGGAGCGCTGTCCAGTCCGATCTCGCCGTTCATCAGTGCAACCAGATGGCTGGTGATCGCTAGGCCGAGGCCCGCACCCCCGAACCGCCGATCGGCGCGGTCGTCCAATTGTGTAAATCGTTCGAAGATGCGCTGGTGATCGCTGGGCGCGATGCCGAGCCCGGTGTCGATGACGCGGACGTAAAGCCTTACTTCGTCTTCGTCATCTTTGGGGACGGCGCAATCGACCGTGATCAAGACGTGACCCCGATCGGTGAACTTAACGGCATTGCTGACAAGATTGATCAGAACCTGGCGCAAGTGTTGTGCGTCGCCGTGAAGCAGCAACGGACAGTCGCCGGCAATTCGCACGCCGAGTTCCAAGCCCTTGTCGCGCGCCGCTTTGCCGAGCATGGCAACGACATCGGCCAGAAGCGGCGCAAGATCGAAGTCCTCGCTCACCACGTCGATGCGGTTGGCCTCGATCCTGCTGAAATCGAGGATATCGTCGATCAACGATTTCAACGCAGTTCCCGATGCGCGCACGGTTTTCACCATGTCACGCTGGCCCGTATCCAACGTCGTGCGCTGGAGTAGATCGCTGATGCCGATGATCGCATTCAGCGGTGTGCGAAGCTCGTGCGACATTGTCGCGAGGAATCGGCTCTTGGCCAGGTTCGCGGCCTCGGCCTGGGCTTTCGCTTCGGTCAGCCTGCGGATCAGGGTGGCTGCGTAGCCGGGAAGGAGGACCAGAGCGGCCATCAGCCCCGCCGTGAAATAAAGGTGGTCTTGCCAGAATGGAGTTGTCGCCACCACGGCGGCGAAGCCCACCAGGCTGAAAACGACGGACGCTGCCAAGTAAGGCAGGCCATAGCGGAAGCCATAACCGAAAGCGACCCACAAATAGATGGAGTAGGCCGGCGCTGCATACTCTCCTCCCACGTGGAGGAAATAGGATAGCATCGAAAAGTCGGCGGCCATGCCGGCGATCCGTCGCGCCGGCGATAGCTTCGGGGCGATGGCGATGGCGGCAAGCATGGCCACCGAAAACGCCAGATAGCCCAGCCCCACCATCGCCGTCGCTGCATCTCCGGAGTAAAACGCATAGGCCACGAGCACTGCGGTGATAACGATGCGAATGAGGGCTTGCTCATGTTCGCTGTCGGGGCGGTTGCGAAATCGCGCAATGACCCATCGGCCGATTCGGCGCGGAAGACCCAAGACCGCGCCGCCATGCGAACTCATGGCCAAATCTCCGTCCGCGGCGTTCCCAGGTTCCGCTGGTTCGATCGCGGGCGAGCCTGCGAACTGATGGTTTCCAAGACTTCGACCTTCAAGACCATGGTCGTCGTCACGGACTGCGGAGCGGATGTAGCCGTCGGGCGCCGCCAGCGGGCTGGCGACGCGCCCGGCCACGTGCCGCAAGCGGCCTTCGTCGATCTGGTAGTTGGGTTCGCCCACCTGGCACGTTCTCCTATCCAGCGCCCCCCATATGCGAGGCATGATTGCCCAAACGGAGGTGGTTGCCCGGACCATAACAAAGGTCGCACTGTAACAATTATGAAAAAATGCTGCTTCGCGGATGAAAGTGCGTTCCGACCGCAAAAACCACAAACAACCACCACCCGCGAATGAGTGGAGTTTAGAACCCCTTTGGGGCACAAATTGGGCGACGTGAAAACGAATGTGCGGCCGGGCCGATCCGATGATGGGTCCATAGCAGCAGCCGCGTACCGCACGGAGTTCGACGGCGGTATCATCGTGGACTGCAGAGAGTGTCTTCGTGGGGGGTAGCGCTCGCGCGGAATGGACTGGAGCGCACGATCGGAGGGCCAATTGGCACGGCCGCCGACGCAAGAGAACGTCGGCGGGCCGGCACACCAACTGGCTCCGGAGGAGGGATTCGAACCCCCGACCCAGCGGTTAACAGCCGCTTGCTCTACCACTGAGCTACTCCGGATCAGGACGGACTACCGGGTCGCCCCGGCAATCGCATGGAGGCGCGGACCGGAATCGAACCGGTGTGCACGGCTTTGCAGGCCGCTGCGTAACCACTCCGCCACCGCGCCACCCCTCCGATTTCCCAACCAGAGCGCTGGACATTAGACGGGGTCGCTGACGGGGTCAAGACGACCAGCGCCCCATTCACAACCAAAGGTCGATCTCATGGCGATGCGACCAGACGTTGTCGAGGGCATCGCCCAGTTCTATAAGATCGATCGTTCATTCGAACCGAGGGGTGCCCCAATGGATCATGCTGCCGCCCGCCAATCCATGGTCGACAACCAGCTAAAACCCAACCAGATCACGGATCCGCTGGTCATAGCCGCTATGGCCATGTTGCCACGCGAACGCTTTGTCCCCAAGGACATTGCCGGCGTCGCCTACGTTGATGAAGATCTGCCGCTCGGCAACGGCCGTTGTCTCGTAGAACCGCTGGTGGTCGCTCGCTTGGTTCAGGCCGCAGCTATAGAATCCGGCGAGCGCGCGCTGGTGACAGGAGATGCAACCGGCTACGTCAGTGCTGTTGTCGCTGAAATCGCCTCGGAAGTCGTGGTTGTCGAGCCCGATCCGGACGTTGCCATGGCCATCCGCTCTGTCGGCGCGGACCTAGGGCTTGAGCGGGTCCGAGTCGTTGACGGCGCTTTTGCGGCTGGCAGTCCGACCGATGCGCCGTTTGCCGCGATCCTGTTTGCTGGTGGTATCGCCGAAGTGCCGTCCGCTGTTCTCGACCAGCTGAGCGACGGCGGCAGGTTGGTTGCGGTCCTGGTCGAAGATGATGGGTTGGGGCGCGGTATCGTCCTGACCCGGTCCGGTGATATCATTTCCCGACAGGTTGTTTTTGATGCCTCAACACCATTTCTGCCCGGAATGGCGCCAACGCCGGCATTCGTGTTCTAAGTCTGGTTGCCAATTCGTCGATTATCCAAGGCGAAAAGACCTCACTAGATTCGCCCAAAAATTGATAATAGTGATACTGGCTCGCAACACGTAACCCTCAAATGGTTTCACGGCCATACGAGCACGCTTTCCAGTTGACCACTACGGTTGATTAGGGTCTTGTCGGTTCCGTATTCAACACTCGTTCTTTCCGGTCGATCTGGAGCTTTTTTGGGCATGAAGTCGATCAGTCTGGTTCTGATGCCGCGTCATGGACGCCTGATGTGCGCTTCGGCGATGGTCGTGTTGACGTGGACTGCCCAAGTGGGGGCACAAACGTTGTCCGAAGCTCTCGCGTCGGCCTACGAGAACAACCCGACACTGGCAGCGGAGCGGGCCAATCTGCGTCAAGTGGATGAGGGCGTGCCGCAGGCCTTGTCCGGTTGGCGGCCGCGCCTGGAAGCCTTCGGTGAGATTGGTAAGGCATCACGCCGGTTCAGGCCCGGGCTCAACGACGCCCAGTCCCTGACACCGCGGGAGGTCGGCGCCCGCGTTGTTCAACCATTGTATCAAGGTGGGCGTACGCTCGCCCAAGTGCGGGCCGCCGAAAACACTGTCCTTGCCGGTCGGGCCAACTTGCTCGCGGTCGAGCAAGATGTCCTGTTTCAAGGGGTTTCGGCTTACGTCAACGTGCTTGCCGCCCAAGCGGTGCTCGAGTTCGAGATCCAGAACGAACAGCGGCTGACCCGCTTTCTCGAAGCCACGCGGGATCGCTTTGAGGTGGGGGAAGTCACCCGAACAGACGTTTTTCAGGCAGAAGCACGATTAGCTCGAGCCACCGCGGACCGGGTCCAAGGCGAAGGTGACTTGGGTGCGGCGCGGGCAACCTATCAGGCGGTCATCGGCGCTGCGCCCGGCACGTTGGAGCTTCCGGCGATTCCAGAGGGTCTACCGAATTCGTTGGCAGAGGCGCTGGAGCTGGCCGTTGACCGCAACCCGGCCGTGATTTCGGCCCAGTATCAGGAGCGGGCGGCCCGAGACACCGTTGACGACCGGCGCGGTGAGTTGCTGCCCACCTTAGAGCTGAGGGGCGAGGCCAGCCGGATCCTGGAAGCGACGGTTACGGACGGGCGCCAGGACAACTATGAGGCTACCGTCAATTTGACCTTGCCGCTGTACCAAACGGGCGCCGTCTATTCGCGTTTGCGCGAGGCTAAGCAGGCGGTTGCGGCGAGCCTGGAGACCGTGGATGTGACGCTTCGGGATGCGGCGGAGTTGGCTGCTCAGGCTTGGAACGATCTGCAAGCGGCGCGGGCTCAGGTGTCGGCGTTCACGACGGAGGTTCGCGCCAACGAGGTGGCAGTCGAAGGCGCCGAGCGCGAACAGGCCGTGGGTACGCGGACGGTTCTCGAGGTCCTCGACACGCAACGAGATCTTCTCGAGAGCCAGAGGAATCTCGTCACGTCAAGGCGCAACGAGTTGACGGAGGCCTTTCGCCTGCGCGCGGCCATCGGCACGCTGACGGCCCAGGAGTTGAGCCTGGACGTCAAGGTCTATGACCCGAGCCAACACTATTATGAGGTCCGCGATAGCTGGTTCGGTAGTTCCAGCACCGGCGATAGCGATGACCTCTCCCGGCAACGGCGGAGATAGAGGCTCCGCCGGCAAGGACCGACGCCGGCGCCGGAGCGGTGCCAGATGTGTTCCAAGGGACACAGCCAGTGAACCGTCTCTTCCCAAATGGGGTATATCTTGACGAGTGACTGCAATTGCAGGCTCAATGGAGGTCGACGCACCGCCTTCAGACAATAAGCCCCATGGCCGACACCGACGAAACCAAGCCCTTAGAACCGCATAGTGCCGACAAGGCGGCTCCGTCTGCCGATGGTGCCGAGCCGTCCATGGAGGACATCCTGTCCTCGATTCGGCGCATTTTGTCCGAGGAAGGCGACAATGCTACGGGCACGGATGACGCGGATGAGGATCTGTTCGATGACGCCGGCACAGCGGATAAGCCGGTAACCGACGCGGCGCGTACGTCGTCCGTGGGCGAATCCGCCCAGGGGACCGGCAACGACGATTCGGCGCTGTTAACGTCGTTGACGGCGGATGGCGGTGGGGACGGCGGCTTTGCCGCGTCACCGGACCCAGGGGCTGCTTCAGGGCCGGCCGGCGTTGCGAGTGCGCTGGGCGCAGCCACGGAGGCCGGATTGCCGCCAGAACCGGTAGGTCTGGCGGCGGCGGCCGATCGCGATCCGTTGGCGACCATGGCGGCGGCGACCGTGTCGGCCGCTTCCGGGGCTGCAGCCGCCATGGATCCGGAGATAAGGCGCCGTGGGTCATCCCGCGACGGCGAGGTGCTGGAGCTGACACCCGCCATGCGCGTATGGCCCGATGCCGCCATGGTCTCGTCACCTGCCGCCGAAGCCTCCACAGACGTGCTGGCCCAACTGGCTAAAGCCATTCTCGATCGCCGCGATGTCGGTATCGGAAATCGTGACGCCACCTTGGAGGGCATCGTTCGGGAGATGCTGCGGCCGCTGTTGAAAGAGTGGCTGGACCGCAATCTACCCTACTTGATCGAACGTCTGGTCAAGCGGGAAATTGACCGCATGATCAATCGCGCCGAGCGGCTGGAGGATTGACGCTCCAGCGCCGTCGAGGCTAACAACCGCGCCATCCACGATGCGATACTGCGTCATCCCGTCCTGACTAGGCCGAGGGCGGCGCGGTGCGGCGTTTCGGGTTCGGCAGGCGGCGGTGGAGCGCCCATACGGGAGTGTGATGATGATGCTGGAGAAGACCTTCAACCCGGCGGAGATCGAGGCCCGGCATTACCGGCAGTGGGAGCAGTCCGGGTCGTTCGCATGCGGTGGTCGAGCGGATGCGGACAGCTACTCCATCGTCATCCCGCCGCCGAACGTCACTGGCAGCCTGCACATGGGCCACGCCCTCAACAACACACTTCAGGACATCCTGATCCGTTGGCGTCGCATGCAGGGGCGCGATGCCTTGTGGCAACCGGGCACGGACCACGCCGGCATCGCTACGCAGATAGTGGTGGAGCGTCGCCTCGCCAAAGAGGACTTGACCCGTCACGATCTCGGCCGCACGGCCTTTATCGAGCGGATTTGGGCCTGGAAGGCCGAATCCGGCGGCACCATTACGGACCAACTGCGGCGGCTCGGTGCCAGTTGCGATTGGTCTCGCGAACGCTTCACCATGGATGACGGGCTATCCGAGGCGGTTCGCACCGTGTTCGTGCGCCTGCACAAACAGGGCCTGATCTATCGCGACAAGCGATTGGTCAACTGGGACCCGTTGTTGCACACGGCGATCTCGGACCTGGAGGTGGAACAGCGGGAGGTCCAGGGCCACCTATGGCATCTGCGCTATCCCGTGGCCGATGAACCGGGGCGGTTCCTGGTCGTGGCCACCACTCGACCCGAAACGATGCTCGGTGACACGGCTGTCGCCGTCAATCCGGAAGATCCGCGCTATCAGGACCTGATCGGCCGCCACTGCATCCTGCCCCTGGTCGACCGGCCGATCCCCATCATCGGGGATGAGCACGCGGACCCCGAAAAGGGCTCGGGCGCAGTTAAGATTACGCCCGCCCACGACTTCAATGACTTCGAGGTGGGACGTCGTCACGACCTGCCCATGATCAACGTCCTCGATGCCAACGCCTGCTTAAGCGATGCCGCCCCCGACCGGTTCCGCGGCCTGGACCGCTATGAGGCCCGTGACGCCATTGTTAAAGAGCTGGAGGGGCTGGGGCTCATGGAGCAGGTGGAGGACCACACGATCATGATGCCCTACGGCGATCGCTCCGGCGTGGTGATCGAGCCCTGGCTGACAGACCAGTGGTTTGTGGACGCGCGCACTCTAGCCGAGCCCGCGATCCGCGCTGTGGAAGAGGGACGGACCCGCTTCGTGCCAGAGCAATGGGCCAAGACGTACTTTGAATGGATGCGAAATATCCAACCCTGGTGCGTGTCTCGCCAGATCTGGTGGGGCCATCAGATCCCCGCCTGGTACGGGCCGGACGGCCATCCTTTCGTCGAAATGACGGAGGACGAGGTTCGCGCCGCGGCGAGGGCCCACTACGGCAAGGATGTGGCCCTGATTCGTGATCCCGATGTGCTGGATACGTGGTTTTCCTCTGCGTTGTGGCCGTTCTCTACGCTCGGCTGGCCAGAGCAGACACCGGAGCTAACCCGTTACTACCCAACGAACGTGCTCGTCACGGGCTTTGACATCATCTTCTTCTGGGTCGCCCGAATGATGATGATGGGGCTGCACTTCATGGGGGAGGTGCCGTTTGGGACGGTCTACATCCACGCCCTCGTTCGCGATGAGCACGGCCAGAAGATGTCCAAGTCCAAGGGTAACGTCATTGACCCCTTGCACCTCATCGACCGATTCGGTGCAGATGCGCTGCGCTTTACGCTCGCTGCGTTTGCGGCCCAGGGCCGGGACATCAAGATGTCCGAAGGTCGGGTCGAGGGCTATCGCAACTTCGCAACCAAGCTCTGGAATGCCGCGCGCTTCGCTGAGATGAACAAATGTGCGCCCGTGCCCGACTTTGATCCGGCTGTATGTCGGGAACCCGTGAACCGCTGGGTCATCGGCAAGGCCGCGCAGGCGACTGTCGACGTCAATGCGGCCCTGCAGGCTTACCGGTTCAACGATGCCGCGGGAGCGTTGTACCAGTTCACATGGGGCACCTTCTGCGACTGGTATCTCGAGTTTGCCAAGCCGCTGCTGCAAGGCGCGTCCGCAGAAGCTCAAGCGGAAACCCGGGCAACCACCGCTTGGACGCTGGACCGGATTATCCATCTTCTTCACCCGTTCATGCCGTTTGTGACCGAGGAGTTGCATAGCACATTCGGCATGACCGCCGGCGGCATGCTGATCAATGAGCCATGGCCCGATGAGGATTCAGGTCTGATCGATGCGGATGCAGCCGCTGAAATGGATTGGGTTGTCCGCCTGATCACGCTTGTGCGATCGATCCGAACCGCCATGAGCGTGCCGGTGCAAGCTCGTATTCCATTGCTTCTCGACGGAGCATCGGAAGCGACGCTCAGTCGCCTCGCGCAGCATGGTGAGCTGGTCGTCCGTTTGGCCCGGTTGTCGTCGGCCGAGGTTCTGTCGGGACCGCTGCCTAAGGGGGCCGTGCAAGATATTTTGGACGAGGCGTCGGTGGTGTTGCCCATCGCCGAGGTCATCGACGTGACGGCCGAGCGGGCCCGGCTGGAGAAGGAAATTCAACGTCTCACCGGTGAGATCCACGGCTTCGATCGGAAACTTGGCAACGCTTCGTTCACCGCAAAGGCCCCACCGGAGGTGGTCGAGACGGCGCGCGAACGTCGTGCCGAGGCAGCAGCGTCTCGGGACCGACTTGGCGAAGCGGCCGAACGACTAGCCTTACTGAGCTAGAACGTCTGCGCGCAAAAACAGCGACGGCGCACGCAGGGGAGGCAGTGCCGAGAAATGTAACCGTCAGGCGCCGCACCTTTTTGGGTAACAATATGGCCCAAAAAGGTATTGACATGCCCCATTGGGGCACGTAGGATGATTGGGAAGGCAACTCGATTGGTGTCTCTTGGGTTCCCCCCATCCGCTCAAACTCTCCCTGTCGGACTTCGCCATTCGACGAAGTCCGACTTTCTCCCTCCAACTGCCAATGCGCGCGCGCCGGGTCCCGGACCGGCTTATCGTGCGGCTCTGTGGCTTGCACGGCACGTCGGTCGTCGTCTTGTCGTTGATGCTGCCTGCTTACGTGGTGACCGCCGGTGTAGCCATGGCGGCGCAGGCCAGGACGGTTGGTGTTTCCGGCCCTGCGGCGGTCATTGACGGTGATACTCTGGAGGTGGCCGGTGAGCGCATTCGCCTGTTCGGGATTGATGCGCCCGAGTCCAGTCAGACGTGTAGTGCATTCGGCACATCCTACCCCTGCGGCACGATGGCGACGGCTTGGCTCGTTCGGAACACGCTAGGTTTCGACGTTGATTGCAAAAGTCGCGCCCGCGACCGCTGGGACCGGCTGGTGGCGATTTGTTCGGTAAACGGGTCCGATCTGGGCCTGCGTATGGTCGAAGCTGGCTGGGCGCTTGCCTTCCGGCGCTACTCTGAGCGCTACATCCCGGCGGAGGAGGCCGCCAGTCGCCAGGGCGCGGGCCTGTGGCAGGGACCGTTCGTGACACCTTGGCAGTGGCGGCGAGGCGACCGCGATCTGAAGGCAAAACCCATATCCGTTCGATAAATCCCTTAATCTGCGGCATCGCCGTTGCTGTCGTCAGGCGTGCTCGGCTTTAACGTTCACAGGACTGCATTCGAAGTCCGATTATCGTTGACCTTTCGTTGTTCTGCGCTGGCCTTACGTATGCCCATAGCAGAGTTCGTGCTCAAAAATCTGGTGGCTGCTGCCAAGTCGATTCCGGCCACTTCGTGGCGCTGAGGCGACATGGCGCGGCAATGACTTCAAAAAACTAAAATTCTGACTTGACACTTTGCGCGAAGAGCAGAAGAAAAGGCGCCGACAGAACAAGGTCTGCCGTCGAAATTTGGGGTTCAATCCAACAATTGGGTCTTAATTCGGAACAAGGCACTGTGGAGGCTGGCACGTCCCGGTTGGTCGGTCAGGGGGGTCGCGAAACGACGCCGATCTCGGCGTTGAATCATCCTCGAGGACCGGCGTCGCTCGCCAATCACGCATACAATCGCATTTGGCGTGCAGTGACGTCATCTCCGTGATACCCAAATGGGCAAGGCACCTCTTTTTGGTTCACAGAATATAGGAGTTAGGGATGAGCCAGACTTTGAAGTTCGCGGTCGTTGGATGTGCGGCCCTGACGCTCGCCGCCTGCGCCGGGACATTGGTTGACGACGCCCGTGTTATGACGCCGCAGGGATCCGCTTTCGATAATGCGCTTTACACTGGGTATCTGGCGCGCGCCCAGGACGAGTTTGACGAGGGTGACTATCGGGATTCCGACTATTTCGCTAACCGCGCCATGTTCGCCGCCCGCGGAACTGCCGTTGCACCGACATCCGTCGGCGACCGCGATATCCCCGACGCCGCGGTGATGGAGTTGCGGGACGCCCGGGCTCGACTGGTCGCCGCGCTGGACGCGTCGGCGCGGGTCAGCAATCCGGAGCAGGCCGCCAAGGCGCAGGTCTGTTTCGACAGCTGGATGCAGGAGCAGGAAGAGAATACCCAGCCGGAGCACATTGCCCGTGATCGCGATTGCTTTGGAGAGGCCATGGCCGCGCTTGGCACTCCGGCCATGGGCCCGGCGGTACAGGTGTTCTTCGACACCGGCAGCGCAAAACCGACGTCCGAGAACGTCCTGAACATTCAAACCGGCGCCGAGATGATCAGCGCCGCGCCCGGCTCCAGCGTGCTGGTTGTGGGCCACGCCGATTCTGTCGGTAACCCAGTTGCCAACCAAGCGCTGTCGGAGCGCCGGGCCGAGACCGTCCGTGCCATCCTCCTTGAGATGGGCGTCACCGCGCCGATTTCGACGGAAGGCCGCGGCGAGTCTGAAGCCATGGAACTCCTTGGCGATGATGAGCCGAGCCTCGAACAGCGTCGTGCCGATATCTTCATCGAAAAGTAGGCAGTCCGGCCGCGCGGCCGTCGGAAACGCCGCCTTCGGGCGGCGTTTCTCGTCATGGATAAGACGCATGCACGTCCGCCCGTTAACCATCGCACAGCCCCTGAAGGGCGGCGGCCCGATGCTTCGGCCGATGCGTTAAGGCGGCCCACAGACATGCCCCCGATCTTTCAGCCAATTCCGGATCCCGCGAGCAAGTCTGTTTCGGCCGAGACCGACAACGTTTCGTTAGTGTTCTACGATATCGAGTCGACGGGCACGACGACGGCCTGGGACCAGATGCTTCAGTTCGGCGCTATTCGTTCGGATGGCGGCCTGATCGAACGAGATCGGCTGAACGTCCGTTGTCGGCTTCAGCCACACGTTGTCCCAGCCCCTGGTGCACTGCGCGTGACAGGTCTGGGACCTGCGGATCTGACCAATCCAGCGTTGCCGAGCCACTATGAAGCCGTTCACGACCTCCATAGCGCGCTCGTCGCCTGGGCTCCGTGCCTGTTTCTCGGGTGGAACTCGTTCCGTTTCGACGAAGCCTTGGTGCGTCAGAGCCTGTACCAAACCCTGCATCCACCCTTTTTGACCACCGCAATGGGCAACCGGCGCGGCGATGTCCTGCGCATGGCCCAAGCCGCGAGCCTGTTCGCACCCCACGCCCTCACCATTCCCCTTGATGACTGCAGACGGCCAACGTTTCGGCTTGATCGGCTGGCGCCGTTAAACGGCTGCGGCGCTGGAAATGCCCATGAAGCCATCGCAGACGCCGAGGCCACACTGGCAATCGCACGACGCCTACAGCAGCGGGCACCGGCGTTGTGGAGGCACCTCATCGATCTGACCCGACGGGAGCGGGTGCTGGCCCTACTGCGCGCAACACCGAAGCTGGCGCACACCGAGTTCGTGTTCGGACGCCCATACAGCCGAATGGTGACGCTGTGCGGCGAGAACCCCGACCATGCGGCTGAGGTCGCCGTGTTCGATCTGGCGTTCCCACCGGAGAAATACATAGATGGATCCGTGGAAGACTTGGTTGCGGTTATGAGGCGCTCGCCGAAACCGATCCTTCCCGTCCGGGCCGGCAGCCAGCCGATCCTGATGCCGGCGGACTCTGCGCCCGCCGATGCTGCCGCTTGGAGGATTCCGACGGAGGAATTGGACCGACGCGTAGCGCTGATCCGCAACGACGAAAGGTTCCGCGCGCGTGTTGGCGACGCACTGGCCGCCCGCTACCCGGAGGACGTCGGCGACGGCCACGTGGAGGAGCGGCTGTATCAGCGCCGCATCCCGGACGCCGACATTACCCGGATGGTGGCCTTCCATGATCTGCCCTGGCCAAAACGGGCAGCGCTGATGGACAGTTTTCAGGATGACCGGTTGCGAAAAATCGGTCGCCGCCTGCTTTGGCTGGAGCGACCGGACTTGCTCTCCTCTGCCGCTTGCGCTGAGTTGGATCGCTGGGCGGCCGACCGGGTGCTGGCCGAAGATCCGGATGTTCCTTGGCGCACGCTCACCAACGCCCTGCGCGAACTGGAAGGACTCCTTGCCAGCGCCCATGACGGCGCCAACGATGACGGATCTGGCGGAGATCCAGCACTGCTCACCTTGCTCACATCCGTTCGGGATTTCCTGGATGCGCTTGGTGAACGGTGGGTGGCGTCGATGACGGCCGTTCCCCTCTAGTCGACCCGCTGGCGCTCCCGTAAGCTGACCTCGTTCGACCTTCCTCAACCGCCTGCCGCAACCGATCGAAAGACCGCGACCATGCCCGACGACGCCAGTGTGCCCCCGTTCGACAAAAGCCGACTGCCAAGCCGGCATGTGACCCAAGGACCGGAGCGTGCGCCTCACCGCTCCTACTACTACGCGATGGGCCTCACGGAGCGAGAGATCAATCAGCCCTTCGTCGGTGTCGCCACGTGTTGGAATGAGGCCGCCCCTTGCAACATTGCGCTGTCGCGCCAGGCCCAGGTGGTCAAGTTGGGGGTAAAGGCCACCGGCGGCACGCCACGGGAGTTCGTCACTATCACTGTCACGGATGGCATTGCCATGGGCCACGCCGGTATGAAATCGTCGCTGGTGTCGCGCGAGGTCATTGCCGACTCGGTGGAGCTGACCATGCGCGGCCATTGCTACGATGCC
>CAZUDB010000015.1:0-62074 GCA_964619055.1 uncultured Rhodospirillaceae bacterium
ACGGCGGCGGGCCAGATCTCGCTGCTTCGTGTGCGCTGGAGACCTTGATTTATCTAGGGCTTGCCGCCGCGCCGGCAACGCTATCAGGCGTGCCCGTCAAGCCCGTTCAATCTTGCCGTGGTCGTCGCAGTGATCGCCGTGGGGATGATGGAGGTGATCGCCAACGAGGTAGTCGACATGGTCGCCGTGGGGCACGGCCTCGTGCCCGCAGCCCGGGCCGTGAACATGCCCGGCTTCATGGCCTTCCCCGGCATGAACCGGTGCACACGCATCCGGATTGGCCGGACTGACGTCAATCACATGCTCGTCGACATGGTCGCCGTGCGGGTGATGGAGATGACCGTCGTGAAGATAGTCGACATGGTCGCCGTGACGGATCGCCGTGTGGCCGCAGCCGGCGCCGTGCTGATGGTCGTGTCCGCCGGGATGCTGGTGCTCGCAGTCGCTCATGGTCATCTCCACGATGTTTTAGGATTATTCTCAAATTGACATAGTCGGCGTGGATGCCGATTGCAACGCGGCGCGCTGCCGCGACCCGCCTGCAGGGGGCATCAGTCGAAGCTTTGGCCCGTGACCCCCAGCCACGCTTGCTGGCGCGGTCCGGGGGCGGCTGTTTCAAACAGCGGGTGCTCCGGGGCCTGGACCGCCAGTTCCAGGGCGGCGGCGATGCGTTGGCGCTGGAAACCGTGGATCAGCACATGTCGGCATTGCTCGGCCGTGATCGGTGCGCCGCAGAGGTGACGGTCGCGTTCGCCAAAGTGGCTGCGGTTATCCCGCCACCAGGCGTCTATCAGTTTCGGGGACGGCCACGGCAAGTCTTCGTCAGGGTCCAGATCAACATCCTCATCATCCGGATCCTCGCTCGGACTCGCCTCAAAGCCGTCCGGCTCATCGCCGTCCAGGTCCTCGTAGGCGAGGTCCAGGCCAGTGATCATCGACACGCCCTCTCCGGCCAGGCGAGCGAGGGACGGCTCCGCCATGTGTTCGATGAGCCACGGAATGTGGAAGGGCAGGCCGACCGCACCGACGGCCGCCACCAGCGCCCGGGCGTTGTCGGGATTTTGGGCAAGCGCGGAAAACCATGCCTGATGTTGGGCGGACGGCAGCGTTCGCGCCAAAATCTTCACGGCATGCATCTGCAGCGATGTCGGTTTCGGCTCCAGACTGGTCTCAAACAGGCGTGTAAACGCGGCATCGCGGTCGCCAAGGCGCACGGCCGACCAGTTGCCCCAAAGTCGGCATGTGGGATCGTCGTCGGCGCGACCATGGGCGTCAACATGGCCCCACAAGTCGGATCGGCCCAACTGGCCTGCCAAGCGGAGGGCCCGGGCGCGGATGGCCGGGTCGGGGTCGTTGAAGCGCGGGACTAAGGCTGGGCCGGGATAACGGCGGTGGACGGCGTGTGCGGCGACGGCGGCCTCCCGCAAGGCCGGCTCCTCGGCCTCGATCAGGGGGAACACCGTGTCGGTGAGCAGCTCCGGCGAAACCCAAGCGCAGGCGCCGACGAAACCGGACACGGTCTCGCGGGCCTCGGCCGCCGTCGTCAGCACGGCCTCGATCCTTGGGCGGGCTTGGCCTTCCAGAGCCAGCACGCCGGCGGCGAACACCTCGCCCGGCTCCTTGATGGCGAGGGCCGCCCGACACGCGGTCCAGCCGCCCTCACCGGCGATCCGAAGCCCATCAAGGTGGGCCTCGACGCGGTTGTCCTGGTCGGCCAAGTCTTTGAGCGAATAATGGGGCGCCATGACAGCATCATCCCGCAACAGCCAGTGGAACGATGCTTCGGCGGCGTGTTGCTCGATGATCTGCGGTATGGTCATGTCTATGGGATCAAGCCTTGAGGTGTCGCTAGGGATTAAATGCGAAAAAAAGGTCCTTATTAAAAAAACACCAGCCTACATGTTATACATCGTAAATTAATGTTCGCAGAGGACCCCAAAAAGGGCGTAGAGTATCCGATAACTGTTTCTAAATCTTAAACAGAATACAAAAATTGTTAATCTATTCGCATCCAGATACTTCCATTAAAACTCAGAACATCTTTTGAACCTACGGACCATAATATATCCTCTGTCGATGTTAAGTAAAAGTAGGTTCCTGGCCAATCTTCTCCCATATCGACATGCTTTAGTTCATCATTTTTTTCGAGGGTATAAAGTCCATACATTGTCGAGATGTATAGCTTTCCCTGAAACCATCTGATGCCCCAAATGTCATCAATGTCGGCCTCGTGCTCTACACTAGACCATTGCTGTCCGCGGCCACGCAACAACAGTCCGCGGTGGGCTCCCACATAAACATAGCCGTCTCCGGCGCAGCAAACCGTTGACAAAACCACGTTCGTCGGACTGCCGATCGGGCTCCAGTGCGAGCCGTCGTAGTGCCAAATTTCGCCGTTCCATCCGACCGCGTAAATCTCCGACGATGAAAATCCGGCAATGGCCTCCAGGCCAACGGTTTCGGCGCTGCCCGTTTCGGGCTGCAAATCCCCGTCAATCCTAACCCAGCGATGAGGACCGTCGCGTCGAAACGCCGTCCGCCCCATTCCGACAGCATAGGCTTTACCGTCGATACAGCCCAACCCGCGCATCAGCCGCGGTGTTTGACCGGAGCGATCAATAAGTTCGTCGTGAATGTCGCCGCTGCCAACGCAGTAAATCTGGCCCCGCGTGCCAAGAGCGATCGCTTGCTCAACGGGATCGGTGCACACGCACATGCTGACAACATCCCAGGACTTGGGACGATCGT
This sequence comes from uncultured Rhodospirillaceae bacterium, assembly GCA_964619055.1. Taxonomy (GTDB): domain Bacteria; phylum Pseudomonadota; class Alphaproteobacteria; order Rhodospirillales; family Defluviicoccaceae; genus CAYVUM01. The sequence continues at coordinate 2,749 of CAZUDB010000015.1, forward strand.
CACCCTCCCACCTTCCGTCATCCCACGCGAAGAAATACGTATGTTCGATTTTGTCTCGCGCGCTTTGATCCTCGATCAGAGCCAAGAGGCCTAGGTCGGGGTACCGAGCCGCTCCCATTACAAAAGAATATTTGTCCGTCCACACGCCCACATGGCTTTCCTTAATTCTTGAATTGATTAAGCCTATTAGCGGCCACGGGAACTCTCCAAGTAAACCGTGTGGCTTCGATCAATTTGTTTCTCCACGGCCGCATCGACATCGGGGCTTCCTTCACGTACTGCCTTTATTTTCGTATTATCATTCATGTTGCATTGTTCGTGATACGCGTCGAGTTGAGCCTCCAAGCATCCTTCTTTGCAATCCGATTCGGGGAAGGTCTTCTTCATCGCTGCAATGCCATTCTTCTTTGAATCGCCGTACGTCGTTGCGTAGTCGTGCGTCGTGCCCGTTGCACACGGAATATGCTCTTTAACAATATCACCGCTTGCAATTGCGCGATCGACACCTTCCCTCTGGAATGTATGCATCTGACCGTGGGTTCCAACGTTTTGGGTGGTCCCCTCGGCACACACGCAAGGTGCTTTGCCGTGATCATAATCCTGAATGCCGGAAACGAAATTGAGGTCAGCTTTTTTGCAGTGGTGGGGGCTGACCTTCGCAACTGACGATGCTTCAATAATATGGTGAGGTGTTTGCGGGTAGCAGCAGCCGCTGGGATCATAGGGCTGCAGCATACATTTGCGTTTTGATAGGCACTTGTTCAGTGCTGCGATGGTTCCCATCGCTGGAGCTTCGGCGCTTGCCTTTGTGCGAGCGGGCTTGCTGCTTCCAAGTTCTGCACAAGCGTCCTTGCTGCCATGGGGTGTGTAATCCTTGCAGGCCTCATACTCATCCATGGCTTCGTCGATGCACGGATGACCGGGATCGGCCCACGCCTGGCTGTCGATGTACGGCCACGTAGGTGTATTTCCAGGCACTGACGCATGATTATGGGTCGTGATGTCCAGGTGGCGTACGACATTCTTGCCTTCAAACTTCACATCCATGGACCAGGCATTGAAATAGACCTTGCCGCGATTTTTGCTCGTGATGACGCCTTTTTTTGCGGCACATCCGGCCTCGTCACCCATACTTTTTTTGAAGTAGGATTTATTTTTAAGAAGAACTTCCTTTTTGGAAATCTTGACTTTTTTAGAGCCGGACGTCGTATCCTTGGCCATGCCGGTGTTGGGATAGGGGACGGGGACACCAGGAGGCGTGGCGGGATTCTCGGGCGGGGTCATGCACACATCCGGAAGGGCGCAGATGGATTTACCATCAGCGGCCTTGCAAGAGACCTCGCGGCCGTTGGCAAAAACATCGTTGGCCATCAGGCGTGTCCTCCAGCGGCGACGAGAAGCGCGCCGCGTCGCACGCCATCTGCGCCGAGATGATGGAGCGCAAGGCGGCCGGGCGCATAGCGCTTGCGCACAGCCGCCAACTCGACACCGATCATGCACGGCAGCGCGGCGGCACCCACCTCGCCGATACAATCGGCCGGATGCCAGATGTCGAACTCCTCCTTGCGGTCCCGCAGCAGGCGGGTCATGGCCAGGGCGGCTTCCTTGAAGCCGTATTGCTCGCCGTTAACGTCGCTCAAGCGATAATCGACGGCACCCATGGTTAGCCCCGCTTCGTCCAGCGCAGCCCGGATGGCAGCGGCCAGGCCGTCGGCCCGTAGTGGCTTATCTTCGGACAGGATTGTCGCCTCCTCCGATCCGAAGCCGATGCCAAGGCAGCTGAGCGATGCGTCGCCCGCGTATTCCGATCGGGTCAGCAGCATTGCGGCGCCGGCTTCGCCCGGAACAAAACCGTCCGAGTTGGCCGCGCTCAGCAGTCGATCCGTTTCGGCGAGCGCCGTAAGCGTCGGCCCCACCAAATAGCTGTCCACGCCGGCTATCAGCACGTGGCTCGGTGCATCAGCTCCGCTGTGGAGGAGCTTGCGGGTGTGCTGAACCGCGTGCACACCGCCAACCCTGCCGCGGGCGATAAGGCCGGAGCGTTCCGGATCGAACTTAACGCCAAGCTCCGCCTCCACGTCGGCGAGCAACTCATCCTCCAAGCCGTTCAGCCGGCCCGGCCGTTCCTGTTCGGCGATACAGAGGAACAATGGAATGCGCTCAGGTGAGACGCCGGGGACGGCCTCCAAGCACTCACGAAGCGGCCCCGCCGCCAGCTTGGCCAATTTGGCCAGGCCCCTATAGGGCTGCCCCAACGGAACCTCGCTGCCGACGATCCACTCACCGCCCGCACCCATGAACCGAGTTTCTTGGAAGTTGTCGATGGCGCAGCGGATAGCGGCGCAGGACGACGCCCAGGTCAGCCCCACACCGGTCATCATCCCGGCGGCGACAATCGCGACGGGCGGCACCGTGGCCGTCCTGGACGGTGCTTGTCCGTCGTTCATTCGCCCTCTTCCTCCGCCGCCCGTAACCGGCGTGTTTTGACCAGGTCGTTGACGGAGCGATAATAAGTCTTGCCAAGCTTGCGCGCGCGCCACCAGGCTTTCGACCGGCGGCCGACAACGGCTTGGGGTAGCTCGAACAGGTTTTGTTTGAGCGCCCGGCTCGCCCGCCAAACCAGCATCAGGCGCCGCCGATCCGGCTCCAAGACAATAGTGTCGAGCATGGCGACCGAGTCCTCATGGCCCCCTTTTTTGGGGAAGAAGTAGACGGGCACCTCCAGGTCCGGCAGGCGAAAGCGGAGCGTGCCCTCGGGGCTCAGGTTGGTGAGCTCCACGTTCGCGCCGGCCACGGCACCGGTCAGTTGTTGGTCGGCCGGGGCGGATTGGTAATGGTCGTCCCGAAAATCCGACGGCAGAAACGGGAAGTGGTTGTCGAGCCAATTTTGGTCATAGGTGCCGGCGAAACCGAGACGCGGTGTCCAGCCGCGGCCCACGGGTCCGAAAGCCATGGGTTGGTAGGCCCCGTTCGGGCGATTGACCGGAGCGTCACGCGCCTCCGTGTTCGGAAGTGGGGTGCCACGCACGAGTTCATCGGCCAACTCCTTATGATAGCCGCGGCCGATGGGGTTGGCCATGTGCGCCGCGTGCTTTGCCGGGTCGGGGTGGCGGTCGTCAATGCCACCGAAGGCGCGGTCGTAGGTGATCGGCATGGTTTCGAATGGTTGCGGGTCCGTTGGCCGGATACCGCCGGTCCAGACCCCCCAGACCCGGTCGCCCAGCACGAAGAACCGTTTGGTCAGCGCGCCGACACGCAGGCTCACCTCCACGCCGGGCACTGGCCGGCCGTGAGGAGCGTGGGCTTGGCCATGAAGCAGCACGTCACAGCGGGGTTTGCGCAGGCAGAAGTCAGCCTCATACACGGGCGCGGAGAGCCCCGGCTCGCCCGTGAACGTGTCCGCCATCACCAGCGGCTCTTGCTCCTCGGCCAGAGGGGCGGGGCCGTCGCCGTCCGGCATGTCAAAGGTGCCCTTGATGACAACCACCACAAACTCTCGGCCGCTCGGCTCCACGCCGAGGGTGTAGCCCGCCGTCATCGGCGTTCCATTGACAAGCTCCATGGTGGGTGATCCGGTGCGATGTCAGTTGATTTGCACGGAGGCCCCCTTGATCCGGTTGGCGCCCGAGGATCGCGACAGAAGAAAGGCACCACGGATCAGGATCTTGCCGGCGCGGGTCAGATGAATGCTGGCCTTGCCACACTTGAGCACGATTTCCCGCGCGGCCGTGAGCTGGATGCGGTCGCCGTCGATGACCGCATCTAGGGGCTCGGCCGGGTCCTCGTCGTCTGGCGCTGCGTCCAATGTCACCGGGTCGGCATCCTGGTGCGGTACCGCCTGGGGCTTGCGCACCAGGCCGATGATCAGGGGCCGATTTGGATCACCGTCGGCGAACAACAAGGCGACGGGTCGTCCGATGGCGTTCGCATCGAGCACCGCCGTGCTCATGGCCGCCAATGGCTCGCAGTCACCGTTGTCCGGATGGGAAACGAGCGGCGTGCCGTCCTCTTCAAAGCCCATCAAACGCCCGATAACGACCTCCGGCGCGGCCTGACGGGGTTGCAACTCCCCGAGGTCAGTTTTCGAGAACTTTCTTTCCTTTAATGATAACATCACCGGACCCTTTCATAGTGATCTTCTTACCTTGAATGGTAATATCTCCATTCTTTTTCATATTAATGCTGGCCTTGCCGGTTTTAATCGTGATCTCATCGCCGGCATCCAGAAGGTATTTTTTGCCAACTTTGTCGCTTTTGTCCTTGCCCACCGACTCGGTGGCATTGTCGCCGACACTGACCTGGAGATCCTTGCCAACGGACTCCGACATGTTCTGGCCGACCGTGACCGATTTGTCGGCGGCGATGGTCTGCTGCTTGGCGGCTCCCACCGTTTCGGCAAAGGCCGCGCCGATCGTGAGCGCCATGGCCGCGCCCACGGTCTCCGCGTAGTTGACACTGACGATTTCCGTGAGATTGGCGCCGATTTGAATGCTCTGGTTGGCGCCTATGGTCGTGGTTTGATTGGTGCCGATGGCAACCGTTTGATTGTTGCCGACGGTCAGGGACTGATCCACGCCAACCGTGGACGTCTGATTGTTGCCAATCTGAATGGTCTCGTCGTTGGTCACATCACGGCTGCGGTCGTGCAAAACGTGCTCGCGCAGGTCGTTTTCGATCGTTGAGTCTTTGTCGAACTGGCCGTGTTCTCGGATCAGCTCGTTACCCTTGGTGTCGTCGAAGACATACTCATTGTAACCGCCACCGCCCAAGGTGGAGTTTGACTTGAATCCGGTCAAATTCTTGCTGCCCGGTAAATCATAGGGCGGCATGTTTGCGTCATTGTAGACAGTGCCGATGCAAATTGGGCGGTCCGGGTCACCTTCCACGAACGCAATCAACACTTCCTGACCCATTCGTGGGATCGCAACCTGGCCCCATTTTCCGCCCGACGCATTACTTTGGGCAACCCGCACCCAACAGGAGCTTTTTTCGTTGTTCTGGCCGTAGCGGTCCCAGAAGAATTGAACCTTAATCCGTGCATACTTGTCGGTGTAGATTTCTTGACCACTGATGCCAGTGACGACCGCTGTCTGGATGCCGGGCACCCGTGCTTTGCGGGTGGTTTGCGGCGGGCGGTACATCGTCGATGCCGGAATGCACCGAAACCCGGCCTCGTAGATCTCACTGGCGTCGACGCCGGGAATGACGCTGCGATTCGACACCGCGTGACGCATATCGATGACAACGAAATCCGTGCCGTTTTCGCTGTCGGCCGCATGCTCGCACAACTGGAACTTGTTGGAAACGGCAAGCCGCCGGCTCGTGGTTTCCGCGGTGACGACGTCAAAGGGCCATTCCTCGGCCTCCATCCGCACCCGGGTCAGATGCTGGCCATGCTCCTTGTCGTAGTAGGCGCCTGGAAAGCTGAAATCCTCGTAGCCCTTCGCGAGGTCGACGGGCACGATCGTGGTTTCATCGGTGCCCAAACTGGCCTTGGGCTTGGCAAAATTGTAATCGGTTTGCGCCCAGGCGCCCGTGCGAAACTCACAATTATGGCTCCATGACGAAACGTGATCGAGGGACTGGGAGCCGGAGGAAAACGGAATTGGATTAAGCTCGCACGCGGCACAGCCGGACATGCTGTCGGACAGCATCATGGTGTGTCCTTCGGCGCTGTGTGCAAACCAGTAGAAAATACCTTCTTCCTCCAGCAGGCGGGATACAAAAGCATGGTCAGTTTCATTATACTGAACGCAGTATTCACGTGTTGCATAACTGGTAAGGATATTTGCCGTATCAAAATCAGCAACATCAAAATCACCAAAAACCTGCTCAATGATGTCCAAAACTGTGCATTCTTGAAAAATTCGACAATCTCTTGTCTTGTTAAGAAACCAAAACCACGGCGCAATTCTGGCGCGATAGACGCGCAATTTCTGTGACATCACTTCGCCGCGAGTGAATTCTATGACATAGCCATTAAAGTTACGGCGCTGGCTCACTTCCGTTTTGACGGAGAAGGTGATTTTTTGCCCAACGATCTGACTTGCATCGATATTGAGATTTTCAGAGACCAGAATCAGCTTGAAATCGAATAAATCCGAAAAACCTTCCCAGCCTGAGACAGATTCCACCAACAATTCATCAGGTGGAAGCGGTGAAGAGTCAATGCGGATTAGCCGGTCTGATTGGACAAACACTGGCGATCAAGACCCATCTTAAGGCGCATTTTTAATTCGTATCTATCCAAACAAGATAGAATACGAAAGCGCGAAAGACGACAAGAATAAATTGATCGCCAACCGTTGTTGAGTCCCGACAACTCTTCAACATACGATGGCGACGGTCACAACCGCAGTCTGCAGCGGACCTGCTACGTAGGATAGTGAAACACATCACACTGCGAAACAAAAAAACCATAAGTGGCATTGCCGCACGCACTGTTGGTTCCGCACACTGATCGGGCGCCCCGTGACTGATCCGTGGTCACCGATGGACCCGATTGCCAAAGCCCATTAGGAGACCAAAGATGACGCGGGGCCAAGGGAGGGCGAGTCATGGCAGGAGCAGGTTCCTCGAAAGAGGCGGACGCCGTCATTGCGGCACTCGGCTTGCAGCCACATCCGGAAGGCGGTCACTACCGGGAGACCTACCGAAGCCCCGCCGAACCCGGTGACCGGGCCGCTGTCTCCCAGATTCACTTCCTGTTGCAGGCGGGAGAGGTATCGGCCTGGCATCGCATTGACGCGACGGAGATTTGGCAAGCGGCGGCCGGGGCTCCGCTGGAGCTCGTGATCGCGGTACCGGGCGCGCCAGTGCGCACTGTGATCGTGGGTTCGGATGTGTTGGGCGGGCAGGAGCCGCATGCGGTGGTCCCGGCCGGCGCCTGGCAGTCGGCGACATCTCTCGGCGCCTGGTCGCTGGTCGGATGCACGGTCGCGCCCGCCTTCCTGTTCGATCGTTTCGAGATGGCGCCCGCGGGTTGGTCACCGCCGACTGGCGACAACGGGAAAAGCGCTTAATCGACCACGTCCCAGTGCGGATGATCGCCGAAGCGCTCATAAATGAACTCCACGAGCAAGCGAATGCGGGCCGACAGATGGCGGTTGGGTGGATAGAGTAACGTCAGCACGATATCGGGAGCGCAGTATTCTGGCAGGACACTGACCAGCCGCCCGGCCCGCAAGTCTGTACCCGCCACGAACGTCGGAAGCAGGGCAAAGCCTAGGCCCCGGACCGCCGCTTCGCGCAGCACCTCCCCGTTGTTTGAGCAAAAGGACCCCTGAACGCGGATGTCCGCTGAACCGTCCGGCCCGCGCAGGCGCCAGAGCGTGCCCGAGGGCAGGTTGCCGTAATGCAGGCATGGCCGCGCCATCAGATCCTTGGGCGTCATCGGTGTGCCGACTCGCTTCAGCAAGTCCGGCGCGGCGCAGATCACCCGCCGGACCTCGACGATGTGGTGGTCGATTAGGGAAGGGGCTTCCGCCGGCTCGGCGATGCGGACCGTCATGTCAAACCCTTCGGCCACCGGGTCCACGAAGCGATCGTTCAGCACCAGCTCGATCCGGAGCTTCGGATAACGCACCATGAAATCGCAAAGGGCTGGCGCCAGATGCAGCGTGCCAAAGGACATGGGGGCATTAATCTTCAATTCGCCCCTGGGCTCGTCCGGGTCGTCCTGGATCGCGGCCTCGGCCTCGGCCAGATCGAGCAGGATGGAGCGGGCCCGCTCGTAGAAGGCCTGGCCCGCCGGCGTTGCCGCGACGGAACGGGTCGTCCGATTCAGCAAGTGGACGCCAAGACTTTCTTCCAGGCGAATGACGGATCGGTTGACCTGGGCCCGCGACTGGCCGAGCGCGCGGGCAGCGGCGGCAAACCCGCCGTGTTCTACGACCTTGGTAAATGCGGTCAGACTGGCAAGCTTGTCCATGTTCCCTCCCGCTCGATCGTCGCTCAAGGCGCGACAGTGTGTCTATTTGGCCCGCCATTGTCCCTGATTTAAGGGGTATCATATCGATCTCAGGTCACGTCCATGCGTTAAACAAGAAAGGAGATGTGACATGATCACTGTGAGAAAAGCCGAGGAACGGGGCCATGCGGACTTTGGCTGGTTGAAGTCCCGGCACACCTTTTCCTTCGGAAACTACTATGACCCCAATCACATGGGCCTTGGTCCGCTTCGCGTCATCAACGAGGACCAGGTTGCTCCTGGGGCTGGGTTCGCGACCCATGGCCACCAGAACATGGAGATCATTTCGTATGTCCTGGACGGTGCTCTCGCTCACCAGGATTCCATCGGCACCGGGTCCGTGATCCAGCCGGGGGAAGTGCAGCGGATGACGGCCGGGACTGGCATTCGCCATTCGGAGTTCAACCATTCGGATACGGAGGCGGTTCACTTCTTACAGATTTGGATACTGCCGGAGCGCGACGGGCTCACGCCCAGTTATGAGCAGACAGCCTTTCCCGAAAGCGAAAAACGCGGTCGGCTGCGTCTGGTTGGCTCTGCCGATGGCCGCGAGGGTTCGGTCACCATCCATCGTGACGTGGACCTTTACGCGGGCCTGTTCGACCGTGGTGACAATGAAAGGCTGCGGCTCCGCCCCGGGCGGTCGGCTTGGGTTCAGGTCGCTCGCGGCGAGGTCGACGTCAATGGCGAACGGCTTGCTGCAGGAGATGGTGCCGCTGTTGCGGCCACGGATGCACTCGAGATCCTGGGGCGACGGGAAAGCGAAGTTCTCGTGTTCGACATGGCTGCGTAAAGCGTTGTAGCGCAGCCCGCATCAATTGCCGAGGATCATCAGGGCCAGACCAGTTCTGCCGTTGAACCCTCGGCATTTATTTGCATCAGTGAAATCGCTGATTGTGAATAGAGTATTGCGGCCGGTTGTCTGGACGAATGATCTCGGGAACCTCGCCTTCTACGCCGAGTTCGTTGACGGAACCGAGGGAACCTTCTTCGCAGGCTTGGATCTCATGATCGCGCCCCCGCCAGTGCCGTCGATCGCGCTTCCGCGTTCCGCCCTGCTTCTCGCAGCCGCCGTCGGTTTGCTCGGCTTGGGGCGCCGTGCAAGAGAACACTGACAGCAAACGCCGGCGCGGTGTCATAAGCCGTCGCGCCTGGGTCGGTCCGTCCGGTTAGATCTTCAGGCGGATCGCAGTGGCTCCCAGACGCTCCAACCCCGTGGTTTGCGAAGCGGTAATGCCTCGTAACGCTACGATAGGGGGTGTTCTGAGGTGCCACTGCCGGGCGATGGCGGACGCGACGATTCCGATCGGCTCGGATACGGGCGCGCTTAGGCCGCTGGCCCAAGTGGTTTCGGCCATTGACGGCCGGGGACAGGGCGGCAACCTTTCAGTCAGTGGAAGGAGTTGCCATGAACCCCGCTTCCTCGATCGCAATGGCGCCGGACATTACACGCCGTCACGACAAGATTATCGCCGGCTGGCTGTTTGGCGTCGCCGCCATGGTGTTCGTCATGATCGTCATTGGCGGGCTGACGCGGCTTACGGAGTCCGGTCTGTCAATGGTCCACTGGCGGCCGGTTACCGGCTGGCTGCCGCCGCTCAGCCAGGCGGAATGGCTGGCCGTTTTTGACGCCTATCGCGATACGCCGGAGTATCTGCTGGTGAACGCCGGCATGTCCTTGGACCAGTTCAAGGAGATCTTCTGGTTCGAGTACATTCACCGCCTCTGGGGCCGCTTGATCGGGCTGGCGTTCGCCGTGCCCTGCGTCCTTTTCCTCCTTCGCGGCTGGATTGGCCGGGCGATGGTGCCGCGCCTGGTTGGACTGTTCGTGCTGGGCGGGCTTCAAGGGGTGCTCGGTTGGTACATGGTCCAAAGTGGCCTCGTGGACCGGCCCGATGTCAGCCAGTATCGCCTGGTTGCCCATCTGGGAGCTGCTCTGTTGATATATGGGGCTTTGGTGTGGACGGCCCTGCAACTGTGGTGCGGGGATTGGCCGCGGCGCTCAGCGATGGCTTCGACCGCTCGCGCGGGCACGGCCCGACCCGTCGGCGCCGGGCCGCCCTGGCGACATGCGATGATCCTGGTTCTGTTTGTGACCGTGACGGCGCTGTCCGGGGGCTTCGTCGCCGGCCTCAACGCGGGTCAGGTCTACAACACCTTTCCGCTTATGGACGGTGAGCTGATCCCAAGCCTCCTGTTCAGTGCTGCGCCTGCCTACCTGAGCCCGTTCGAAGATGTGACGACCGTACAATTCAATCATCGGGTCCTGGCGCTGGTCACGGTCGCACTTGCCGTTGCGCTGTGGCTCCGCGCCCGCCGTTGCAACGGTAGCCTGCCCGTGTCCTGGGCGACGGGTGCCGTCGCGATCGCCGCCGTGCTGCAGATGGGCCTTGGCATCGCAACCTTGCTGCTGATGGTGCCGCTGGGGCTGGCGGCCGTCCACCAGGCGGGGGCCGTGGTGTTGTTCACGGCGGCGCTGTGGGCGACGTTCGCGTGCCGGCGCGAGCGGCCGTTGGCAAGGGCCTCCGTTGAGCCCGTGGTGCGACCGTGGTCCGGTCACGATGGGCCGCGTCTCTCCTCAGGCGCCAACGCGGCGAACACGGCGCCATAGCCGGGCAGGGTGACAACGCCGTCGGCGATCGATCCCACCAGCCCGGTATGGTGGAACGCAGATGCATTCGCCAAGGCCGGCGATGCTTCGCTCATCTCTTCCGTGTCCGTAAGGACCGTCTTGGCCGGCTCCTTTCCGAGATTGAACACGCACAACACCCGATCGTCTCCCGCCGTCCGCACAAAGGCGAGGACCGGCTCCGGTGCGTCGAGAAACGTGATGTCACCAGTGATCAATGCGGGCTGGGTCCGCCGCCATGCCAAAAAGCGACGGGTGAAGGTGAGGGTCGAGTTGGGGTCTTGATCCTGACGATCCATAGCCAGTGGGCCATGGCGCGTTTCCAGGGGCAGCCACGGCTCCGGTGGCGCGACGGTGGCGCCATCTTTGGTGCTGGCGGGGGGCGAAAAGCCCAGGCTAGGCGCATCGGCCTGCCACGGCATCGGCGTTCGGCAGCCGTCCCGGCCGCGGTGATGGGGCCAGAAGGCCTTCGCCTCCGGGTCCTGCAGCTTCTCGAACGGCACGTCGCCCTGCGGCAGGCCCAGCTCCTCCCCTTGATAGAGAAAAATCGTGCCACGCAGACTGGCGAGGAGCGCGATCATCAGCTTGGCAAACACGGCGGGCTCGTCCGCATCCCGGCCCCAACGCGATACGACGCGCTCCACGTCGTGGTTGGAGAACGCCCATGACGGCCATGCGGTCGACGATGCCGCCTGCATGGTTTCGATTGAGCGCCGAATGTGTCCAGCGCCAAACGCATCACGCAGAAAGACGAAGCTGTAAGCGGTGTGGTAGCGGTCCGGGCCGTCCGTGTAGGCGACCATGGTTCCGATCTGATCATCGCTGGCGATTTCGGCCACGGACATGGCGCCAGGGTATTCATCCAGCACGCTTCGCAACCGGGCGACAAAGGCGAGCGTCTCGGGTCGGTCCCGGGTGAACAACTGGCGCTGCATCCAGTAGGGTTTGACCGGCGACGGATGGGCATGGGCCGGATTGTCGCGCAGCAACAGGTCGTGGCAGAAGAAATTGGCGACATCGAGCCGAAAGCCGTCGACCCCGCGGTCCAGCCAAAACCGGGCGACCTCCAAGATCGCGGCCTGGACCTCCGGTTCGTGGAAGTTCAGGTCCGGCTGAGTGCTCAGAAAATTGTGGAAATAGTACTGCTGCCGGCGGCTGTCCCAATCCCAGGACGGGCCGCCGAACACGGCTAGCCAGTTGTTGGGCGGCGTGCCGTCGGGCTTGGGATCGGCCCAAACGTACCAGTTGGCCTTGGGATTGTCGCGACTGGCGCGGCTTTCGCTGAACCAGGCATGTTGATCCGATGAATGGGAATAAACTTGATCGATGATGACCTTGAGCCCGAGGTCGTGAGCTTCGGCCAGGAGGGCGTCGAAATCGGCAAGCGTGCCGAACGTCGGGTCCACATCGTGATAGTCGGAAACATCGTAGCCGAAATCCTTCATGGGCGATGTGAAGAATGGTGACAGCCAGATGCCGTCCACGTTCAGGCTGGCCACGTGGCCAAGCTTGGCACGGATGCCGTTGAGGTCGCCGATGCCGTCACCGTTGGCATCGGCGAAGCTGCGCGGGTAGATCTGATACAGGATCGCGCCCTGCCACCAACTCGCCGTTTTGTTGGTCATTTTCCATCCTGTCCCAGTATCGGTCCGTATCCTTGGCGGTCGTTCAGATCCCCGAACGGGGCTGTTACCATTTGGGCGGAGCGAAAGCGACCCAAATAGCGCCATTGGATCGTCAGAAACTGCGGCGTTTTCCGGATATGGCAAAGTCGTCTGTGCGTGCTGGTGTCAATTCTGTGATCCCGGTATTTATTGCATTGCACACTTGTATTTATTGCATCGCACACAAAGCCGTTCAAGCTCGATCCGTTCTTCCCAAGCCTCGGATTCGCCTGTAAAAGAGTAACTTCGTTGCTCTCGACGTGTCGGCGCTGGAGAAACTCATCCGTCTGCGTGGCCAAACCCATCGGGTCCGGTACCGCAGATATAGAATGTGCGCCGGCGGCGTGGGCATCCTTGGAACTCAAGGGAGGACTTTATGTTCCGCACTATGATAGGCGCCGCTATTGCGGCGGTGATGTTTGCGGTCCCGGCCGCCCAGGCCGACGACCCCATCGTCATCAAGTTCAGCCACGTCGTGGCCGAAAACACGCCGAAAGGTCAAGCCGCGAACAAGTTCCGCGATTTGGTGGCTGAACGTCTCGCCGGTAAGGTGGAAGTTGAGGTTTATCCGAACGCCCAGCTTTATGGCGACAACAAGGTTCTCGAGGCGATGCTTCTTGGCGATGTGCATATGGCGGCACCATCGCTCTCTAAGTTCGAAAGCTATACGAAGGTTCTGCAACTCTATGATTTGCCGTTCCTGTTCAAGGATATGGCGGCGGTCGAGCGGTTCCAGCAAGGTGAGGCCGGCCAGAAGATGCTTGAGTCCATGTCCGATAAGGGCATCCTCGGCCTTGGCTACCTCCACAACGGCATGAAGCAGCTCTCCGCCAGCACGCCACTGAAGGTGCCGGCGGACGCGGACGGCTTGAAATTCCGGATCATGACATCCGACGTTCTCGCCGCGCAGTTTGAAGCGCTTGAGGCCCTGCCGGTGAAAAAGCCATTCTCCGAAGTGTTCACACTGCTGCAGACCAACGCCATTGACGGTCAGGAAAACACCTGGTCGAATATCTACTCCAAGAAGTTCTTCGAAGTGCAGGAATACATCACGGAGTCCAATCACGGCCTTCTGGATTACATGGTCGTGACCTCAGTCGACTTTTGGGAAGACCTGCCCGATGATGTTCGCAGCGAGGTCAAGGCAGCCCTTGAGGAAGCCATCGCGTACGGCAATGATATCGCCAACCAACTGAACGATGAGGCCAAACAGAAAATTGCAGACTCCGGTCGTACCGAAATCCTGCAACTGACGGATGAGGAGCACGCCAAATGGGTTGAGGTCATGAAACCTGTTTGGAAGGAGTTTTCCGACGATATCGGTCAGGAATTGATTGACGCCGCCGTCGCGTCCAACGCCACCAGCTAAGAATTTTCATACAAAGCGGCGCAAAAGACGCTCAAGCGCCCGTGAGGAAACGTCGAAAAAAATGTTGGCGCGCTTCATAAATGGCCTGGAGGAGGGGATTATTTCCCTCCTCCTGGTCACCATGACTCTCCTGGTTTTTGTCGAGGTCATCCTTCGCTTCGGTTTCTCGATCGGTTTTTTGTGGTTCGAGGAACTCACCCTCCATTTGTCAGCGTGGATGGTGTTGTTCGGTGCCTCCTATGGCGTCAAGGTCGGCTCCCACATCGGTGTTGACGCTTTCGTTCGGCTGCTGCCGGAAGGGACGCGCCGGTTGGTGACGCTGTTCTCGATCGGGCTCTGCCTTATCTATTGCGGCCTGTTCGGCTACGGCGCGTGGGTCTATCTCGGCAAGATGGTGGCCATTGGCATCTCTCTTGAGGACCTTCCGATCCCCAAATACGTGGCCCACTCCATTCTCCTGTTCGGGTTCGTGTTGCTCGGCATTCGGTTCCTGCAAATGGCTTGGTCCGTGATCAAGGGAGACCAAAGCGGCTTCACCCACGCCGACGAGGCGCGGGATGCACTTAAGCAATTGGAAGAAGAAAAGCGGGCGGCGGAAGCCGCCGGGGGAGGCAAGGCGTGACCACGACCGCGCTGTTTATCATTCTGTTCGCTTGTATGTTCACAGGCATGCCGATTGCTATTGCGCTCGGCTTTTCCAGCATTTCGACGATTTTGCTGTTTTCCAACGACTCGGTCGCATCAGTTGCTCTGAAGCTGTTCGAAGCTTTGTCAGAACACTACACCTTGCTCGCGATCCCTTTCTTCATTCTGTCATCCGCATTCCTGTCGACGGGCGGCGTCGCCCGCCGCTTGATCCGGTTCGCGATCTCCATCGTCGGCGCTGTGCGTGGTGGCTTGGCCATGGCCTCGGTCATGGCGTGCATGCTGTTCGCGGCCGTGTCGGGATCATCGCCGGCGACGGTGGCGGCCATCGGCTCCATCGTCATTGCCGGCATGGTTCGCACAGGATATCCTGAAAAGATCGCTGCGGGCGTGATCGCCAACGCCGGTACGCTCGGCATCCTGATCCCACCCAGCATCGTCATGCTTGTCTACGCCGCCGCGACGGAAGTGTCGGCCGCCCGCATGTTCATGGCCGGCTTCATCCCGGGCATCGGCATGGGCCTGATGCTGATGTTCGTGATCTATATCGTGGCCCGCGTAAAGAAATTGCCGGCACAGCCATTCGCCGGCTTCGGGGAGGTTTTGCGCTCGGGCTTGAGTGCCACGGGCGGCATCTTCCTGATCGTTTTGGTGTTGGGCTCCATCTACGGCGGGATCGCCAGCCCCACCGAGGCGGCCGCCGTCTCCGCCGTCTACGCCTTCGGCGTGGCCGTTCTCGGATACCGAGACATGGGGCCATTGAAGACCGTGCCATGGCGCCACGAGGGTGAGGGTGCCGGCTCCATGCTGGTGCGAAACTCCCTGCAAATGGTCGGCGCGGTCGCCAAGTCCGGGTTCGATCCGGAGGTGCGCAAGGTCGTCCTGGATGCCTCCAAGGTGGCGGTGATGCTGCTGTTCATCATCGCCAATGCCATGCTGTTCGCGCATGTGCTGACGACGGAGCGCATTCCTCACACCCTTGCGGAGATCATCACCGGCTGGGGCTTGCCGGCCTGGGGTTTCCTGATTGTCGTCAACATCCTGTTGCTGTTGGCCGGCAACTTCATGGAGCCTTCGGCGATTGTTCTGATCATGGCGCCGATCCTGTTCCCGATCGCCATGGAGCTCGGTATCGACCCGATCCATCTCGGCATTATCATGGTGGTGAACATGGAAATCGGGATGATCACGCCACCGGTAGGCCTCAATTTGTTCGTCATATCGGGGGTAACCGGGCACAGTATCGTCTGGGCTGTGAAAGCGGCTTTCCCTTGGCTCATGGTCCTGCTCGTGTTCCTCATCCTGATCACGTACATCCCGCAGATTTCGCTGTTCCTGCCGGAATTGATCGACTCCATGAGAGGCTACAACTAAGCCCGAACCGCCAAGTGCGACGGCGGCCAACCGGCCCGACAAACGATTGGGGAAGAGGAGTTTGGCGTTGCGTGCAGTAAGGACTTTGGCAGCGGCCCTTACGGCCGTTGTCTTGTTCGCTTACAGCTTCGGTGCCTGGGCTGCCGAGGAACCGATCCTGATCCGGTTTGCCCATGTCGTTTCGGACGAAACGCCCAAGGGTGCCGGTGCACTTCGCTTTAAGGAGTTGGTCGAGGAACGCTTGGACGGCAGGGTGCGGGTGGAGGTTTATCCGCTGTCGCGGCGCGTGAACGATGACGAGGCGCTCCTGGCCCTGTTGTTCGGCGATATTGAGCTGGCCGCACCGTCGCTCGCCAAGTTCAAGGCCTACACGCCACAGCTTCAGGTCTTCGACTTGCCGTTCCTGTTCGATGACATGGACCACGTGGAGCGGTTCTATGAAACCGATGCCGGTCAGGCGCTGCTCTCGTCCATGGAGGATCGCGGACTTAAGGGCCTCGCCTTTTGGAGCAATGGCCCGCGTGTGATTTCGGCTGACCGCTCGGTTCGGACGCCCGACGATGTGGAGGGTGTTCGTTTTCGCATCGAGCCCTCGGCGGTGTTTCACGATCAATGGACGCGGGCCACGGCAGTCCCGATCCCCATGCCCTTCGGGCGCGTGGCGGATGCCCTTCGGGACGGTATTGTTGATGGTCAGGAGAACGCTTGGTCAAACATCCGCAGCCGTGAGCTTGCCCGTTACACGCCCCATTTTCTAGAGCTGGATCACAGCTTCCTGAACTACATGGTCGTTTCGTCCGCGGAGTTTTGGGACGGTCTGCCGGACGACATCCGTGGGAGCCTGGAGGCGATCCTGGCCGAGGTGTCGGCTGAGGTGAATGAGGATGCCCGAGAGCACGCGGCCGCGGACCGAGCGGCCGTGCTGGCCGAGCAGGGGATTGAGGTCGTGACGCCTTCGGAGGCCGAGCGTCAGGCGTGGCAGGAGGTGTTTGCACCCGTTCGGGCTACTTTTGACGCCGAGGTCGGAGTCGAGCTTCTGCAAGCCGTGGAAGAGGCCCGGCGCTAAGCGCCCCCGCCTTGAATAGCGGCCTGACCGGTTGATCGCGGCCAGGTGACCCGCTTGGCACTGATTCAAATGTTAGGCAGGCTAAGCAACCCGCCTCGACGAGCCACTCTCACGCGTCTGGACCTTCGTGGTGGTGCCACCAAGCCGTGGCGTTCAGGGAGTACACCGGTCGGTAGTGGCCGATCGCGCCCACCTCCGTCACCTTGTTGAGTTGGTTGTCCAGCACGAAGGCTTCGCCGTCCAAGAAAGCGACGGTAACGGCGTGACCGATACCCTTGTGCAGGTCCTTCACGGCGACGATGCGAAGCTCGCGATCGCTCCATCCCAA
The DNA here is from genome assembly GCA_964619055.1 of uncultured Rhodospirillaceae bacterium. Taxonomy (GTDB): domain Bacteria; phylum Pseudomonadota; class Alphaproteobacteria; order Rhodospirillales; family Defluviicoccaceae; genus CAYVUM01. The sequence continues at coordinate 19,793 of CAZUDB010000015.1, forward strand.
CTCGCGCAGCGCCAGGTATTTTGCGATTGCATAGTCTTCGCAGTCTCCGGAGCGGGCCAGAAATTCAGCGGGCGTGGCCCAGTAGTCGGACCGATTCCAGTTGGCCTGATCGGCAACGTAGGGGCGGGCGTTGATGAAGGCGTTGACGGACGCGATCTGGCTGCGACGGTCCTGATCGCGCACGCTTTCGAGAAATCGTTGCCATTCCTCTGTGCGGCAATCGTCCGCGGCGGGGTGGGCGCAACCGGGCCGCCGCGTTGTTAGCCGTTCCGTTTCATACCGGCTGAGCGTGGACGTCCACTTGGCGAACAATCTCAGGTTGGTGGATCGCACCTCCGAAAAACCCCAAAGGTTCGGTGTTGAGCGATCCGTGGCCACAGCCGTGGCGTCGGCAAACAGTGAAACCACGAAAATGGCCAGAGCAGCGATGGCAGCGGCGCGCATGGCCTGAATTCCCCTTATAGGTGTAGTGCGTTAAAAAATGCTCACATAGATAGTATATTGCTACCTATTAGCGGCATCAATGAAATTTTATGCACTAATAAGCTGTATTTTGACCCCAAACGGAGGACGGCCGATGCTTCGGACGGGGCCGCGACCGGTGCCGTCCCGGATCACGTCGAGGGCGGCGTTCGGGCTATGAACGCAAACGGTCCAGTTTGCGCGCGGCCTGTGGCCCGGCAGTGCGGCGAAAACCGCCACAGGGGGCCAGCGTGCACGTCAGATCGGGTTTACGAGTAAGGCGCAACGGCGGGTCAGGGAGAATTGAGTTGTGCCGCCGCTAAAGTGGTTGACGCGATTGGCGGAGCAAGTTGCCCCGCCTCGGTACGACTCTGCCGAAGCCCGTGCCGATGATGGTGGTGACGGTGGGCGGCAGCCGGCTGGTCAGCCCGATGGACGACGGGCTTTGAGTGCCGTGTTGCTGGCCGGAAGACGGCTGATAAATCGATCGACGGAGCCGGCTTCCAACAGCGCGACGGCACAGCCGATGGAACGGTCATCGCGATCTGCGACCGCGGGGCATTGATCCACGTCGAGCTCAGCCAGGGTGCTGTCGTCGGCCTCCAGGCGGGCTTCCAAAGCTCCCGGCAGATCGGCCTCACGCACCGCGTTTGGCGGCACCTCCACACCACCCAGGCGGATGTCGGGGATGACACCATTGGATTGAATGGTTCGGCCGGATGGCGAGTAGTAAAGTGCCGTGGTGAGCTTGAGCGCACCTTCGATCGGCAGGCGAATAACCGTTTGCACCGACCCTTTGCCGAATGACCGGCTGCCCATGACGATGGCGCGCTCCTGGTCCTGAAGCGCGCTTGCAACGATCTCCGAGGCGGAGGCAGACCCACCGTTGATCAGCACCACGATCGGCAGGCCATCTGCGATGTCGCCACGCCGCGCCTCAAACCCGCGGGAGGTTCGCGCATGACGGCCGCGCACTGAAACAATCATCCCGTCGTCGAGAAACGCATCCGCCACCTCGATCGACTGATCGAACAGTCCACCGGGATTGTTGCGCAAATCAATGACAAGTCCACTGGCGCTGTCGCCAAGACTGGCCCGGATCTCGCTTACGGCTTCCCGAAGCGCCGGATAGGTGCGATCACTGAACCCAACGATCCGCATGTAGCCGACCGTGCCGTAGGTTGCCCAGCGCACGGGCTTGATGGAAATAACTGCACGGGTCAGTGAAACATCAAACGGCGAGGCGCCGATCCGCGCGATGCGCAGGCGGATCTTGGTGCCGGGCTCGCCTCGCATGGCCCGAACCGCCTGGGTCAGCGATAGCTCGGCCACGGACCGACCGTCAACGTGGGTGATCACGTCACCCGATTTCACACCGGCGCGGTCGGCCGGTGTCCCCTCAATGGGCGCAATCACCTTGATTGCGCCTTCCTCCTGGGTCACCTGAATGCCAAGACCACCGAATTGGCCCGTTGTCGTCGCTTCAGCTTCACGGAGTTCCGCCGGGTCCAGGTAGGCGGAATGCGGATCGAGATCGGTGGTCATGGCATCCAGCGCGGCTGACACTAGCTGGTCACCGGGCACGCCGCCGGGCTCAAAGCCTTCAGCTTTGATGCCTTCCAACGCGGCATCGACCAGTGAGCCGTCCGTAACGGGCCGTACATACATCACCCGGACGCGGCGGTAGGCATCGCGGAAGTGTTTGCGGTACCGCGTTTCGGCTGGATTGTCGGCGTAAACGCTGAAGGCTTGGTCGAAGCGGGCAAGTTCCGATTGAGCCGATCCCGTGATCGGGAAACGCCGGTCGGCGCTGCCCAGGGCCGTGGCATCCGGCCCACTGCCGCCGATCAGGCTGCATCCGCCCGCGACAGCAACGCTGATGGCGGCAACCACCAGCAACGACGCGCCACAACGGCCATCATTAGCCGCCAACGACGTGCTGCCTGACGCTTTATTGGTTCTGCGTATTCGGTTTTCCAATGCCATGGCGCCTTCCGCAATCCTTTGTACGCCGGGCGACTCTTCGGGTCGCGAATACGATTTTATACGCCAGGAGCGCGGGTCCGACCAGTGCAACTGTTTCCCATGTGCGCGATTGGGATGTGCACGATCAAAGCCCCTGACGGGTTTGCGCATTCGGCCGACGTACAGGCTGTGTGCTCAAGAGACCCCCGCGTTGCATCGAGCGCCGGAATTTCGATGGTGCAGGGTAGCGCAAAAAAGGTTGCCCAGATGTGACTGGGACTTGGGCCTGGTGCTCAGACCTATTTCGAGGATCCCTTTGAACGGGTCACAGTTGGACGGGAAACGAGGGGGTGTGCGGAGCAGCGCATTCTTTGAAGTCATCGCTGCACTAGAGGCGGTCATTGGCGTCGCTATCTGCAAACATGCCCGTTTCGGCAAGTTCGAGAACCCGGCGCCGGAGCTTCTTCAGCGCCCGGGCTTCCAACTGTCGAACCCGTTCACGGGTTACGCCGAAGTGGCGGCTGAGATCGACGAACGTTTCCGGCTCTTCGCTGAAATGGCGGCGGGAGAGGATGTGACGTTCGCGCGCGTCCAGACTGTCCATGGCCTGACGGACGAGCGCGCGACGTTTCGAGCGCTCATCGGCTTCCATCACTCGAGCTTCCGGATCGGCAGTGGGATCGACCAGAGTGTCCTGCCAATCGGTTCGGGAGTCCTCTTCACCGTGGATGCCCACGTTGACAGACAGCTCTCGCGTCTTAGACCAGCCGTGCACGTGGGTCACGTCCTCCTCCTCGACGCCCAGTTCGCGAGCGATGAAGGCCGTCGCCTCTGGTGACAGTTCGGTGGTGCCGGCCATGCCCATCCGTGCTTTCAGCTTCGGCAGGTTGAACAGGATGCGGCGATGGCGGTCGGAGGTGGCGCCCTTGATCAGCGATGCACTGGTCACGGCCAACTCGCTCACCAGCGCCCGGATCCACCACACGGCGTAGGTGGACAAGCGAAAGCCGCGGTTGACGTCAAACTTTTCAATGGCGTGGATCAGGCCAACGTTGCCCTCGGAGATCAGGTCGGCAAACGCGACGCCGCCGTTGCGGTAAGGGGCCGCGATGCGCGCGACCAAGCCTTGATAGCTGGCGACCAGGTGATCCAAGGCGGCGCGATCGCCCTGGGATTGCCAGCGTACGATCAGGTCGCGCTCGACCTCGGGGCTCAGAAGAGGCGGACGGGACGGCGCCGGTTTGGCTCCAGCGGCCGAGCGACCGGCAGCGGATCGGACTTTGAAAAGCGAATCGGTACGAACATTCATGTTCGAGCGCGCAGTTGTCATTAGCAGTGGGCCTTCTCGGCGCCGATCGCCCGAATTTTGTCAGCGCGACCGCGAGAGGATTTCGATGGTCCGCTGAGATGAACGGACCGGTGGGATGGGCTGGCCTGCACGTCGTTTCGGTCGTCGTCCAGGTTTATGCGAACATAATACGAACATAAAGCGAACAATGCAAGTAATTTGAGAGTTAGCTTGTGCTTATTCCCGTTTTGATTGTTGTCGCGATGAAAAAATGCCACTTTCGAGAGAGAAGTGTGGAATCAAAACACGCATAGGCGATGTGCGCGCGCCGATGGTTGGGGGCTCTTGGCGCATGCGAGGGGACCCATTGGGAAAAAGTGAATTGGGCTGGAAGGGTCATTGCGGACCGGCGGTAAGGCGCTGTCATAAGGCCGCCGGTTGCACATGACACAAAAACACAGTATTAATAAAGCTTTCTAAAAAAACGGCGATGCAAAAACGCGCCGTGTAAGCAAGGATAGGACTGGACAGTGTACAAACGTGGGACACAAACTCGAAACCTTGAGCGAAATCATGATCGCTCCTCAGAGCAAACTTACAGCATTGGTACGGGAAGTGAGTCTCGCCATGGGATGGGTGCCGTGAGTGTACAGGACTCGGATAAAAGTCAGCGCACGTGGCTTGGCGCGGTGCTGTGCGTACTGTCGGCGATGGTCGTGATTGGAACGGCGTTCGTCCTCGGGTCTTGATCTTCGGACTCGAGACGGAGCACGCGGACTTGCGTGCGCAATTGCCCGTGCCGCTGTCGTGGCATGATCAAACCCGGCCACCCGTTGGCGTTCCCATCTGTAGTTCGTCGTGAGTTTATGCCCAAAAAGGGTTACGCAACGCCCTGGAAAGGGTGTATAAAGCACCCATGGGACTGCCTGAACCGGTTATAGTGGACGTTCGCGCCCACCAAAGCTACCTAGACCTGACCCGCTCCATCGAGCGGCTTCACCGCCGCTTTCTCGACGTGGTGCGTACTGAACTTGCGCGCCTCGGCATTCGCGATTTGAACGGTGTGCAGGCTTTGCTTTTGGCGAACATCGGCGAGGAGGAGATCGCCATCCGCGATCTCGTCGAACGCGGCTACTACCAGGGTTCAAACGTCTCCTACAATATTAAGAAACTGTGCGAGTTCGGCTACCTAATACAGCGCCGTTCCGACCATGACCGGCGCTCCGTCACCATTGCGCTCACCGACAAAGCCATCCACGTCGTCGAGCATGTCCGCGCTTTGGAATCGCGCATGAGCGAGAACCTGACCAGCGGTGACCTTGGTGGTGTGGAGATTGAGACTGTGTGTTTGGCGCTTCGCCAACTCGAACGGCTTTGGACCGACTTCATCCAGTTTCGCGATTGGTAAACCGCATTGCTGTGGTGAACGGCGGCAGCGCCGCAGCATCGGCAATGGAGGTGCCTTGGCGAACCGCGAACGCTGTATCTTTGGCCATGGTATCTCGTACCGCTTCCTCTGCCACCTCGCCGGTCCGGTCTCCACCCACGTAAAGCCCGCCGGCAAGCCCGGCGCGGCGCCCAGCCTCCAAGTCCCGCCAACGATCACCGACGATCCACGACGCACCCAAATCGACGGGCAGGCAGGCGGCGCCTCGCAACAGCATGCCGGGGTTGGGCTTGCGCCATGGATGGTCTGGATGGCCCCACGGCGGTGCGGCATCGGGGTGATTGGGGCAAGCGAACACGGCATCGATGCGGGCTCCGCCGTAAGCAAGAGCCGATAGGATACGCACCTGCACAGCGAGGAAATCGGACCACGTGAACAGGCCCTGACCGACACCGGATTGATTGGTGACCACGATCACCGGGATGCCCGCGATGTTGGCCGCGGCAATCACCTCTGCGGCCCCTGTAATCATCTCCACGTCCTCCGGACGCGACAAGTGGTGGGTGTCCTCAACGATCACCCCGTCGCGGTCGAGAAACAGCGCCGGCCGCCTTTCCGACCCGACGTTCGTAATCAGCACCTGCTCGAATTGGCCGTTATCGTTGAGATGCCAAGTGGCAAGATACTGTTCGGCATCGAACGGGACGACGTCTGTCATGGCATTGACCTTAACCCGCTGCGCTGACCCGGTCCGCCAGCTTTACGCCGATCACGCCCATGATAATCACGCCAATGCACACGACCTTCAAGGCATTGGCGGGTTCGCGAAACCACAGCATCCCGATGGCGGCAATTGCCGCCGTCCCGACGGCCGACCAGATTGCGTAGGCGACGCTGATCGGGATGGTCTTTACCGCCAGTGTCATCAACGAAAAGCTGATGGCGTAGGCGGGGAAGATCGCGAGAGACGGCAACAACCGCGTGAACCCCTCGGACAATTTTAAGGATACGGTGCCGGCCAGCTCAAACACGATGGCCAGCGCAAGATAAACCCACTCCATAGCGAGCAAACTCCGTTTCCAGCCCATGTGCCGCACGTCCGGTCCCGCCATCGCCACCGCGCCATGATTGCGGGAAACCACCTGGCCCTCGCAAACAGCGTTGCGAACGGACCGACAACGGTCTTATGTCTTGGCGTGCGTGGCGGCGGCGCGGGGTCGCGCCGAGCGGGAAGGGGAGAAGACACCGATGACTGGTCGCTGGTCAAGGCGCGCGGTAACGCTTGTGTTATTCGCCGCGGCGATTGTGGTGGCGGTGCTGCCGGCTCGGGCGGCTGAGCCCATCGTCATTGGCGAGCTCAACAGCTATACACGCTTTCCCGCCTTCACCTTCCCCTACCGCGACGGTTGGAAGATGGCGCTGGAAGAGGTCAATGCGGCCGGTGGCGTTCTTGACCGCCCTTTGAAGGTCATATCCCGCGATGACGGCGGTCGGCCCGGTGACGCGGTCACGGTCGCCTCCGAACTGGTATCACGGGAAGGGGCCGTCATCCTGGTCGGAACGCTGCTCTCCAACGTGGGCCTCGCCGTTGCCGATTTCGCCAATCAGCGCCAAGTGCCCTTTATCGCCGCGGAGCCCTTGTCCGACGCCCTGGTTTGGGAGAAAGGCAATCCCTGGACCTTCCGCCTTCGGCCCGGAACGTGGGTGCAGGCGGCCATGTTGGCGGAGGAGGCGGCGAAGCTGCCCGCGAAGCGTTGGGCGACGATCGCCCCGAACTATGAGTATGGCAAATCGGCCGTTGCCGCGTTCCAGACGCTGTTGCAGCAACGGCGGCCGGATGTGGAATGGGTCGCCGAGCAATGGCCGGCGCTCGGCAAGATCGATGCCGGTGCCACGGTTCAGGCCCTCGCACGGGCGGAGCCGGACGCTCTGTTCAATGTCACGTTCGGATCTGACTTGGCCCAGTTCGTCCGCGAAGGCCGCAATCGCGGATTGTTTGAGGAGCGAACGGTTGCAAGCATGTTGGCGGGCGAGCCCGACTGGATCGACCCACTGGGTGCCGAGGCGCCGGAGGGTTGGATCGTCACCGGCTATCCCTGGTATGCGATCGAAACCCCCGAGCACCAGGCATTCCTAAAAGCCTATCAGGCCAAGTTCGACGATTATCCCCGCCTTGGCTCGGTGGTCGGCTATGTGGCCCTGAAGACCGTCGCTCAGGCCATCGCGGCGGCCGGTACCACGGAGCCTGGGGCAGTGGCGGAAACCATGCGTGACCTGCAGGTGGCAACGCCGCTCGGGGCCATCACATTCCGCGCCTCGGACCAGCAAAGCACCATGGGCACCTTCGTCGGTCGGCTCACGGTTCAGGACGGTAAGCCCCGCATGGTCGATTGGCGTTTTGGCACTGGGGAGGACTACCTGCCGTCGGACGAGGAAGCCTCCAGGCTGCGGCCGAGCGGGTGACGGGCGTTCACGCCAAACCGCCAGCCGCCCCCGTCTTCGCTCGCTCATGAGCTTTGTCGTTGTTCAGGCCCTGACCGGCCTTGCCAATGCCGCGTCGCTGTTTCTGGTGGCAAGCGGATTGTCGCTCATCTTCGGCGTCACCCGCATCGTCAACTTTGCCCATGGCTCCTTCTACATGTTGGGAGCCTATGTGGCGTGGAGTACGGCCGCGGGGGTCATGGCGCTTGCCGGCGATAGCCTTGGTCTCGGCGGCTTTGTGCTTAGCGCTCTGGCTGCAGCTCTCGCCGTTGGCATCCTTGGCGTGGCGGTGGAGGCAACGGTGCTGCGGCGGCTCTACCGCGCGCCGGAGTTGATGCCCTTGGTGGCCACCTTCGGGGTCGTCCTCATCCTGCAGGACCTTACCTTGGACATCTGGGGACCGGAGGACCGGCTCGGCCAGCGACCGCCGGCGTTGACCGGGGCCGTGTTGATCCTGGGCGAACGGCTTCCGGTCTACGACCTCGTGTTGATCGCTGTCGCTTTGCTCGCCCTTGCTGGCCTCTGGCTTCTCGTCCACCGGACCCGCTTCGGGATTCTGATCCGGGCCGCCACCGAGGATCGCGACATGGCCGGCGCCCTCGGCATCGACGAACGGCGGCTGTTCACGGCGGTGTTTTTCGTCGGCGCCGCGCTTGCTGGCCTGGGTGGTGCGCTGCAATTGCAGCGGGAGCCAGCCAACCTGGCCATGGACTTCGCGATCATTGCCGACGCGTTCGTTGTTGTCGTGATCGGCGGCATGGGCAGCATCGTTGGCGCCTTTGCCGCGTCCCTGCTCGTGGCGGAACTGCGGGCCTTTGGCATCGTGATCTTCCCGGAAATCACTCTCGTTCTGTTGTTCCTGGTCATGGCCGTCGTGCTGGTCGTTCGACCGTCGGGATTGTTCGGCCGGACCGAGAGCCACGCTGCCGAACATGCGGCCGCAGCGCCGGCCATCGCCGAAGGCGATTTGGTGGCACGGTGGCGCTGGATCGGTGGTATTGCGCTGGCGGCGCTGGCCATTGCTTTGCCGTTCGTGACTGGCGACTACGGCCTCCGGGTTGCGAGCGAAATCCTCATTTTCGCGGTCTTCGCGGCAAGCTTGTTTCTGCTGCTCGGTGTTGCCGGGATGATTTCCTTCGGCCATGCCGCATACTTCGGCCTAGGGGCCTATGCTGCGGCTCTCCTGGTCCACCATGGCGGGGTCGGGATGGAGCTGGCACTGTTCGCGGCACCGTTGGCGGCGGCGGCGGGCGGGCTTGTGTTTGGCTGGTTCTGCGTGCGGCTCTCCGGCGTTTATCTCGCCATGCTTACATTGGCCTGCGCGCAAATCCTGTGGTCAGCGGCCCATCAGTGGTATGCGGTCACCGGCGGTGACAACGGCATCGTCGGCGTATGGCCCGCTCCTTGGGCGGCAAGTGCTGAAGTTTATTATGGACTTACGCTGGCAATGACCGCGGCCACGCTGTGGGCGATCCACCGGGTCGCCCGATCGCCGTTCGGCTTTTCGTTGCGAGCCGGGCGCGATGGCCAGCTCCGGGCCGAGGCCAGCGGCATCGATGTCCGGCGGTTGCGCTGGGCCGCTTTTGGCCTCGCAGGTGCCGCGGCCGGGCTTGGCGGCGGTCTTTACGCCTTCCTGAAGGGCAGCGTCTTTCCCGACGTCCTCTCGATCCCGGTGTCCGTGGACGCGCTTGTCATGCTCCTTCTCGGGGGCCTGGACACGGTGATGGGCGCGATCCTGGGCGCCTCGGCGCTCACCGGCCTGAAAATCGGCCTTGTCAGCGTCACCGATGAATGGCGGCTGGTCCTGGGCATCGTGATCATTGTCGTCGTCACACGTTTTCCCGACGGTGTCGTGACCACCGCCGTGCGCGCGGCGATGGCCCGTCGCGACACACCTACTTGAGCGCGCGGGTGCCGTGTCGCTGCTATCGGTCCAGGGCCTCTGCAAATCCTTCGGTGCGGTCGTTGCCGTGGATGACGTCTCACTTGCTGTCGAACCCGGTGAGGTCGTGGCGCTCATCGGGCCCAACGGCGCCGGGAAATCGACCACGTTCAATCTGCTTGGCGGCGTGCTCGCGCCCGACCGTGGAGCGATTGCGGTCGATGGCGTCCCGATCGCCGGTCTGCCGGCCACGGCCGTTTGGCGCCACGGCGTGGGCCGTACGTTTCAGATTGCCGCCGCATTTCGGTCCTTGACGGTTCGGCAAAACGTGACGACCGCCTTGCTTGCACGGAACCGCCGCCAGTGGCGGTTTTGGGAGCGGGCGGAAATGCGGTTTCGTGACGAGGCCGATGCGCTGCTCGCTGACGTCGGCCTCCAGGATGGCGCCGACCGGACGGCCGCCACAATAGCCTATGCCGACTTGAAGCGGCTTGAGGTCGCGATCGCACTTGCCGGCGCACCGCGGCTGTTGCTCATGGATGAGCCCACGGCCGGGCTTGCTGCCACGGAGCGCCGTGACCTGATGGACCTGGTCGTCGGGCTTGCCAAGTCACCGGCTGCGAGCGGCGCGAACCTCGCCATTTTGTTCACGGAGCATGACATGAGCATCGTCTTTGGACACGCGGACCGGATCGTCGTGCTGGATCGGGGGCGGGTCATTGCTTCCGGGCTGCCGGAGGTGATCCGCGCTGACGCCGCGGTGCGGGCCGTCTACCTCGGCCAAGCAGTCCCCTGATGCTGACGATCGAGGGCCTGTCCGTCGGCTATGGACCCGCTCGGGTTGTGGAGGATGTGTCGTTCACCGTCGCCAACGGGGCCGTGACCGCTCTCCTGGGACGCAACGGCGCCGGCAAGTCCACCCTATTGAAGGCGTTGGCCGGCCTGGTCCCGGCGCGGGCCGGGCGGGTCCGTCTGGATGACCGGGACCTCTCCGGCCTTCGACCCCATCAGCGCTGTCGCCTGGGCCTCGGCTACGTACCGGAGGAACGGCGGATTTTTTCCCGCCTCACCGTCCGTGAGAACCTGGACGTGGGGACGCGCCCTGCCCGAGGAGTCTTGCCGGCATGGACCCATGACCGGATTCTCGCCCTGTTTCCCACGCTCAGCACCTTGCTGCATCGTCGCGGCGGCGAGATCAGTGGCGGCGAGCAGCAGATGCTAACGATCGCCCGCACGCTCATGGGCAATCCGCGCGTGCTGTTGTTGGACGAGCCGTCAACGGGCCTGGCGCCCAAGGTGTTGGCTGATCTGGCTCGCGCCGTGGGCAGCCTGAAGGCGGCTGGCTTGACCGTGCTCCTCTCTGAACAGAGCTTGGCGTTCGCAGAGGCCATCGCCGACCATGCCCTGATCTTGGAGACGGGCCGGTTGCTGTGGTCCGGATCACTTCCGGAGCTTGTCGCCGACCCGGATCTCAAACGCGCCTATTTGAGTGTTTGACCGAGAACGGGTCAGCCTTACTCCGCGGCTCGGGACCAGGCCTGGCTTTGAAACACACTGTCCGCTGGCGTATCCGCAAGGTGGTTGGTGTAGTTGGACATGGTTTTCAGGCCGACACCCAGAATGACGTCCAGGATCTGGGCCTTGCCGTAACCGGCGGCAAGGAGCGCGTCGACCACGGCCTGATCGGGCCAACCCCGGCTGTTGACGACGGCGGACGTGAATTGGCGGAGCGCCTCCAGCTTCGTGTCCGCGATGGGCGTGCCGTTGCGGAGCGCCGCCACCACGTCTTCGGGCACCTTTTGCATCGTGGCGATCGTCGAGTGGGCGGCCATGCAATAGGTGCATCCGTTCTCGTAGCTGATCGTCAACAGCACGACATTGCGCTCCACCCCGTTCAACGAGGTCTTGTCGAAAATCTCGGAGACGGTCCGGTACGCTTCCAGAAGTGCCGGGGATTCCGCCATGACGCCGTGCAGGTTGGGAACGAAGCCATAGGACGCTTGGGATTTTTCCAGGAACGGCCTGGCATCCGCCGGGGCCGAGCTGGTGTCATGAATGGTGAAGTCCATGGTGGGGTCTCCGTCGTCAAGGTCGGTGTTGCAGGAGGCTGATGAACGTTTTTACGAGCTTCGGAAGTAGTTTTGGGGCGTACAACAGCCCGCCTTGCTGAGATGTGGGAGATGCGACAAAGGTTCCAGCGCCGGCTGTTGCGGAGGCACGCATAGCAGCCCGGCCGGGCCTGCCTCAAAAGGTAAGCGCAGCATGATCTGCCGGATGCGTCGGTTGCGCCAACGGTGTGCGGCCGGTTGCGCTTTGCTTTGAACCCACCCTACGATCGTTGATCGGGGATACGCGCGCTACGACTTTGCGCGGGCTTCAAATTGCTGCGCTTCGCTGCGCAGCTTGAAGTCCGTTGAGCGTGCCGTGAGGCAAAGGAGGAGAGAACACCATGGCAGTCAGTTTACAACATGACCACAGGACCATCTTTGTCCCTCCCGTCACCTTGCCCATGAGCATCCGATTACCGCACGGACAATTCGGTATTGATCGCCATGAGGCTCCAGTGACGATCACGAGCCCATCTGGGGGCCTCACCTACGAGCGCCTTAGAGCACACTATGGTTTGGATCTCCGCGGCGATGCAGGCAGTCCAGTGTTTGCTTCGAAACGTGGAAATATCGTTGCCTTTGATCCGAATCCAACAAATGATCAGGGAGTCGTTATCCGCCACATCGAACAAGGTGGGCAGGGGTTTGTTACTCGTTATTTGCATCTCCAAGGCGTCAATAAGGCAGTCGGCGATTGGGCTGACCAAGGAGAGTGCATTGGCTTCATCGGAGTCAATCATCTTCACTTCGAGATTCATCTAATCCTGAACGAAGCCGCTTCGAACGATTGGCATCGTATAAATTCACTTCCCATTGATCCGTTGCCGTACCTATACCGCTGGGAGGAAATATACTTCGATTTGATTAAGCCTGATGAAGATCCCGGTTACTCCAGGGCTGTGTTTGGGTCATGGGGGGACCTTAAACACCTATCAATCATTCAACGTAATGGGCTTCCCTGGTTTGAGGTGGAGCACAGTGAAGATGGATGGTGTCGAGCTCCGTTAGTCGATTCAGGGGAAAGGAATCTGCGACTCACCGAACTTCTTGAGCGTGCCTTTTTCTCCGGTTGCAAGACTGTTTTGATGACTCGCGAGTCACCGTTTTTCGAGCATCAGAAGATCATTATCGAAGCTCGTGTCAGACCAAGTTAAACTGGGACACTCATTCGAGGCGGGCGACAACTTGAGTGTCCGCGGTAGCGTTGCCTAACGAGCCCGCGACAGAGCATGGTTGCGGAGGCACGCATAGCAGCCCGGCTGCGCCTGCCTCTAAAAGGCAAGCGCCGCGGGACCATGCGGATCGTGAGTAGCGAAACGTTCGGCCTGACGCTTATGCCATGTACGGGCTTTTGTAGCTTTCCAGAACCTTGATGTAATTGGCCCGCTCAAACGCTCCCGGGTTGCCCACCTTGCTTTGGCTCATGGAGCCCTTCAATTGTGTGACGGACTCATAGTCACGTCGGTCCATCCATGACTCCAGCTCCTCGCGCAGCGTCTTGAGATAGCCGGCACCATGGCGGAGCAGGGCGGAGGTGCTCATCACCACGTCCGCTCCGGCGAGTAGGTACTTAACCACTTCCCGACCGCTCTCTACCCCCCGGGTGGCGGCGAGCGAACAGGCGATCCGGCCGTGCAGGATCGCGATCCACATCAGCGGCAGGCGGATTTCTGAGGCCGATGACAGCTCCAGATTGGGCTCGACCTCCAAGGCTTCCAGGTCGAAATCGGGCTGATAGAAGCGATTGAACAGAACGAGGCCATCGGCCCCGGCCTCCACGAAGCGCTGGGCCATCTCACCCGTGGCGGAGAAGAACGGGTTCAGCTTGACGGCCACGGGAACGGAGACCGCGGCCTTGACCTTGAGCACCACGTCCAGATAGCGCTCCTCCACCTCCCGGCCCGTGAGGGACAGGTCCGCCGGGATATAGAACACGTTCAACTCGATGGCCTTGGCGCCGGCACCTTCGATCTCGCGGGCATAGTCCGTCCAACCGCGATTTGTGACGCCATTGAGGCTACCGATGATCGGAACGCTGCAGGCTTCGGACGCGCGACGGATCAGGTTCAGGTATTGGTCCGGGCCGACGCGATAATCGCCCACATCGGGGAAGTAGCTGACGGCCTCACCGAAGCTCTCGGTCCCGGCAGCGGTCAGGTAGTCCAGGGCTTCGTTTTCTTTGATCAACTGTTCTTCGAACAGGGAGAATAGGACGACCGCAGCGGCGCCGGCATCCTCCAGTCGCTTGATCCCGTCCAGGGTACCCGACAGGGGGCCGGCCGAGGCCACCAGCGGGTGGTCCAAAGGCATGCCGAGATAGGTGGTCTTCAGGTCCATCGCTTCCTCCGTTGCCAGCACTAGCGGCGTTAGCCGTCAGGCCTGGTGCATGGCGGCCATCTCTTCGTAGAGCCGCCATTTTTGATCCACAGCCTGCTGTGCCAGCTCCATCAGCTGCTTGGCCTCTCCCGGGTTGGTCAGATACAGCATTCGATAGCGGAGTTCGTTCTCCGCATATTCCGAGAGCTTCATGGTGGGCCGCGGCGAGTCCAAGGAGAACGGATTCTCACCAGCTAGGCGCACCTCCGGGTTGTAGCGAACAAGCGGCCAATGGCCGCAGTGAACGGCCTTGCTTTGCTGGTCCAGGCCGTTTTGCATGTTGATGCCGTGGGCGATGCAGTGGCTGTAGGCCAGAATCAGCGAGGTGCCTTCATAGGCTTCGGCCTCGCGGAAGGCGAGCAGCGTTTGCTGTGGATTGGCGCCAAGTGCCACGCGCGCCACATAGACGTTGCCATAGCTGATCGCCTGCAGGGCCAAGTCTTTCTTGCCCACATGCTTGCCGGCGTTGGCGAACTTGGCGACGGCGCCGATCGGAGTGGACTTCGACGCTTGCCCGCCCGTGTTGGAGTACACCTCCGTGTCGAGCACGAGGATGTTGATGTTGCGGCTGGAGGCGAGGACGTGGTCCACGCCGGACGAGCCGATGTCATAGGCCCAGCCATCGCCACCGACGATCCAAACACTACGACGCACCAGGTGATCGGCCAGCGTCTGCAACTGGCGCATCGCTGGTGTCACCGGCATGGCCGCCAGTTTCTCCTTCAATGCACCAACCCGAACACGCTGCTCGCGCACCTCCGACTCCGTTCGCTGCGTGGCGCCAAGGATGGCCTCCACAAGATCGCCGCCGACGTCGCCGGCCATTTCCTGTAGAAGTCGGTGGGCGGTGGCGAGCGCCTGATCGGCTGCGAGCCGCATGCCGAAGCCGAATTCCGCGTTGTCCTCAAAGAGAGAGTTGGCCCAGGCCGGACCGCGCCCCTCGCTGTCCTGGGCCCATGGCGTCGTCGGCAGGTTGCCGCCGTAAATGGAGGAGCAGCCGGTGGCGTTGGCAACCATCAGGCGGTCACCGAACAGTTGGGACAACGTTTTGACGTAGGGCGTTTCGCCGCAGCCGGCACAGGCGCCGGAGAACTCGAACAACGGCTCCAGGAATTGGACACCGCGCACGGTCGAGAAATCGACCCGCGAGCGATCGTTAATCGGCAACGTTTCAAAGAACTGAATGCTCTCCCGCTCGCCCTCCAGGATTGGATCCTTCCAATCCATGTTGATCGCCTTCTTGCCGACCGCTTCTTTGCTCTTGGCCGGGCAAACCTCGACACACAGCGCGCAGCCCGTGCAGTCCTCCACATAGATTTGCAGGGTGTAGCGCGTGTCCGGGAAGCCGCGAATGTCGATGGGCGCCGACTTGAAGGCGTCCGGTGCGTTGTCCAGATGGCTCTGGTTATAAAGCTTGGAGCGGATTACGCCGTGCGGGCAGACGAAGCTGCAATTGCCGCACTGGATGCAGATATCGGGCTCCCAGATCGGCACGAATTGGGAGATGTTACGCTTCTCCCATCGGGTCGTGCCCGTGGGGAACGTGCCGTCCACGGGCAACGCGCTCACCGGCAACTCGTCGCCGCGGTTCGCCATCATCATCGCCGTCACGGATTTGACGAATTCGGGCGCCGCATCCGGCACCACGGCCGGGCGTTCGGTCGTGCTCGTGACGGAGGTCGGAATCTTGACCTCATGGAGGTTGGCGATGGTGTGATCGACCGCTTCGAAATTGCGTTTGACGACTTCCTCACCCTTCTTGCCGTAGGTCTTCTCGATGGACGACTTGATTTTGGCGATGGCCTTGTCCTTCGGCATGACCCCGGAAATGGCGAAGAAGCACGTCTGCATGATCGTATTGGTGCGTGTGCCCATGCCGGTTTCGCGGGCGACCTTGGCGCCGTCGATGACGTACAGCTTGAGCCCCTTGTCGATGATCTGCTGTTGGACGGGGCGGGGGATCTCGTCCCAGACTTCTTCGGGACCAAAGGGGCTGTTGAACAGGACGGTCGCACCCGGTGCCGCTTGGCTTAGGACGTCGTTTTTCAGAACGAAGCCCCACTGGTGAACGCCGACAAAGTTGGCCGCCTGGATCAGATAGGTGGAGCGGATCGGGGCGCTGCCGAAGCGAACGTGGCTGACGGTTTGGGAGCCGGACTTCTTTGAATCGTAGACGAAGTAGCCTTGGGCGAAGAACTCGGGATCGTCGCCGATAATCTTGATGGTGTTCTTGTTGGCGCCCACTGTGCCGTCGGCGCCCAATCCGTAGAACATGGCGCGGATGACATCGTCGCCTTCCGTGGTGAAGGTAACGTCATAGTCCAGGCTGGTGTGAGAGACATCGTCGACGATGCCAACCGTATAGTGGTTCTTCGGCTGGTCCTTGCCAACCTCGTCCAACGCGGCCTTGACCATCGCGGGCGTGAACTCCTTGGAGGACAGGCCATAACGCCCACCCGTAACACGCGGCATGGTTGCCATCGGCAAGCGGCCCGTTGCCGCCGCCTCACCCAATGCCACAATGACGTCGGCGTACAACGGCTCGCCCGTTGCGCCCGGCTCCTTGCAGCGATCCAGAACCGTGATCGCCTTGGTGGTCTTTGGCAGCGCACTGAGAAAATGGTCCGAGGAGAACGGGCGATAGAGGTGGACCTGGACCATGCCGACCTTTTCGCCTTTAGCGGCCAGGAACTCAACGGTCTCCCGGCCGGCTTCCGCACCGGAGCCCATGATCACCAGGACACGCTCGGCATCAGGGGCGCCGAAGTAGTCGAACAGTTTGTAAGTGCGTCCCGTCAGGCCTGCGAACTTATCCATTGCGGCTTCAACGATGGCGGGTACGCGGGCGTAGAACGGGTTGATGGCTTCGCGCGCCTGGAAGTAGACGTCCGGGTTTTGTGCCGTGCCGCGGATCACCGGGTTGTCCGGGTTCAGGGCCCGGCGCCGGTGGGCCAGAACCAGGTCCTCGTCGATCATCTCGCGCAGCACGCTGTCGGGCAGCAGCTCAAGCTTATTGACCTCGTGGGAGGTGCGGAAGCCATCGAAGAAGTGCAGGACCGGGATCCGCGATTCAAGCGTTGCGGCCTGAGCGATCAGCGCCATGTCATGGGCTTCCTGCACCGAACTGGAGGCCAGCATCGACCAGCCGCAGGCACGTACCGCCATGACGTCGGCATGGTCCCCGAAGATCGACAGGGCGTGGGTGGCGAGCGAGCGGGCGGCCACGTGGAACACAGCACTGGTCAGCTCGCCCGCGATCTTGAACATGTTGGGGATCATCAGCATGAGCCCCTGGGAGGCGGTGAACGTCGTGGTCAGCGCACCGGCCTGGAGGGCGCCGTGAACCGTTCCGGCCGCTCCGGCCTCGCTTTGCAGCTCCTCCACCACGGGCACATTGCCCCAGAGGTTCTTGCGGCCTTCGCTTGCCCACTGGTCTGCCAGCTCCGCCATCGTGGAAGACGGCGTGATCGGGTAGATGGCGCAGACCTCGTTGAGCCGAAAGGCCACATGGGCAGCGGCCTCATTGCCGTCGATGGTCGTGAAAGTCCGCTCGGACATGGTCTTCCTCCGCTGCCCTGCCGGGCCGTCGTCTCTCCGGGCTCGGCGCCGCATCGCCGCATGCCGTGCCCATTGGTTCCGACTGTGTTGTTCCCAACGATTTACGTTATGGTGCCGTCAGGTGTCGCCGCTGGGCGCGGCAACGGCCGCAGGTGGTTCCTTGATCATTTCAATGGCGTGGCACGGGCACTGCTCGTAGCAGACAGCGCAGCCCGTGCAGAGATCGTAGTTGTACTCATAGCGCTTGCCGGGCCCCAGTTTGATAATGGCATCCTCCGGGCAGGCACCGAAGCAACCGTCGCATTCAAAGCAATTGCCGCATGAGAGGCAGCGTTTGGATTCATAGGTGGCTTCTTTTTCGCTAAGGCCACCGACGACTTCATCGAACGAGCTCTTGCGTTTGGCGATTTCCAGATGCCCCTGTGGACGCTGCGCGGCGTCAGTGTAGAACCAGAGGTTGAGTTTCTCGAACGTAGCCAAGTCGGCCGGCCGCGGTGCCTGGTACACCTCGCCGCGTAAATAGGCATCGATGTTGCGCGCCGCCTTCTTGCCGTGTCCAACGCCAATGGTGGCCGTTCGCTCCGACGGCACCATGTCGCCACCGGCGAACAGACCCGGGGAGCCGGTCATCATGTTGTGGTCCACCAAGACGGTGCCGTCACGCTCCATCTCGATCCCCGGCACGCCCTTCAAGAACGCCGTATCGGTATCCTGGCCGAGGGCCAGGATCAGGTCATCGGCCTCGATCGTCTCGATCTCGCCCGTGGGCCTTGGCCGGCCCGTTTCCGGGTCGATCTCCATGACCTCGACCGTGAAGCCCTTCTCATCCATCGATTTGATGGTGCGCAGCCAGTGGATCTTGACCCCTTCTTCGAGGGCTTCGTCGGCCTCGAAATCGTGAGCGGGCATGTGCTCGCGGTCCCGGCGATAGATGATCATGGGGTCGTGGCCGAGACGCATGGCCGTGCGGGCCGCGTCCATGGCGGTGTTGCCGCCGCCGTAGATGGCCACCTTGCGGCCGAGCTTCGGTGGATCACCATGCTCGACACCCTTCAGGAAGCTGATGGCATCGTAAATCTTGCTGGCATCGCGGCCCGGGATATCGGTGCGCTTCGACAAGTGGGCGCCGACCGCAACGAACACGGCGTCGAAGCCGCCCTCGGTGCGTTCCTTGTGCAGATCCTCAACCTTGTGGTTGAGGGTGATCTTGACGCCCTGCTTCTCGATCCGCACCACCTCGCCATCCAGCACATCGCGCGGCAGGCGGTAGGAGGGAATGCCGAAGTGCATCATGCCGCCGGCAACCGGACCGGCGTCGCGGATCTCGACGGTGTGCCCCATGAGGGAGAGATGATGGGCGCAGGAGAGGCCGCTGGGGCCCGCACCAACGACCAGCACCTTCTTGCCGCTGGCGGGGGCCTTGATCTCCGGCACCCAGCCTTCGGCCAGCGCCTTGTCACCCAGAAACCGCTCCACGGCGTGGATGGTGACAGACCCGTCCAGGCGGTCGCGGTTGCAGTTGCTTTCGCACGGGTGATAGCAAATGCGGCCGTGGACGGCGGGCAGGGGGTTGTCCTGCAGGATCTGCTCCCACGCCTCGCGGAAGCGTCCGGCCTCTGCATGGGCGAGCCAAGCCTGGATGTTCTCGCCCGCGGGGCAAGCGTTGTTGCAGGGCGGCAGCAGGTCGACATAGATCGGCCGGCGCATCCTTGTCGCCCCGGTGTGGCGCTTGCGCGAGAGGTCGGGCGGCCGCGTCAGATCAGTGGGCTGGTTCATGCGGGTATCCTCTCCTCCGAAGCTCGCGAACCGGGCGTGGCACGCGTGTCCTGGCCGGGTGCCCGGCGGACCGAAGCGGCGTTGGCTGGCAGCGTGGCGGCCGGGGGGCGCCGGAGGGGATGTGCGCTGTTCGCGGTGACCTGACTCGTGCGTCGGTTGTCCGCGCGCGGATCATTCCTTCCCAGCCGTTTGTTGTCGCTCATTCTGACGTTCGGGATCAGCTGCGCGGTTTGTTGCCCTTAATGGACACGTTGGTCGTCTGTGCTGCTCCCATCTGCTATCCGTCACCTTAGCGGGCTCAGGGGTTCGAAACAAGCGTTCGCCCCGAGCAAGTCCACCTCAAAAACACAGGGGAGATAGCGGTTATTCGCAACCCCCCTGGACAACATTGGCTCTGCTCTTGACGGTAAGGTGCCACCCGTGATGCCGTCCAGCCAGACAGGGCATGGGATTACGGGGAGGCTTCCATGACGGGAACGGTTGTCGGCGCGGCGATTGCCATGATCGTGTTTGTTGCGACCCACATCGTGCCCTCGCTGCCGGCGATCCGCGGCCCGCTCGTCGGCGTGTTGGGCGAGTGGGGCTTTCGCATTGCTTACTCGATCGTCTCGCTGATCACGCTCTTCTGGGCGATCATCGCGTTCAACGACGCCCCTTACGTCGAGGTCTGGTTTCCGGCGGTCGCGCTTCAGCATTTAACGCTCACGGTCATGCCGGTGGCGATCTTCTTCGTCGTTTGCGGTCTCACCACACCGAACCCAACCATCACAGGCCTCGACACCCGATCCATCGCCGACCGCGGCCCTATCGGCGTCCTCAAGATCACCCGCCATCCGATGATGTGGGCGGTCACGCTGTGGGCGGTTGTCCACCTCCTCGCCAGTGGCGATGCGGCATCCCTGTGGTTCTATGGCGGGCTCGCGGTTCTGGCGCTGGTCGGTGCCGCGATGATCGACCTCAAGAAGCGTCAAGGCGTGGGCGAGACCTGGGTGGCCTACGAGCGCCAGACCTCGTTCTTGCCGTTTGCGGCCATCGTCGCCGGGCGGACCCGGCTCCGCTTCAGCGAAATCGGCTGGTTACGCATCCTCGGATCGATTACCGTTTATGTGGCTCTCCTGGTCGTCCACCCCTACCTGTTCGGCGTGAACCCCTGGCCGCTTTAGGCAGGTATGGTCGTCAAGCTTCGACCGTGAACAGTTCCAGCGGATCGGAAACGCCCTTCAGCGCGTGGAAACCGACGGAGCGCAGCCCCCTGGCGTCAAGCACCCGGGCGAAGGTTTCCGACACCACGATCGACGTCTCAAGACGCTTGCACATCCCTTCCAGCCGCGCCGCCTCGTTGGCGGCGGAGCCGATCACGGAGAACTCCAGCCGCGATGGCGTGCCGATGTTGCCGTACAGGACATCGCCCAGGTGCAAGCCGATACCAAATCGGATCAGCGCTTCACTGCGGCTCGCCCGGTCCGAATTGCAGGCGGCGATGCGTTCTTCCGCCATGCGGGCGGCGTTGAGTGCCGTTTCGCAGGCATGGACGTGTTCCGGGCATTCCCAGGGCTTGTCTGTTACGCCACCGATTGGGAAAATCGCCAACGCCGCGTCGCCGATGAACCGCAGTACCTCCCCGCCGTGTTCGATGACCGTGCCGGCCACGCCCTCGAAGTAGTCGTTGAGAAGGTCGAGGAACTGTTGGCGCGGCAGTCGCTCGGCGAGCGCGGTGGAGCTGCGCAGATCCGAAAACCAGATCACGGCGTGGATGGTTTCGCCATCGCCACGTTTGATGGCGCCCTCCATCACTCGCTTTCCGGAGCCCTTGCCCAGGTAGGTGTCGAGGATGGTTCGGGTGGTGCGTCGCGTTGCGTGGATTTCGACCAGGCGCGCCAAGATCGGTACCATTTGGTCGACGATGGCAAGCTCGATCGCGGTGAAGCCGCCCGGCCGGTCCGTGGCGAGTGTGATGGCATGGTTGCGGCCGTCCGACGTTGTGAGCCGCATGGCCACGTAATCCGTCCCCCCCTCCGCCTTCAGATCCGCCAGGATCGGAAACTCGAGCTCCGCGTCCTCCCGGTCAAGCCGCCGCCGGACGGCGCCGGCGCCTTCAAACAACACGGCGTAGGGACTTTTCAGGTAGGCGTCCGTCTGAAGGATCTCGTGCTCAGGCAGGAACTCGGCGACGTGGTCGTCGCGACGGGTCCAGGTATAGGTGGCGCCCAAAAACTGTGGGTGCAGGGTCCGCAATGTCAGGCGCAAACGCATCAGCGGGATACCGCACTGTAGCATTCTGCGGCACAAGGCGCCGACCAATTGGCGGCTGTCCTCGATATCCCACCCGGCCGTCAGCAACCACTCGACCATCGGGTTGCCGATCAGCGGCATTGCCTCGTCGAACTCTGTGTTGGCCACGGCCGAAGTGACATCGGGTGGAGCCGCGAGTTCTGATGATGCCGGTTGGAGAAGCTCCGGCGATGGGGCTGATTCGGCCATCGTAAAAACCCCCCGGGTGTCGGCGCCCAAACCCGTCGCTGATCTGGAAGTCAATTTTCCCGTCCGCCGCCTATATATGACAAGGGCCGATCCAGCGCCACGCCGGCCGGGGCACTTCGTGCCACCATAGACACGCAAGACATACACAGGTTCGTGAGGTTGTTGCCATGCCGGTCCTCGCAGAGATTGCCGCCCGACATCAGGAGATGACCCAATGGCGCCATCATCTGCACGCCTACCCGGAACTGGCCTACGAGGAAGTCGACACCGCGGCTTTTGTGGTCGACCGCCTGCGGAGCTTCGGATTGGAGGTGCACCAGGGCTTAGCGCGCACGGGCGTCGTGGCCAGCGTGGTCAACGGCGATGGCCCCAGCATCGGGTTGCGCGCCGATATGGATGCGCTGCCCATGGCGGAGGCCAACACCTTCGCCCACCGCTCCCGCAAGGATGGGTGCATGCATGCCTGCGGGCATGATGGCCACACCACCATGCTTCTGGGCGCCGCCCGCTATTTGACCGAACACCCGCGGTTTCGCGGCACCGTCCACCTGATTTTCCAACCGGCCGAGGAGATGGCCGGTGGTGGTCGCGCCATGGTTGACGACGGCTTGTTCGAGCTTTTCCCCATGCAGTCGGTCTTTGGGATGCACAACTGGCCCGGTCTTCCAGTCGGCCAGTTCGCAGTGTGCCCGGGGCCGATTATGGCGGCGGTGGACACCTTCGAGATCCACGTCCGCGGTCACGGGGGCCACGCCGCCATGCCGCATTTATGCTCGGACGTGATCGTCACTGCCGCGGCCATCGTCAATGCGTTGCAGACGGTCGTGAGCCGATCCACAGACCCCTTGGACGCCGCTGTGCTATCCGTGACTCAAGTGCATTCGGGCACGGCCTGGAACGTGTTGCCCGAAGAAGCCGTGCTGAGAGGCACGATGCGTTCGCTAAGGCAGCCCATTCGCGACGCCTTGATGGCGGGGATTAAGCGCGTGGCCGAATGTCAGGCCGTCGCTCACGGCGTGAGCGCGGACGTGCGGCTCATTCCCGGTTTTCCCGCGACTGTCAACGATCCCGGGGCTGTGCAGAAGGCCGTGGCCGCCGCATCGCTGGTGGTGGGCAGCGAGAACGTTAACGCGAGCACCCGTCCAAGCATGGGGGCCGAGGATTTCGGATTCATGCTCAGCGCTTGCCCTGGAGCCTACATCCACGTGGGTAACGGCTCGGACGTGGGGCCGGAGGGCGGTGGTTGCTCGCTACACAACCCGCGCTACGACTTCAACGACGCAATCCTGCCCATTGGGGCCAGCTATTGGGCGACCCTGGTGGAAACCCAATTGGCTCCTTGACGCTTTCGTTCCATCAGGGATGCGCCGCGTGAAAGACGGCATACAGCAACCCGAAAAAGGCAATCGCCAGCACCGCGACAGACAGAATCTTGCGCGAGCGGGAGAGGGGAGGGCCGAACTCCTTTTCCCAACGCTCATCATCGGAGCCGGGCGGGTTGGGGGGCTTGGTGACGGGTCTCTCGCTCATGCGTCGTTCCACTGAACCGCGTCGGGCGACATGGACGTGAAGCTTCATTCGCTTCGGGAGCATCGATACATCAGGAACGCACGATTGGCGAGCCGAGGCTAACGCCCTGGCTGGTCGGTAGGAGGAACAATGGCCACGACCACAGCGAGCGACGCCGTGCAATCACCGAAGCCGGGCGGGGTGCCCACGCACGGACGCATCACGTTCGTCGGTGCCGATGGCGTTAGCGTGTTGTCGGCGCGAATCGATCGTCCCGCATGTCAACCGAAGGCCTATGCTTTGTTTGCGCATTGCTTTACGTGTGGCAAGGACATCAAGGCGGCCGCGCGCATCGCGGAAGGTTTGAACCAGCGCGGAATCGCCGTGCTGCGGTTTGATTTCACCGGCCTCGGCGGTAGCGAGGGCGATTTTGCCAACACCGATTTCTCATCAAACGTGGCCGATCTCTTGGCTGCCGCCAACTGGCTGCGCGAACACGTCGAAGCGCCAAAAATCCTGATCGGGCACAGCCTGGGCGGCGCCGCCGTCCTGGCGGCGGCGAGCCGCATCGACGAGGTCAAGGCGATCGCGACCATCGCCGCACCAGCGTCGCCCGCCCACGTCGTCCAGCTGTTTTGCGATGCCAGGGACGAGATCGAGAAAACGGGCGTGGCCGAGGTGCGCATTGGCAACCGCACGTTCCGAATTCGAAAGGAGTTTTTGGAGGACATTGATGCCCACCGGCTTGAGGAGTCCATCGCCGACCTGCGCAAAGCGCTCCTCGTGTTGCACGGTCCTCGTGATCAGATTGTCGGCATCGACAATGCCACCCGAATCTTCGTCAACGCCAAGCATCCAAAGAGCTTTGTCTCCCTTGACGATGCCGATCACCTGATCTCCCGGCCGGAGGACTCGGCCTATGTGGCGGCGGTTATCGCCGGCTGGGCGGAGCGGTACGTCGGCACCGACGGCCCCGCGGCAACCGGGCAGACCGACATCACGGCGCCACCCAATGCCGTTGTCGTTTCCGAAACACGTCGCGGCAAGTTCGACCAGGTGGTGGTGGTCGGGGACCGCCATCGGCTCATCGCCGACGAACCGGTGGCCTACGGTGGCTTGGACACGGGTCCGGGGCCCTATGATTACCTGCTTGCGGGCCTCGGCAGTTGCACGACCATGACCCTGCGCATGTATGCGGACCGCAAGAGCTTGCCGTTGACGCGCGCCAGCGTGACGTTGGCGCATGACAAGGTCCATGCCGAGGACTGCCTTCACTGCGAAACCAAAGAGGGCAAGCTCGATCGAATCACGCGTGAAATCCGCCTCGAAGGGCCGCTTGAGCCCGCCCAGCGTCAAAAACTCCTGGAGATCGCCGACAAGTGTCCCGTCCATCGCACCTTGCATTCGGAGGTGTGGATCGATACGCGGTTGATGGAGGACGGCTGATCGGGTTGCTGGCGCCGCATGGTCGCGGTCCTTGAGCGAAGGGAGGTTTCGATGATGCGCCCTAGGTTGTTTGCCATCCCGGTTTTTGCGGTGGTCGTTTCCGGACTCCTGGCCGCATGCGCGTATCAGGGTGATGGCAACACCAACCCAGTGGTGCGGAAGTTCACCTGGTTCTCGTATGTGAATGGCAACGATATTCGTGCCGGCTGCGCCGAGGGTGAGGATGTTCCGCGCCGCTATCGCTTCATCTACAATGGCGTTTACCTGGAGCAGGTCCGCACCTACGATATTGTTGCGGCCCCCGACGGCAGCGAGGGCGAACTCAGGGCCAGGGTGATCGGGCCGACGCGCATCAACCGGTTGTTCCTCGGCGGGCTCAACGACATTTTCTCTCCAGCGCGCGGCACCATCGTTTCCCGGGAGTTGTCGGCCGATGACATCGCCCGCTTGGAGCTTGCGCTCGCGGACGGAAGCTTTGCGCAGGCGCCGGATGTGGGCTTGGACCTGTTTTCCGAAGACTTCTACTGGATCGCCATCGCCTGTCTGGATGGCAAGGTCTTGTTCAACGCGGCGCGGTGGCCGTCATCCCGGTTCGAAACGGCCGGTTTTCCGAAAGTGCTCCTGGCCCTCGACCCCACTGGCATTCCCGTCAACGAGCCCAGGCGCGTGGACCCGACGAGACTTTACAGCGGCAACACCGACAACGACTTTCGCCGGGCGGGGCGCTTCCTCCTTACCGTCGGGGAAACCGGGTTTGTGGGCTTAGGGAGCTAGCGCGCCGTCAGTGTCACGCGACGGAGGGTATCGCCGCGAGCGCCATTGCTCTGTGGTGGGCATAGCTGACGTCCAGCATGCGGGCCAGAACTTTGGCGTCCTGTGCGCCGCCCACCACGAACTGGCCGGCGAAAACGAAGGTTGGCACGCCACTTAGGCCCTGCCGCGCCGCCTCCGCATACTCCTCATGAACGTCGACCAAGCCGGCATTGCTGGCGAGGTAAAGGGAAAGTGCGTCAACATCGAGCCCCACGTCCCGGCCCAGGTCGAGCAGCGTGGCGTTGTCGCCGATGTCGCGGCCATCGACAAAGTGGCTTGAGAACACGGCATCGACGGCCGCGTCGGCTAGGCCGTGCGCCTCGGCAAACCGCACCAGCCGGTGGGCATTCACGGTGTTCGGGGTCCGTTGGATCCGATCGAAGGCGAAGTCGATCCGCGTTGATTGTCCCGCATCGGCCAGTCCGCGCAGCACGCGCCGGGCCCGAGCCTCGTTACCGTATCGCCGCGCCAGGTAAGCCGCGCGGTCGATGCCTTCGGAGGGCAGATCCGGGTGTAGCAGGAACGGCCACCAACGTCGTCGGCATCGCAGGCCGGGTCGCTCGGCCATGGCTTGCTCCAGCCGGCGCTTGCCGATGAAACACCAAGGGCACGCCAAGTCGAAGACGATGGTAATGCTGAGAATCTCGCGACCGGTTAGATCGAACATGCCCGGCTGTATCGCATTCTTGTTGTTTCCTCTGTTATAGGCGCCACGTTACCCACCAAAAATGGCAATGATGCGCCAAATTAACGAGGAGAATGCGCGTTTGTGCTGTTGCGGGCAGCGTTTTGCGCATTTGATCCCAAAACGCCGTCAATCGAGCCCGCAGTTGGCGCGAAAGCGGGGCAGAAGATCGCGGAATTTGGTGGTCACAAGCTCCATGGACTGGTCGCCTTTCGTCACTTTCAGTGATCGCGCACCGGCAATACCGTTGAACAAGTCCGGTGGGACGGCCGCCTCGAGCATCGCATATTGGTGCATCTCGCTGTAACCGCCTCGCCCACGAGCGGACCAGCGTTTTCCGCGGGCATCGAACACCACCGAATCCAGCTTCCCGTCTTCAAAAGCGCCGTCATCAAGGTCCACAATTGCGGTCACGTCACCGCCACCACTGCAGGAAAACCAGAGTGCGACGAATTCATTGATCGAAAAGGACGGCACGACGAAGCCAAGCGTCTTTTCGTTCAGGACCCAATACCCTTCGGTCGGCCCGCTCCGAGCCGGTCCACCGGCGGAGATGAGAACGGCGGTGACCATGAACGCGGCGATGACGAATCGTGGAACAATCATAAGAAAATCCCCCCGTGGCGTCAGCGGTTGTCGTAATCGCTCGAAGTTTAACCGATTTGGGCGGGAAAATTCAAGGAGTCACACAACTCTTGCGGGATTAAGCCTGTGCGACCAAGGCAGCATCAAACCCTTGTTGCCTTGGCAGGCTTGTGGAAACATTTGAAGTTCACGGCAACACGGGAAAGCGAGGGAGAAACGCGGCGGATGGCAACGTTTGTCGGTGATTTTCCGTCCGGCGGACCGTTGCGGAGCGCTATTGAGGCTGCCCGGCTCGCCGATGAGACAGACCTTGTCGACAGCCTGATCGACGAAGCCGATGTCGGTGCCGCGGCCCGCAAGCGGATCAACGCGACGGCGACTAAGCTGGTCGGGCGGATTCGCGCCGAGACGGCCGCCCACGGCGGTCTCGATGCCCTGATGCACGAATACGACCTGTCCAATCAGGAAGGGGTCGTCCTGATGTGCCTGGCGGAGGCGCTGTTGCGCGTGCCGGATGGGGATACGGCCGATCGCCTGATCGCCGACAAGCTGGGCGGAGCCAATTGGGAACAGCACCTGGGCCACTCCGAATCCATGTTCGTGAACGCCTCCACCTGGGCGCTCATGCTCACCGGGCGGCTGATCCGGCTGGAGGAAGCGACGGTTCGCGATGCCTGGTCGGCGCTTCGCCGGCTCGTCTCACGATCGGGGGAGCCGATCATCCGCCAGGCCATGATCCGGGCGATGCGGATCATCGGTCGCCAGTTCGTGATGGGTCAACGGATCGAGACGGCGCTGGAGCGCGCCCGGGCGGACGAAGCGCACGGCTATCTACACTCGTACGACATGCTAGGGGAGGCGGCTCACACCGCTGCCGACGCGGCGGCGTATCAGGCCTCCTACCTCCACGCCATCAAGGCCGTGGGTGCAGCCTCGGCGGGGCGGGGCCCGTTGGATGGCCCAGGCGTTTCCATAAAGCTTTCGGCCCTCCATCCGCGGTTCGAAATGGCCCAGCATGACCGGGTGATCGCGGAGCTGCTACCTCGGGTGATGGAGCTGGCCCACGCCGCTAAGGCCGTGGACATCGGCCTTTGTATCGACACGGAGGAGGCGGATCGCCTGGAGCCGACCCTGGATGTGGTCGAGCGGGTGGTGGCGGAGCCCGGCCTAGCCGGCTGGTCCGGTTTCGGGTTGGCGATCCAGGCCTATCAGCGGCGGGCGGTGCCGCTGATCGACTGGCTTGCGGATCTGGCACGCCGCCATGACCGGCGGCTGGCCGTCCGCCTGGTCAAGGGCGCCTATTGGGATGCGGAAATCAAACAGGCCCAGGAGCAGGGCCTCGAAAGCTACCCCGTGTTCACCCGCAAGCCCGCCACGGACGTCTCCTACATCGCATGCGCCAGGCGACTTTTGGCGGCTGGCGATGCGTTTTATCCGCAATTCGCCACACACAACGCCCACACCGTCGCGACCGTCTTGGAACTGGCCGGCAACGACCGCGATGGCTTCGAGTTTCAGCGCCTCCACGGCATGGGGGAGGCGCTCTATCGCGGCCTCATCGGCTCCGGTGTCAACGCGGCGCCCGAGCGGCGCGTGCGTTGCCGGGTCTATGCGCCCGTGGGCAGCCATGAGGATCTGCTCGCCTATCTGGTCCGTCGGCTCCTTGAGAACGGCGCTAACAACTCCTTCGTCAACCGCATCGTCGACGAAACCTTGCCCATCGCTGAGATCGTGGCCGATCCTGTCGCCAAGATGGCCGCTTTCAAATCCAAGCCTCACCCGGAGATTCCGGTACCGAGCGCGTTGTACGGCCCCAGCCGCCGTAACGCCCGCGGCCTTGACTTGAGCGATCCGGCGACACTGCGCACACTGGCCGTGGACATGGCCGCTGCCGAACGGGATTGGAGTGCCGAGCCGCTGGTGGCGGGGCGGCGGCTCCGTAATGGGGCTACCGAGACCCGCTACAGTCCCGCCGACCTGCGCCTTAAGATTGGCGAGGTCCATGGCGCCTCCCACACGGCCGTTGCTGCTGCCGTTACCGCGGCGGAGACAAGCTGGCGCGGCTGGGACAAGACCCCGGCGGAGGAACGCGCGGCTTGTCTGGAGCGCGCCGCCGATGCTTTTGAGGCCGCCATGCCCGAGATGCTGGCGCTGCTCGTGCGTGAGGGCGGCAAAACCCTGCCGGACGGCGTTGCCGAGGTGCGCGAAGGCGTCGATTTTCTGCGCTATTATGCCGTCCGTGCCCGCACGGAGTTTGCCGAGCCGGAAGCGCTTCCCGGCCCCACGGGGGAAAGCAATCGCTTGAGCCTTCGGGCGCGCGGCGTTTTTGCTTGCATCAGCCCGTGGAACTTTCCGCTTGCGATTTTTACGGGTCAGGTCGCGGCTGCGCTTGCCGCCGGCAATGCGGTCGTCGCCAAGCCCGCCGAGCAAACGCCGCTGATCGCGTACCGCGCCGTCCAATTGCTGCACGAGGCCGGCGTGCCGGGCGATGTTTTGAACCTCGTCCTCGGGGACGGCCACAGCGGTGCTGTCTTGGTCGATGACCCACGCGTCGGCGGCATTGCTTTCACGGGCTCGGTGGAGGTTGCCCACCTGATCCAGCGGGCCCTGGCCGCGCGCACCGGGCCGATCGTGCCCCTGATCGCCGAGACCGGCGGCCTGAATGCCATGATCGTCGACTCAACAGCCCTGCCGGAGCAGGTCGTGGAGGACGTGGTGACCTCCGCCTTTCGCAGTTGTGGCCAGCGTTGTTCGGCGTTGCGCGTGCTGTTTGTCCAAGCCGACGTCGCTCCGCGGATTGAGGAACTATTGGCCGGTGCCATGGCCGAGTTGCGGGTGGGCGATCCGGCCCTGCTGTCAACGGACGTGGGACCGGTGATCGATGGTGATGCCAAGGCCGGGCTTGAGGCTCATGCCGCTCACATGGGGCGACAGCGACAGGCGCTGGCCGTGGCACCCGTCAACGGCGCCGTCGAGCACGGCACGTTCTTTGCCCCGCGCGCTTTTCGGATCGAGCGCATGGAGCAACTGGAGCGCGAGGTGTTTGGCCCGATTCTGCACGTGATTCCCTATGCGGCGAGCCGGATTGAGTCCGTGTTGGACGCCATCGACCGGGCCGGCTACGGTCTCACGCTCGGAATTCATAGCCGGGTCGATGGCTTCGCCCGCGCCGTGGCGGAACGGGTTCGCGTCGGCAACTGCTATATCAATCGCAACATGATCGGTGCAGTCGTCGGGGTGCAGCCTTTCGGCGGCGAAGGCCTGTCTGGGACTGGGCCCAAGGCCGGCGGTCCGCGCTACCTCCACCGCTTTGCCACCGAGCGGACGCTCACCATCAACACCACGGCATCCGGCGGCAATGCCCTGTTGATGTCCCTGGCTGAGGAGGACCAGTGACATGGCGGCTGTGCGACTCGTGCTGTTCGCCATTTTGGTTGCCGGCTGCGGTGTGACCGAGCCCTACGAGTTTCGGCCCGGCGAATTCGATCGCGACAATCCGGAGTTTCGCAAGGAACCTGAGGTGTTGACGGAAGTGGCGTTCTGTTATTCGGGCCTGGCCACCAGCCAGTTGACGATTGATGCGGAGGCCGAGGCGCGCTGCAACAGCCGCGGCCGGACGGCGCAATTTCGGGATTTCTCCTACGTCAGTTGTCCGCTGATGACGCCGGTGTTGGCCACATACGACTGTGTGATGCCGCCACCGCAATAGCGCTGTGGCCGCAATGATGCAGTCAGCGCCCGTAGGCCTCGATCTCATCCCAGATCTCGCGCGCACGCGCTTCCACCTGCGTTGCCTGTTCGGTTCGCGCGGTCTCGCGCAGCAACTGTGCGTAGTCACGCAGGACCTGAACCAACTCCGGCGAGCGCGGTCCGTGAACGACGGTCCAGATTTCGATGGCGCGGCCATACTGCTCCTCGGCGACGGCATAATCCTCAAGC
The DNA here is from genome assembly GCA_964619055.1 of uncultured Rhodospirillaceae bacterium. GTDB lineage: Bacteria > Pseudomonadota > Alphaproteobacteria > Rhodospirillales > Defluviicoccaceae > CAYVUM01. The sequence goes on from CAZUDB010000015.1 coordinate 50,534, forward strand.
AGATGATGGAGAGTCGCCAAGCGGCTCAAGGTGCGGGCTAAGCGGGGATGGGCGGAGCCACTGACGGCCTCTTCGATGGCGCCGGCCCGCGCATACAGGTCTACGGCCGCTTCCATATCCCCCACGGCCTCTTTTAGGGCTGCAATCTCGATCAGCAGATCGGCCACGCGCGGGTGGTCGCCGAGCTGCGCCTCCCAAATGCCGAGGGCGCGCTCGTAGAGGGGGAGGACCGCCTCGATGTTTCCCTGCCGATCCAGCGCTTGCCCGAGGAAGTAGAGGCCGAGCCCAACTTCGAGGTGGTCGGCGGAGAGCAGCTTCTCGCGGATGGACAAGGACAGCCGATGGAAGTCGGCGGCCTCGTCAATGTATCCCTGTTCGAGCGCCACCACGCCCTGGCTGGTCACCAAGGTGGCGACACCCATGTCGAGCGGCCCGTACATGGACTGGGCGAGCGCGCGCGCCCGTTTCAGCCGTTCAGCCGCTTCACCGGGTCGTCCCAGGCGAAGTGACAGATCGGCAAGGGCGCTCAGGCTTTCGATGATCTCACGATGGCGCCCGTCGTGGCGCAGCTCACGAATTTCCAGGGCCTGCTCCAGCAGCGGCTTGGCCTGATAGACACGACCCTGATCTCGATACAGCTCGCCCAGGTTGCTCAAGGTGGTGGCGAGGCGAAGCGTCTCCGGCCCGAAGCCGCGGGCGTAGTCGGCGGCGATCATCCATTGCCTTTCGGCTTCGAGCAGATTGCCGGCCCGAAAGTTGTCGAGGGCGGCGGACATGGCGTTCCACCACGCACTTTCCCGATCTTCGTCCGTCAGCACTACGGCCAGACGCGGAGCCGGGTACGGGGCGAAGCGGGGCTGCGCCGCCGTGCTATCGGGAGACGCCGCGTCCGGATTGGCATCGGTTTCCGCAGCATGGCTGCCGTTGGCCAGCATGACGACCGTGAGCAGCATTGCGCCGGAAACGCGCTTCGTGGTCTTCGTCCATGGGGAGCGTCTGCATGCCATTGCCAATCTTCGCACGGACTCCGCTCTAAAGGATCAAGATAGCCCGGAAATCGTTGACATTGGTGAGCGTGGGGCCTGTGACGACCAGGTCACCCAGGGCCGCGAAGAACGCCTGTGTGTCGTTGTTGGCGAGCAGCCCGCGTGGATCCAGGCCGGCGGCACGGGCCCTCGCCAGCGTATCAGGTCCGATGATCGCACCGGCGTATTCGCCCGTTCCGTCCAGTCCATCCGTGTCGCACGCGATCGCATGAATGCCGCCCTGGCCGTTGAGTGCCAGGGCCAGCGAAATCAGAAACTCCCCATTGCGCCCGCCCCGGTTGCTGGTTCCTTCGCCGGAGCCACCAGTTGTTCGGGTGAGCGCACTCTCGCCGCCGGACAGCAGGACCCGGGGTGCGGCCGTGGGCTCGCGTTCGTGGACCACTTCCAGTGCCAGGCTCGCCTGGGTGGCCGCGATTTCGCCGGCATGACCCTGGATCGCGTGACCGAGAATCACGGGCGTGGCACCTCCGGCGCGGACTGCTGCGGCTGCGGCACTCAAGGCCATGCGCGGGCTCGCGATCACAATGGCCCGGTTACGGTCAAAGCGCGGATCGCCCGGCTTGGGCGTCTCGGAACGCACGTCGGCCAGGTGGGCATCAACGGCGGCGGTCCGTTCAATGCGATAGCGGTCCAACACGGCGCGTGCCGCCGCCGCCGTGGACGGGTCGGGCACGGTCGGACCGGAAGCAATCGCGGCCAGGTCGTCATCCGAGATGTCGGAGACGATCAGGGAAACGACTGGGGCCGGAGCAGCAGCGAGCCCCAGACGCCCGCCTTTGATGGCGGACAGGTGACGGCGGACCGTGTTGATCTCCGTCAGGCTGGCAGCCGAGCGTTTCAGGGCATCGTGGATGCGCGCGGTTTCCCGTGCTTCCAATCCCACTGCCGGCAGCGTCAGCAAAGCCGAGCCACCGCCGGAAATGAGGGCCAGCACCAAGTCCTGAGGGCCGGCGCTACGAGCCAGCTCCAGCGTCCGCTCGGCGGCGCGATACGTGGTCTCATTGGGCGTCGGCGTGTCAGCCTCGACGACGGCAATGCGATCCGTTGCCACGCCGTAGCCACGCTGGGTGACCACCAATCCCTCCAGCGGGCCTGGCCAGTGGTCCTCTACGGCCTTGGCCATGGCGGCGGATGCCTTGCCGGCTCCAAGGACGATGGTCTGGCCGCGCGGCGGCTCGGGCAAGTTGCGGACGACGCCCGCTGCCGGATCGACGGCATCAAGCGCGGCTGTGAACAGGTCCCGCAGAAAGATGTTCGGATCAACGATAGTCATGATTGCCCAGATTGGTGTGCACGTCTTGGGGGTCGCAGCCGAAAACCTAAGTTGTGCCAAGCGCTTGCGGCCCGCTCGTGGTCACCTGGACGCACCAAGCCACCGTTCGACGCAACCCGGCCATGCCGAGATGGCCGGCAGGCCAGAGTTGGGTTGACGCAATCATTGGTTTACGGTTCCGGCCTGACTGATGCAATGGCGAGATGGACCATGGACCTGGACGTGATCAGCCGGGAGCCGGCGCAGGGCCGGCGATCGGCGCCGCTTTTATTCGTGCACGGGGCCTATGGTGCCGCGTGGGTGTGGCATGCTCACTTTCTCGATGCTTTCGCCGACCGTGGTTGGCAAGTCCACGCGGTGAATCTGCGCGGTCATGGTCCTGGCGGTGATCTGAGCACCTTGTTGACTGCGCGCCTCTCGGATTATGCGGAGGACGTGGAGCAGGTGGCGGAAAGCTTGCCGGCGCGGCCGATTCTCGTTGGGCACTCCATGGGGGGGCTCGTCGTCCAGTCCTGTCTGCACCGGGCCTCTTATCCTGCGGCTGTCCTGATGGCGTCGCCGCCGCCGCACGGTCTGGTCGGCACCTGGATAGAGATGGCCCTGTTCCGGTCAAATCTCTTGATGCAGCTCGCCCTGATGCAGACCTTCGGACCGGCCATGGCCGATCTCTCCCTCATTAAGCGAGGCCTATTCTCGGATGCCATGGACGATGAGGCCGTCCTTCGCATTCTGCCCCGCTTCGGGCTCGAATCCCCGCTCGCCATCCTCGATATGCTGGGCCCCGACCCGTTCGGCTTCACGTTGCCGCCGTCGCGCCCGCATCTGGACCTACCGGTTCTGGTGCTCGCGGCCGAGCACGATGCCTTAGTTTCGTCCAGCGCCAGCGATGAGACCGCCCGTACCTACCGAACCCGCTCCGAGGTCATGCCCGGCATCGGGCACGCCATGATGCTGGACGTGGGCTGGGACGCGGTGGCGGAGCGTATTCTGGCATGGCTCGACGCCTTGGAGCCCGCACCCAAGCTGAGGGTTGTGCAGTGAGCGCCGCTGACCCGACATCCTTCGATTTGGAGGTGTTGAGCGCGCGGCCCAAGGAAGGCCTCGCTGCCCACCCGACGCCGCTGCTGTTCGTCCACGGTGCCTACTCGTCGGCACGGCAGTGGGCCCCATTTTTTTTGCCCTATTTTGCATCCCATGGCTGGACGGCGAAGGCGGTCAGTGTGCGCGGCCACGGGGCCAGTTCGGGTCGGGACTCGATCAAGACGACACGGCTTGCCGACTACATCGCCGATGTGCGCGCCGTCGCCGCAGGGCTGTCGCAGCCGCCCGTCCTGGTCGGCCACTCTATGGGTGGCATGATCGTACAGAAAATCCTCGCTGCGGGTGACACGGTGCCGGCCGCCGTGTTGATGTGTTCCGCACCGCCCCATGGCTTGTTTGCCAGTGCATTGTCGGCGGCTTTCGCCAATCCCGCCATGTTCCAGGGCCTGGCCCGCATGCAGCGGGAAGGGCCGGCTGCGGCGAGCTTCAGGGCGGCTAAAAAGGCGCTGTTCCGGGAAGACACTCCCGATGACTGGATCGCCAACGTGATGCCGCCGGCAGAGCCGGAGTCGGATGCGGTGATGATGGACATGACGTTTCGGGACCTGCCGCCGTCGCGCGGTCGGCGCGATGTGCCCGTACTGGTGCTCGGTGCCGAACGCGACACCTGCATCACGGCCACGTCCGTGCGCGAGACCGGCCGCGCTTTCGGGGTCGAGCCAGTCGTCTTTAAGGGCTTTCCCCATGCCATGATGTTGGACCCGGCGTGGGAGGAGGTGGCCGGTCACATGCGGGGCTGGCTGGAGAGCGTTCTGCCGGCGTCGTGACGTGTCAGCCTAGCCGTAGGCCTGTTGCGGCAGCCAAGTCACGATCTGTGGCATGAAGTAGACGATGGCGAGACCGATCAGTTGGATCAGCACGAACGGGATGATCCCGCGGTAAATGTGCGCGACCGTCACCTCCGGTGGCGCCACCCCCTTCAGATAAAACAACGCAAAGCCCACGGGCGGCGACAGAAACGACGTCTGCAGGCAGACGGCAAATAGTACGGTGAACCAGACCAGCGTGTATTGCTCGGTCATGCCGAAATCGCCGGCAAACGACTTCACGACCGGTGCCACCAGGGTCAGCACGATCAGCACGATCTGAATCCAATCCAGCACGAAACCGAGCAGAAACACGATCAGCATGATGAAGATGATCGTGCCGTGCGCGCCCAGATCGAGGCCCAGGATGGCGTCCGAAATCAACTCGTCGCCGCCGAGGCCACGCAGCACAAGGGCGAAGGCGCTTGCGCCGACGAAGATGCCGAAGATGAACGCCGTCGTGCTGGTCGTTTGCTGAACGGTTTCCCGGAGCACTTTGATGCTAAGTCGTCTGTTCCAGGCGGCGAGTAGGGTGGCGCCAAAGGCACCGACGCCCGAGGCTTCCGTGGGCGTGGCGATGCCGAAGAAGATCGTGCCCAGCACGGCCAGGATCAGCAGCGCCGGCGGTACGGCCGCCCGCACGACGCCAAGCACGACCTTGGTCGTTACCGGCTCCACGTCCTTAGGCAGTGGAGCCGCCTCCGGATTCAGGGTGGAGACGGCCATGATGTAGACGACGTATAGAAGGCCCAGCAGCAGGCCCGGGAAGACTGCGCCCAAGAACAGGTCGCCCACGGACATGGACAGGCGGTCGGCCATGATCACCAGCATGATCGAGGGCGGAATCAGGATGCCGAGTGTGCCCGCGGAACAAATCGTGCCGACGGCAAGTTCTTTCTTGTAATTGTTCTTCAACATGATCGGCAGGCCCAGCAACGTCAGCAAGACGACCGACGCGCCAATGATGCCGGTGGAGGCGGCAAGCAGGATGCCGATGATCGTGATCGTCATCGCCAGGCCTCCGCGAACTTTGCCGAACAGTTTGGTAAAGCTCTCCATCATCTGTTCGGCAATGCCGGAGCGGTCCAACATGAGCCCCATGAAGATGAACATGGGCAGCGCCACCAGCACCCAGTTCTGCATGGCGTTCCACAGATCGTCTACGACCAGGGAGACGTATCGCCAGTCGATACCGATGAAGGTATCCAGGTAGGTATCACAGAAAATCGAAATCCCGGCGAAAACGACCGCGATGCCGCCGAGTGTCCAGGCAACGGGAAAGCCGACAAACAACAAAAAGATAAACGAGACGAACATCAAGATCGCCAGGACTTCGTTCAGTTCCATTGACGCTTAATCCCGGCTGATTGTGTTTTTGCCACCGAACAACACGGCGGCCGCGCGCGAGAGTCGCGATATGGCGGCTATCATCAAAATAGCATAGGCGATGAACATAACGGCCTTGATGGCCCAGCGATGGGCTAGGCCTCCCGGAGCATCGGAGATTTCACCCGTCTGGTAAGAATAGGCGATCCATTCCGGTGAATAACGCAGAACAATAAATGTGTAGGGGATCAGGAAAAACAGAATGCCAAGAAAGTCGACCCAAGCTTTGGTTCGCAGACGAAAGCGATCGTGCAGGATATCGATGCGGATGTGGCTGTCGTTCTGAACACAATAGGAAAGGCCGATTAGCCAGCCGATGGCGTAGATGTGCCATTGAGCTTCCTCGAGCTCGATATAGCCCCGCCCGAAGGCATAGCGCAGCGTCACGTTGGAAACGATGACGAGCACCAACACCACCCACAGCCACGACACCAGATCGCCCACGCCCTTGACGAAGCGGTCAAGGACGCGGGAAATCTTTGTGTGCGGAAGTTCCGTGTGGTGGAGCAGCGCCTCGACATCGATGTGGGGCTCCGAGCCGGACGACTGTGGAGTCCCGCTCATTAGTCGATGCCTTCCATCCGCCGGTTATCCCTAGAGGCTTGAGCGGTCGGTATTATTGCTTTTGCTCGGCGCTTTCGGCCGGCGTTGACGCGTCACCGGCGATTTTATCTTGGAAATCGCGGGGCAGATAGCCGAAGCTCTTCCACAGATTATAGTTCTTCCGGAAGTCGCGTTGAGAGGCCAAGATCTTGGCGAACATTTCATCGTTGGCCGCTTCTTCGGCGAGCACCTCTTCCGTCAGATTGTAGAGCTGCACCAACACGTCGTCCGGCAACCTACGTGGCGTGACACCCTTCTCGCCGAAACCGGCAAGAATTGGCCCTTGGTTGGCTTCCGATTTTGACAGTGCGAAGGTCACACCGGCCATGCAAGCCATGTCGATCATGGCTTTGTTATCGTCCGGCAAAGCTTCCCACACGTCTTTGTTGACGATCAGGTGCATGGTTGTGAAGGTCTGGTGCCAGCCCGGGAAGTAGTTGTTCTTGATGATCTGGTTAAAGCCCAGTTGCTGGTCGACTTCGGGGAGTGAAAATTCGGTGGCGTCGATGGCGCCCTTTTCCAAGGCTTGGAAAATCTCGCCACCCGGCAACATCGTCACCGAGGCCCCGGCCTTCTGCATGACCTTGCCGCCCAAGCCTGCGAAGCGGATCTTCAAGCCCTTGATTTGATCGAGGGAGGTAATCTCCTCGCGAAACCAGCCGGCCGTTTCGGGGCCGATGATCCCGCACAGCACCGGATGCACGTTGTGTGGCTCGTAGAGTTCCGCGGCCAGCTCCTTGCCGTTGCCGTGGTACCACCATGCAATGTACTCCCACGGCTCCATGCCGAAGGGAACGGCGGACAGCAACGGCAGGGCCGGGATCTTGCCCATGTCGTAGCCGATCCAGGTATAGCCGGCGTCGACCTTCTGGTCCTTGACGGCTTCCATGATCTGGAACGCCGGCACCAGCTTGCCGGGCTCGAAGATCTTGAACTGGATGTTGCCGTCCGTCGAATTCTTGAGCATTTCGGCGACCCAGGGGATGGTATCGCCCAGCGCCGGCAGGGTTGACGGAAAGCCGACGGGCACTTTCCAGCGGACCGTATCGGCGTGGGCGGCACCAGCGGTTAAGCCCAACGCCACGGCGGCCACGGCGGCGAGCGAGGTTAGCGCGCCGGTCAGCCGGCGGGCACGACGGGGTTCAGACATCTCGACGAGACTCCCTTGCTTGGTCGGTATGGCGGGTGATGGCCGGTTGGGGGCGGAAAGGCCACCGGCAATGATCGGCACAACCGGGGGTCGAACCCCAGATCAGGGGCCGAACGGCGGGCTGCTCCGTCCCTAAGCAGGAATAGTGATTGGCCGCAACAAATGCGGCTGTGCTGTCTTTGTCCGTCGCCGGCACGTTTCGATCCCTGCTTCACGCCGTCTTCTCCGAAGTCGGAGCGCGGCATTCATCAAATAGGCAAACAGCAATAGCGATCTGGAGACGTGAAAACAACAGCTTTCCCGGTGGAGAAGGCCATTGATCGCCGTCTTTGGCCTTTGGCCGTGCCGCTTCGCGCTTATGTGATCAATTCGTGGGCAGCGTTACACCGAGCACTCTATCGAACCGGGACCAATCCTTAGGCAATGGCCACAATCGCCTCGATTTCGACGGCAACGCCCAGCGGCAGGGACGGGGCTCCGACGGCAAAGCGGGCGTGGCGACCCGTCTCGCCGAAGACGTCCAGCATCAGGTCCGATGCGCCGTTGATCACCTTGGGGTGGTCCGTGAACTCCGCCGTGCAGGCCACGAACCCGCCGAGCTTAACGATCCGGGTGACGCGGTCCAGGTCGCCATCGCAGGCCGCGCGTGCCTGCGCCAACACGTTGAGGCCTGCTTGGCGCGCCGCCTGATAGCCCGCTTCGATGCTAACGCCCGAGCCGAGTCGGCCCGCATACAGGACAGCGCCCTCAGCTATGGGCAACTGTCCGGAAATGAAGATCAGGTCGCCGATGGCGACAAACGGAACGTACGCGGCCACGGCGGCCGGCGGTTCCGGTAGCGTGATCCCCAAGGCCTGTAGTCGCGCATCGATCCTGCCCGTCATCGCTGTTCCTCCCAGAGTCTTTGTGTTCCGTTTCGCACTCCATCAGTGTGTAAGCGCCCCGTTCCCTCTCAGCAATCCGATGGGGTCGGAGGCCTTGCTTGCCTGCCTTGCTCAAACCCGCCAAAGTCGGGGTTCATGCCGGTGCGGGCTGCAAGGGATCGCTGACAAACGTGAACACCGCTGCCAAACCGCCACCCCCCCGCGACCTGGCGCCCGACGATCCGCCGGCCAACGACCTGGTGGCCCGCGCGGAAGCCCTGGCCGAGGCTGGGCAGTATGACGCTGCAGCGGCCGTGTTCGAGCGGGCCCTGAAGGCCGGTGGACCGAACCGTCGAGCCCACACCGGTCTCGCGCGCTTGGCGCGGCGGGCCGGCGATGTGGACTGGGCGATCCATCATTTCGGCCAGGCCCTGGCGCTGGAGCCCACGGCGCTCGCGGAGTTGAACACGCTCGCCGAGCTGTTGTTCGACGTGGGCCGGGTCGGCGAAGCGGTTGCCGTTCTGGAACAGGGATTGGCCCGTCACCAGCCTTCAGCCGCGCTGGTGCCGACGCTCTGCAATCTCGCCCTGTGCCGAGCGGCGGAGGGACGGCTGCGAACGGCGTTCGATGTGTTGGCGCGCGCGGCGACCCTGGACCCTCGAGATCCGCAACCGTTAGCGGACGCGGTTCCCATCCTGATCCGGCTTAGTCGGATCGGGGAGGCCGAAGCCTGGCACGCCCGCCTGACCACGCTGGCCCCCGATCATCCCCAACGCCATGCGCTGGCCGCTCGGCTGCACCTTCTGCGTGGTGACGCGGTCGCGGCCGACGCCGCCGTGCAGGCCGGCTTCAAATCCAAGGGCGATCGTGTCGCGTTGTCGATTCAGCTCGCGGACGTTGCCTTGGCGCTGGATCGAGCGGCGGGGGCGGTGGACCGTGTTGAGCGGGCCTTGGCCCAGTGCCGCGATCCGGAGAACTTAAGCGCGCTGCACGTTCGCCTCGGCCATCTCCATGACCGTCTCGGTGCCGTGGAGACGGCCTTTTCGCACGTCGCCGAGGCCAACGCGGTGCGCGCCCGTGGCGTCCGGTTTGATGACACGGCGCTGACGGCCGACACCACGGCGATGATCGAGGCCTTTGCGCCGGAGCGGCATGCCAGCCTGGCGCGCTCGAGCGCGGAGACGGAGCTGCCGGTGTTCATTGTCGGCATGCCGCGCTCGGGCACCAGCCTGGTTGAGCAGATCCTGGACAGCCACCCGCACGCCGCGGGCGCCGGCGAGTTGACCGACATCGCCATCATCGCCCGCGATCTGCCGGCGGTGGCGCGCACGGCCGTTCCGTACCCCGCGTGCATGGCGCAGGTGACGGCCGAGCATCTGGATGCGATCGTGGCCCGCCATCTGCCCCGCCTGCAGGCGCTTGGCCCCGGTGCGAGGCGCGTCTCCGACAAGCTTCCCACCAACTTCCGCCACCTGGGCCTGATCCGCTGCCTCTATCCCAAGGCGACGATCCTCCATTGCGTGCGCGATCCCGTGGACACCTGCCTTTCCTGCTTTTTTCAGGACTTTCAGGCGACCCTGCCCGAAGCCTGCGACTTGGCTGCGCTCGCCGGCTACTACGGCCAGTATCGCCGCCTGATGCAGCATTGGCAGGAGGATTTGAAGCTGCCCATTGTCGACATCCGCTATGAGGCGTTGGTGGCCGAGCCGGAAGCCGAAACCCGGCGCCTGATCGCGGCCTGCGGCTTGGCGTGGGACGATGCGTGCCTGCGGTTTTTTGAGAACAAGCGGGTGGTCAACACCGCCAGCGTGCAGCAAGTGCGAAAGCCGATCTACACCGGGTCCGTCCAACGCTGGCGCCGCTATGAGAAGCACGTGGGCCCGCTTCTCGACGGCCTTCGCCCCTACCTGTAGCGGGCGCGTCGGACCTTGGCCGCGACCTCTCCTGTCTCGATCCTGTGCGTCACGCCGAACGTGGCCATCGATCGCACCCACACCGTCCCGGGGTTCGCGATCGGTGGCGTGTTTCGTGCCCAGGCGGTGTCGGTGATGGTGGGCGGCAAGGGGGTCAACGTGGCCCGCGCCGCGTGCCGACTCGGCCACCGGGTGACGGCCGCGGGCATGCTGGCGGGCCATGCCGGCCGCCACGCCGCCGACCTGGCGATTACGGAAGGGCTGGAGGGGCACTGGACCTGGATCGCGGGGGAGACCCGCACCTGCCTCATCGTCACCGACGGCCATGGCTCCACGGTGATGAACGAGCCGGGACCGGTCATCGCCGATGACGACTGGCGGAGCTTCGTGGAGGATGTGGGGACGGTGGTGGCGCAGGCGGATGTGGCCGTGATCAGCGGCAGTTTGCCGCCCGGCGTCGCCCGTGGCGGCCTGTCGGACCTGATTTTCGCCGCCCACGGCGGGCACGGTCCCCATGGCGCGGCGGTGGCGCCCCGGCCGGTGTGGGTCGACACCCACGGCGAGCCGCTGATGGAGGCCATCGACGCTGGCCCCTTCGCCATCAAGGTCAACGGCGATGAGATTGCGGCCATGCTGGGCGGCCCGGTGGCGGATGCGCCCGCCGCCCTGGCCGCCGCCCGCCACCTCCGCGCTGAGGGGATTGCCGTCGCGTGTATCACGTTGGGCGCCGCCGGTGCGGTCCTGATGTGCCGGCAGGGGGCGTGGCACGCCGAACCGCCGGCCATTGCCGCCGTCAACCCGACCGGCGCGGGCGATTGCTTTTTCGGCGCGCTGGCGACGGCCTGGACGGCGGGCGCGGACCCGGCCGAGGCGCTCCGCCTGGCCACCGCCGTGGGTGCCGCCGATTGCCTGCAAGCCTCCGCCGCCCAGTTCACGCCCGCCGATGTGGGGCGGCTGGCGGCCGACGTGCGGGTGCACCAGGTGGCTTGATGGGCCGGGGATCGGCCCGATGAATGCTGAAGAGAGGGGGGAAAGACCATGACTCAAGTTGTGCCGGTGATGCGGATTTTCGACGAAGAAAAGGCCAAGGCGTTTTACCTGGGCTTTCTGGACGGGCGTCTCGTGTTCGAGCATCGCTTTGGGGAGAATTTGCCCCTGTACATGGCCGTTGCCGTGGTCGGGTGTGAGTTACATCTGTCCGAACACCATGGCGACGCCTCGCCGGGCGCGCATATCCGCTTCGACATCGATGACGTCACCGGGTTTTCCGAGGCGCTGGCGGCCAAGGGCTACAAATACGCCAGGCCCGGCCCGCCCGAGGAGACGCCCTGGGGCACGCGCGAACTGACACTCACGGACCCCTTCGGCAACCGCCTGACCTTCTGCCAGGAGGGATAGGG